>JAFQFR010000020.1 GCA_017398595.1 Clostridia bacterium
ACCCTATGCGTTTAGCTTGTTACGAATTTGGTAATTGACTGCAATACCCATAAGGAAATAGAAAGGTGCACTTTGCAAATATGACCCCGACAGGAACAAATGAATGAAGCCGGTACAAACAAACAATATCACAATATAAGCATCGTCGCTATCACTTTTTACAACAATCTTGCATACAACAAAAAACAAGGCGATTAAAATTATTCCGCCGAAGAGTACGCCCCAATCGTATATGATCTCTATCCACAGACTATGGGCATACGTACCCTTTTCATACTTGTTATTATAATCCGTATCGACCAATCCGCGAGTTGCTTGTCTATCTGCAAACATACCTCGAATTTGGAAAGGGTTGTCCTTTATTTCTTCCAGCAGTGTCTCCTGTATAGCCTCGCGCCCATTGCTATCCGATAATTCTCCTTCCAGCATCATGGTGATAAATCTTGAACTATATCCGACGGAATCTATTTTTTCTGTCAACTCAACGAGCTTCAGCTGTACAACCGGTGAACTGATCATCAACACCGTTACCAATGTAATTGCACCAACTTTGAAAAAAGATTTGCCCATTCCTTGCTTTTTATAGATCATAAGGCATACAAAACATGCAAGGCAAAGCAGCGGGCCTCTTGTTCCCTGTAACAGTAAAAAAAATGTTCCGATTACCGAAAAAACAATTGCAAGTTTTTTCTTTTGTGCTGTAAAAAGCCATGAAAAAATTATTAGAACAGATGGTAACACTTTGTAAGCAAAATCCATATTATCTTCGAGAGATATTTCCTTCGAATCTACGGAATAGACAGAATACAGTATGGAAATGATCAGCGTAATTATTGCCGCAATATATAACTGCTTATGTGATACTCTCTTTATATTTACAAACGATCCCTGTATAAAAAAGGAAAATGTTCCTATCAACAGAGCAAACAAAACTGAAACTGAAAAGTATTCGTAATCCGTCAGTACAAAGCATAACAGAGTAATGGATATAAACAGTAAAGAAATCATCAAAGCTTTTACGCTAATGGTTGGTTTGCGTGAAGTCAAAACAATATACCCAATAACAAGTATCCATACTATTGCATCAAACGTTTCAATTGTAAAATAAAATCCAACAGATCCTGTGATGGCAACAATTATACGCCAAATATAATTATGTATCGCCGGATAAAACAAACCCATAAGAAGAATAAATGTATCCTTTGTTATTCTGTTTTTGGACTCCGTTTTTGCATACATTCTCAATTCTCCTTATTATAATAATCGGCAAAAGTCTACTATTTTTTTAGCTTGAACCACGTTGTTTTTTTTCTCGAGAACAAAATCTCTTGCCATCGAGCCTTTTTTTGCGAGTTCTTCGGGCGGTAGATCCAATATCGCACGCATTTGTTTGCCTAAGCTTTCTTTGGTGTTTTCATCAAAATAGAAAATATAGTTCTCATATTCCCCGGGAATCCCGTCCAATCTGGAAGAAAGAACCGGAGTTCCCGAAACCATATATTCGAGTGTTTTGGACGGAAATGAAAATTTAGTATATTCTCCGTCCGTGGGACGGGGATTTACAAGAAGCGTGGCACCAAGCTCCGCTTCTACGATTTCGTAATTCGGGCAGTTGCCGTGATATATTATATTCTCATTTTCTTTTGCAAGTAAGCTGAGTTCTTCCGCATAATCACCGTTCCCGTATATATGTAAATACTCCCCCGGTGCAGCAATCTCCACAAACGCCTCACAAAGCATTTCTATTCCGTAGATTTTTTCTATTGCCCCTGCGTAAATGATATTTTTCTCATCACGCGAAAAAGGCATATGCACCTTATCTTTCATATCTACGTTGGCATGTCCTTCCAGTACGAGATACGGTTTTTTCGCTATATTGACCTCGTCGTTCATCTGCTTGGTCAAAAAAATATAGGCGTCCGAACCGGCAACGACCTTGTCGTTGATTTTTAGCATAAACGGACTATTAGATATGGGTTGAAATTTAGGAAGATCGGTTACGATTCCGATTTTCTTAAAGCCTCTCAGTTTCGCCGCCCCAAGCGCGCCGATAGAAGCAGACACGACCAAAACGTCATAAATGATCACCGAATCTTTCGGCGCAAACAGCACTCTGCAAAAGCCGCCGAAAATATTAAAAATGTTCTTCAAAATCGGAAAATTTATCTGCGACAAAAACCGAACGCTGAGGTTTTCTTTTTTTACGGTATATCCCTTAAAAAACAGCTTTTTATAGCAATTTCGATTGATCGGAACAACCGACAGCACATCGGTTTTAACCCCATTTTTTACGATTCCCTCGAAAAGCAGAGTATTATATTTGCTTGCGGCGTACGGCAGAACGGGTTTGCCGCCGAACCTTTTTTTAAGGCATCCATCATCAAAAACCGAGGCAATATATAAAACTCTCATCCGTTATTCCTTTCTGTATGAGTCGGTTAATTTTCTTATCAGTTTCAAGGAATGGTTAACACAATGAAGATGTAATTTTTCAGTATCGAGTCACTCGAAAACTTGTTTTTTCACGTCAATTCATAATCCGGTATTACTTCCAGCTATTCATTCCATTTTGCTCTAACGGAAATCTTTTGTTTTTCCCCCAATAATTCTCCGAACCGCATCTTCAAAGTATAGGTTCTCGGTTGTAAATTGAACCAAACATTGATTCATAAAAGAAATCATTTTTTTGCCATTTATATTGATATACCAATTATATAACTCATCCAAGTTTTTTGTTTGGACATCAATATCAAAAGAATAATCGCCTGCCAATTTCGACATTATAGTATTGGGACTTGTGATCAGTGGCTTTTTGAATGTAAAAGAATCATATAATTTATTCGATAAAGCGCATCTGACCAAATCTGAAGCATTTCCATAGTCATTAAAGAGAATGTCCACGCTGATAACAATTTGACTTTTTTCAGAAGGTTCGTATTCTCCAAAGCATTTTATTCTTTCAGTTCCGGCACTTTCAGCATAATCACTTACAATGCTACCATGAACCTCATTTCCATATAAATAAAAGCAAAATCTATCATCTTTTTTTACTAAATCAATTAGTCGCTTACACTCCTCGACATAAGCTATAGAACCTACGTATCCAATTTTGATCGGATCAACATGTTGATGGAAAGACAGGTCTTTGTTTACTATCATATGGGAAAAATTATGACATAAAACATATTCCAAATCCGGCAAAAAATCTCTAAATGCAGGAGAAGATATCACTCTTGTGTGGGCGTGCTTCAATACGGTTGACTCAATGTTTTTGAAAATCGGCATCTTGTCGTAAGTGTAATCACGTATGTCAATCAAATATCTTCTTTTGTATTTACTGACCAATACTTGCGAAAGGAGTATTGCCGGTAGAGTAGTAAGCACAAATACAAAATCGTAATCTTCGCTTTTTAGTATTTTTTTTGTTTCTTTTGCATACGAAATAAAATTTTGCAATTTGTTTTTATTTTTGTCCCAACGAATCGAAATCAAATTTCCGTTCGTTGTTTCGTTAAATTGATTTCGATTCGGGATGATAACATCGTATTCTATTGCGTATTTATCAAGCAAGTCAGTATAAGTTTTGATGTAGGGTGAATATTTTATATTATTGAATCCCAAAACCGCAACTTTCACGCCGCACCTCCTCATCAACTGCTTTTTGCGCTTAATATATCCTGGAGCCTTGAAATAAAATTCTTTTTTGTGTAATTTCTTTCATAGTAATTGATCGAATTTCCAATAAAGCTTTCCCTATCAGAACGCACAAACTCTCTGACACAAGCAGCTAATCCTTCAACATCTTCCGCATTTACGCACACACCAGACATTGATTCATAGATAACACGTTGTGTTTCTCCGTTAATAGCTCCAATTATTGGTTTTCCTGCCGCCATATACGACTGTACCTTTCCGGGTAAAGTCAAACTTATAACGGGATCATTTTTCATAGTTACCAACATTGCATCTGCCATAGCATAATACTTTGGCATTTCTTCTATTGGTTGTCTGCCATGAAAAACCACGGGAACTTCGAGTTTTCCTGCAAGTTTTTTACAGTTATCAAGTTCTTTTCCATCTCCAACAATATGCCATCGTAAATTGCGAATGTCTTTACATAACGCCGCCGCATAGATAATCGTATCTATACTCTGTGCGATTCCTACATTGCCCGCAAACATCAAATCAATAGTATCGTCAGATTCTTTTCTACAATCATCAAGAGTAAATGTTTCTTCTGCGTATTGTGGCAAATAGGTTGTATCAGCTATGCCGAACTCCTCTTCAAAATATTTGGCAAATGACTTTGAAGATATAAGTATTTTATCTACAGAGCGATATATCTTTCGTGATATTTTATGAAACCATTTATAAATTACCCCTGTATTTATCCCCCCAGCACCTAAGCTTGCAGGCCATAAGTCCAAGCAATACAATATTGATTGCTTGTTATGTTTTTTTGCATATTTAATGCCTGCATTAGCCATCATTACCGGTGATAATTGATTTATAAAAACAACATCAAAAGAATCATCTAAATGCTTTATATATCTTGATGATGCAAATGAATAACTATAATAGTTCCACAATCTATGTATTGCTCCCGTTTTCCTTGGGTGGATAGAGCATCTATGAACCTTAACTCCGTTAATTATTTCGTTTTGATGTGCTTTATTGTCATACCCAGGATATATGTCCCCCATCGGATAATTCGGAGTTCCTGTAACAACGGTTACATCATTTCCTGCTTTGAATAATTCTTCGCAAATATCCGTTATTCTAAATGGTTCCGGATAATAATACTGACATATGACAAGAATTTTCATTTTGTAACCTCTTGTGTTTCTCGCTTACTCACTTCTTCCTGCTTCTTCATTTCACCTGTGCCGCCCTCGACAACGCCATCACGGCGAAGAACCTTTCCGATCGTACCGAAAAAGCACTTGCAGTCGAACAGAAAACTCATTTTTTGAACATACTCACCGTCAAACTTGGCTTTCACTTCAATCGGAAGTTCATCACGTCCATTGATCTGCGCCCAGCCCGTCAGCCCCGGCTTTACATCATTTGCTCCGTATTTATCGCGTTCTTCGATCAGATCATACTGATTCCACAGTGCGGGACGCGGTCCAACAATACTCATTTTGCCGATCAAAATGCACCAGAGCTGCGGAAGCTCGTCTATGGAGGATTTACGGATGAAACGCTGCCACGGCGACAGCATCGATTCCGCATTTTGCAGCTGATGTGTTGGTGTATCATGCGGTGCATGTACAGGCATAGAGCGGAATTTTAAGATCGTAAAATGCGTCTTACATATTCCTACCCTTTTCTGCTTGAACAGCACCGGCCCCGGGGAATCGATCTTTATGATCACAGCCACGATCAACATAGGCACTATGCACACCGCCAATCCCAGGGCAGACAATATCACATCCAATCCCCGCTTAAAAACACGTGTATACATACTCTACATTCTCCAGTCACCATCAAGGTATACTTTTATACAGTATAATTGTATTGCAAACCGCGAAAAAAGTCAAGATATATGGTAACATATGTTCAATATACGCTATATATATTATAATAATTATATATAATAATTACAAAATAATTACAATACAATAGAAAAGGCGCCCGGGGACCCGAGCGCCTAAAGCCTTCAGCTTTGGTTATTTGGTTTTAATTTCGTTCTCGTACTTCTCTACCATCTTCTTGACCATCTGGCCACCGATAGAGCCCGCCTCTTTGGAAGTGAGGTTACCGTTATAACCCTGGCTCAGAGTTACGCCTACCTCGCTTGCTGCTTCCATCTTAAACTGCTCGAGAGCAGCCTTTGCTTCGGGAACAAGAGTCTTGTTGCTTGCCATTGTTTGTTCTCCTCTTTGTTTGATTCATCTATATAATTGAGTTCGCTTTCGCGTCCTCTGCTATTATTATAAACAAATCGTTTTTCGTTATGAATGGCAATTTCAGCACATAAATACTGCAGGATTTTCCTAAGTTCAGATGAAAATTTTCTGCAATTGTCTTCCCTGCTTTGCAAGCTCTAATGTCTCTTCCAATTTAGAAAAATCAGCGACAAGCGAGTGCGGTTTGTTCACGGGATCGTCCTGCTGCATCGGAAGAAAATAGACGTTTTTACGTTCGAGCAGCGTTGCGATGTTTTTCAGATTTGCAGACAGTGCGTCGTTTGACGCAAGCGCAATAACAAGCGGGCGGTCGGAGCGCAGATGCGCTTTTGCCGCCATGGTGACCGCAGTATCTGTGATCCCGTTTGCAATTTTTGCAAGCGTATTACCCGTACACGGGCAAATGATCAAACTCTCCAAGATGATCTTCGGCCCGAGCGGCTCCGCATCGGCAATGGTATGTATCACCTTGTTTCCGCTCGCCTTTTCAAGTCCCTCGCAAAACGCCCTCGCGTTTTGAAAGCGGGTATCTATAGTATATACATTTTCGCTGACGATCGGCAGGAGTTCTTTGCCGCCTGCGATCATTTTTTGAAACAGCGAAAAGGATTTTCCGAGTGTGCAGAACGATCCGCAAAATGCATATCCGATCATGGTCTTGCGATCACTCCCTCTCTTACCAAAAGTTCGAGCACGCAATCGCAAATGATATTGCCCGCCGTCGCAGGTGCCACCTTGCCGGGCAGCGACAACGCATGGAGCGCTTTGATGCCGCAGGACTCGGCAGCGCCGAAATCCACACCGCCCTTGCCCGAGGCAAGATCCACGATCAGGCAACACCTGCGCAAATTTTCGATCAGCGTTCTGTCCAAGATCTTCGCGGGCACGGTATTAAAGATCACATCTGCCTGCTCGGCAGCACTGCGAAATTCTTCGCTGCCAAAACGAACCGCACGATGTCCGTTTACCGCAATATACGCAAGGTCGTCCTGCCGTCTTGCCGACGCGGTGACCTCTGCACCGATATTTTTGAGCATAGCGGAAAGCACCTTGCCGATACGCCCATAACCGCAGACCAAAGCCTTTGAGCCGAAAACCGTGATCGGCATTTCACGCATGGCGATCTCCACCGCGCCTTCGGCAGTGGGAACGGCATTTTTGATCTGCAGCTCCTCGCATTCAAAATAATCGAGCAACGGTATATTATTCTCCTTTGCGGCTTCTTTGATGCCAAAATCAAATTTGCCGCCGATCAGCAATGTATCGGCGGAGATCGCATGCATCAAATGCGACATGCGCAGTTCATATCCGACAGCGAACGGCGCATTGATACGCACGCCGTCCGCGGATGCGGGCAGCGGCAGGATGACCGCCCTGCACTGATCCACGGCACCGTGCCAATCACTGCACCGCACCGCCTGCCCAATATCCGCATCTCGTGAAAGTCCCCATGTCGCGGTTTCAAATCCCATATCCGAGAGGCGGCGTGCCAATGCAGTTTGGCGCATATCGCCGCCAAGTATTCCGATTTTTACAGTTGCATACATGTAAAGCATCCTCCCCCTCGTTTGTATTGTATGAACGCGGGCGAAAATGCGTGAAAAAATGCAGACCGTTTCCGGTCTGCATTTGAAACTGTCAAAAAACTTGTTTTTTGACAGAAAGGGGCACAAGTCTCGCGACGCACTCACCGTGCGTGCCCCTGTAAGGAGTTTTAAAGCCGGCGCATGTCCGTCTTTAAAACAAAATTTTATTATACCGCTTATTCGAAATACTTTTTCGGCAATTTTCAAAAATGCAGACCGTTTCCGGTCTGCATTTTATGTATTCGATTGACTTATCTGCCGCCGTTGAGCATCTTGATCAGATCGCTGATATCGTCATCATCCTTCGGTGCAGCGGGCTCCTCGGCTACGGGTACATCCTGTACCTTCGGTGCGGGAGCGTCTACGGGCTTCGGGTTGCCGTGTACTTTCTCGGACTTGTCCTTCTTGAAACCGGTTGCAACGATGGTAACGCGCATCTCGTCCTCAAGGCTGGGATCCAATGCAGCACCCCAAATGATGTTTGCATCGGGATGTGCTTCGCTTGCAACCATCTGCGATGCAATATCTACATCCTCGAGTCCGATGTCGGGAGAAGCGGTGATGCAGATCAGAATACCGGTAGCGCCCTCAATAGAGGTCTCGAGCAGCGGGCTGGAAATTGCAGCCTTTGCAGCCAAAACAGCCTTGTCCTTACCGGTTGCACTGCCGACGCCCATGTGTGCGTTGCCCGCATCCTTCATGATCGCGGTCACGTCTGCAAAGTCAAGGTTGATAAACTGCGGAACGCTGATCAGTTCGGAAATGCTCTGTACACCGCGGCGAAGTACATCGTCAGCGATGCTGAATGCATTTGCGAGCGTGATGCGCTCGTCGGTGACCTGCTTGAGTCTCTCGTTGGGGATAACGATCAGAGAGTCAACGAACTCACGAAGAGCTTCGATACCGACCTCTGCCTGATCCATTCTTCTCTTACCCTCAAAGCTGAACGGCTTTGTAACGATGCCGACCGTGAGGATGTTCATTTCTCTTGCGATTCTTGCAACGATGGGAGCTGCGCCCGTACCGGTACCGCCGCCCATACCTGCGGTGATGAATACCATATCGGCGCCTGCAAGAGCGTTCTTAATGTCATCAATGCTCTCCTCTGCAGCGCGCTTACCAACCTCGGGGTTCGCGCCCGCACCGTGACCGCGGGTGATCTTCTCGCCGATGGTAACCTTCTGCGTTGCGCCCGAATTTACAAGCACCTGCTTGTCGGTGTTGACACAAATAAACTCAACGCCGCGAATATCCGTAGCTACCATTCTGTTGACAGCGTTGTTTCCGCCGCCGCCTACGCCGACAACCTTCAGACAAACGCCGTTGTCCAAAGCTTCATCCAGTTCAAAACTCATTTTTCTGTCCTCCGAAAATCTATGATAAATCTTTAAAATCTGCGTCTTTAGAGCAATACATATATATCATAAACTATATTTTGTTATTTTGCAAGTATTTTCAGCAAATTTAATAATAAATATTAAATAATATATTAAAATTCGCCGTTATAGTCATATAGCGCACCGGCGCGCGAGGGCTCGGACACGTCGATCAGCGTGCGATCGGAATAGGCTGTCTCGGCATCCTCCAGGATCTTTTTTGCCAGCGTCAGCTTTACATCGATGTTGCGGTAATCGCCGAAAATGATTTTTACCTCGTCGCCTATACATGCTGTCAAAGCATAGCGGTCGGTCAGATCCAGTGCAGTAACGGCAAGCGCGGCTTTCTCACCGAAGAAAGCATCCAGCATTTCCAAAACGAAACTCTCGCTGTCCGCATCCGCAAACACCACACGGCTTCCCTCTACGGCATTTTTGAACTCGGGCAGAGACAAACGGATCAGTCCGTCTGCATCGTCCGTGAAATCCATGACGCGCAGATCTCTGTCCAAAGTCAGTTGCCGCCCATGCGTCAGCGTGACGTAAACGGGCTCCGTTTCATGCACGACGATCTCCACCGAGGACGGGTATACTTTTACCAGTTCAATGCTCTCCACATACGGACATGCGGCGGCAACGCGCTTGTACACCGCCTGCTCTCCGAGCAGCGGCAATATGTCGCCGTCAATATCCGCCGCTGTAAGAATCTCCGCATCGGCGTACCGCGAATTGCCGCTGACCGTAACCGTCGCGGCACGGGTGACAATACATACAACCGCGATGATCAGCAGCACGCAGATCGTCAAACACAAGACTGCCGTCAAAACAGACTGCGTTGCGGAACGCGCACGGCGAACATGGCTTGTCCGACGCATACGCCGATCACGGCGTATCTCATCCTGCACACTGAAGGACGGACCGCGTCCGCTTTGCGGTTTGCTTCTCTCTCGATTATCTCGATTATCGCGCACGCGCCACCCTCCTTACATTTTGACCTTTTTTGACTTTTATCGACCGATCAGGCGACAAATATCTTCATATATCTTTCGGTTTGCATCCGGCACGGCGAAATCATGAATCTTTTCGCCTATGTCCTTTTGCTTTTGCGGGTCTTCTAATACCGACACAATGAGATCCCGCATTTTTTCACGGGTGATGTCTTTCTCTTCGATCAAAAGCGCACCGCCCTTTTTCGCGATCGCATTGGCATTCTTAAATTGCTGGTTGTCAGTGACATTGGGCGACGGGATAAACACCGCTGCTTTTTTCAGCAGTGCCAGTTCGGAAACCGTATTGGCGCCGCTGCGGCAAACCACCACGTCCGCCGCCGCCATTTGCAACGGCATGTCGTTGATATACTCCATAAAGCGGATATTGTCTTTTTGATCGAGCCCCCGCTCCCGGAAGATACCGGTCGCGATCTCCCACTCGATCGAACCGGTGGCATGCACATGCAGCACCTCGGGGTGATGCTGTACATAATCCTGCATAAAATCGAGCATGGCAAAATTGACCTGCTCTGCGCCGAGCGAACCACCAAAGGACAGCACCACCTTGCGATCGGGTGCAATGCCCAACATCTTGCGCGCCGTCTGTTTGTCGATCGCCTCAAAATCCAGTCGCAGCGGGCAGCCGACACGCATCGCCTTTTCCTTGTGGGAAAGCATTTCGATGCTTTCTTCGTAATTGACATACACGCGATCCACATATGCGGCGAGCCGTCTGACTGTAACGCCCGGTACCGCATTGGACTCATGCACGGCACTCGGTACGCCGAGCTTGGATGCTGCCACAAGGATCGGCCAGGAAACATATCCGCCCGTTCCGATCACAATGTCGGGTTTAAACTCACGAATGATCTTTTTCGCACGCTGCGGAGAAACGAGCGCAAGATACATTGCCTTGATATTCTTCGGAGACAGACTGCGTCTGAACCCCTTAACATCAACATGATACATCTTGTATCCCGCCGCGCCGACCAGTTTGTTTTCCATACCGCTCGGCGTACCGACAAAAGCGATCTCCGCTTTTGGGTCATTCTGTTTAATTACCGAGGCGATCGCCAGCGCCGGATATACATGTCCGCCTGTGCCGCCGCCCGTCATCAATACGCGCATATTTTTTGACCTTTCTTGACTTTTATGTAGCTTAACTGCAATATAGTATTATATAAATAGGAAGATAACTACTTCTTTTCGAGAGTGTACCTGGAGATCGCCAAGAGAGTTCCGAGCTCCACAAGCTGCACCACCATCGCCGTACCGCCATAACTGAACAGCGGAAGCGCGATACCCGTATTGGGGATAGAATTGGTAACGACCGCGATATTCAAAATGACCTGTAGCGCGATCTTGCTGCTGATACCGATCGCCACAAGCTGTGCAAAGCGATCTGGTGAACGCATTGCGATGACATAGCCACGCCATACCAAAATACCGAACAGTGCGAACACCGCAAGCGCGCCGATGAATCCAAGTTCCTCACAGATGATCGTGAAAATAAAGTCGTTCTGCGGCTCCGAAACGTAGCTGTACTTTTGCCGGCTGTTGCCGAGTCCCAGTCCGAAGAAGCCACCCGAACCGATCGCACGCATGCCCTGCAAGGTCTGCCAACCGCCGTCCAGCGGATGCGCTGCGGGATTGAGCCAAATGTCGATGCGTCGCTTCGTATAATCGGTCAACAGCGCAAACGCTGCGACAAATACCGCCGCCGCACTGCCCATGAGACCGAGCAGCTTGAGTTTGATACCCGAAGCAAACATGATCATCAAACCAATACAGCCGATAATGATGATACCCGAGAGATGCTTTTCCAGAAGGACAAGCACGCAGATAAAACCGATCAGGCACAGCGGATAGATCGTTCCGTATAGATTGGAATTGCGCTTATTTTTAAAGTCAAAAGCTTTATCGCAGTATTTGGAATAATACCAGGCAAGCATAAGGATCAGCGAATACTTGGCGATCTCCGACGGCTGAAATCGTATAAAACCGAGGTCGATCCAGCGCTGCGCACCACCGCCGGTATCACCGATCACCAAAACTGCCACGAGCAGCAAAGCCGAAACGCAATACGCAGGAATCGCCGCCATCTTATAAAACCGAAGCGGAAAACGCGATGCAATGACCATGAAGATCAAGCCGATCACGACCATCACGCTCTGCCGCTTGATGAAATAATAGCTGTCACCGTAACGGCTCTCTGCATCCGCGTAGCTTGCGCTGAACACCATGATCAAGCCGTAAGCAACCAAGATGAGTATCGTAAACAGCAAAAAATTATCTACGCCCCCGCGCACTACCCTGTAGTCATCCGGATCAAAATGCTCCTTTTGCTTTTCAACGTTTGTCGCCGGCACGGGTGCGGCGTTTCTTATACTTTTATTCATTTCCATTTGCCGCTCCCCCTGTTTTCAAGTTATGCGCCGAAATATGCCACTACAGAACAGATCGCAGTTACCGCAGAAAAAACAAATACGATCTTGCGCTCGCTCCAACCGCACTTTTCAAAGTGATGGTGAATGGGCGCCATTTTAAAGACGCGCTTATGTGTGAGCTTATAAACGCCCACTTGAATGATGTCCGACAGCGCCTCGCATATGTATACGATACCTACGAGCGCAATGATCAGCGGATTGTCGATCATAAACGCCGCACCTGCAACAAGTCCGCCGAGAAAAAGCGAGCCTGTATCGCCCATGAATACGCGTGCGGGATAAAAATTGTACACCAGGAAGCCGAGCGTCGCACCGACCATTGCCGCACCGAGCACCGCAAGCTCGATACCGCGGCTCGTAAATGCCAGCATGGACAAAAAGATGGCTACGACCAAGGTGACCGAACTTGCCAGACCGTCAATACCATCGGTCAGGTTGACGCTGTTGATGATACCGGTGATAAACACCAATGCAAACACATAATAGAACCAGCCAAGCTCCAGCTCATAGGTCGTAAACGGGATCGGCAGCGAGGTGTCGATCTCTCCGTACAAATTTAACAGCGCGATGAACGCACCCGCCATCGCAAGCTGTAAAGCGAATTTTTGCGGAGCAGTCAACCCCTCGTTTTGCTGCTTTTTAAACTTCGTCAAATCGTCGATGACGCCGATAGCACCATTGCCGACGGCAAGCAGAAGCGTCAGCAGCAGCGGAAGTACGCTCGTGCTCTTACCGCTGAAGTGCAAATACAGCATTGCGATCACGCAAACCACCGTCGTGGGGATCGCAAACGCAAGACCGCCCATCGTGGGTGTTCCCTCCTTGGACTTGTGCCAACGAGGACCAATATCCAGGATCTTCTGCCCCATTTTCATACTGCGCAGTTTCGGGATCAGGAAGCGCAGCGAAATTACCGTTGCCAAAAATACAAGCGCCGCAACTGCCACATATACTACTGTCATACCGTTTTCCAGCTTTCCGTGTTATTTTTCAAATCTTGCGCGAAGATACTGTACGATCTCCGCCGCAGCGTTTTGTCTGCCCATTCGGATGAGCAGCACATCGCCTTCCTTTAAGATGCCAGCGACTGCCTCTGCGCTTTTCAGCGGAGAAAACAATTCAAGATTGCCCGAAACATCCCCTGCAGGCATACCTGCGCGCCGCGCGCCTACACCGATCTGCTCCGCGGCGACACCAAAGGTGAAGAGTTTGTCGATCTTCTTTTCGACGATATACGCACCCATGCGCTCGTGCAGCTCACGCGTATCCTGTCCGAAATCGCGAATGTCACCGACCAGTGCGATCTTGCGCGAATGTTTGTGTATCTTCGCAATATCGCAAAGTGTATCGATGCCGCTCTTTACGCTCTCCGCCGTTGCAGAGGAACTGTCGGCAATAAAAGTGATCCCGCCGACGGTGTAGATCTCCACACCGAGCTCGGAAGAATGATAGTTTTTTAGTCCCGTGCGAATCTTTTCGGCGGGCACACCAAAGCGCAGTCCCACCAGTGCCGCAAACAGCGCGCTGTACACATTTTCGATGCCCGTGAAATGGATCTCCAAATTTTCAATGCGCACATCTTTGCCGCAAATGTCAAATACCGTGCGGTCTTTATACGCACGAATGTTTTCCGCATACAGCTGCGCATCGGCATTTTTTACCGATACCGTCTTGGTAGCAGCATCCATACGACAAACCAGTGACAACGCCTCGTCATCAGCGGAAAGCGCGATCTCGCCGCCCTCTTTGAGCCCTGCCAGCACGTCAATATTGGCAGTCTCGGTGATCGGACTGTACACCGTCGTGATAATACCGAGGTCACAGTCCACAAGCTTTGCAAGACGAGCAACATCCCGCTTGTCGCGGATCTTGAGCTCTACAAGGAAAAAGTCGGCATCTGCGGGAATATCCAACAGCATCAGCGCGTCATTTTTCTCTGTATCTTTTTTATCCGTCGCTTTATGCACCTTGTACATCTCTTCGAGGACCGAGTAGACAAACTCGCCCGTGCGTGTCTTTCCCTTTGCACCCGTCAAAGCGATCGTGCGATGCTTGCCGCGCTTGACATACTGATTGGCAAAGCGCTCCATCGCCGCGCGGATATTGTCGCAGACGATGACCGCTGTATCGGGGATCTTCTCGAGCGCCGTCGGTGCCTTCGTGCACAGCACGCAATATGCGCCCTTCTTCGCCGCCGCCATCATTTCGGCAAGCGAGTTATCCGCATCTATGATAAACAACGTGTTTTTCGTAATTTCCGAAATCTCATTGGTCAGCAGCTCGATCTGCTGCATCGGCGCATTTTCGGACAGAGCCATCAGCTCCGCTCCCATATATTCCGCAAGCTCTTTTGCCGTCACGGCTCCGAGTTTGAGTTCGATCTTCATACTGCGCCTCCTCTCCTGTTAAAACCTTTTATGTTCTTCTCTTTTCTGCAGCCTTCTCCGCAATTTCGATCTCGGAGAACGGATGCAGACCGTCTTTGTCGATTTCGTATTGCTCGTGTCCTTTGCCTACGAGCAATATAATGTCGCCCTCCAGGGCATTTTCGATCGCATATTCGATTGCCTCGCGGCGATCCGCGATCACCGTGTAATTTTTAGCACCCTGCATACCTTCCAGCACATCCGACAAGATTGCCTGCGGATCCTCGGTACGCGAGTTGTCGCCCGTCAGGATCACATAGTCGCTCATGCGAACGGCAAGTGCTCCCATGATCGGACGCTTCTCTTTGTCGCGGTCACCGCCGCAGCCAAAGAGCGTTACGATCCGCTGTCCCGCACTGCGGAAACCGTTGACGGTGCGCAGCAGATTTTCCAGTGCATACGGCGTATGCGCGTAGTCAATGAACACCGTAAACGCATTGCCCGCAAAGCCGAGATCGACGCGCTGCAGTCTGCCGCAAACGCCGTTGAGCGAATAGAGCGCGTTTTGGATATTCATCAGATCCACACCAAGCTCACGCGCCGCAGATGCGGCGGCAAGCGTATTGTACAGCGTGAAATCACCGGGAATGGTTGTTTTGATCTTGAACCTTGCATTTCCCGAATGCAGGATATACTCACTGCCGAACACACCGTTTTGGCGGATCTGCTCGGCGTAGTAGTCGCTTTTTTGCCGCATGCCGAAGCCGACCGTTTTACAGGTAGCTTTCTCGAGCAGTGCCCCCGCATATGCGTCATCCGCATTGTAGAGACCCACGCGGCAGTTTTGAAAAAGTTTTGCCTTCGCGGCAAGATAGTTTTCCATCGTGCCGTGGAAATCGAGGTGCTCCTCGCTGAGATTGGTAAATATACCAAGCGCAAACGCGATCGGCGCCAGTTTTTCCAGCGCAAGCGCGTGCGAAGAAGTCTCCATGATAAGGATCTCCACCCCCTGCTCCGCCATCTCCCGCATCGCCATATATAAGGCATCGGGATCAGGCGTTGTCATGGTGGTGAAGTTATCCTGTTGCACCTCAGAAAGACCGGGGACATAGTCCTGCTCGCCGATCATGCTTTTGACCGTTCCGATCAAAGCGGTTTTATAGCCGCTATGCGCCAGAATGGTACGCAGCATGTAGGCGGTGGTGGTTTTGCCGTTGGTGCCTGTCACGCCGATCACACGCATGCGATCTTGCGGATTGCCGTTTTGATTGGCACAGGCGAAAGCGAGCGTGCGACGAGCGTTTTTTGTGATCAGCTGCGGAATATGCAGGCCGCTGACCGCTTTTTCTCCGATATAGACCGCGGCACCGCGCTGCTCTGCATCGAGCGCATAGCGGCTGCCATCGGTCTTTGTGCCCCCAAGAGCAACAAACACATCGCCCGGCTGCAAGCGGCGTGTATCATAGGATACGCCGCATACTTCCAGCGCTGCAAGCTCCTCGCCGAGAGATACATCTGTATTTGCCAAAAGTTTTGCAAGTTCCATAAAAACCTCCGAAAGTTGATACTTTCACGTCCGTTTTTATGAAATTCCGCATCCTTTTAATCCGTTGCATCCATATGCAGCACTTCCACGGTGATGACCGTACCGTACGGCACCGTAGCACCGCCGGCGTAAGACTGCGAAGTTACGATCGCACCGCTGCCCTTATCATAATTTTGCGCACCCTTGATCTCGATATTCAGTCCCGCGTTCACAAGCTTGGTATTTGCCTGCGCAGCGGTGAGTCCGAGCACGCTCGGTACCGTGACCGTCTTGCTCTCGGGATCGGCATCGTTCGTATACAGGATCACCTTTCCGCTTTCCTTGGAAACCGCGCTGCCGCGCTTGGGCACCTGTGCGGTTACGGTGTCGCCGCCGCCGACCACCTCGACCTTGAGACCGAGTTTTTCGATCTGTGCCTTGGCATCGGCAACACTGCTGCCGATATACCGTGCAACCGTTACCTGCATGGTGGCGAGTTCCTCGTCGGTGTAAGTGGGCTCAATGCCCATGTACGGCAAAACATTTGCCAGGAATGCCGAAACATACGGCGCTGCAACTACGCTGCCGTATACGCTGTCACCCGTCGGTTCATCGACCATGATGAGGACGGCGATCTGCGGATCGTCCGCAGGTGCATATGCGATCGTGGAGCTGATACGCTTTTCGTTTTCGCCCGTACCCTTCTGTGTAGTACCAGTTTTTGCGGCTACTTTATATCCCTTGACATAGGCGTTTTTCGCGCCGCCGTCACCCGAGACGCCTGCCTCCAGGATCTCGGTAATGGTATTTGCGGTTGCCGTACTGATCACCTGACGTTTGGGAGTGTTGTCATACTCGTATATTACATTGCCCTCGTCGTCAACGAATTTATCCAACAGATGCGGCGTGACCAGATACCCGCCGTTGGCAATCGCGCAAAGTGCAGTCAAGTGTGTAATGGGATTGACATTGAAGCGCTGACCGAAAGAAGCAACTGCGAGGTCAACATTACTCATGGTATTGCGGTCAAAGAAAATTGTCTGTGCCTCACCGGGAAGGTCGATCCCGCTCTTTTGGAAGTAGCCGAACGCCTCGCAGTAGTTACAGAATTTTTGCACGCCAACTCTTGCCGCAATGGTCATCAGTACAGGGTTGCAGGACTGCTGCAAGCCACGGGCGAACGTCACCGTTCCATGACCGGAGGTTTTATGACAATGAATGGGTTTGGACCATCCGCTGACAAGCAAACTACCCGTGCAGGTAAAGGTTTCGGTGGGAGTAACCACGCCCTCTTCCAGCGCCATAGCAGTCGTGATCGGCTTGAATGTGGAACCCGGCTCGTAAGCATCCGTGGTCGCCTTGTTGCTCCACATGAGCTGCCGCAGTTCGGACAGCAGCTTTTTATACTCTTCGCTGCCTTCTTCAAATCCGCTGGCTGCCAGTGTCGCCTGTGAAAGTGAATCAAGCGTATAGGGATCGTTCAAATCAAAATCAGGCTGCACCGAGATCGCATAGATCTCACCCGTCTTGGGATTCATGGCAATACCGACCGCACGGTTGGTCGGCGCATTCTCCTCCACGGTCGCCTTGACCTGCGCGTCCAGCTCCTGCTGAATCCGCTCATCGATCGTGGTGATCATGTTGTATCCGTTGATCGGCTCGACATAGCTCTCATAATTATATGCCATTTCGTTGCCGTGTGCATCCTGCGCGATGATATATTTTCCTGCAATGCCGGTCAACTCTTCGTTGTACATGTATTCGAGACCGTAAAGTCCCTGACCGTCCGCACCTGTAAAACCAATCGTCTGCGCCGCAAGGCTGCCGTATGTATAGTAGCGCTTGTTGGTCGCCTCGAGATGCACTTGCTGTTCCAATCCGTTTTCCTCAATGAATGCAAGCACCTTGTCGGCGGTCTCTTTGTCGACGTTCTTCTTGATCGTCTCGTCGCGTCTGCCCGCCTTTGCCGTTTTGGCAAGGATCGAGTCGCGATCTACGCCGAGAATTTCCGATAGACCGTCGGCGATCAGTTCATCCTGTCTGTCGCCCTTCGCGGAAACCGAAAAACTTTCGCCGTAGCGAACACGATAAATAGCGCGTTCGATCGCCGACGAATAAACCGCGGTTTGAATATCGACGGGCGAAATAAAAACGCGCCATGTAGTTTGATTGGTTGCGATCACATTCATGTTGCGATCGTAAATATCGCCGCGCTCTGCGGCAACGGAGTTCTCTACCGTGATCTGATCGATAACTTCCTGCTGATATGTATCGTACTCAAACACCTGCATCTTGAAAATAACGCAGATCAGCGCGGTAGCCAATAACGCAAAAAATGCGAGCAATATAAAGCCACGCTTAGCTGTTACACTGTTCACATTTCGCTGCGCCATCATTCTTTCTCCTTTGCGCCAAGTAGAGTATTCTCCTTATAAAGATATTCGGATTCAGTCAAGATATTCTAAAAAGTTGCTGATCTTTTCACCAAAAGCATTCAGCATATGGAACGTCACGGAAGTATTCTCCGTCTCTGCGGTATATGTACGGATCGAATTGCCGTCTGCAAGGGAAACATATTTCTGCTCCGCCTCAGCAACCTTGACCATGCCCAGTTCGTTCTTTGCAAGATCCTCGATCACCGTAAGGTCATTTTTCTCCTCGAGCTCCAGCGTGAGGGTCTTGTTCTCTGCCTGCAGATTCTCAAGCGTGCTCGTCAGCTCCGAATAGCGGCGTGCCTCTTCGTTGATAAGCGATCCGCTGAATACGACCATGGCAAGGACCATCGCCGTAACCATGACCGATACGAGCATGCCAAGCGAAAATGAAGAGCTTTTGCGTCTCACCAGCTCAAAATTTTCGATTGCGACCACTTCTCTGCGTACCATATTCTCACGGCGTGCCGGAGCTGCTTTCAGTTCACGGACAACCGCATTCGGATTTTTCGAAGCGGGTGTCATTGCAGTTTTGGGAACGGAAATGCCTTTCACCTTTGCACGCATTTCTTCAGTCACCTTGCGCGCACCGGCGTCTGTGCTTCTGCAAAACGGATTATAGCCGTTTTGAATTGCTTTTGCTACCAGGACATCACGAACGGTAGTGGTATATCTGCCGCTTTGGAATGTACTCTGATTCTGCATACCCATTTTTGTTCCCCCAACTTAAAGTTTCTCTGCCACACGGAGCTTTGCACTTCTCGAGCGAGGATTGACCTGCAGCTCTTCATCGCTTGCCGTGATCGGCTTTTTACATACGGTTTTGATTTTCGGTTTATTGTTGCATATGCACACCGGAAATTCCTTCGGGCAGGTGCATCCGGTCGCCAGCGTTGCAAATGTTTGTTTTACGATCCTATCCTCCAGCGAGTGGAAGGTGATGATCGCCAGCCTGCCGCCCACGTTCATGTGGCAGACTGCCGCCTCGATCACGGGCGGAATGCCTGTCAGTTCGGCATTGACCTCAATGCGGATCGCTTGAAACGTACGTTTTGCGGGATGGTGGCCGCCTTCGCGCGCCGCTTTCGGCATCGAAGATTTGATCAGCTCCGAGAGCTGCAAGGTTGTTTCGATCGGCGCGTCGACACGCGCCTTTACAATGTTTGCCGCGATGTTCTTGGCAAACTTTTCTTCTCCGTATTCGTAAATGATGCGGCGAAGTTCTTCTTCGGAATATTCGTTGACGACTTCATATGCGCTGAGCGCGCTCGCTTGATCCATGCGCATGTCCAAACGCGCATCCTGCATATAGGAAAAGCCGCGTTCCGCCGTATCCAACTGATATGAAGAAACGCCGAGATCCAGCAAAACGCCGTCCACAGCATCGATCCCAAGATCGCGCAATACCGTGTCCAACTCCGAATAGTTACTGTGTACAAAGGTGATGCGCTCTGCATACGGCTCCAGCCGCTTTGCCGCAGCGGCAAGCGCGTCGGTATCGCGGTCAATGCAGATCAATCTGCCGCCGTCGGTCAGGCGCTTGACGATCTCGAGCGAATGTCCTCCGCCGCCCGTGGTACCGTCTACATAAATACCGTTCGGCTTAATATCCAGATTCTCGATGCATTCAGGCAGCAGCACCGAAACATGTGAAAACTTTACTTCTTCCATGACTTACCACCTTAAAATCCGAGAGCGTTGAACGTCTCTGCAAGTGCCTCGTCGCTAAGCTCGGCTTCCAGTGCATCCCAGTTATCCTCGGACCAGATCTCGGCATGGTTGCCCGCGCCGACGATCACCGCATTCTTTTGCAGTTCGGCAAGCTCGCAGAGCTTGGCGGGAATGATGACTCTTCCCTGTGCATCGGGTGTTGCATATGTCGTTTTGGAAAACACCTTGCGGGCGATACGCTTTGTATCCGCGGGGACGCCGTTTAAGAGCTTGTCCGTATAGCGGATCCATTCTTCCTCGGAAAACAGAAGAAGGCATTTTTCGTTGATGCGGGAAATCGCAAAATTCTCACCGAGCAGTTCGCGGAACTTTGCAGGAATGAATAAACGGTTCTTGGCATCGAGCGAATGACGGTATTCACCGACAAACGTTTGCTTGCTTTCCATGCCGTTTATCCCCCTTTTTCCAACACTTTGATGAGAAAATTACCCACTTTTCCCCACCTATGCTTTTATTATAAAGGAATCCTTTCCAAAATGCAATACCTTTTTCTGAAAAAACCGAATTTTCTGTACTATAATATAAAAGAGGTGGCGTTTGCCACCTCTTTTGCAGGGAAACTCCCCCACCCAAGCGTTATTGCAAAGAAAAAACGCATCTTTTTCAAACAAAAAGATGCGTTTTGTTTTTACAGGTCCTCCACTTTCCCACACGTCAGCCGATCGTACCCTTTCATAAGCACTTTTGCGATCGGTTGCAAGCAAAGGCGCAGGACGATCGCCGAGCCAAAAGAGCACACAAATACCAATATCACCGTAAAGGCGAGCGGGAGCCGCAAATGCAATTCGATCACATTGTAAATCAGATTGTCCCACAAATACGAAAGCAAATACATTTCAAACGAGCACTGTGCGATCTGCTCCAGTGTTTTTTGCAAAAATCTCCCCTGTATATCCCCATCATAAAGTGCAAGAAATACCGCGAGCGCCGTTATACACGACGTAAGCGTTTGGAACCCGTTGCACACATACCACGCATACTGTCCGCGCAGATGCGTATATAGCAAGACCAAACCGCACGGCAGCAGCGGCGCACAAAGCGCAAGCAGCTTTTTGCCGCCGCGCAGCTTCGGTTGAAACTCCGCAATATAACAGCCCATAAAATAATACGTCACGGGATACAGCGTCTTGAAAAAATCCGGAAAAATATCCCACGTCACATCCGACGCGCCGCTGTAATACGGCGAAAGCCCCGCAGCCGTATCCGGCAGCACCGTGAGTAGGATCAGCGAAAGCAGCAAAATATGCTTGCCTCTGCGGGTATGAATGCCATGATAGATCATGTTCAAGAACGGTATCAGCAAAAAAAGACCGATATACATCTCAAAATACCATGCATACGGATTTGCAGAAAAGTTCAAGAGGCTGTACACTGCACCGCCGAAACCGGACACCGCGTCGGTTTTATATCCATAGATCGCATACGCCGCCACGCAAAGTATACTGATCACGATATACGAAAGATACAGCGGAATGATACCCCGATAATATGCCGCGCAGAATTTTTTCCGATTCTGCAGGTAGCCGCTAAGCATCAAAAAAAGCGGCACACAAGCAAACGAAAGCTGACGTAGATAGAGTGCAAGCACCCACATCGGCGACGCCGCATTTTCTATACATTCGGAAAGAGAAATCGAATGCAGGATCACCACAAAAAGGATCGCCGCCGTGCGCACCGCGTCTATTCCATGCAGTCTGTTTTTCACCTTTTTCGCAGCCATCCTTTCGTCAAACTCAGTACTCTCAGTATACCGCGTTTTTCGGAAAATGTAAACATCCATCACGAAATCTTAACATTTTTCGATAAAAAAGCACTGCATGAGCTCATGCAGTGCTTTTGAAATTACGTTTTAATTAGTTCTTCTTTTTCTTAAGAACAACTACAACGATTGCAGCTACTACAACAACTGCGATCACGATACCAACGATCAGACCGACATTTGCGCCGTCATCCGTCGGGGTGGTAGCAGGAGCAGCAGTGGTTACTGCGGGAGCATCCGTAGTTGCAGGAGCATCCTCGGTTGCAACAGGAGCAACAGTGGTCTCTGCGGGAGCAACGGTAGTCTCTGCAGGAGCTACAGTAGTAACAGCTGCAGGAGCATCGGTGGTCGTCGCAGGAGCAGCAGTGGTAACTGCCGCATCAGCAGTAGTCGTTGCAGGAGCAGTCGTAGCAACAGGCTCTACAGAGGGAGCTGCCGTGGTAACTGCGGGAGCATCCGTAACAACGGGAGCATCGGTAACTACAGGAGCATCCGTAACTACGGGAGCATCCGTAACTACGGGAGCCTCGGTAACAGCAGGAACCTCGATTGCGCCTACGATCTCAGCGTTAGGATGGTAACCTGCGTTCAAGAGAACTGCCTCTTCGCCGTATACGGTAACCTTGAGGTTATCCCAGTAAGCGGTATCGAGGTTAACCTGTGCATCCATAGCTACGCGCATACGGAAACCGAAAGAACCTTCGTACCACTCGGAAATAACCTGGGTATCCGTCCAAATAACTTCATCGCTGCCTACTGCGGTAGCAGTGGTAGTGAACGTACCGTCACCGGGATAGGTAACCTTGATGTGGTAATTTCCACCGGGATTGATCACAGGCTCGCCTACAACCAGGTTTCCGCCCCAGTTGCCTTCCCAGTTACCATAACCTACTGCAAACTTGGTAGCATCGTTGGCAATAAAGGAAGTATAGCCGTAGAAAGAGTTAGAATTCGGACGGCTTGCTGCCTGAGACAGGTCTGCATGCGTAAGAATACCTGCAGAAGTCTGTACATTGTAGATGTCTGCCTCAACGGTATAGTTCTTCAGCAGATTTGCATCATGGTTAGCCGAGTACAGAATGAAGGAGAAGTTAGAGGTTGCATCGAAACCGGAAGTCAGCGCGCTGTAGTACAGACCGCCGTTCTTGATGGTCCACTCACCGCGATACTGGGTGAAATCGCTGATGGTTGCGGGATCCGAGAAGTCATTCGAATAGAATACATACTCGCTCTTGCTTGCATCCAGCTTGGAGGACTCAACCTTAACAACCTCGGGAACGGTTACTTCGATCGCATCGGTATGTGCAACAACAACAGCGTTGTTCTCAACACCGGAATTGTAATCTGCAAGAGACTTGCCTGCTGCGAGCCAATCGCCGACTTCGCCGATAGCGGTAACCTTCAGGTTATCAAAGCCGACAGCACCCATGTTGATCAAACCGGAGTTCATACCAACCATACGGAAACCGAAAGAACCAAGTGCCCACTCGTCATTCTCCATTGTATAGTTGAAAAGCTCTACACCGGTATCCTTATCAGTTACAATGTATGTAAGATTTTTGCCTTCTACTTTGCAGTAGAGGTGCAGGTTTGCACCGGGAGCAGTTACATCCGTACCAACATGCAGGTTACCCTTCCAGCCGTCGGAAGCATCTGCACGACCGATTGCAGGCTTGCTGCCGGTGAAGCTGAGGAACATCTGATAACCATAGAATGCATTGGACGTAGAGTTGTTCGCCTTGGTAATATCGCAGCGAAGCAGAGGACCGCCCTGCGACTGGACATTCATCATATCTACTTCCAGGATATAGTCAGTGAGGTTCATAACGCCCTGATCCTTGGTGTAGAGCAAGAAGAACTGCTGCGCAAAGTCCAGATCACCGACATCGGTCAGCATCAGCTGTCCGTCAACGATGCCCCATACGCCGCGGTACTGGGTGAAGTCTGCAAGAGTGTTTGCATCCGAAAAATCATTTTCGTAGTAAACATACTCCGCAGCGTTCGCAGTCATAACCATGCCGAAAACGAGCAGAATGGTTGCAACTGCAATTGCCAAAAGTTTTCTCATTTGTACATACCTCCGTATATATTGAATATATTACAAATTCACTATACACTATTTTGTGGTTAAAGTAAATACAGAAAGTAAATATTCCATTCAAAAAAAATAAATATCCGAGCAATTTTTTTGCATAATTTGTACATTCTGTATATTTTTTCATGTTTGATTTAAACAAAAGGAACAAGGACTATATACTTTTATATAGTCCTTGTTGCATAAATTGAAGTTAATTCTTCTTTTTGAAAATCACTGCAGCAATTCCGACAACCGCAACCACTGCAATAACAATGCCAACGATCAAAACAACATTGGCGCCGCCTTCCACTTGTGTAGTCGCAGGAGCAACAGTTGTGGCAGGTGTATCTGTTACCGCAGGCGCTGCAGCCGTCTCGGAAGCAGTCGTTGTTTCTGCTGAAGCAGCCGTCGTAACTACGGGCGCTGCAGTAGTCTCCGCAGGGGCTGCGGTCGTCTCGGGAACAGCAGAAGTCTCTGCCGGAGCAGCTGTGGTCACTGCGGGAACCGTACCGGTCGCAGCAGTGACTGCCGTGGTAACTGCGGGCGCTGCGGTGGTCGCAGCAGTCGTCTCTGCGGGTGCTGTAGTAGTCTCTGCCGGAGCCGCGGTCGTCTCTGTGGGAGCGACGGTAACGGCAGGAATGCTGATCTCCCCTACGATCTCTGCGTTGGGATGATAGCCTGCATTCAAGAGAACTGCCTCTTCACCATATACCGTAACCTTGAGATTGTCAAAACCGGTATTATCCAGCGAAACCAGGCTGTCCATAGCCGCACGCATGCGGAAGCCGAAAGAACCGGTGGGCCATTCTGCGGTGACCTGCGTATCCGTCCAGATCACATCGTTACTGCCGACAGCAGTGATCGTATAGATCATCATACCGTCTGCACACTCAACTTTAAGATGATAGTCTCCGCCGGGATTCAGAAGAGGTTCGCCGACTGTCAAGCTACCTCCCCAGCCGCCTTGCCAATCACAATAACCGGTCGCACCCTTGGTGCCGTCATTGGAAATGAAAGAAAGATATCCATAGAAAGAGGTCGCGGTGTCACTGTCTGCCTGCGACAGATCAGCGTGCGTGATCACGCCGGATGCCGTCTGCGAATTGTGAACATCGACTTCCAACGTGTAATTCTGCAACAGATTTGCATCGTGATTTCCGGAATACAGAATAAAAGTGAAGTTGCCGGTCTCTTCAAAGCCGGTCGTCTTCGCGCTGTAATACAGGCGTCCGTCCTTGATCGTCCATTCGCCGCGATACTGCGTAAAATCCGCGATCGTAGCAGGATCCGAGAAATCATTCTCGTAGAATACATATTCCGTCTTGGTTGCGTCCAGCTTGGAAGCTTCCACCTTTACGACCTCGGGAACAGTTACTTCGATCGCCTCGGTAACCTTGGGAACGATAACATTCGAGGCAACGCCGGGCTTGTAATCCGCAAGAGACTTACCGGCTGCAAGCCAATCGCCGACTTCACCGATAGCAGTGATCTTGAGATTGTCAAAGCCGAGAACACCAAGGTTGATCAAGCCGGATTGCATGATCGCAGCACGGAAACCAAACGAGCCGTACGCCCACTCATCATTGTCGAGCTCGATCGTGTACAGCTCACTGCCGGTATTCAGATCGGACATTATATATGTAATATGGGTTCCCTCATAGGTTACCTTGAGATGCAGGTTGGCACCGGGATTGGTCACTGCGGGGCTGACGTGCAAATTTCCCGCATATGCACCAAGACCGTTGCCGCGACCGAACGCACTCTTAGTACCGTTGTTGCTGAGAAATGCTATGTAGCCGTACCAGCCGTTCTCCGTTTCCGCCTGCGCCTGCGTGATATCGCAACGAGACATCAGACACGCTGCAGATTGTGTATTCATCAGATCCACTTCTGCAATATAGTCGGTCAGATTCATAACAGCAGGATCCGCAGTGTACAGCATGAACGCAAATTTACTCAGGTCTTCAACATCGCCCGGTCCAACCAGCATTAACTGTCCGTCAATAATATCCCATTCGCCGCGATACTGCGTAAAATCGGAAAGTGTCTTCGGATCCGAGAAGTCGTTTTCGTAATATACATACTCTGCCGCACCCACGGTCATAGCCATGCCGCATACGAGCAGGATCGATGCAATTACGATGGTCAAAATTTTTTTCATAGTGCATACCTCCGTAGAAATCAAATTATCCGGTAACCGCGAGGAACTTATCCATCGCTCAACATAAATATACACCATTCGCGTCTTAAATTGAATACAAAAAATCAAGATGTTTGTTCAAAAACAACACATCTATTCGTATAAATCAAATGTATTTGTTCATCTCGCGCAAAACAAATACGTTTAAAAAGAAAGAGAGCCGAACGCGATCACCGTCAAAACGCGATGCATTCGACTCTCATAAAGCTATCCCTGCCGCCGCTCCAAAAAAGATCGCGCGAGCTGCAATGCCGCAGGCGGCATCATCTCCTCCGCGCCCGTCCCTGCCGCAAGGCAACGACGCACAGCAGTGGAACTCACCGTATGGTATTCGGGTTTGGCAAACAGCAGTACGGTATCCAGACCGCAAAGCGAAAAATTTGTATCCGCCATCGTCTGCTCGTAGGTAACATCCGCGCCGCCACGAATACCGCGCACAAACGCATCGGCACCGCGGACCTTGGCAAAATCTGCAACATAACCATCGCAAGTTTCTACGGTGACATTCAAAATGTCGGCGAGCGCCGCCTTTGCGATCTCCGCACGCTCATCCGCCGAAAACATGTACTGCTTCTCCGCGTTCTGCGCCACCAAAACGATCACTTGGTCAAAGAGTGCTGCCGCGCGGCGCGCGATATCGACATGCCCGTTTGTGATCGGATCAAAGCTCCCTGTCACCAGTGCCATTTTATGTTTCATCTTCTGCCTCGTTCTTTACAAAATAGTTTTCGGAGGGCGTCAGCAACTCGATATGCACTCTGCCGTAACCGTTTTGCCGTACGGAGGTATACATCTCTGCCAGTTTCGGTTCCTTTTCAAAGATGCGCGCATCCTCGTTTTCGCTTTCGCAGACCAACAGGCAACCGCGCTTCATCAGATTCGTGCGCGACAGGCGCAGCAGTGCATCGATGAGCGCGCCCGAAGCATAGGGCGGATCCAAAAAGATAATGTCAAATCCCTCGCGCCCCGCGGACTTACGCAAAAAGCTGCGATAATCCGTGATCAAAGTCTTCGTCTGCTCGGTAAAGCGCGTTTTCTCGATATTTTTGCGCACAATGCCGATCGCATCCGCCGAGGCATCCGTAAACATGCAATATGCCGCACCGCGGCTGATCGCCTCCAGCCCGAGCTGTCCCGATCCCGCGAAAAGATCCAGCACGCGGCGCCCCTCGATCTCAAACTGTATCATGGAAAAGAGCGCTTCTTTTGCACGTTCCGAAGTCGGACGCGTAGCGTCCCCCTCCAGCGTAAACAGCTTTGTGCCCTTGGCAGTACCTGTGATAATTCTCATGTGTTGCTCTCCTGTTCCTTGTGAAAATATGCTATGATCGCAGCGGCATCTCTCTCTGGAATGCCCCACTCGGCAAATTTGCCGATGTCTGCCCCTTTTATAGCAGTAAGACTGCCGGCAGCTTTCAGATATTTTTTTGCTTTTGCCGGACCAATGCCCGGCACTTCTTCCAACATCGAGCGTTTCAGCGTTTTCCGCTTTGCGCTGTCCATGCGGCTGACGGCATAGCGATGCACTTCTTCCTGCAGTCCGTAGATGAATACGAACACGCTTTGCTCGCGGGCGATGCTGATGTCCCGCTCTCCGTCGGTGAGCGCGCGCGTCTTGTGGTGCTCATCCTTGACCATGCCGTATACGGGAATCGAAACTCCGAGTTCGTGCAGCAGTGTACGCACCGTGCCGACATGTCCCGCACCGCCGTCGAGCAAGATCAGATCGGGTCGATGCGAAAAGCTCCCTTCCTCATCCGCAAGATGTGCAAGGCGGCGTGAAAGTGTCTCGCGCATCGCGCCGTAATCATCGATACCGTCCGTCGTGCGGATCGAAAAAGAGCGGTAGTCCTTTTTCTTTAGTTTTCCGTTTTCGGCAACGATCATGCCCGCCGTGATATGCTCTCTGCCGAGGTTGGAAATATCGTATGCTTCTATACGATGCGGCGGATCCGGCAGTGCAAGCAGCGCCGCGAGCTTTGCCAACATTTTGTTGTCGCGCTCGCTTGCCTGTGCAAACTTCGCCGCCTTCTCCGCGGCGTTGTCATACACCATCTCGCACAGCTTTTTCAGCTCACCGCGCAGCGGACGGTGCACGCTGATCTTTCGCCCCGCCTTTTCGCTGAGCAATGTTGCAAGTGCCTCTGCGCTTTCGCCGTCCGTGTCATTGTACAAAAGGATCTCGCGCGGAATATACTCACGCGTGGAATACAGTCCGCAGAGAAAGCTCGGAATATCCTCATCCGAAAGGATCTCGTCAGCGGAAAAGACATACTCGCCCTTATCCACGAGCATGCCGCCGCGCACATAGAACACCGAGATCACGCTGCATTTGTCATCACTGTACAGCGCGACTACGTCCTGCTCCGCCTTCGGCGAGGAGACGACCTTTTGCCGCTCGGAGATCTTCTCGAGCGCCGCAATGCTGTCTCGGCATTTTGCTGCCGCCTCAAAATTTTCGATTTCGGCGCAGTGGTACATGCGTTTTTCCAGCTCGTCCTTCGCCAAGGCAAAGTCACCGCCGAGCACGCGCAGTGCCGCCGAAATGGCAGCGTCGTACTCCTCTTTCGCGCTTCCCTTGCGGCAAACACCCATGCACTGCCCGATCTGATAATAGATGCAGGGACGCTCCTTGCCAATATCGCGCGGAAAAACACGCTTGCAGTTCGGAATACCGAGCGTTTTGCAAAGCGTATCCACGATATTATATGCCACACTCACGCCCGAATACGGACCGAAATATTTGGCGCGATCCGCACCGCGGGTACGCGTGACAACGAGCCGCGGATACTCCTCGCCCGTAGTAACTTTAATATAAGGATAACTTTTGGAATCTTTTAAGTTGATGTTATACCGCGGATAATGCTCTTTGATCAGAACATTCTCCAGTGTGAGCGCCTCCATCTCGGTATCGCACAAAAAGAAGTCGAACTCCTGTACGGCAGCTACCATTTTTTTGGTCTTGATATTTTTCTCGCTGTTCTGAAAATACTGCGACACGCGATTTTTCAGCTTGCGCGATTTGCCGACATAGATGACCTCACCGGAGGCATTTTTCATAATATAAACGCCCGGCCGAAGCGGCAATGAATTCGCCTTTTCCAACAGGCGTGCCAGACGCTCCTCGCGGGTCTCTGTTATTTTTGCCATACAGCCTCCTGCAAAATAAGAAAGGCGACCACAACGAATTCCGTTATGCCCGCCATTCAATAATCACCCTTTTGCTTATTCGTTGAAACCGTTTTCGATAAGCTCCTTGAGTCCTGCAATTGCCTCTTCCTCGTCGGAACCGTCTGCAACCAACGTAATGGTCATGCCGCTTACAATACCGAGGGAAAGAACGCCCAACAAACTCTTTGCATTTACGCTGCGATCATCTTTTTCCACCCAGATCGAACTCTTATAGGAATTTGCCTTCTGGATAAAGAAAGTCGCAGGTCTTGCATGCAAACCGACACTGTTGGTAATTGTAACTTCTTGGGTCATCATAT
Organism: Clostridia bacterium; assembly: GCA_017398595.1. Lineage (GTDB taxonomy): Bacteria > Bacillota > Clostridia > Oscillospirales > CAG-272 > UMGS902. The sequence goes on from JAFQFR010000020.1 coordinate 29,892, forward strand.
CAGAAAATCGCTCCTTCATTCCAAAACAGGTACCTAAGTACACAATGATGCGCTTATTACTGTAATTTAGTATAACAAATCCATGGAAAAAATGCAAGCACTTTTCAATATTTTTTAATATTTCAGTACTTTTTACGCATTATTTGAGTGTAATATCGGTAATCAGAATGTTTACATTGATGTCCGGCAGGTAAGCATAGGTCGTCATACCGGGAGCAATATACTGCGTTCCGCCCATCAAAAAGCCGCTCTCGCTCATTTGTCCCTCGCATTCAAAAGTACCGACGAGGTCCACACGTCCTGCTTCGGAGTACGCCTTGATGATCTCACCGTTCTCTTCATAATAATATACAGAAGGTGTGGCTGTGATCTCGCCGACGATCCTGCCCATGTCGCAGCCGAGCGACTGGCTGTAGATCTTATCCCCTGCTTTAAAGCAGTACTGCGACGCACTCTGCACATTGGAGACATGGAACGTGATCACGGCAGTCTGTGTCTCCAGCTTCGGATCTGTGTTCTTCGCACCGCCGCGCAGCAGCGCACCCGCAATGCAAAGCACTACAGCCGCCAAAATCAGAAAATCCAGGATATTTACACGAAGTTTTCTCTTACTCATCGTCCGCTCCTTACTTGATCAGCATTTCGCTGACATAGCCCGTACCGCAGAAATTCTTGGCATGGATACTGATGCCCGTGCCTACAGCCATTTTAATACCGTTGACGTAATACATCTCGTCGGATTCATACCCATCCGCCTGAATCGTAATATAAACGGTAACGTAATCGGGATGCGTTGCCACCTGCATCATGTCGGTCTCCTGGTTATACACATCCTTGGTATAAGGCTCATACCGTACGGATGTCACTGTGCCGAGTCCCAAGCGTTTTGCTGCCTCGACCACCGCATCTCCCACCTGCACTTTATCGGCAAATTCGGAACGCAGACCGCTGAACTGCAACGTGTATTCCACCGTCAGGCTTTCCTTGTCCGAAGACGCATCCACGCCAAAAGCATTGGCGATCATGATCGCACCGACCGCGATCACGCACGCGATCACTACCGTGATCAAAACATCTACGATATTGATCCGAAAAGATCTTTTTTCTTCTGTCATCTTAGTTTTCCCCCAATGTCAAATCTACGCTGCACGCGCTGCTTGTATACATGTGCTTTTGCCGTGCGGCATAGTCGATGCGCCGTGCCGCGGCGACAAGACCGATCACTAACCAAAACACAAAGAACACGCGATAGTTATACCATACATAATCGGTCATGCCCTGCACCAGTGCCGCCAGCACGCCGCAAAGTGCGCCGCAACCGATCAGACGAACTTCTTTGTCCGCTCCGTGCTTGGCAAGCGAAAAGCCGCACTGGAACAGGCAGATCAAAAGTGCAAGGAATATAATAAAGCCGAAAATGCCGACCTCGATAAACAGCTGCAAAAACAGATTGTGCGCATGCGGTGCTTTTTCAATGCCCGCAAACGAGTAGTACGGATAGATGCGGTTGAACGCCTCTTCACCGATGCCGATGCCCGTCAATGCATAATCCGCCGCCATCTTGGTACTGCCGCGCCAGATATACACGCGGTAGTTCGTAGAGGTATCGGTCAGGTCGCCGATGCTCGAAAAGCGGGAAACGATGCTTGCGGGCAGATACGGGATCAGCATAGGCAGTGCAAGCACGCCCGCCAGCAGCAGTCCCATTGTGCGTTTGTTCCACATGAGCAGGAAAACGACCGCCGCAAACAAAAAGCCGAGCCATGCGCCGCGCGCCCATGTGTAAATCAGACATGCTGCACCTGCGGCAAACGAGAGAATATATCGCGGCTTCTTCCACCAGTTCTTTTCTCCGATCATTTCCGCCGCCAAAAGAGGCAGCAGCAGGATCAGATACAGACCGAGCATATTGGGATTTTCAAATGTGGAGACCACGCGTCCGCCGATCGACTCAAACATTTCGGTGTCGATCCACTCGGCAGAGATATTGCCGGTGAAATTCTGATACAAGCCGTATGCCGAAACCAGCAGCAGAGACACGCACAGTACCGTCGCCGACTTTTTCAGCATCTCCTTGGTGTTGACAAGTCCGACCGTCAAAAAGTAACCGAGCATAAGCACCACATAGATGGATGCCGCCTTGATCGACTGCATACCGCCGTAAGAGATCAAACCGCCGAGCAGCATCACCGCCATAAAGCAGATCACCAGAGCATCCAGCAGTTCAAATTTGCAGGAGCGCTTTCCTAAAATCACCTTGATCACAAAGCAGCCGAATGTGTAAACGGTCAGCAATGCGAGCAGGATACTCGGATGCGGCAGCACCACCAAAAACGGCAGGATAAACAGTATCAAAAGGTAGCCGCACTCGGGGTTCAGCAAAACAATATACGCAAAGATCAAACCGATCATCAAGATCAGCATCAGCGCCGGATTTACGAAACAGGAAAGAATACCGAACGGCAGTCCCAAAATAAACGCCGCGTTTTTGCGCCCTGTCGGTTTTCCTTCCACCTGAAAGCTCCGTTCGCGGAAACCGCAGAAGTCCCGCGCGATCCTGCCGAACACCGCGCTGTCGTACACGACGCTGCAAAGCGCCCGCTTGGAAAACAAAAACGGAATGCTGAGCAGAATGATCGCCACCGAGATCGCACCGTATAAGAGCGTTTGATCGCTCGGCGCCAAAAGATACAGAATGAGCTGTGCCAAGAGAGAATAAAATCCCGATGACATCAAGAATACGCCGATTACACGCATCGACAATCGGCTGAGATACCGCATCATCGAACCGATCGCGGTTACATACACGCTTTCTTCCATATTCGAGGCAAGAAAACGACTGACCGCGCCGCGCTTTTTCTTTTGTTTGGAGCCTACCGCGCTGTCCTCAAAGGTCTCGCACATCGTATCGTACGAGCCGAACGCAAAGCTGTATGCGCCCTGCCCCAGCTTTTTATAGAGCAAGCTGCCGAGTTTATCCAACCCGCGCAGGATCGCGCTGCCTTCCAAAAAGCCCGAAAGCCATTTCCCGAATCCGCTTTTCACGTCTCTTCTCCTTTCCGTCTTGTTTTTTTCTTCTTTTCCACAGGCGGGTGCGCCGCTTCCCAGACCGCATAGAGGTCAGGGCGGTTTTTCTTGGTCAGTTCCACCGACTGTTCCAGCCGCCATTTTTCAATATTTTCATGGTGCCCCGAGATCAGCACATCGGGCACCTTTTTGCCGTGAAATTCATACGGACGGGTATACTGCGGATACTCAAGGAGTCCGCTTGCAATGCTCTCTTTTTCAAAGCATTCGGTATCCGAGAGCACACCGTCCACCAGGCGCGCCACCGCGTCGGTCACAATACACGCGGGCAGTTCGCCGCCCGTCAGCACAAAATCGCCGATAGAGATCTCCTCATCCACGATCTCCTCTATGATGCGCGCATCCACGCCCTCATAGTGTCCGCAAAGGATCACCACATTGTCATATGCCGCAAGCTCACACGCCTTTTGATGATTGAAAATACTGCCGCGCGGAGACATGTAGATCACTCTGCGGCGCACATCTTCAGGCTGCATTGCGCAGATCGCACGAAAGCAATTGTCGATCGGCGGCGCCGCCATCAGCATGCCCATGCCGCCGCCGTAAGGCGTATCGTCCACGCGGCGGTGCTTATCCTCCGAGTAGTCGCGGATGTTGTGCGCATGCACTTCGATCGCGCCGCTTTTCTGTGCTCTGCCGATGATGCTCTCGCCGAGGATCCCCGTCACAAGGTCGGGAAACAGCGTCATTATGTCAAAACGCATCAGTCAAACATCCCTTCAATCGCTTGTATATAGATCCCGCTCTCGGGGTCAATCTTTTTGACGAACGCGGGTACCACGGGAACCAAGAACTTTCCCTTTTCGGTTTGCACTTCATACAGATCCGAGGCAGCGCCCGAGATCACATCGGTGAGCACGCCGTATTTTTCTCCCGTTTCGAGTTCCAACACGGGCAGACCAAGCAGATCCTGCACAAAGTAGTCGCCCTCTCCGAGCGGCAGATCACCGCGCGCAGCAAACAACACTGTGTTTTTGAGCACCGCCGCCTGCTCCAGTACGGTGATGCCTTCCAGCGCCGCAAGCACCCTGCCTTTGTAAACAGATGCTTTTTGCACCTTGATGGGCGAATAAACGCCGTTTTTCTCGGTATATACTGTTTTCAGCGCGGCAAGCACCTCGGGGCTGTCGCACCATGATTCTATGAGCACATCGCCGCGCACACCGTGCGTATTGGCGATTTTTCCGCATTCCAGATATTCTTTCATTGTGTTCCCTTTTCTGCTTTGTATTAAAATATAGTATACCACATAAAGACTCTGTTTGTAAACAACAATTTATGCTTGCTTTCGTCGCTTTTTCATTGTATAATAAACTGGAACCACAAAAGGAGGTATGCACCGTGGAAAAGAAAGCAGGCAAGAGCATTGCACAGAACAAAAAAGCATACCACGACTACTTCGTGCTGGAAAAATACGAGGCGGGCGTGGCGCTCTACGGAACAGAGGTAAAATCCCTGCGTCAGGGCGCGGTCAACCTCAAGGACTCCTATTGTGAGATCAAGAACGGCGAGTTGTTTGCACTCGGCGTGCATATCAGTCCGTATGAAAAAGGAAATATTTACAACCGCGAGCCCCTGCGCGAAAAGAAGCTGCTGATGCACAAACGTGAGATCATCCGCCTGTTCTCTAAAGTCAAAGAAGACGGACTCACTCTCGTTCCGCTGTCGCTCTACTTCTCGGGTTCGCATGTGAAAGTCGAAGTCGGACTCTGCAAAGGTAAAAAACTCTATGACAAGCGCGAATCGGATGCAAAACGGCAGGCTTCACGCGATATTGACCGTGCTATGAAGGACAGAAGATCATGATCTACGAAATAAAAAATATCGAACTCGATTATTCCAAAATAGATGTGCAAAAACCGCAAAATGCGCCCTACGCACCGTACATGAAAGTGTTCGTGCCGAATTTGGACGGCGATATGCAGAAGTATAATGTCGGCACGCGCCCGACTGTTTTGGTACTGCCCGGCGGCGGTTACAGCTTCACTTCCGAGCGTGAGGCAGAGCCGATCGCGATGCGGTTTCTCTCCCGCGGATGCAATGTCTGCATCCTGCACTACACCGTAGGGGATACGCCTTTCCCTGTTGCACTGCTGGAAGCGCTCAGCGCGATCCGATACATCCGCGAAAATCTTACCGCGTGGCAGGGCTCGGCAGATAAAGTGTATGTCTGCGGCTTTTCCGCAGGCGGTCACCTCGCCGCAAGCGTCGGCGTATTTTGGGATAAAGAAATCTCCAAAAACTACTTCGGCGATACCGAAGCCGTTCGCCCGAACGGTCTGATCCTCTCCTACCCTGTGATCACAAGCGATCCGGCACTCACGCACGAAGGATCCATACAACATCTGCTCGGTGGCAGAACCGATCCCGCTCTGCGCGAAATGGTGTCGCTCGAAAAGCAAGTCTCTGAAAGCACACCGCCGTCTTTCCTTTGGACGACGTTTGCGGATGATCTCGTTCCCTATGAGAATACGATGCTGTTTGCCTCTGCTTTGCAGAAGCACGGCATCCCGTTTGAGCTGCACATTTTTGAAAAGGGGCCGCACGGCGGCGCTACCGGCGATAAGGTTTCCTGTATACAGAATCATCGCTTCGGCGCATGGCTGGATCTGGCATGCGACTGGTGCCTGGATACGCGCCTTGTGCCAAAGAAATCCACTTGACATTGCGCATCACGCGTGTTAAAATATTTACCTACCGATAAATCACGGCACAAACGTGCCGTCCCATGGGGGCGTAAAGGTTTCGACGGGGATTTTGAGGTATGATAAGCGGGTAGAGGTCGGGGATCCTCTCTAAAAGCTCCAACTTAAAATTAAACGCTAACGATAACGTAGCACTGGCAGCGTAAGCTGTGCCGCTGCTTTTTCAAGCAGCCCGTCAGACCGTTGAGGACCACGGCTTCGGATCTGGCGTCATGCAGTGGTAAATGTGCACCGCCCGTTTGCTTTTGAAGCGGTCATAAAGAAAAAAGCTACCAAACCGTTACCCCCGTGCACCGGGGTGCGGCGCGGGAAATCTTAAAGGTGTCCTGCACCCGGAGAAAGTTATATCAAGGGATTTTCGGACGGGGGTTCGATTCCCCCCGCCTCCACCAGAAAGAAAAAAGAGCCATGCGGCTCTTTTTCTTTTTGCGTCGAAAGTGAAGGTGCGAGAACCACCGCGCGCAAGCGCGGGGGTCAATGGCTTCGCGCAGCGAAGACAATTTCCCCACCGCCTCCACCAGAAAAACCGACTTGTTTTTACAAGTCGGTTTTTCAACTAAATCCACCCTTACGGGTGGGTGAAATATTGCTTCGCAATGTGAAATACGCCTGCGGCGTGTGAAATCGCTGCGGCGGTGGGTGGATTTAATTTCACATTTTGCCGCAAGGCAAAATATTTCACTATTAACGAGAGTTATGCCCCCTACTTTGCGAGTTAATTTTACCATGAGCAAATGCAAACCATTTCACTTTTTAAATTTTCGCAACCAAGGAAATGTTTTTTCCTCATCGTTATGATATAATGAAAATGCCAAACGGGAAAGGGGCATCCGACAGGGTTGCATTCAAGCACACCATTCGATATATCGAAAAAATCGCATAGAGAAATTATCATAGACGAATTGGCAAAGTACAGTACACTATTCCAACTGAGATCGCGGAGGAGCAATATATGAAAACATATGAAACAGATCGCTGTGTAGTGACGTTTTTACAGGAAAACGACTTTTCAGAAGCACTGCGTTTGCTGACAGACAAGCAAATCCGCGCTTTTCTCGGAGGTCCGCTTGCCGAAGACGATGCCTACAGACGTCTGCGCTTTTGGACAGAAAACACCGATAGCATTCACTATACTGTCAGATTACGGGAGACAAACGCGATGATGGGAATTATAGCCATTGCACCACATCACGATATGACAGTAAAAGAAATATCGTATCAATTTCTACCCGAATATTGGGGCAAAGGATATGCAACCGAAGTGTTGCAATGGACTCTGCGACATTGTTATAAAGATCTGCAACTGTCTTGGGTCGTATCCGAGACGCAAAGCGCCAACACGCGCTCCTGCAAATTATTGGAGCGTTTAGGCTATATATTAGACAGTGTCATAGTACGTTTTGATGCAGAACAACGCATATACAAATACGATTTAGCCACCAATATTCTAAATTAACACAAAGCACCGCACGACAAGTTTCCCTTACCATGCGGTGCTTTTTACAACCTTACATCCCCTTTAAAAAATCCTTCTTGCGCGACAGCTCTGCGTACAGGCCGTTTTGCTGCATGAGGGCATCGTGCGTGCCGCTTTCGGCAATGATGCCGCTTTGCAGGACATAAATGCAATCGCAGCTTCGGATGGTAGACAAGCGATGTGCAATGAAGATACAGGTGCGATCGCGGCTGATGCTGTCGATCGCCTTTTGCAGAATGCTTTCGGTGTGCGAATCGATGTGCGCGGTCGCTTCATCGAGTACAAGCACCGAGGGATTTTCGGCAATGGCGCGCGCAAAGGACAAGAGCTGCCGCTCTCCCGTGGAAAAGTTCACACCCTGCTCGTAGACCTTGTTTTCCAACCCCTCGGGCAGGCGCAAAAATTCACCGACCTGCGCCGTTTTGAGCGCGTCTACGATCTCAGCATCCGTCAGCCCCGCCTGCATGTCGATATTCTCCCGCACCGTGCCGGTAAACAGAAATACGTCCTGCAAAACGGTCGCACAACTACGGCGCAGATCACGCAGGCACCAGTCGTTGATGTTCACGCCGTCGATCAAGATCTCGCCGCGCTGCGGCATGTAGTATCGGCTGATGAGCGAAATGATCGTGCTTTTCCCTGCTCCGGTCGCGCCCACAAACGCGGCTTTCTGCCCCGCTTTTATGTGGAAGCTGACGCCCCGCAGTACCCATTCATCGGGATTGTACGCAAACCAGACGTCGCGGAACTCAATATCGCCGATCACGCGTCCGCGCTGCTCGCCGCTTTCCATATCCTCGGTATCTTCGGTGTTGAGCACCTCGTTGATACGGTCCATCGAAACGAATGCGGACTGCACCGTGGTATACTTGTCGGCAAGGTCGTTGATCGGGGCAAAAAACTTGGTGACATAGGTGGTAAAGGCGTACAGCACACCCACCTCGAGCACGCCGCCCGCAACGCGATTGTACGAAAAGGCAATGAGCAGCGCAATGACGAAGTTGTTGACGACTTCCATCGACGGGCGCAGGATCGTGTTAAAGAACACCTGCGTCATATTGGCGCGGTACAACTGCTGATTGAGCGCCTTAAACTCCTGCAGCTTCTCGCGCATGACCGAAAACGCATGGATCAGCCGCATGCCGCTGATGCTTTCGGCGATAAAGCCGTTCATCGCACCCGTCAGAGACTTGATCTTCTTGTGATTCTCTTTGACCACGCGCTTGATCGAAAACGCAATGGCGCAAATGATCGGAATGCCGATAAACGCGATCACCGCAAGGTTTGCATCGACGGCAAACATCGCAATGACGATGCCGATCAGCAAAAATATATCCTTGAACAGGTTGATAAACACGTCCGAATAAAACTCGTTGATGGTTTCCACATCGTTGGTCGAACGGGTGATGAGCCTGCCCGTGCCGTTGTGATCCAACTCGCCGAGCGACATGTGCAGGATCTTGTCAAACACCTCGGAGCGCATCTGATACAGGATGCTCTGCGACACGCGGGAGATCAGTCGGCTCTCGTACATGTTGCAGAGCGAACCGATCACCTGCAGCAAGAAATAAACCATAGCAACGCCCGCGATCGAATAAAGCCCGCGGCTCTCTGCCCCGCCCTTGAGAAAATCGTCAATAATGATCGCGGTGAGCAAGGGATTGATCAATTCCGCGACATTGGCGATGATGACATTCACGCCGCAGAGGACAAACTTGCCCTTGTACGGCAGCATCCACGAGATCAAGCCTTGGATACCGCCGATATGCTTCTTAGTTTGCATGGTCCACCTCCGCCTGCTCGTTGTATGCCGCGGCATAGCTGCCGCCCTTTGCCATCAGTTCATCATGCGTGCCGCGCTCGGTGACAACGCCGTTATCCATATACAAAATCAGGTCGCAATCCTTGATCGCGGACAGGCGGTGGCTGATGATGATCGCGGTCTTCTGTTGCAAAACGCCGTCCAGATTGGCGATGATCTTCTCCTCGGTGATATTGTCCACCGCCGAGAGCGTGTCGTCCAAAAAGAGCATCTCGGGATCGCGCACCAGCGCACGCGCAAGGGAGATACGCTGCTTTTGTCCGCCGCTGAGACGCGTGCCGCGCTCGCCGACGGCGGTCTCGTAGCCATCCGAAAAGTGCAGAATATCCGCGGCAACATCGGCAAGTTCGGCGGCGCGCTCGACCTGCTCCTTGGAACTGCCCGAATAGAAAGAAATATTGCCGCTGACCGTGTCCGAAAACAAAAAGCCGTCCTGCATGACATAACCCGTGCTGCGGCGAATGTTCGCCGCGGGAATATCGCAGATGTCTTTGCCGCCGATGAAGATAGAACCGCGCGGCGGTTGATAAAACTTGAGCAGCAGGCTGAGCAATGTGGTCTTTCCACAGCCCGTGGTGCCCGCAATGCCGAGCTTTTGCCCCTGCTTTAAGGTAAAGCTGACGTCCGACAGCGCATCTTCCTCGGCATCGGCATATCGAAACGTCAGATTTTTTACTTCAATATCACCCGATACCGCTTCGGTGAATTCCAACTCCTTTTGCGGGATGGACGGCTCATCCATGATGGTTTTGATACGCTTGTAGCTTGCTACGCCGCGCTGTACATTGTTGATGATCTTGCCGAGCTGCAAAACAGGCGTCTGCACGAGCGCAAGGTAATTCAAAAATGCCGCCAGATCACCGACCGTGATGCTGCCCGCCAGCACAAGGCTGCTGCCGTAGATAATGCTGATCAGATAGCTGCATCCGAAAATGATGCTGACCGTGGGCGAAATGAGCGACGATGCGTTGACCAGCTTCACATTGGCATCGCGCATATCATCGGAGATTGCATTAAATGCATCGTGCCGCTCCTCCTCGCGGGCGAACGTCTTGATGACCTTGATGCCCATGATCGACTCATTGACAAATCCCGAAATGCCCGAAAACAACTGCTGCACGCGGGTAAAGCGGCGGCGCACCAACTGTCCGAGCAGGATCAGGCAGGCGACCGCAAACGGTACCGGAATCAGCGCAAAAAATGCCAGCCGCGAGTCCACCTCATCCACCATCGAAAGGATGGAAAACAGCGCGGTCAGAATACCGTTAATGCCCAGTGCCAGCACCGAGCCGAACGCCATACGCACCGCGTTGGTATCGCTGATCACATAGGACAAAAGATCGCCCGAGCGTCTGCGCTCAAAGAATTCCTCGGGCAATGACTGCAGCTTGGCAAAGAACGCCGTGCGCAGATGCCGCTCCAAGCGTCTGCCGTTGCCGATGACGCACATACGCCAGATGAACACCGAGCAGAATACGCCCACCGCTGTCAAAAACAGCTTGAGCGCGATGGCATAGAGATCCGCCGCATCCGTGGCAGTCAGATCCGAAAGCATGTCGATAGCATTGCCGAGTATATTCGGTATACCGGTCTTGAGTCGGGCGCCAACAAACAAAAACAGCATGCCCGGCAGATACCACCAGCCGTATTTCTTAAAAAAGTCCTTTAGCATCGCAGTCTCCCACAGTCTCGATCGTAAAAATCCGTATACCTTATTTTAACATATTCTGCTTAGGAAAGCAAGTAACCGTGCGTTACAAAACCACAACCGTGCGTTGTAACAAGTATTTATAATAAAATCTTGTTTTAAAGACGGACATGCGCAACCTAAAGCTGCGCTTTAGCTAGCTTTAAAACTCCTTGAAAACCGCGCCCGGTGAGGGCGTCGCGAGACTTGCGGTTTTGCTTTCTGTCGAAAAACCTTGGTTTTTCGACAGCTTCAAAAAAAGGTGCTCAACCGTGTTGAGCACCTTTTTGATCGTATTTACTTTTCCAGATTTACGCAATAGCGCTGGAAGAGCGTCGCTACTTCGGCGCGAGTCGCATTGCTGCTCGGGTCGAAGACCTTATTATCCTTGCCCTGCATCAAGCCGTGCATCGTCATGTAGCATACGGACTCATATGCCCAATCGGAGATCTCGGCACGGTCGGTGTAGTCGAGCAAGAACATCCACATGCCGGTGAAGCCGCCGCCATTCTTCTGAATGTAGCGGTACAGCATCGTTGCCATCTGTTCGCGGGTGATGCTGTCATCGGGCGCGAAGGTCGTCGCGTCATAACCCTGTACGATCCCCTCGGATGCCGCCCAGCGAATAGCCTCGGCATACCATGTATCCTGATCCACATCCTCAAACCGCATCAGATAGTTGACCACGGGACTGCCCTCAAAGCGCCACAGCATCGTCACAAACATCGCGCGGGTCGTCTCTGCACCGGGCATGAAAAGATCATCGGAGCATCCGACCATCAGACCATTGTCGAGGCAGTAATGCACGCCGTCGTGGTACCATTCAGATCTGTCGAGGTCGGTATAGCCGTACATCGGGCAGGTATTGTCACGCGGGCAAACCTTGACGGTCGCCTTGAACGTCACTTTGATATTGACCTTGCCGGTCGGCTGCTTGAAGCTGTACGTGCCGTCACCTTTGTCCGTAACAGTTACGGGATCGCCGTTTTTGTCGGTAACAATGATCTCGTCAACCTCATAGCCTGTATCGGGAGCGGGGGTAACGGTTACAGTGTCGCCCTTTTCGGGTTTTGCGGGAGTCACGGTCACGTCACCGTTATCGCCGCTATCCACAGTGGGAGGATAGGTGGTAGTAGTAGACGTATTGCTCGAAACGTAGACACGGGTCCACTTTGCATAAAACGTCTTCGCACCGGTATCCGAAGCGGTGATCTCCGTTACGGGAGTACCCGTGCAGGCTTCGTTATCGTACCAGCCATCGAAGCTGTAACCGCTTCTCTTGACATTGGTCGGAAGTGTCGCGCCGATACCGTACGTGTACTCGGTTACATTGCCATCGCGGACCGTGCCGCCGTTTGTAACAAGCGTGACGGAGTAGGTATCAGCCGTCCACTGCACATAAAGGGTAACTTCACAGCCGCCGTTGCCATTGTCATCGGCAAACGTGAAGGTGTCGCCGCCGCTGTAGCTGTCGCCGCTGCCGTCAGCCTTCGTGTTCCAGCCGGCAAAGGTATGGTATACCCGGCTCGGCTGATTCGAGGACACCGTGATTGTCACTCCGCCGGTGTAATGGCTACCCGGAGCGTTTTCGCCACCGTTTGCATCATAGGACAGGGTGTTGGCTGCATGAAGGATCTTGACATTCTGTGCCTTTTCGCCGACAGCAACGGATTCTGTTACGGTGATGCCGACATTGTCTTTGAGCGAAGCGGTCACCGCTACTTTATATGTACCGCCGTCGGAGACGTTGCCGTCCAAACGCAAGACCGCATCGGTTGCACCGTCGATCGGTGTGCCGTCCTTATACCACTGATAGCTGTAATCCAGTACCTCGTCATTTCTGTTGCTGACTGTTGCCGTCAGGATACGGGTGGAATTACCGGGAACATAGTACTGGTAAGTGTCCGAGATCGCACCGGGTACTTCCAATGTGATCTTTACAGTCGGCGCAAGAACCTTTCGCTGTACAAACAGCGTATGATCTCCCGCAGTTTCAACAACTGTCAGCTTGCTGATCTTCGTATCCGTAACATTGCCGCTTTCATCCACCAGATACCAGTTGCTGTCACCGCCGGACAGACCGGTGATCGCAGAGGACGGGAGCTTGCCGTACTTCTCACCGAATGTTACGGTGATGGGATCGATCGCCGCACCGCCGTTTGCGTTAAACGAAACTGTGTAGGTGTTGGGGCTTACTGTCAGCGTGCCGTCCTGCAAAGTGAACGTGTAATTGTCGCTGACATCCGTTTCTTCAGAGTCTTTGACCACAGGCGTGCCGGAGATCGTGATGGTGTAAGTGCCTTCTGCGGTAAGATCGGCATCGGCGCATACCGCCGTGATACCGCTGACCTTAGGACCATCCTCTTCATCGTAACTTTCATCCCAACCGGTGACGGTGTAGGTGTATTCCGGTGCACTGCCGCCCACGCTTACGCTCTTGTTGTCTGCCGTGATCGTCAGAGGACGCTTGGCAACCTCGTATGTTACAGAGGCGGTTACGCCATTGTAGGTGATGGAAGCCGTGTAAGTTCCCGCATTCACAGGATCTGCACTGTACACAATGTCCTCGGAATCAAGCGAGATCTGATCTGTGTATCCGTAGAGAGAAGCGGTATGCCACAGCCCCTCTGTATAAACAGCATCCTCGGGCGCAACGATCTGTACAAGCGCCACTTTTCCGTCCTTGGGACAGTTATCCTTGGTACAGGTAGCAAAGATAGTGTCGTTTTCGGTGATGGTCGTACCCAGCGTATAACCGCTTTCGTCAAAGACATGGACGTGCTCCAGCACCGTGAGTCCGCCGGAGATGGGATTGAAGTCGTAATTGTCGGCAGTCATTCCGTCAGTGTTGACTTCGATGAAGTAATACCCCTCTTTGGACATATCCGGCGTCTCATCATAGGTCAGCACGGGTGTGCCCGTGATGCCTGCCGTTTCCGCCGTCTCACCGTTTACAAATCCGGTAACAGTGTAGGTAGGCGTGGGGCAATCGTCGCCCACTTCGGCAAACAGATCGTCTGCCGTAACGTCCAGCAATACTTTCTCAACGGTTGCTTCCACACAGGCGGGAGTGCTTTCATCGTTGTCGCCCAACGCCTTGTACCACACGTAGTAGGTACCGGCATTCGTTGCTGTGGGGATGTCGGTGCTCCAGCCGTCCGTGGGAGCAGTTTCGCCGTTATTACTCAGTGCATACTGCATCACGCCGCTGTAAGCAGTGCCGGCAGTGACAAGCGCCTGAGACTGTCCGGAGTAAGTAGGATATTCCGGATAAGGTTCTTCTTCCACCTCAGTAGCGAGAACAACATTTATCTTCTCCTCCCACACCACATAGTAACTGACCGTCGGAGAATTACCGATCGCCACATCCAGTTCCACGATATCTGCGGCAAGATCGTACGCTTCAAAAACGGAAAATACTGCCTGCACAAGATTCGTGTTAAAGTTAATGTCATACGACGTATCTTTGCCGAAATTGATAGCTACGGGTATACAAGTCCCCGAAGAATTAAATATCAGCAAGTCTGTGGGGCCGAATTCCGTCATATTCTCGCCTTTGACCGTAATGATCAGAGGATGCTCTGTGCTGACGGTAAATGTCTTGGTATCGGCGTCGTATGCGGAGCTGTCGCTGTTGAACGTCACACTCGTGATCTTCGGCACAGCGTATTCCCCGGTATCTTTCACCACATCGTAATATCCGGTTTCCTTGTTATATACAGCACCGTATCCATCGGCTACCCATTCACCCGGGTGGACTATGAAGGAACCGCCAGTGATGGAGCAAGCGGCGTCAGGTTGGACTGTAACTACATTCTTGAAGGTGCCGCCGCTGATATTCAGCGTACCGCTAAATGCCCCAACTACACCTTCAAAAATACCGTCCTCGATCTTTGCCGTATTATTAAATGCCAGATACGGCTGGAAAACTCCGTCTCCAGCGGTATCTACGATGGTCAGCTGGCTATATGCCACAAACTGAGAGAAACCATTTTCTTCTGCGTCAATTACTTTTTTTCCGTTCAGGTCCAGGGTGAACACGCCGGAGTTGACCGTAAAGTCATATAGCGTAACGTCTTTCAGCAGCTTCAGAACCGCGTTATCCTCTGCGCTCGCATTTTCCAGCGCGGTCACAGCACTCTCAAGATCGGCGTAGAGCGTCGTCGTGCCGTTGGCGGTCACGGAAGCAGCCGCGTTATCGAGCGTGAGCTCCTTAAAGACTGCTGTCACAGTGACGTTGCCGGCAGGCATGGTGAAGGTGTACTCGCCGTCCTCGCCCTTGGTGGCGGTCACAGGGGTCTCGCCCTGCTTAACCGTCAGCGTATCCGGTACATAGCCGCCATCCGGCACGACCGTCACAGTGACGGTAACCCCTGCGGCGGCAAAGTTTTTATCCGCCATGACGAAGCCATTGGTGATACTGTCATCCACCGTAACGCTGTATCCGACAGCATACTTCACCGTCTTGGCAGGGGTAAAGTTAGCATAGTCATCCTCGGTGCCGATGGAGGTATAGTAAACGCCGTAGGCTTCAAAACTGCCGGTCACATAGTCCGCAGGCTCGCTGACAGCCACTTTGTCCGTGCCGATGCCGCTGTACGCTGCGATGGCAGCCGTATTGCCGCTGATCTCAACGGGGGTGCTGACGGTCAGCATCCCGTTCGTGAAGATGCCGCATAAGCCGCCGCTGATCTTTCCCACCGTCGCGTTTTCCGCAAAGGTCACGCCGCTGTCCGCGTAGATGCCATAGCCGTATTGAGAGCTGCCGGTTATATCGCCCACTGTACCGCTGATGGTCACGCCACCGGTCGCGAAGATGCCGCAATCGTTACCTGTGATGTCACCGTCTACCGTGCCGCTGACGGTCACACTGCCTTCGGCGTAGATACCGAGGCTGCTGCCGGTGATGTCACCCATGGTGCCGCTGACGGTCACACTGCCGACCGCGCCGATGCCCTTGCCGCCGGTGCCGGTGATCTGATTGGTGCCGATGCCGTAAACAATGAGGTCGCCTTTAGCCTGGGTTCCGTCGTCGCCGCCGTAATAGATAGCGGCATTCTTATATCCCTTGCCCTCATAGGTGTAGTTGTTGAGGGTCAAGGTATTGGTGTCGGGGTCGTAGGTTGCCGTACCGCCGTTTGCATCGGTGATAGTCAGCTTTGCGGAGTTGAACTGCTCACCGCCGACCCACAGAGAATATTTTTCTCCCCAGATCGCATAGAGCGTTATATTTTCCGTTACGTCAACCGTAGTGGTTGTTATCGCTTCACCGTCAGCGCTCAGTGCCCAGCCTGCGAACGCTTTATCCGTAGGCGCGGTGAAGCCGTTTGCGGGGAGTGTGTATTCGCCCGAAACGTCGGGTACATCATCCATCGTGCCCGTACCGCCGTTTGCGTTAAAGGAAACGGTGTAAGTAGTCGCGGGCGCCTTCGCCTCAAACACAGCTGTCAAATTGCGGTCAGCACTTGCCGTGAAGGCATAGCTTGCATCGGTGCTGACAGCACTGTCGTTTTCCGTCCACTTGACGAAGGTATAACCGTCATTTGCAGTCGTCGTAACGGTAACGGACGCGTTTTCTTCGTACGTGCCGCTGCCTGTAACTGTACCGCCCTCTGCGGGAGATGCGGTGACGGCTACGGTGTAGGTGGTGGGTTTGGGGTCAGAACCGCCCTCGTTGAAATATTGCGGTGTGGCAGACGCATCGTGATAGACCACCTTACCGTCAAACACCGGTGTCTCATGTGTCTTGAGCGTCTGATACCATACCAAATCATCCCCCTCGGATGTAGAACCGTTCAGGAGATAGCATACTTCGCCCGATGCAAACTCCTCGGCGGTCTTACCTGTGACGCCGTTATAATCTGCATCTCCGACTGCGCCGTATGATGCGCCTGTTGTGTTATAATAGCAATTTGTCGCCGTTCCGCTTAAGTAACCGGCAAAATTTCCGAAAGCCCAATTGGAGATTGTGCCTGTTACAAGAATATCGCCATAGTTGTAACAATTCGTAATCGAGCCTGCAAAAGAACCGACCAAACCGCCGACTTGATTACTACTCGAATTGCTTCCCGATATAATTATGTCGCCGAGACTATAGCAATTTTCAATAACAGCATCACCGCTGGATGTGCCGCTTCCTCTTCCGACAATACCGCCAAGAGGATTTCGGTTGGTTGAAACCCACACAATATCGCCTGTATTAACACATTTTTTGACAGTGGAAGCATATGTCATATCACCGATAATACCACCGCCGATGCCTGCAGATAATATTTTACCCTCATTCCTGCAGTCTTCAATCACAGCTGTGCCGCCGCCCACAATTCCGGCTGCTCTTTCTGATGTGGCTTTTACGGTTGCCTTGTTGACGCAGTTTATAATGCTCCTTTTGGAAGCTGTTCCGCCGTCACTTGTGTAGCCGATAATTCCGCCTACCCACGTGCTGCCAAGAATATATGAGTCATCCAAAGTGAGGTCTTTAATTGTAATCGCATTGGATAATGCAACAAATCCAACATACAGATCGGACGCGGTATCGGTTGACACAAGACCGCTTACGGTTTTGTTATTTCCGTCAAAAATTCCGCACATACGACTACGGCTGGCTCCGATAGGATTCCACTGCAAAAATGTGCCGGTGTTCAAATCGCCGTTAGCATCAAGAACATTTGTGTTGACGGTAATATCGTTTATCAGTACCGCATTGACTTTAACCTCGGTATATGCAAAATATTTGGTAGTTGTACCGATAGTTGCCTCATCAACACTCTTTGCAAACCAGTAAAGCTGACCTGCATTCTCGATCGCATAGTAGCCGCTATGCGAAGCATTTAACTCGGAGTGGTGTGTTTCACTCACCTGCTTCGCAGGCTGATAGTGTGTTGCATCTGCCGAGCAAAATCCGCTTGCATTATATGTTCCCGCACAGTCTGTTGCGTCGCAAGGGGTGGTTGTGCTGCTTGCGGTTTCTGCACTTGCCGACAGCGTAAAGCCCGGCAGCATGCCCACCACCATGATGATAGCGAGCAGCATGCTCAGTATTCTTTTTGAAAATTTTGTTTTTGTCATAGTACCAAATCTCCTATGGGGATCATTTCTTAGTGATAGACTTGTTCACACGCCCTATAGGGCTTTTTTCTTTTTTTCATTCATATTTATATACTCCTATATTGCGACCAAAGAGGAGACCCCTTTGTGCCGTGGTTTACCTATATTTAAAGTTCGCCTTCCAGATAGGCAAACATATCTTCTACCGTCTGCTTTGCGATCGCGGGGTAATCAAACTGCCCTACAAAGGCGATCGCTTCCTCTATTTTTTCCTCGGGGATCCTGTACACCCGCAGACTCGTCTCCAAAAAGCGGTGTACCTTTCGCTCTATGGTAAAATACATATCGCACGGCAGTACCATATATTCGCGGATAATGCCGCCCGTGGCAAGTTCGAGTTCAAAAAAGTCCTTAGTATCAAAGTCCGGCAGATACTCCCGAAAGATCACCTGCACCAGCTTTTCCGTAACCGCACTGTGGATCATCGCCGCACTCTGCGGCATGGAATATGCCGCGCCATACAGGCTGCGGATCGCCTCGTCGCTCTCCGCAAGATAAAGCTGCAATGTGGTCTCTGCGGCGTAGTACAGCACGGGGTCCTCTGTCACGCCTGCAAGCATCTTTTTGGCAGCGGAAAACTGCCTGTCAAGCACGAAGCCGACCAACTCGCACAGGATCTGTTCCTTACTGCCGAAGGAACGGTTCATTGCGCTGATATGGACGCCCGCGGCGTCCGCGATCTCCCGCGTGGAAGACCTTTCATACCCCTTTTCCAAAAACAGTTTTGCCGCCGCGTGCAGTACCCGGGAATGAAATACTGCGCGTTCTTGTTCGGATTTTACATTCGCCATGGCTGCCCTCCTGTGGTTGTGAGAACCGCAAACCGAATCGCGGTTCTTTTTGGGTATATTTTACCATGCCGCCTATTTTATATCAATAGATTCTGCAAAAAACCGTCTTGAAAAATAAAAAGTTTTATTGATAATTCCGACCGCGATGCGCATACTACTTTCGGGGGTGACAACATGCAATCTGTTTGGGCGGAAGTCACAATGCCGCGATTTACGGCGCTCGACGGCGATATTCGCACCGATGTGCTGATCGTCGGCGGCGGTATTGCGGGGATCCTTACGGCATATTCCCTTTGCAGCCGCGGAGTGGACTGCGTCATTGCCGAGGCGGGGACCATCTGCGGCGGAGTCACGCAAAATACCACGGCGAAGATCACTGCACAGCACGGCTTTCTCTACGACAAGCTGATCCGCACCCACGGTGTGGAAACAGCGGGTCTGTATCTGCGTGCCAACGAAGAAGCGCTCGAGCGATACCGCCGCCTTTGCGCGTCGATCCCATGCGAGTTTGCGCAAAAGGACGCTTTTGCTTACTCGCTGCACGATGCGCGCAAGGTCGAGCGGGAGCTGCGCGCGCTGGAGCGGCTCGGCTATGGTGCAAAAGCGGCAGACTGCGCGGCGCTTCCCTTTACGGTGGCGGGCGCGGTATGCTTTCCCCGGCAGGCGCAGTTTCACCCCCTGCGATTTCTGAAAGAGATCGCAAAAGAGCTGACCATCTACGAGCACACCGAGGTCACCGAGCTTGCAGACGGCGTCGCACGCACGCCGCGCGGCAGCATCCGTGCCGAAAAGATCATTATTGCAACGCACTTCCCCATTCTCAACAAGCACGGCAGTTACTTCTTAAAGCTGTATCAGCAGCGCGCGTATGTAACCGCCGTTCGCGACGGCGCGGATGTCGGCGGCATGTATATCGACGGCGACGGCGGGCTATCATGGCGCAACAGCGGTGATCTGCTCCTGATCGGCAGCGGCAGTGGGCGCACCGGTAAGCAGAGCCGCGGCTGGCAAGATGCAGAGGAAGCCGCACGGCGGTATTATCCCAAAGCGACGATCGCCTATCAGTGGGCAACGCAGGATTGCATGACGCTGGACGGCATCCCCTACGTCGGGCAGTACTCTGCCCGCACGCCGAACCTGTATGTTGCAACCGGGTTCAACAAATGGGGGATGACGTCGGCAATGGCGGCGGCAGAACTGCTCGCCGACCTTGTCTGCGGCAAGCAAAACGAGTATGCGGCGGTATTTTCGCCGTCGCGCTCGATCCTGCACCCACAGCTTGCCGTCAACGCTATCGGCGCGGTGGCAAATCTGCTGCGCCCGACGGTGCCGCGATGCCCGCATCTCGGCTGTGCTCTGCGGTGGAACCCGCGTGAGCACTCCTGGGACTGCCCCTGTCACGGCTCCCGCTTTGACCGTGACGGCAGGCTGCTGAACAATCCCGCGACGGGAGATCTGAAGAAAAAGCCGCCGAAGCACAAAAAGCATTGAAAAGCGGCGGAAAATGTGGTACACTGAGGATAGTTTTCTATCGGAGGGTTCCACATTGAAACGATTTCTTTTGATTTTGGCAGCCTGTTCGGCGGTGCTGCTTGCTTCGTGTGACAAAGAAGCAAAGGCACCCGAGCTGAAACCGGGTGAAGTCTCCGCCGAAACCACAGCGGCAGACGCAAACGGTGATGCATCGGGCACGATCGTGATCGAGGATGAACGCATCACGATCACTTCCCTTGAAAACTGGCAGGCATTTAACCACGACGGCAATTTTTCGGACAACTGCCTGGAGTTTTTGCGCAACTTCATCCAAAACGACTCGGAATATTTCGAGTTTAACACCGTACACCTTGGCGAGTGGGAGATCATTCGCGACCCCGAGATCTACGGCTTCGACCTCGCGTTTAACTTTACGGTGACGGCATCCGAGCTTGACACCATCCCCGTCGGCAACTATCAAACGATCGTGACCGACGCTGTAGACTGCACCATGCAGTTTGTACAGTCGCCGCGTGTGGAAAGCACGGTCACAGCACCCGTTTCCGCGGCAACGGAGACGGTCTCGGCATGGCTGACCATCACGCTTTGTTACGATTTCTGCGACTACGGCAAGTGGGAAAGCGATCCGTTCAAGCATTATCTGTGTACACGCTACGCGGATGCGTCGGGCAAGCTGCTGTATGCCGATTTTGAGACGCTGGCAAAAGAAAAATTCGGCGCCGACGTCCAAAAAGAGGATTATTTATCGAATGCGCAATTGTATATCGAAAATAACAAGCTGTATATCCAATCGGAGGGCGGCAACATGGAGCCCTGCTTTGACATTGTGAGTGAAACGGTCGCGGACGGTGTTTCCACGGTCACGGTACAATTCTACGCCGACTGCAACAAGTTTTTGCAGTCGTACAAGGCAGCATACCGCATTGACAGCGCAGATCGGTTCCTCGGCTGTGAGATCTTAGAAGTCTCGCCGTACAAACCGTACTGTCTGCATTCGGTATATGGAAACTAAATGAAGATAAAAACAGCCGAGAGCCCGGGCTCTCGGCTGTTTTTATGTACTTGGCTTAGTTCTTTTTCTTTTTGAGAACGATTACAACGATTGCAACGACTACAACGATCGCAGTAACAATGCCGATGATGAGACCGACATTAGAGCCGCCCTCCTCTGCGGGAGCGGTAGATGCTGCGGGAGCAGTCGTGGTGGGCGCAGCGGGCGCTGCGGTTGTAACTGCGGGAGCCTCTGTCGTCTCCACGGGTGCTTCGGTGGTTTCTGCGGGAGCAGCCGTCGTAGTTACAGCGGGAGCTGCGGTAGTCTCTGCGGGAGCAGCGGTGGTAACTACAGCAGGTGCTGCGGTCGTAACCACGGGAGCCTCGGTCGTAACAACAGGTGCGTTGGTTACAGCGGGAGCATTCTCATCGCCGTAGGTCAGCACAGTACCGCCGAGGTTCTCGATGGTGAAGGTCTCTTGTGCAGCCTTGGAAAGGATCGCAGTGCCGCCGAGCTCAACGACGATCTTGTAGTGATAGTCATTGCCGGGCTTGGTCTGCAGAATAACCGAATCCGTTACGGTAAGCGTCGTACCGAGACCGACCTTGATGGTGTTCTGATTGTTCTCCTGGAACAGAATGATGTCATCAAAAACAACATTGCTCTGGAGCGTCAGCGTTGCACCGGTCGCCATCTTGAATGCGCAGGCAGGGTTCTCTGCGGGTTCGGGATTCTTGTAGTCAACGCCGTTGTACACGCTGGTGATGGTCAGCGTATCGGACATTGCGGGCATGGTGTAGCTTGCGCCGAGATATGCTTTACCAACGGCAACAAGCGTACCGCCGTTTTGCAGCAGACTCATAACGCCGGCATCCTCAAAAGTCTTCCAGGACTTCTTGGGCGTATCGGGCGTCAGACCGTCATACGCGTCGTTTCCGCCCCAGCTGACATATGCAACCGTTTCATCCGCAGCAAACGCGGTCAGCGAAAAAGTGCACAACAAAAGCAGAGCTGCAAGCATAACAGAAAGAATTTTTTTCATACGTACCTCCTTGATCATAGGCAAATCTGCCAATATCAATTTTATTATAATATAAGGAAAAAACCGAATCAATGAAAAAACCACTGCAACGATGTGCAGTGGTTTTTTCATTTAAGGCTGTCGAAAACCAAGGGTTTTCGACAGGATACAAAACCGCAAGTCTCGCGACGCCCTCACCGGGCGCGGTTTTCAAGGAGTTTTAAAGCCGGCGCATGTCCGTCTTTAAAACAAGATTTTTATTATAAATACTTTTTTGACAAGCTGTAATGAAAAAACCACTGCAACGATGTGCAGTGGTTTTTTCATTTGGCTTATTACTTGGTGATGGTTGCGGTGGAAGTTGCGCCGTCCCATGCTACGGTGCCGCCGAGGGTTTCAGCGACAAAACGTACGGGCATGTAAGTGCGATCATTTTCGATGAACGCGGGGGAATCGAGTGCTACGCTCTTGCCGTTTACGGTTGCATTTGCCGCACCGACCGTAATCTTGATCTCGGTGTCAGCCGTTTTGAGCGTTGCAGTGGAGGTTGCACCGTCCCAAGCGATCTCAGCACCGAGAGCCTCGGCTACATAACGTACAGGAAGCATGGTGCGCTCGTTGCGGATGATGGGAGCAACGTCCATGGTCTTGGTTTCGCCGTTGAGCGTGTAGGTGGTCTTGCCAAGCGTCATCTTGAGTTCCACTGCAGGACCGGTGGGAATCTCGTCAACATAGTTTACCTTGTCGAAGAAGAGAGAAATGATCTTTGCATCTACGTTGGGAGTAGCATACAAAGTAGCCGTACCGTCAACTACGAATTCAGCAATAGCTGCTTCCACGCTCTTGGATGCATTGCCTACTGCACCGCCGGAGAAGTTAACGGTAGTCTTGCCCATTACGTTGTTCAGCACGAGACCGCCGATCGTACCACCGGTGATGTTTACAACGCAGTTACCGTTCAGACGACGGGTGCCGTCTCCGCCGGTATAAACATTGGTAATGTTGCCGCCCTTGATATTGATCTCTCCATGGCCGCCATAGTTGCCGTTAACGCACGCGCCGTAAACAGATCCGATTTCGCCACCCTCAACAGTGATATGTGAGGTACCGGTGAACTCGTAATCACCTGCGCTGCGGCTGTGACCTGCGATCAGATAATAGTTACCGCTCTTGATCGTAACATCCGAATCCTTGTCAAATACCGCCGCATCGTCAAGAGGCAACTGATAACCACCAACGATATACGCCTTGGTGCCGGCGTCAATGATGCCTTCGCCCATGATCAGCTTGTTGTAGCGTGCAACGATCAAGTGGGTAGTGCCTGCCGCATACGAGAAGGTAATATTCTCAAACGTGGTGGAACCGGGACCGCTGAGGAACCAGCGATTGTACTTTCCGTGTGAGAACACATACTTGCCGCCGGTGATCACGATGTTGCCGACATGCTCGGGCTCGTAATACTCTTCTGCGCAGGTATACGTATCTACGATGATGACTTTACCGCCGTCTGTAGCGATCTTATTGATCGCTTCGGTCATGTTGCCAAGGGGCTTGTCAGCCGCAGAGCCGTCACCGGTACCGCCGTCATTGACATACACGTCTGCTGCGGATGCCGCTACTGCGAGCATAACGCAAAGAATCGCTGCGAGGAAAATGCCAAGATACTTTTTCATAGGAACCTCCAAATATAAAATTTTTGAAATAAAAAATTATTTCTTTTTCTTAACATATACTACCACGATCACTGCGACAACGACTACAACCAGAGCGATACCGATGATCAAACCGATATTAGAGCCGCCATCCTCTGCGGAAGTAGTAGGAGCTGCGGTGGTCGTTGCGGGTGCTGCGGTAGTAACCGCAGGTGCCTCGGCAGTCTCTATAGGAGCGGCAGTGGTCACTGCGGGTGTTGCAGTCGTTTTTGCAGGAGCTGCGGTGGTCACTACGGGTGCTGCGGTGGTCACTGCGGGAGCTGCGGTGGTCGCTGCGGGAGCCGCGGTGGTCGCTGCGGGAGCTGCGGTGGTCGCTGCGGGGGCTGCGGTGGTCGCTGCGGGAGCTGCGGTCTGTGCGGGCGTTTCATCCGGGATCGCACTGACATAGTTGACCTTGTCAAAGAAGAGCGAAATGATCTTTGCATCTACATCGGCAGTTGCATTCAACGTTGCCGTACCATCAGTAACGAACATTGCTATTGCAGGCTCGACCGTCTTTTCTGCGTTGGCAACAGAACCGCCGGAGAAGTTGACCGTGGTCTTACCCATAACATTGTTGAGAGAAAGGAGCGTGACCATGCCGCCGCTGATGTTGACAGTGCAATCACCGTCGAGTCGGCGGGTTGCATCACCGGCAGTACGAAGATTGTTGATCGTGCCGCCCTTGATATTGATCACAGCATTGCCGGAATAGTTACCGTTAACGCTCGCACCGTATACAGTTGCTATTTCGCCGCCTTCTACAGTGATGTGCGCTGTTCCGACGAAAGAATACTCAGAGTTGCCGCGACTATGACCTGCTACCAGCCAATAGTTGCCACTCTTAACCGTAACATCGGAATCCAGATCAAATACAGCTGTATCGGTCAAGGGAACCTGATAACCGCCGATAACGTACGCTTTACCGCTTGCATCAAAGGACAGTCCTTCACCAAGAACCAACTTGTTATACTGTGCGATGATCAGCGAAGTAGTGCCCGCACCGTACTCAAAAGACATGTTCTCAAAAGTGGTGGAACCGGGACCGCTGAGGAACCAGCGATTGTACTGCCCCTGTGAGAACACATACTTGCCGCCGGTGATCACGATGTTGCCGACATGCTCGGGCTCGTAATACTCTTCTGCGCAAGTGTAGGTGTCAACGATGATGACCTTACCGCCGTCCGCACCGATCTTATTGATCGCATCGGTCATGCTGCCGAGCGGCGCATCCGCCGAGGAACCGTCGCCGGTACCGCCATCGTTGACGTAAACATCTGCTGCGGATGCCGCTACCGCAAGCATCATGCAAAGCAGTGCCGCCAGAAAAATGCCAAGAAACTTTTTCATATGTAACCTCCAAAATAATAAATTTTTCATATTATTAAGATTTTCGGATCGCTTGCAAGAAAATTCTATCAAAATGAATCTTGCAAATCTATAGACCATATCATTGAGATTATTGCAAATATCAAAAAAGTTTACCCGGTTGCACAATTTGATCCAATTTTTATTGTACAATATTTTTTGTTGATTTTCAACAATTTTTCGGAAGATTTCAACAATTTTTTCATCAAAAATGAAATATTTTTGTATAACCACTATTTTTTCTTTGCAGCAAATTTTGCATCCGCCATTGCGGCATATTTTTTAAAAATACGCATCTCTTTCGGATCGTAGGGGCGGAAATTCGGACGGAACAGCTCATGCTGCCACTGCGTAAAGTCGTAGTGCTCGCCCTGTCCGTTTTCCCATCTGCGCCAGATCGCTTCCCAAGGCTCATTGTTTTGGCTCTTACCGACGACAAGACCCCAGTTGAAGCATGCGACCTTTTCGAGATAGAAGAGGGGCAGATGCGTTTGTACCTTATTGCCCTGCATTCTGTGCAGCCACTCGGTATTGAAAATAGGGCGGTCAAACTCCTTGAGAATATCCAGGATATCGACAGATACCTGGAAGTTGCGGTAATCGTGGTAACTAATAACATCCGACAGCTCGATGGCACGCATATCCCAGGGATGGATCTTCTCTTCACGCTCGGGACCGATCGACCACGCGTCTGCAGTCAGAGGCTGAATCGGGTCGTGCGAACGTGCGATCTCGAAGAAACGCTCCATCCACGGCACGCTGAGCATCTGCCGACGGCTGTTGCCGATCTCATTGAACATGTTCCAAACGATAACACGCTCGTCCTTTGCATATTTGCCGACGATCTCGTCCACCATCTGGCAGAAATGCTCTGCGTACTCCGGTACATCCAGCGGAGACTTACCATGATCGGCAAGAACATCATGCGGCGAACGCGCCATGCCGCCGTGGTAGCCCATATCTACATGCTGCGGGCCGAGCTCGGGGAGCTTGTACTCTGCCATCGGAACGGTACAGTCGTTACCGAAGCAGAACATTACGCCGATCTCATTCTCTGCACAGATCTGCAGATAAGTTTCGATATACTCCATGAAAGTATCGTGCTGACGTCCCCAAACTTCATACGGCAGGATCGAGCGAACAGCATTAAAGCCATACTCGTGTGCAAGCTTCATTTCCTCACGGAAACATTTTTCAATACGGTCGTGCTCAAGCTCCTGCCATTGTTCGATGCGGTTTACGGCGCCGTAAGCGACATAGTTGAAACCGCGGATCCAAGGACGGCTGTTATACCATTCCCAGGCTCTTTCTTTTGACCATTTTTCACCCATGTATTTATACCCCCTTGTGATACGCAAATAAAACCTGTGGTTATGCAGGCTTTATTTGCATAGCATTGTATTTATTTGCAGAAAATATCAAACATCGCAACCGGGAAGTTGGTCACATCCAGCTTTCTTGCCTCTTCGATGTGCTCCTTTGCCTGGATGACTCTGCCGAGTCCCAGTTCACCGAATGCCATGAGAACCAGTCCCTTGACGGTATTGATCTTCGGGAAGTTGTACTCAAACGGGCAGGGGCAAGGCGAACCAACACCGTAGTATGCGCTGACATCTTTATCCTTGATCTTCTGCTTACCGGCTGCGATCATCTGCTCGCACAGTGCGCGTGCAGCGCTGATCTCGCCCGCTTCATAGAAAGCAAGTGCGCGGAAGTAGCTGATCTCGGAGGGAGCGGCGGTATCGTTCATCGCCGCGGCAAGTGTCTCAGCATATGCTTTCTCATCGCCGAGCGCCTTGTATGCCATAGCAAGACCGTAGTTCAGGTGATTTTCCTGTGCGAAGTAGTTCTTCTCCTCGCCGTAGCAGAGCGGGAATACAAAACCATTCTTGTATGCTTCGATCGCTTCGGCGTATTTGCCCTCGTCAGCAAGCTTCTTGCCGATGAGCGTCATCAACCATGCATGGTGACGGGTGAGGTTGCCCTCGCCGCCCTCGTAGGTGTGGAACCAATGTGCGTCGAGAAGCGCCTTTGCTTCGTCATATCTGCCAAGCTCGGTGAGCAGGATGGAGTGATCCAGCGTACAGTCATCGCGCATTGCGCTCATTGCCGCATACTTTTCGTGCAGTGCGAGTCTCTCCTCTACGCTCTTGCCGCCGTTCTTGTAGAGCTGCGCAAGTTCGAAGAAAATGCGGTCATTCTGACCGTTGTCGAGTTCGAGTGCTTTTCTGAGCATCTTCTCTGCACCGGTGAAGTCCTCGCGCTTGTCGAAGTAGGCAAGGCCGAGGTTGCGGCATGCGGGTACCAGACCGCCGACTTCCTTGTCAGCAGCTTCCCACATTGCGATCGCATCCTCATAGCGGCGTCTGTCATAGTACAGGCAACCGAGGTAGTACTTCGCCATGCCGGTGTTGGCAGCCTTCAGTACGGCAATATCCTCGAGACGTGCGGGGAATGCACATGCCCAGTCGCACTTATCGGCGATCTCGTAGTACTTCTTGTCGCCCTTGAGATAACCGAGGTAGTAGTTGACCATCGGATTCTTTGCATTTGCTTTTTCGAGGATCGCAATTGCCTTGTCGGTCATGCCGGCGTTCATATACTCGATCGCACGGTCAATGTAGTACTCGTGCTTTTCGGGAAGTACGTCGAACAAGGGGTCGATCTCCTTGATCTTTGCAAAGAGCTCCTTGTCACCGGTGATCTCTGCCTTGAGTTTCATAGCCTCAAGGTTCATCGTGCCGACAGACAGGCAGATGTCGAGCTTCTTAACCGCTTCGTCAAAGTCGCCGCGGATGCAGTCGATGCCTGCAAGTGCATAGTAGCCTGCCGCGATATAGTCATAGCTCCAGATGCTGCGATAGAAATAATTGTACGCTTCATCGAGCTTACCGAGGTAACGGAGCGCAAGTCCCTTATGGTAGAGTGCCTCAACATCGTAAGGGTTGTCGTTGCGAAGCGTCAGACGCTTGATCGCCTTGTCGTAGTACTCGATCGCTTCTTCAAATCTGCCCTCTTTCAGGCGGATGTTACCCATTGCGGTGTTGCAGCGGCTGTCGCCGTCGTCTCTCTTCAGCGCTTCGAGATAGTAATCCGTGGGCTCATATGCGAAGTGCTTATACTGCTCCAGATGCTTGCCGTTGATGAAGAGTTCTTCGTTCGTCTTGATCTCACAGGGCGGCAGAGCGGGCTTTCTGGGTTCGATCGGCTTCTTGTGACCGCGCTCGAAGTATCTGTAGTCTACAAGTTTTACTCCCTCAGCATCGGTGAAGTCCACCGAAACCTTCTTCATGTCGAGATCCTTGATCTCGTAGTACTTGGTAAAGGTAGTCTCGGGAGAGATCACTGCGATCGTCTCATCGATCACATCTTCGCCGTGACGGATCACCAGCTTTGCATTCTTGTACTCACCGGTAGCGTATACGCCGACGAAGAGCTTGCCGTCGCGCTCCTCCACGTTGATCGCAGCGTCAATGGTCGCATTCTTGGTCTCACCGATGTCCTTTACGGGATACCAGTACTGCTCAAAGGTCTTGGTCTCATACGGCATGATCCAGGTGAAGTCAGGCTGGTTATCGGTGTAGACACCGGTCATCAGCTCAACATACTTGGAGCCGTCATCGGTCAGGTTGGAGCACCACTTATCACCGAAGGGGTGATTGCCCCAGTGCCAGAGCTTCTTACCGGGGGAGATGTGGTGATTGGCAACGGTAACGATACCGCATTCTCTGCCTGCATCGTATCCGGAAATGTAGTCGTGGTCGCACTGTCCCTTGGAAACGAGGTAAGAGGAAGGTACGCGAACGTTTGCGAGGTTGTGAATGTCGGTGCCATCGCCGAAGTCAAACGGACGGGCGGTGTGGTATACGCCCTTTGCGATCGGCCATTCGAGTACCGCACGGCGGTCGTGGTCGTTGACCCATTCAACATCCGGCGGGAATACAACGCGGTAATCCTCGTTGATCTCTACCGCGAGGTTTGCCCACCACATGAAAGGCTGCGGATACGGCGTGCGGTTGTAGATCTGTACTTCCGCTTTGAAATAGGACTTACCGGGCACGATGGTGATACCTGCCATGCCCTTCATGCGCAGAAGCGGATCGACCTCGCCGACCCATGCGGTCTTTTCGCCGTTTTCACGCTCGGTGATGGTCGCTTCGAGCGGCATGTATGTAGTCGGACGGTGATGCTGCGGCCAGTTGAACTCGATACCGCCGGAAACCCAAGGTCCTGCCAGACCGACCATTGCGGGCTTGATCACCTTGTTGTGATATACGAAGTCGTAGTTGTTGGTCTTATCCAGTGCGCGCTGGATCTTACCGCCGATCTCGGGAAGAACCTCCAGCTTGATGTACTCGTTTTCGAGTACCGCTGCTTTATAGGTCACATCCTGCTTTTCGTCGCTGATCTTGGTCGTGAACGGGATCGGATACAGATGCCCGCTCGCCCCTTGATAAGGCTTCTTTTCAAAGAACATCGGCAGCGACTCACACGCACCCGGCTTATAGGTGGGGATCACAAGATCCTGAAACTGTGCAGTAGTTTTCTTTGCCATTTTCTTATCTCCCAAAAGATTTTTGAAATTTTGTTTTTCTATACTTTGATTGTAGCACCTTGCCCAAATATTCTCAATATCAATAAATTTTTTACCGATTTTTGCACTTTTGTCTTGACAAAACAGCATTGCCGCGCTATAATAATAAGCCAAATTGCATTCTTGCCTAAACGGGAGGTACTGTATGCGGATTTTTATCGTATGTCAGCCGGACGCCGACAAGACGCACTGGTGTGCTTTGTACTTAAAAGGTATATACAGCGAAGCGAGACGCAAAGGCGACACAGTCACGCTTCTTTCCTTTCCCGAGGCTGTCGCGGCGTTTCAAAAGGACAAGCCTGTCTGCGCGGGTATCCTCTCCAATTCGCGCGCCTGGACGGAGGAAGTAGCCGCCGCCCTCTCGGGGCTCGGCGTGGAACCGCTCGTCATCGGCGGCGCATCCCGCGACGGCTATCGCCACGCAAGTTATGTTTATATGGACTATCGGGAAGCGACCTATCAGCTGATCGAGTATCTCCGCGCGTATCAGAAAAACCGCATTGCCCTGTTTGCCGTCAGCACCGACTCGGCGACCGACATGATCAAAAAAGACGCCTTTCTCGCCTATGACAAATGCCGCGAACAGGATGTGTTTTACTACACGGGAACCGACGGACTGATGAATGCCGCCTGCAAACGCTTCTTGGAAGTCTGCCGCAACTATGACGCGGTGATCTGCTCCAATGATGCAAGCGCAGTCATCCTTTTGCACCAGCTTGAAGAAGCGGGCATCCGCGTTCCCGAGGACATTTTTCTCTGCTCCTTCGGCGACATGGCGGTAAGCTCCAGCGGCAAAAAGACGATGACCATGGCGCGGCTCAACTGTGTGGAGATCGGCAAACAAGTCGTCTATATGTGCCGCCATTTAACGACCTGCGAAAACATCTCAAGCGTCAGCACCAAGATCCGCTGCGAACTGGTCATCGGCGATACCACAGCCAATCTTCCCCTCGTTGCCGAAACGCTCGGCACAGCACACACGCCCGACGATGCCGCTTCCAAATTTCACAGCGATCCCAGCATTTCGCGCATCTTCCTTGCCGAAAAGATCCTCTCCGCCTGCGACGCGATCGACATCGATATGTTCAAGCTGATCATCAACGGCTACAAATACTTCGATATTGCCGAGATCCTGCACGTCTCCGAAAGCACGATCAAATACCGACTCAAGAGGATTCTATCGATTTCGGGACTTTCCACCCGCGAGGAAATTATCGAAGTGATGGCGGCATTTTTGAACTGAAAATCCGAGAATACAGAAAAACAGCGATACGCAAAAACGTATCGCTGTTTTGTTATTTTACCGTAAAAATCCGCCGCCGACGTGCAGGACTTCGCCCGTGATGAAAGTATCTTTTGCAAGATACAGCGCAAGCGCGGCTACATCCGCAGGCGTGCCGATCCTGCCGAGAGGCGTTTCATCAATCAGTGCCGCTTTATCTTCCGCGCTGAGACGCGCGTTCATCTCGGTTTCGATCACACCGGGCGCAATACAGTTGACCTGTATGCCGCTCGGTCCGACCTCCTTGGCAAGCGCCTTGGTAAAGCCGATGATGCCCGCTTTGGCAGCGGAATATGCCACCTCGCACGAGCCGCCGACCGCGCCGAAGATTGAGGAAATATTGATGATTCTGCCGCTCTTTTTGCGGATCATGTCGGGGAGAAACACTTTAGAGGTAAGAAAAACGGATTTGAGATTGACCGCAATGATACGGTCCCATTCGTCCTCCGAAACATCGGTGATCAGACCGAAATGCGAGATCGCGGCGTTGTTGATGAGAATATCCACTGCGCCGACCGTTTCATACACCTTTTGCATCGAAGCAAGCGAGGATACATCCCCCTGCACCGCGGTGATGTTAAGGTCGCCGACATCCGTCAGCTTTTCGGGCGCATTATGCCAAAGGGCAAATACTTTATAGCCGTTTTTAGCGAACTGCACGGCGATCTCATGCCCGATACCGCGCGACGCACCCGTGACAAATACCGTCGGTTTCATCAAGCGGTCACCGTGTCTTTCGGCGGGAGGGCATATTTTGCCTTGTAAGAATTATAGCAGTCGGTATAGCGGGAATTGCCATCGCTCTTGAGCTTGTTGAGATACTCGTGCAGATCCAGCGCATCGTGCTCCATCTCGATCACGCAGCCTGCAATATTCGAGCAATGGTCGGAAACACGCTCGAGATTGGTGAGCAGGTCGTTGAGCACAAAGCCGAGCTCGATCGTGCATTCGCCGCGCTGCAAACGTGCAACATGGCGCTTTTTGATCTTTGCATTGAGAATATCGATCACTTCTTCGAGCGGTTCCACTTCAAACGCGGTTTTCATATCGCTGTCGCAGAAGGACTTCAGCGCATTGTCCAGAATCTCGGTGACTGCCGAAACCATGACGCTGATCTCCTTGGAAGCCTTTTCGGAGAAAGTCAGCTTCTTCTCTGCCATTTCCTGCGCAGTCGCCGCAATGTTGACCGCGTGGTCGGAAATGCGCTCAAAGTCGCCGATAATATGCAACAGTTTTGCCAGTTCATGGCTATCCTGCTCGGTCAGCTCACTGGAGCTGATCTTGACAAGGTATGTGCCGAGCGCGTCCTCGTATTTATCCACGCGATCTTCTTCGGCACGGACAATCTCCATGCCTTTATCCGTGTAGCCGGACAAAAGCGTCAAAGAATTTTTGAGGGAGCTGATGGAAAGCTCTGCCATCTCCACCGTGACCGTGCGGGCACGCTCAATAGCAACAGCGGGCGTAGCCAAAAAACGATCGTCGAGGAGCTGTGCCTGCTCGGCATCGTCCTTGCTGTCGCGTACCGTGAGCATTGCCAGCTTTTCGAGAAGACGAGAGCAAGGCATCAACAGGAACAGCGCGAAGATCTTGAATACCGTGTGTACGATCGCGATACCAAGCTGGTCGATATGCGCCGGGAACGGGAAATCCAGGAACGCATCGAGCGTATAGAACACACCGCCGACGATAGCAGCGGCAATCAGGTTAAAGTACAGGTGCACAAGCGCCGCACGGCGAGCGTTTTTGCCCGCGCCGATAGAAGAGATCATCGCGCTGACACAGGTACCGATATTCTGACCGATGATGATCGGGATCGCCACGTCATATGTAATGACGCCCGTTGCGGAAAGTGCCTGCAGAATACCGACCGATGCCGACGACGACTGAATGATCGCCGTAAAGACCGTACCCATCAAAATGCCGAGAAAAGGATTGGAGAATTTCGTGAGTACAGCCTGAAATTCGGGAGACTCGGCAAGCGGATCCACCGCCGCAGACATGGTCTCCATGCCCGTCATCAAAACGGCAAAGCCCATCAGGATCAGACCGACATCTTTGCGTTTTTCGTTCTTTTGGAACATCAAAAGAACGATGGCAACAAAGGCGAGGATCGGCGAAAAAGCAGAGGGCTTGAACATGCTGATATACCAGACATTGCTCTCGATGCCCGTGAGACTGAGCATCCAAGAGGTCACCGAGGTGCCGAGGTTTGCACCCATGATAACGCCGGTTGCCTGATGCAGCGTCATAACGCCCGAGTTTACGAAACCTACAACCATGACCGTGGTTGCAGAAGAAGACTGGATAACCGCCGTAACGCAGAGACCGAGCAAAAAGCCGTTGAACGTATTGGAGGTCAGCTTTGCAAGAATGTTTTTGAGCTGTCGTCCGGCGCTCTTTTCCAGTGCGTCACCCATGACCTTCATTCCATAGAGGAACATTGCGAGTCCCCCAAGCAGGGTGAATACATCAAAAATAGTCATTCGCTACTCCTTTGTTTGTCGCCGCAGCCCGCGGCGAAATGTTATATTATCCTATTTTTCTTTACACACAGTTTTATATTACCATATCCGCGTAAAAACCGCAATAGTGCAAATATAACGAATTTTTCGTCAAAATTTCACCGTATGCTTACAGAACCGCCTGTCCGTTGATCATCAGACCGAAGGTAAGACCGAGCGTTTGCGCAGCGTTTTTGCACAAGCTCATGCGCGTATGAAAGATCTCGAAAAAGTCCATCACGGAGCCGTAAGCCGTGTCGATCTCGAGTCGCAGCGTGAGCGTTTTTACCTCGGTATTCAGTTCCAGTTCGGTCGAATGCACCGAATAGTTGACACGGTCGTGAATATCGAAGGAGGAGTGGTCGGTGTTGCGCACGCGGCTGCGGCGCACATCGCTTTTGTCGGCGATGATCAGCGCGGCGGCAATGGGATTGACCGGCACACCCGTGCCCTCATCGTGGTTGCCGATCGCGCACACAACGCGCGAAAGATCCAGCGGATCCATGCCCTCTTTGTCGAGGATACGGAACGCCATGATCGCGCCGCTCTGCGAGTGATCGGTACGGTTGACAAGGTTGCCGATGTCATGCATGTACCCCGCGATTCTGGTCAGCTCCACGGTATGCTCGTCATACCCCAGTTTTTCCAGCAGATCTCCCGCCGTGGTCGCTACTTTGGTAACATGCGCAAAGCTGTGCTCGGTAAAACCGAGCGCGCCGAGCGTGCGGTCTGCCTCTTCGATATACACCCGAATTGCGGGATGATTTTTGATCTGTTCATATGTGATCATACAATACCGCCTTTAAAATAAACTTAACTAAAAATCAAATTTTGCGGATCTGTCTTCCAGGCGCAGAGCCGCATCAAAAGGTTTGCCGTTTTTGGAGATAAACCCTTTGATTTTGGAAGTTTTTCCGTTTTGCACCAACATCAAAATGTTCTGCTTGGAGATCACTCTGCCGCAGATCACGCGATTGACGGTAAATTTGCAGCCTTCCCTGTATCCGCTGCAGCCGTAACCGAATGTGGTTCGGCGGATCTTGCCGCCGCAGAACGGGCAGTCGCAGATCTCGTCGCCGAGAAATCCGTCGTCATAGTCCTCCTCGGGCGGCAGCTGCTTCTTGGCAAACACCTCGCTGATCTCCCGCTCGGCGAGCTTTACGCCGCCGCCGATCGTCATATTGCCGCGGTAGATCTGTTTGAGCGCCTTGCCCATTTCGGAAGTCTTGTACTTATCCATGGAAATCCCCATCTGCAGCAGCGATTGGATCAGAAACTCGCCGCCGGGCAGGATGTAGTAGACATCCTTTTTCAGCTCAATATATCCGCTTTTGCGCGCATTGTCGATGATACCCGTGCGCGTCGCCTCGGTGCCGAGCTCCAGACCTTCAAAGATCGCCTTGTAGTCTTCCTCGTCGCCTTCTTCGCCCTCTTCCTTGGCGGCGGCTTTTTCCTCTTTGAACGGATTCTTCAGATAGTTATTGAGCGTCTCAATAGTGTAGTGCTTCGGCGGGGTGGTCTCCTTTTCGGCTGGCATGAAGTGGATATTGACCGCATCGCCCTTTTCGAGCGGGGGCAGTACCTTGTCCTTTTGCGAATAGTCGTCATACTTTGTCCAGCCGGGTTCGAGAATGACCGTGCCTTTGAGCGTGAATTCTTCCAGATCCCCGACCGCGATCTTGATCTCGGTCTTTTCGGCTTTGCATTCCTTTGCGCAGAACACCGCGACAAAACGGCGGAACACCGTGGAATATACCTTGTTTTCCGCCTCGCTGAGATCTCCTTTTTTCGGGATCTTGTAGGTAGGGGTGAGCGCCGAGTGAGACTCGATCTTGGAATCGTCGAAAATCGTTTTCTTAAACTTAAATTCCACGGGATAGCCGAGCGCGGCGACATTTTCGAGGATCTTTTTCACCTTGCCCTGCTCTGCCGTGGCAAGATACTCGGAGTTGGTACGCGGGTAAGTCAGATACCCGCGCTCGTACAGGTTCTGCACGATCTCCAAGCTCTCACCCATCGACATTTTATACTTTTTACCGAGCACGTTTTGCAGTTTGGAAAGCGAATAGAGTTTGCCCGGCAGAATGGAGTCCTTTTTGCGCTTGACCGCGGTGACAGTCGCGCCCGTTTGATTATACTTTTGACAAAGTGCCTCGGCTTTTGCACGTTCCGCCGCCGAAAACTTTGCCTTGCTCGTCAGCTCGACCGCGTATCCCTTTGTCTCCTCGGCACTGCGGGGCGCGTAATACTTCTCGGGCACAAAATGGCGGATCGCCATATCACGGTCATAGATCGCCTTGACGATCGGCACGATGACTCTGCCCACGCGGAGCAGCTTGCCCGTCTTGAGCGTCGCATAGCGCGTGAGATTTACACCGTAGAGCCAGTCGATATAGGTGCGGGCAAAGCCCTCGTTGGCGAGCATCTCATACTCGCTCTCGTCCTTCATCTCTTCCAGTGCCGCACGCACCGTTTCGGCAGTCTGGTCGGGGAGCCACAGACGCAAAAACGGCTTCTGCCCCTCCAGCGCGTGCATCACGCAAAGGCGCACGATGATCTCACCCTCGCGGTCGGCGTCTCCCGCGTTGACGATCGCGTCCACGTCGGCACGGTTGCAGAGTGCCTTCAGCGTCTCAAACTGGCGTACCACGCCCGTATCCACCTGCTTGTCCGCTCCGCGGCGCAGCGTAAAGCGAAACTCCCGCGGAAAGCAAGGGAGATTTTCGATTGTCCAGCGCCCGTCAGCAGGCGGATTGTCCAAATAATCTTCAATATCACAAAGGGAAAACAAATGGCCGAACGCCCAGCTCACGATGTAGCCGCCGCCTTCAAAATAACCATTGCGCTTTTGCTGTCCCCCGATAGCGGCGGAAATGTTGCGCGCCAGACTCGGCTTTTCGGCAATGATCAGCTTCATATTGCTTTCCCTCCTTTACAGTCGTATCAAGAGACATTTTACCATAAATCACAAGGTTATGCAAGCAAAGACTGAAAAAGTATTTTTCACTACCAAAAAATAATCCGTTTTTAAAATCGGTTTGCATTGCATATAAAAAAATGATATGTTAGACTATAGTAATGATATGTTAAACTGTGGTAAAGGAGTATTTTTATGTTCTCTGTACAGTACGAAAATCAAAAATTCACACTCGGCGAAGGCACAAATGCCGTCATTACGCTCTGCCCCGCCAAGATCGAATGCAACGGTAAAGAAATTACCGGTACGGCAGTTTATGACCTTGAGAAAGGTGAGATCTGCACAAAGATCGCCTCGCTCACGGTGCGCGATACATATACCAATGCAGGAGACGGACTCTATAAGGTACTCCGCGTGATCGAAAACGGCGGTACGAACACACTCACCTTCCGCGATATTTTCGAGGTGCAGACGGCGTTTGCGCCCGCGCGCTACCTCATTCCCTGTGTCAACTACAACGGCAACGACGGATGCCGTGAAAATACGCCGACAGGTCTGACACGCGACGGCGAGGCGTGGATCTTTGCCTACGACCGCACGGGCATTCCCGCCTGCACGCTCTGCGAGAACAAAAACTTCGGCAGCGCGATCTTCGCCGCCGACGACTCGGAAAGCTCGCTGCGCTCCGCCTGCTCGCTCGTGAAAAACGCAAACGGAACCTTTACCCAGCGCATCTATCACCCCGTCGTAGAAGCGCCCTACACCTATTCAAGCAAAAACATCCTCACCGAGCGCTATGACGAATACACCACGCTGAAACCCGGCGAAACCTTCACCGCCGCGATGTACGTTTTTGCCTGTGTGCCCATGTATGAAAACTACGCAGCGGCAAATCTGCTCGACCACGCGGCAGATGTTTTCAGCCTTGCACTCGATCCCTGTCTCACACCGAAGCAAGTCTGGGATCTCGGCATTGACTATGCCAAAGCGCTGCTCTACGACTACAAGGGGCACAAAATGATCATCACCCACTTCGCGCCCCGCCTGTTCCGTTCGCAACACGGCGCGGCGATCACCCCCGAGGAGATGCAGCGCAGACTGCGCGATCCCTATTACACCGAGATCGGACGCTTTGACGAGCGCTTCGAGATGGGCTGGGCAGACCAGGGACTCCTCAACGCGCGCATGCTCGCCGCCGACGCGATCGAACGCGGCGACAAAGAAATGCTGGATACGGCAATCGGCATTTTCGAATCCTGGGCAGATAAGCAGCAGAAAAACGGACTGCTGCGCACTCAGTTCCAGCAGTACTACGAAGCCGAAGCCTACGATTTCGCCAATCCCGATGTCTGCAACTTCGGCTGGGGCGCAGCAGAAATGTCGAGAATGTACACGATGCTCCGCGAGCACGGCATCGAAAAGCCGAAATTCCGCGACTTCGCCGTCAAGCTCTGTGACTTCTTCTGCGAGCACTACTCGGATAAATACGGCTTCGGCAAGTCCTGGACGCTCGAGGGCGAATGCGTCATGCCAAACGGATCCATCGGCGGCTTCTTGGCTCTCGGCATGCTCGAGACCTACCGCGTAACGAAAGATAAAAAATATCTCGACACCGCGATCAAAGCATGCAACTTCTACTACAACCGCGACCTTGACAAGTTTATCTGCTCCGCGGGCGCGCTCGACTGCCAAAGCATCGACAAGGAGACTGCGTACCCCTTCATCTATGTATCACTGATCCTCTTTGAGGAAACGGGCGAACAGATCTACCTCGACCGCGCAAAGAAAGCGGCATACTACTTCTTCTCCTGGGCATTCCACTACGACGTGCTCTACGGCGAGGACAGCGAGTTCACCCAGTACGGCTACCACACCAAGGGCGGCACCGCGATCTCGACCGAGCACCACGCCATCGATTCCTGGGGCTCAGCTGCCGTCACACCGTTCTTGCTCCTCGCGCACTACACGGGCGATGACCGCTGGGTAAAGCGTGCGCACGCCATGTGGGCAAACGCCATTCAGGGTATCGCATCCGAGGACAATCGCACATTCCACGGGCAGATGCGCCCCCTCGGCTCGCAAAATGAAGGCTTCTTCCAGTGCCGCTGGACGAAGTACCGCCCCACCTGCGAGGAGCGCGGTCACTACAATGACTGTCTCTGCGCATGGTCGGGCGCGTACCGCATGATGACGCTGTATGATCAGAAAGTAAACGAAAAAGTGAAAGATATGTTTTTGGAGAGAAAGTAAATGGCATCGAAAGTCCCTCATCCGTCACCTTACGGTGACAGCTTCCCCCAGTTTAATATGTACATAGCCATAACAAAATCTATTGGGGAAGCCTGTTTGCAGCACCATTCAAGCCTTCCCCAAAGCACTATGCTATGGCTGCAAAGATAGAAGAACGGGGGAAGGTGTCGCCGGACGGCGACGGATGAGGGAATCAATTATTGCAATATTTTTTGTCATAAGGTGTTGACAAAGCGGCAAAGATGTATTACAATCACTACAAATGGTAGAGGCGCGTTGTGTCGGGAGTAGCCATGATGTCAAAGATTTTGCAGATCGTTGTCATGGTAAAAGAGGCAGACGCCGAAGGCGGCAAAGCAAATTGCCGTTCTGGTCGTACATAATAAGATGTGTATGACTGTCGCTTGTAAAAGCGGAGGGCTATCGGTTAATAGATTTGGAAAATTTTTTAAGCCAAAATATATTTACCAAACAGCCGATCCGCAGGATCGGCTGTTTTTTCTACCATAGAAAGGATAAACTATGAAAAAGACTGTATTCAAGGGCGTTGCAACCGCGCTCATCACTCCCCTTACCGAAAACGGGATCGATTTTGATGCATTCGGCAAGCTGATCGACTGGCAGATCGACGAGGGCATCAACGCGCTGGTCGTCTGCGGCACCACGGGCGAGGCATCCACCCTCACCGATGAGGAGCACCGCGCGGCAATTTCCTTTGCCGTTAAGCGTGCTGCAGGACGTGTGCCGATCATCGCGGGCACGGGTTCCAACGACACCGCATATGCGCTCGAACTGACGCACCACGCGTGCGAAGCGGGCGCTGACGCTATCCTCGTTGCCACCCCCTACTACAACAAGGCAACCCAAAAGGGACTCATTCAAATGTACACGGCGATCGCCGACGCCAGCACCGTGCCGGTCATCCTCTACAATGTTCCCTCCCGCACGGGCGTAAACATTGAGCCTACCACTTATCAGGCACTCGCCGAGCATCCCAATATCGTTGCGATCAAGGAAGCCAACGGAAATATCTCGAAAATTGTCGAAACCATGTCGCTCGTACATGACAAGCTCGACCTGTATTCGGGCAACGACGATCAGATCGTGCCTCTCATGTCGCTCGGCGGCATCGGCGTGATCTCGGTCATCTCCAATCTTCTGCCTAAGGAGACCGTCGAGCTTACCGACCGCTTCTTTGCAGGCGACATCAAGGGCGCCGCAGAGCTGCAATACAAGTATCACTACCTGATCGACGCGCTGTTCAGCGAAGTCAACCCCATTCCCGTGAAGGCGGCAATGGCAGCTATGGGCTTCTGCGAAGACTACCTGCGCCTGCCCCTTACGCCGATGGAAGAAAAGACCAAGGCTGTCCTGCTGCAGGCAATGCGCGACGTCGGAATCGAGGTTTAAGCCATGAAGATCATACTCAACGGTGCCTGCGGCAAAATGGGCAAGACGATCCTCGCCTGCATGGAAAAGGACGCGGATATGACGCTTGCCGCGGCAGTCGATCCTTTCTTTACCGAAACCGACGAAACCCATCTGCGCGCTCTGCCCGATACGGACATCGGTGCGGATGTCATCATTGACTTTTCGCATCACACCTCTACGGGTGCGGTCGCGGACTACGCCGAAAAATTCGGCATCCCCGTTGTGCTCTGTACCACGGGACAGACCGAGGAGGAGCTTGCACGCGTGCATGCGCTTGCGGCGAAAGTCCCCGTGTTCTTCTCGGCAAATATGTCGATGGGCATTGCCCTTTTGGTCGAGCTTGCAAAGAAGAGCGCAGCAGTGCTCCCGAATGCGGACATCGAGATCATCGAGAAGCACCATTCGGCAAAATTGGATGCCCCCAGCGGCACGGCGCTGATGATCGCACAGGCGATCAAGTCGGTGCGCGAAAGTCTCACCATGATGCTCGGCAGAAGCGGCCGACGCGCCCGTGAGAAGAACGAGATCGGCATCCATGCCGTTCGCGCGGGCAGCATCGTCGGCGAGCATGAGGTCATTCTCGCGACAGAAAACGAGATCATCACCATCGGTCACGCGGCGCAGAGCCGCAGCGTATTTGCAGACGGCGCCATCGCCGCGGCAAAGTGGCTGATCGGTAAAGACGCAGGCTGTTACACCATGCAGGATATGATTTCCAAGTAAGGAAGAAAAGGTACAAACAATGATTTACTCCAATCTCTCGGTCAACGAGGCAGGACATCTCACCATCGCAGGTCTGGATGCCGTCGCCCTCACAGAAGAATACGGCTCCCCGCTGATGGTGCTCGACGAAGGTCGCGTGCGCGAGCACTGCCGCACCTATGTGGAAAGCATGCAAAAATATCTCCCCGCAGGCTCCATGCCCCTCTACGCGGGCAAGGCATTCTGCTTTAAAGGACTGTACAAGATCATCGAAAGTGAAGGCATGGGCGCGGACGTTGTCTCCCCCGGTGAGGTATACACCGTCTCGGCTGCAGGCTTCCCTATGGAGCATGTATATTTC
The DNA here is from genome assembly GCA_017398595.1 of Clostridia bacterium. Classification (GTDB taxonomy): domain Bacteria; phylum Bacillota; class Clostridia; order Oscillospirales; family CAG-272; genus UMGS902. The sequence goes on from JAFQFR010000020.1 coordinate 71,174, forward strand.
CACGGAAATAATAAGACCGACGAGGACATCGCCCTCGCCATCGAAAAAAAACTCGGTTGCTTTGTCGCCGACAACCGCGACGAGCTGTGCAGCATTGACCGCATCGCACGCGAAAACGGCATTACCCAGCGCGTGCTGCTCCGCCTCACCCCCGGTATCGACCCGCACACGCATGCCAAGATCAGCACGGGCAAGGTAGATTCCAAGTTCGGCACGGCGATCGAAACCGGACAAGCCATGGAGCTTGTCGAATTTGCGCTGTCGCTCAAAAATATCGATCTGGAAGGCTTTCATTGCCACATCGGTTCGCAGATCTTTGATTCTTCGCCCTTCTGCGATGCGGCGGACATCATGTTGCAGTTCATCGCCGATGTCAAGGCAAAGTTCGGTTACGCTGTCAAGGTGCTCAACCTCGGCGGCGGCTACGGCGTTCGCTATGTCGAGTCACACCCCGAGATCGACATTGCCGATAATATTCGTCAGCTCGGCGAGCATATCGACGCAGACTGCAAAAAACTCGGCATCACACCCCCGCAGATCCGTCTCGAGCCCGGCCGCAGCATCGTTGCCGACTGCTGCACTACCCTTTACAAGATCGGCAGCGTCAAGACCATCACGGGCTACAAGAGCTATGTTTCGATCGACGGCGGCATGACCGATAACCCGCGTTATGCCCTCTACGGCTCGGAATACACCGTGCTCAACGCTTCGCGCGCAAACGAGAAAGCTGACTTCGTCTGCACCGTCGCAGGACGCTGCTGCGAAAGCGGCGACCTTATCCAAGAGGATGTGGCGATCGCCAACCCCAAACGCGGCGATATTCTCGCGGTGCTCTGCACGGGTGCCTATAACTACTCGATGGCATCCAACTATAACCGCATCTGCCGCCCTGCAGTCGTCATCGTCAAAGACGGAAAAACACGCCTCGGCATCCGCAGAGAGACGTTTGAAGATCTGATTAGAAACGATATGTAAAAACAAAAGGCTTCTCATCGAGAAGCCTTTTGTTTTTGTTTGCTTATCTTTCCAATACCGTTCAATACATAAAAAGCAGCCGACAGTGTCCCATATACTCTGTCGGCTGTTCTTCTTTACATATATATTATACCACAAAATTCCTAAAAAATCAAGACTTGTTCTGATGCATCGGTTTTGCTATAATCCTACTTACACACATACAAGGGGGACACAATATGGTCATCAACGCATTGGACGAAGTACTCTTTTGGCAGGACATTGCCGTTATCCACGAGGTCATACAAGATCTTACGGCAAAGTACCATCCGCACGATCCGCAAAGTTACTTTGCAGAGAAAAAGCAATTCTTACAAAAGACGATCCCGACAAAAGCAGACTTTCTTCGCCGCTTAGAACACTATGCGGAAAATGGCACGCCAACATGGATCTCAGGACGAACCGACTACTGTGATGATTTAGGGATGAATGCGCTCAAAAAGGCAATACATTTCAGCACGCCGGAAAACGGTGAACAAAAATCAGCAAAAGCTGAAAGTGTCCTTGCGCGCGATCCTGCATTTTGGACGCAGTATGCAAATGAAATCCTAAGCAAAGACAAAAACACCGTTTTGGAAATGACCATCGGTGCGGGACTTGGAACCACAGCGATCCTGCGCCAGATGCGACCTGCAGACATGTATTTCGGCGTTGACATCGATTTTAGATGCGCAAAGAATGCGGACGCGCTGGCAAGGCATTATCAGGTAAACGGTTTGGGAATAACGGCTTCGCTGTGGAACCTGCCTTTTGATGACAATACTTTTTCTACCATCTGCTCCAACCAAGGGCTTGAAGAGTGTCGCGAGATTCCCACGATTCTCGCCGAGTCGGTGCGTGTCCTGCAGCCCGGCGGAAAGCTGGTTTTACACTGCTTGAAAACGTCACATTGGGTACGTTACTTTACGGATTACGGCTTTTCTGACGCAGAAATCTACGATTGGCTGTGCCGTCTGCGGGTGTATGCAGGCATAGAGCAAATTGATGCGATCCTGCTTACACAAAGCATGAACCCCATCACGCGAAAAGAAGATGCCGCGAAAGGATATATCGCAGTGTATGAAAAAATATAATTTTTAAGGAGACGCATACATGCAATATCTTTATCACGGTTCCGTCATTCGTGGCATTACAAAACTAAATGCCAATTCAAAATTGCACAATGCAGATATTCATGTAATCTATCTGACGGACAATATTCCGTATGCCTTATTCTATATTTGGGATGAAAAGCGCCTTGGCTTTGGCGGCAAACATGTTACCGGATGGATAAAGAACGGGATCGCGTATTACGAAGAGCAATTTCCCGAGCAATTAAAAACATTTTATAAAGGTGCGTCCGGGTATTTGTATTGTATTGCAAAGCATTCCGACTTTTCCACTGTCGAAGATCGTGAAGGTATGTTTTACAGTTCGGTCGATGCCGTGGTGGACAAAACGATTTACATTGCGGATGTCTATGAAGAACTGATGCAATATGAAGCTGTCGGAAAATTAAAAGTTCTGCGATACAACGACCAATCCGAGCAGCGTCAAAACGAACTGACCGATATGATCGCAACATCTATTATCAAGCACGATTTTTATAAAAACGATCCGGCTCGTGCAATGTTTATGAAGAAGTATTTCATAAACGCTTGGAAAAAAGCCGAAGAACGGCAATAAAAAATATTGCGGGGTTAGTTTACAGTCCCCTCATCCGTCGCCTTGCGGCGACACCTTCCCCCGAGGGAAGGCTAATAGTGACAGCCGCAGGATGTCTACACAAAAAGCGCACCGAGCGGTGCGCTTTAATTTATGCTTTTCCTTATGCTTCTGCTTTTTCGGCGGGTTCGCATTCCGCAAACAGGAACGGAACCAAATCTTCTTTCTGCATCTCGAACGAAGCGGAAAACTCCTCGAGGAGCAGTTTTTCCACATCGCGCATATAGCGGTCGTCCGCGGCGCGGAGCTTTTTACCGATCTCGGTAAGCTCTTTTTGGCGCGTATACAGCCGCTTATAGGCACTGACGAGCTGCTCGGTGCCGCCGCCGTCTACCACCTGCTTTAAGTAATTTTGGCGGGCGCGATCTTCCACGATCCAATCAAACGGTTCGGATTCGCGGACCACGCGGCGGATCTCCTCTGCGCTTTTGATAGGACGCAACTTCGCCGTGAGCGTTTCGCTGTCCATCGGTACATAAAAAACCGAACTGCCCGAATACGCAGGACGCAGCACATAATAGCTTTTCGCCTCGCCGCCGAAATCTCTCTCCGTGATCTCGACCAGCGTGCAAACGCCATGTCCTCCGTACATCACCATATCATTTGGCTCAAATCGGTTTTTCATGTCTACCCCCTATCTTTCCTTCAAACCCAAAAACGAACATTACATATCTAATTATACCATAAAATTGAAGAAAATGGATATAGGTATTTTTAACAAAATTTTGAGGGTGATTTTTGTGCGCAAGTTTTACAAAATCTCTGCGATTTCGTCCTCGGTGTAAACCTTGATACCGTGCTTTTGCAGCAGTGCAGCAGTCACGCCGTCGCCGTCGGTGAGAGTACGGCTGAATGTGCCGTCATACACCTTTCCCTTGCCGCAGGATGGGCTTTTGGCTTTCAGCACGGCGACTTTGCAGCCGAACAACTCGGCAAGGCGAAGCGCCTCTTCGGCGCCGCGCCGATAGGCATCAGTCACATCCGTGCCCGCGCTGTTTTGTACCCTGTCGCCGACGATCTCACTCGGCGGGCGCGGCGTGGGCAGACCGCCGTAGATCTCGGGGCAAATGGGAATCAAGGTGTGTTTTGCCCGCAGCATCTCGATAGCGGGATGCGTTTTGCTTTTTCCGTCATAGCGGCAGGCGCAGCCGAGCAGACAGGCGCTGATCAGGATATTCATTTCTTTTTCTCCTTTGGCTCGGCTTTCTTCGCCTTTTTCGTCCTGCCCTCTTGCACCGTTCGAAATCCCTCGCGCAAGAGCAGCTTGCCCGTGGAAAAGATAATATCACGCGTTTTATCGTCCATCTTGCCGAGCGAACGAACAAAGTCCAACTTATCCTCGGCAATATCGGTCAGCGTTTCGGCGTGGTTTGCCGTAAATGCCTTGTACACCGACTCCACAAGGTCGCGGCGCTGTTCCACGGTCAGCTCCGCCACCCATGCTTTTATGGTCTTTTCGATACCGCGGCTCTCCTTGGAAAGTCCGTCTGCCTTGACGAAGTCACAGCCGAGCACTTCCCATGTGCAGGGATCATGCTGCCAGATGCCATCCCCGCTGCTGCGCACAACTTTATCAACCTTGCCGTGTTCAAGCAGCAGACCGACCACCGAAAACTGCGGCACGATGGTGCGCACCTTGTCCTCGATCGCACGGAATCCATCTGTTTCGGTAATGCTCTTGCCAAAACCGGGACCGTCGTTGTTGTACACGCCGATGATCCTGTTCTGCACCCGCGGCGGCATGTTCGCGGCACTGTAGAGCGCAAGGTTGCCACCCTTGGAATGTCCGCCCACGCGGATCTTGCCGCGGATATGCTTTGCCGCATCGGCGAGGTAGTCGCGCGCAAGGATCTGCGCGGGAACACTGTCCATAAAGCTCATGTTGAAATCCTCTTTCCAGCCGACAAGTGTATCGTCTGTGCCGCGGAAAGAGGCATAAAAGCTGCCGTCCCCGATCGCAATGCAAACGGCGGCAAACTGCGTTTCATGTTCCGTATCCAGCACCGAGCGAAAGCGCAGCAGCCGCATATCGCCGAAGCGGCGGCTGGCGGCAACCTTGCGAAAAAGTTCGGGCAATACTTCGGGCAATAGTACGCCCATATACAGCTCCTTGTCGCGATGCTTATCCAAAAACTGCCCGACCGCTTCGCGCACCGAGATACTCTTGCGCAGATTTTCTCCCTCGGCAATGCCGCCGAGATCCATAAAGGAGAGCTGCGTCAGGATCAGGTTATCCACTTCATTAAACGGCGCGTTTTTCACCGTGAGGTCGCCGCGCCAATCCATGTACTCTAAAATATTGCTCATGTTCTTCTCTTCTGTGCCTCCATCTTGGAATAGATACAGCCGCAGTAGTCCTGTCTGTAAAGGTCGTACTCCCGTGACAGCTCGATGGAACGAGCATAACCGCCCTTTTTCTTGAAATCCGAATAGAGATATTTTACGCCGCAGTCCTCGGCAAGCTCGCCGCCGATCTCGTTGAGTGCCGCGGCATTTTTGTAAGGACTGATGGAGAGCGTGGTGCAAAAATAGTCAAAGTCGCCGTCCTTCGCCGCCTTTGCCGTTTCGGCAAGGCGCAGGCGGTAGCACCCCATGCAGCGCTCGCCGCCCTCGGGTACGTCTTCAAGCCCTTTTGCGATCTCGAAAAAGGGGGCACTGTCATAGGCGGGCACCGAGAGCTTTACCCCGCCGCAGGCAGGATGCGCACCGATAAAGCGTGCAAGCTCTGCCGCGCGAAAATCGTATTCCTCTTTCGGCGCAATGTTGGGGTTATAGAAAAAAAGTGTGATGTCAAAATACTTCGTCAAATATTCCAGCGTATAGCTCGAACAGGGCGCACAGCAGGCGTGCAGAAGCAGCCGCGGACGATTTCCCGCTGCCGCGATCGCGGCAAGCTCCGCGTCCAATAGCTTTGCATAGTTTGTCATATGTGCACCTCCTTTTTCTTTTAAATATACCATATATGCAAAGAAAACACAAGATTTAGGCGGACAGTCCCTTTACTTTTTTTGTCGTGTATGATACAATCGTATCAATGCATTTCCGAGAGGAGAAAAACAATGGCAATTGAAAAAGTAAAAGCATATTTCGCAGCGCACGGTATGGAAGACAGAGTGCGCGAGTTTGATGTTTCGAGCGCAACGGTAGAGCTTGCCGCGGCGGCACTCGGCTGTGAGGGACAGCGTATCGCCAAAACAATGTCCTTTGCCCTGTCTGACGGCGATATTCTGATCGTGGCGGCAGGCGATGTAAAGATCGACAACCAGAAATTCAAAGCAGCCTTTTCCACCAAGGCAAAGATGCTCCCCTTTGAGGAGTGCGAGGCGCGCATCGGTCATGCGGCGGGCGGCGTCTGCCCCTTTGCGGTAAACGACGGCGTGCGCGTATATCTCGACGAGTCGCTGAAGCGCTTTGCGACCGTGTTCCCCGCCTGTGGTTCATCCAATAGTGCTATCGAGCTGAGCATTCCCGAGCTGGAACAATACTCGGGCTATGAGCGCTGGGTGGATGTATGCAAAATGCGAGAAGAAACAGTATAAAAGTATACGGAGTAAAAGACACATTCTATGCAGTTTTTGAAGAAGTTTATCGGAGACAAAGCATTTTATAAGATGCTGTTTATCCTGGTGCTGCCGCTGATCGTACAGCAGGGCGTGACCAGCTTTGTCAGTCTTCTCGACAACCTGATGGTTGGACGGCTCGGCACCGAGCAGATGAGCAGTGTCGCCATCGTCAACCAGTTGATCTTTGTATTCAACCTCACCATTTTCGGTGGCGTTTCGGGTGCGTCCATCTTCGGCGCACAGTTTGCCGGCGTGGGCGACGACAACGGACTGCGCCATACCTTCCGCTTTAAGATGATGTTCGGCGTAGCGGCAACCGTGATCGCCATCACCCTGTTTATCCTGTGGGGCGACGAGCTGACCATGCTGTTCCTCGACAACGATGCAAACGAGGGACTGGATCTTGCCGTACTGGCGGCGTATGCCAAAGAATACCTCACGATCATGCTGATCGGTCTTGCCCCCTTTATGATCGTGCAGGTCTATTCCAGCACACTGCGCGAGATGGGCGACACCTTTGTTCCGATGATCGCCAGCGTTACGGCGATCACCGTCAACCTTGTATTCAACTACTTTTTGATCTTCGGTACATTCGGCTTTCCGAGACTCGAGGTACGCGGTGCGGCAATTGCAACCGTGATCTCCCGCTATGTGGAGATGCTGGTGATCGTGCTGTACACACATATCCGCAAGTCCAAGTTTGTGTTTGCCGTCGGTGCTTACCGCTCGCCGTATGTTCCGGGCGAGTTGGTCAAAAAGATCGTCATCACCGGTTCGCCGCTGATGATCAACGAGGTGCTTTGGTCGCTGGGCACGACCTTTATCAATCAGCAGTACTCTACCAAAGGGCTCTTTGCCTATGCGGCGACTAATATCAACACCACCGCATGGAACCTCTTCTGCATCATCATGTTTGCGATGGGCACGGCGATCTCGATCATTGTCGGTCGCGAGCTCGGCAAGGGCAACAAGGACGCTGCGATCGACCTCAACCGCAAGTTGCTGTTTTTCACCGTGGTGGTACACGTGCTGATCGGTGCAATTCTTGTTGTTGTAGCAAAGTATATTCCCATGCTGTACGAAACCGAGGACGAGGTGCGGCAGATCGCCACGAGTCTCTTGATGATCTCGGGCATTACCCTGCCGATGCATTCGCTGGTACATGGCATCTACTTTGCCGTGCGCAGCGGCGGAAAGACCTTCATCACGTTTCTGTTTGACAGCGTATATACCTGGCTCGTTCCCGCGATGCTCGCGCTGTACCTGTGCAAGTGTACCGCCCTCGACATCGTACCGATCTATCTGATCGTGCAGCTCTCGGACGCACTGAAAATGACCATCGGACTGCTCATGCTGAAAAGCGGCTTCTGGGCAAACACGGTCATCACAACCGAAAAAGCGTAAAAGATCCCCCTCATCGAGGGGGATCCGCAATAAAATCCCGCCCGAACTCGGGCGGGATTTTGTTATACTTTCTTTTTCTCCATACGCTCATCGAGAACGCTGTAAACCGTGATGACCGCGATCAAAAACAGACCGCTGACGATGGAGAGTGCACTCGGGATCTCTTTATCAAAGATCGCCACCCAAACGGGATTGAGGATCGGCTCGATCGCGGAAATGACCACACAGCTGATCGCGCTGCAGCGGTTGGTTGCAAGCGCGTACAGAATATACGGAATACCGAGCTGCACAACGCCGAGCAGTGCCAGCATGCCGATGCCCTGCGCGCTGAACGTATTCTCTGTAAAGGCGATAAAGGGCAGACCGATCGCGGCGCAGAACAAATGGCCGAGCAGGATGCCGCTCATCTTCTCCTCGCCCTTGGTATTGCCGACGGCAACAAACATACCGCCCATAAACATGCCTGCCAAAACGCCGAGCGCGTTGCCGAGCATACTGCCCGCGCCGAGACTGCCGATAAAGAACAGCACCACGCCGACCAGCGTCAGAAGCACTGCGCCGACGTCCACCATACGCGGCTTTTTATGTAAGAAGATCATGGAAAAGATCAGCACGAAGATCGGCGCGGTATACTGCAGTACGATCGCGTTGGCAGAAGTGGTCCACTTACTTGCCGCGACAAAGCAGATGAACACCATCGCAAGCAAGCCGCCGCTGACGAGCGTATCACGGGAAAGAATAAACTTTTGCTTTGTGATCAGCATATACACGACCACAGTCAGTGCCGCAAACAACGACCGCCCGCCCGCGATGACAAAGGCGTTCATTTCCACTGCTTTGATAAATACGCCGCCGATGCTCCAGAGCACTGCGCAGAGTACCATTTGCAGAATGCCGATTTTTTTCGATGCTGTTGTTCCCATTGCTGTTACTAAACCTCTGTTTTCTTAGGTATGCGAATTGTATTTTCCAAAACATGCTGCGCACACAGGCAGTTTTCGATGATCGCCTGCGTCATTTGCAGCGACTTGTGAAAATATCCTGCTTTTGCCGCCATCTTTTCGCCGATCACATCAAACTGCGGTGCACGCGAAGTCATATTGTGCGCGTCACTGCCGAGTACGACCGGCACACCGCACGCCGAGATCGCATGCAGCAGCTTCAGCGAATACTTATACTTCAACTCGGATGCCGTGATCTGAAAGATCATTTTCGGAATATGCGCAAACTTTTGCAGTTGTTCGGGCGTATACCCATAGCGTTCGATATGCGCGATCACGGGGATGAGCGAATACTTGTACACGGTGTTTTCAATCGCGGGGATCATCCAGCTTTGAAAAGGTGCCTGCGGCATTTCGAGCAGGATAACATTCGACTCGCCGATGCACATTCTGTCTGCACGGCACTCGGACAGCGACTGAAAGATCTGCACCTCGGCACCCGGAAAGATCTCCAGCGGGCACCCGGATGCCTGCAGTGCCGCAAGTGCTTTCCCTCGTCTTGTGAGAAACGCGTCCACATCCTCATTCCACGGATAAAAATGGGGAGTGGCGCAAACCGCTTCCACTCCCTGGGATCGCAATAGCTTACACATGGCGATCGACTCGCAAACGTCATTGGTGCCATCGAAATCCATGCCGGGCAGAATGTGGCAATGAAAATCTATATATCTGCCACTCATACGCTTACTTTTTCACTTTGCTCTCGGCGGGCGCATTTTTCTCTGTCATCGAGCCGTAATAGCCGTAACGCTTTCTGCGACCATAGTGCGAATATGTACTTGCAGCATAAGAATACGACTTATTATCCTCATGCACATCGGTCAGGATGGCGCCGAGAATTTTGCCGCCGACCGACTTGATCGTATCCACGGTGTGGATCACCTCATCATAGATCGCATGATTTTGTCTTGCCACAACAACCACCTGCGATGCATTCAAAACCAGAGAAACGGTATCCGAAACGACCTCGACCGGAGGACTGTCCAAAAGAACAAAATCATACTGCGTCTTCAGTGCATCCAGAAGCGCGCGCATATTTTCGGAACTGAGCAGCTCGGAAGGGTTCGGAGGTGTTTGTCCCGCGGTCAAAAGATCCAAATTCTGCTGCACGTTTTGTTTAACGACATCCGCAAAATTGCACATACCGCAAAGCACATTGGAAAGTCCTTTGGTATTTTCGCGTGCAAAGATCTTTTGCTGCGAGGGATTACGCATATCGCAATCCACCACCAGCACTTTTGCCCCTGTCTGCGCAAACGACAAGGCGAGATTGGCAGTGGTAACGCTCTTACCGGAATTCGGCTCGGCACTCGTCACCAAGATCGCATTGTCACCGCCGTTTGCAAGCGTAAACAGCAAAGATGTACGAATGCTTTTATACGTTTCTACGATACGGAATGCCGCACTGCCGCTCATGTTACAAAACAGATCGGAGGGGCTCAGCGGAGTTTCAATTGTTTTGCTTTTTCGTATAAGCATATCTTCCGTAATTCTCCTTTTTTGCATTGTATTCATGGATGCTGGGAACCTCGCCGAGCACAGGAACGCCCACCTTGGAAACGAAGTCCGCTTCATCCTTGACACGATTATCCCTCAAAGAAAACAGGATGACCAGTGCGCAGGAAGCAAAAAGGCCAAGCAAAGCGCCAACGATCATGTTGGAACGCGTATTGGGAGCGGTAGGCGTGTAGTTCGGCACCGCCTCGCCAAGAGGATTTGCCCGTCCGCCCTCGAAGATCTCGCTGATCAGATCCGATGCGACCTCCACCATCGTGTTGCAGACCAAAGCTGCAATATTGGGATCGGGACTTGTGATCTTAATTACCAAAACTTCGGACTCATCTTTGACCGAAATTTGCATACTGTAAGACCGGATTGCAGAGCTTGTAAACTGCTCATTTTCCGACAATTTATGCGTCAACAGATCGGTAGCGCGCGGACTTTCCAAAATAATGCAATATGTATCCGCCATGGATTTTGCAGCCGTCAGATCGCTGGTGCTGATCTTTCCGCTTTGCACATTTTGCGAGTTACTGATATACACCTGCGATGTGGAAGTGAACTGCTCGGTCAAAAGAAAAGTAGAAATACAGAATGCGCACAGCGCGCTAACAATTGTCGTCAGAACGATCCAAACCCATTTTGCACGCAGCATGCAAAATATTACTTTTAAATCCAAAGTCTTTTCCATGGGCAGTATACCATTTCCTTTCCAAACTCTCTTTTCATTATACCGAATCCGTCCGAGCAAGTCAATAGCAAAATCGATTCTCGGAAATATTCCTTATTGAATATTTCCGGTTTGCGTGGTATACTGGGTATAAAAACGATACAAGGTGATCACCATGACCGAAAAACTGTACTACATCGATTCCTTTTGCAAAGAGTTTGATGCCCGCGTGCTTGCCTGCGAGGCAGCGGACGGGTATTTTGAAATACAGCTTGATCGCACCGCATTTTTTCCCGAAGGGGGCGGGCAGTTCGGCGACAGCGGCACGCTGGGCGGCGTCGAGGTATTCGATACCAAAGAAAAAGGCGGCGAAATCCGGCACTATGCGCGTGCGCCGCTTGCCGTCGGCGATACGGTACACGGTGTGCTCGATTTTGCAAAGCGTTTTCGCCGCATGCAGTGCCACAGCGGCGAGCACATCATCTCGGGACTCATTCACAGCCTGTACGGCTTTGACAACGTCGGCTTCCACCTCGGCGAAGAGGATGTCACCATTGATATAAACGGCGTGCTGACCGATGCCGATCTGCGCCGCGTAGAAGCACTTGCCAACGAAGCGGTGGCAAAGGATCTCCCTGTGCGTGCATGGTTTCCGAGCGCCGAAGATGCTGCCGCACTGCCCTATCGCGCAAAGCTTACGATCACCGAGGGGTTGCGCCTTGTCGAATTTCCGGGTTATGACATCTGCGCCTGCTGTGCGCCGCATGTCAAAACCGGCGGGCAGATCGGTGTTATAAAACTGCTGGATTTTGCAAACTATAAGGGTGGCGTGCGCATCCATATGCTCTGCGGCGAGATGGCGCGCGAAGACTATCACGGGCGCTACACCGCGGTGAAAAAGATCTCCGAGTTGCTCTCGGCAAAGCAGTGCGAGGTCGCCGAAGCGGTCGAACGGCTCAAGGGCGAAAACGAGTCACACATCCGCGAGATCGGCGCACTGAAAAAGGCGCTTGCTGAGTCAATGGCGGCATCCGCCGCCGAGACGAGCGGCAATCTACTCCTTTTTGCACCGCAGTTAGATGCCGTTTCGCTGCGCACATTGGTCAACAATGCCCTGCCGAAATGCGGCGGCATCTGCGCGGCATTTTCGGGCAGTGACGGTGCATACAATTTCTGTATGGCGAGCAAGACCGTCAACCTAAAAGAAAAAGCCAAAGCGATCGGCGAAGCGCTGCACGGACGCGGCGGCGGCTCGCCCGAAATGATCTGCGGCAGCCTTGCCGCAAACCGCGCCGAGATCGAAGCCTACTTACAGTAAATCAAAGGGGGACCGCGCATGAACGAACTGCTGTTATCCGAAATTTCCACCCTGTGGAAAAAGAAAAGTCTACCTGCTCTGCGCAGTCGACTTTGCGCGGAAAACCCGATCGACATAGCCGAGGTTTTAGAGGCACTGGAAAGCGAGGATGCCAAGAGCCTGCCCACGCTGTATCGTCTGCTGCCGAAGGAGCTTGCCGCCGAGGTATTCATTGCCTTTGATGGCGACACCGAGGAGCGGCTGATCGGCGCGCTCTCCGACAAGGAGCTGTCCGAGACCCTCTCTGAGCTGTTTTACGACGATACCGCCGACCTGATCGAAGAGATGCCAGCGGGCGTCGTCAAGCGCATTTTGAAAAACTCCTCTGCCGCCGACCGTGCCGAGATCAACAAGCTGCTGAAATTCGGGGACGACAGCGCGGGCAGCATCATGACGACCGAACTTGTCCGCCTGCAAAAGGAAATGACCGTCGGTGACGCGCTGAACCACATCCGCAGTGTCGCACTGCATAAAGAAACCATCTACACCTGCTATGTCACCGACAGAACGCGGCATCTGAACGGTGTCATCTCGGCGCTCACCCTGCTGACCGCCCCCACCGACAAGACTGTCGGCGAGCTGATGCAGCCGAATGTGATTGCAGTACAGACCTCGACCGACCGCGAGGAAGTGGCGCGCATTTTAGAAAAATACGACTTTTTGGCACTGCCCGTGGTAGACAGTGAAAACCGCCTTGTCGGTATCGTCACGGTAGACGACGCGATGGTGGTCATTCACGAGGAGACCGAAGAAGACTTCGCCAAGATGGCGGCGATCACGCCGAGCGAGGATCCCTATTTAAAAACACCCGTGTTGAAGCTGTTTAAATCGCGTATACCATGGCTGATGCTGCTCATGTTTACGGCAACCTTCACGGGCATGATCATTTCATCGTTTGAGAGTGCGCTTGCCGCAAAGGTGGTGCTGACCGTGTTTATCCCGATGCTGATGGGTACGGGCGGAAACTGCGGCTCGCAGAGCTCCACCACGGTCATCCGCGCACTTTCCCTCGGAGAGATCAAGCTGTCCGATACCCTGCGCGTGCTGTTCAAGGAATTCCGCGTGTCCCTGCTCTGCGGCGTGTGCCTTGCCGTGTTTGAATTTGTAAAAGTCATGACGCTCGACCGCGCCCTGATCGGGGGCGGGATCGATGTTCTTGTCGCTCTCACCGTGTCGCTGACACTGGTAGCGACCGTCTTTATGGCAAAGCTCATCGGCGCGGCGCTGCCACTCGCCGCAAGTAAACTAAAGCTTGACCCCGCAGTCATGGCAAGCCCGTTTATCACCACGCTGGTCGACACGCTCTCCCTGTGCATGTATTTTGTCATCGCAAGCGCATTGCTGGGATTGTAAAAAGTGCCATTTTGAGAAACCACCGAGTTCAAAAGAACTCGGTGGTTTCGATTTAGAGAACCAAAAAAGGGATAGCTATGTACACACACATCTCCGCCCGAGATCTTTCGCTGCGCTCAAGATGACAAGGGCGGGTTTGAGCATAGTATGACAAGTAACCTTTTTGTTTCGCAACATCCCCCGCCGCGTCATTCTGAGCGAAGCCGCAGGCGGAGTCGAACTTTTGCGGTATCAACCGCAAAAGCGCGTAGCGGAATCTCGGCGGGATTTCGCGCAATATTCCCTTTTCAAAACATTGTCGGGAATGTGAACAGTGCTTCTTTGATTTCGGCGTATAGGAGCGGAAGATCGCTCTGCGGCAACGGGTTCTTCCCTTTGCCGCATTCAAAGGTAAAGGCGGGGATGCCGAGCTTTTGCATACAGAAATCGGTGAGTCCGCCGTAGGCTGCCGCCCCATCGGGCACGGCGAATTTATACCCCGTGAGCTTGGCAAGCCGCTGTGCCGCTGTCTTGACACGCAGCGGACATTTGTCGCCGCCCGAGCAATAGATCTCCTGCCCCTGTGTATGCAAGGTCAATACCGCACGCGGACGATTGAACCGCAGATAATTACAGAGCGCGCCCGTCTCGGGTTCACTCTCGGGCGCTTCGCCCGAAAAGCGCGTGGGGCCGCCGCCCGTGATGCCAAATGACGGCTCCAGCCGCTTGTACTCGGCAAATCCCGCGTCATAATTGTGGTTGAGATCCACCCCGCGCGCATTCGCCTGCCACAGGGTAAAATCTTCCGAGCCGTTCATTTTGACCAGCCGCGCATACAAAAGGCTACCGCGCGGGGCACCGTTTGCCGCGATGTCCGCGCCGTCCACATTGAGCACGGGAATGAAAAAGAGCGAGCGGCTTTTCAGAATATACGCAAGATTCATGCCAAATACGGGATAGCCGCGCACCACAAGCTCGCAAAATTCCTGCAGAAAGCGCAGCAGCAGCGCACCCGTGATGCGCTCGGCACCGTGGTGCGTTCCGATATAGTAAAGCTCTTTTTCCCCTTCGCCAAGCCGCAGCATGGGGATGCCCTTTCCCATCACGCTTTCAGTCAGGTAGGAAAACTGCAAAAACGGATAGCAGTCGGACAAAATGCGCACGCCCTGCATCAGCGCCGCATAGTTAAATCTGCCGCCGAGGATCTCTTTCAGTTCTGTTTGCACGGTTGCTGTCTCCTTTTTTCTTTCAGTATATTCGGTTTCGGCGCAAAACAGACCATTACCCGCACACTTCTATCGGCTTTTCGCAGTAAATTTGCCGTTTGCTCTTGACAAACACCGAAAAATTCGCGAAAATATAAAGAGAGCATATTTCACTACTATATATACATCAAAGGAGCATGGAAATGGCATATCTTTCTGACATTGAGATTGCACAGCAGTGCAAGATGAAACCGATCACCGAGATCGCTGCCACTGCGGGAATCGATGACAAGTACATCGAGCAGTACGGCAGATATAAAGCAAAGATCGACCTTTCGATCATGGACGAATGCAAAAAGGAAAACGGCAAGCTGGTGCTGGTCACGGCGATCACCCCCACCCCCGCAGGCGAAGGTAAGACCACCACGACCATCGGTCTTGCAGATGGTCTGCGCCGCATCGGCAAAAGTGTAATGGTCGCTCTGCGTGAGCCCTCGCTCGGTCCGGTATTCGGCATCAAGGGCGGCGCGGCAGGCGGCGGCTATGCGCAGGTCGTCCCCATGGAGGACATCAACCTGCATTTCACGGGCGACTTCCACGCCATCGGCGCGGCAAATAACCTGCTGGCAGCCATGCTCGACAACCATATTCACCAGGGCAACAAGCTCGGTATCGACGTGCGCAAGATCACCTGGAAGCGCTGCGTAGACATGAACGACCGCCAGCTTCGCTTTATCACGGACGGTCTCGGCGGCAAGGTCAACGGCGTACCGCGTGAGGACGGCTTCGACATCACGGTAGCATCCGAGATCATGGCGGTTCTCTGCCTTGCAACCTCAATCACCGACCTCAAGGAGCGCCTTGCCAACATCATCGTCGGCTACACCTACGACGACAAGCCGGTTCGCTGCGGCGACCTGAATGCACAGGGGGCAATGACCGCACTCCTCAAGGACGCGCTCAAGCCGAACCTTGTACAGACGCTCGAGGGTACGCCCGCGCTCGTACACGGCGGCCCGTTCGCCAACATCGCACACGGCTGCAACTCGGTTACGGCAACCAAGCTCGCGATGAAGCTCGGCGACTACGCTGTCACCGAGGCAGGCTTCGGTGCGGATCTCGGCGCTGAGAAGTTCCTCGACATCAAGTGCCGTCTGGCGGGTCTCAAACCCTCCGCGGTCGTGATCGTTGCCACCATTCGCGCGCTCAAAATGCACGGCGGCGTTGCCAAGACAGATCTCGGCACGGAGAATCTCGCCGCGCTCGAAAAAGGTCTACCCAATCTGCTCCGCCATGTCTCTAACATCAAGGACGTATACAAGCTCCCCTCTGTGGTTGCGGTCAACCGCTTCCCCACCGACACCGATGCCGAGGTTGCACTCGTCATTGAAAAGTGCAAGGCACTCGGCGTAAATGTCGTTCTGTCCGATGTATGGGCAAAGGGCGGCGAAGGCGGCATGGAGCT
The DNA here is from genome assembly GCA_017398595.1 of Clostridia bacterium. Classification (GTDB taxonomy): domain Bacteria; phylum Bacillota; class Clostridia; order Oscillospirales; family CAG-272; genus UMGS902. Next base: position 87,389 of record JAFQFR010000020.1, read on the forward strand.
TGCCGAAGAGGTTGTACGCCTCTGCGAGCAGCCGAATGACTTCTCCTTCTCGTACGAGTTGGACGGTAGCATCGAGGATAACATCAAAACGATCGTTAAGCGCATCTACGGCGGCGACGGCATCAACGTACTGCCCGCAGCCAAGAAGCAGATCGACGCGCTCACTGCGCTCGGCTATGATAAGCTCCCGATCTGCGTTGCAAAAACGCAGTACTCCTTCTCGGATGACCCGACCAAGCTCGGCGCACCGAGCGGATTTACCGTAACGATCAAGAATGTCAAGATCTCCGCAGGCGCTGGCTTTATCGTCGTGCTGACCGGCGATATTATGACCATGCCGGGACTGCCGAAGGTTCCCTCCGCCGAAAAGATCGACGTAGACGAACACGGCAAGATCACGGGACTGTTTTAATCGAATACAAAAGCCGCCAAAAAGGCGGCTTTTTGTTTTGATTTTTTCTTTCAACCCCTTGCCAAATCTCCCCATCTATGCTATACTGATTACAACCTAAACAGAAAGTGAGGTGGACAAAATGACAAATAGAAACCTGATAAAATCGAATGCCGTTTTGTCCATTGCATAAAACTTCTTTGCATGCATGTTGCAGTCGCTCCGATTTTATCGGGAGCGACTTTTTTATTGCATAGAAAGAGGTATTATGATGAACGAACTGAAATTTGTACAACTGGAGAAAGAAAACAAAAAACATTTTGAAGATGCAAAAAGTGTATGGCTGCCGTTTATCCAAGAAGTAAATGCGCATGACGGCATATCAAAATCCGAAGAAGAAATCATAAACGGATTGCGCAAGCGTATAGCTATACAGGGCAGAAGATCCGATATGCACTTTGAAGTAATGACTGCCACCGAAAAAGCAATCGGAATCGCCATGTTTGCTATTGATCACGGTACAGTATACGGATTATTAGAAGCGGGCTATGGAACGATCATGGGATTCTATATTCAACCGGAATACCGCCGACAAGGGTACGGAAGGAGATTCTATCAGCACATTGAGCAAACGCTTTGCAAAGATGGAGCAAAGCACATGTACCTTTGTCCGGACTCGGTTACCGGTATTCCGTTTTGGACCGCAATGGGATTCTGCGACAGCGGCAAATTCGATCCCGATGATAAGAAACCGATTTACGTAAAAGAAGTTGCACTTGTCGATTTTAACAACTGCACGCTGCAAGCGTTGACCAGAGAAGCTGCTGCAGAAATCAGTCGTTGGAAATATGAAAAATCGGATTTACCTATGTAAAAACCATCCAAGATGAAGTAGCATATACAAACCACATCGAAGGTTTTTGGGGAATGATAAAGACGACAAATAGTAGTTTAAAGTACTACGTTCGATCCCCCAGCCGCAGGACAGCGACATAGCTACACAAACTTTTGAACTTTTTCTCTAAATTCTGAATTTAAACACACATATACACACTTTACACTTGCAAATGCTATCAAAACGTGCTACAATATCCCCCGTGAGTTCGAAACCTTCCTCACGTAAAACAAAACTAAAGGAGAATTGAATATGAACAAAAAGGTCAAATTTTTATGCCATGCGGCGATCATCGCCGCGATCTACGTAGTGCTGACGTTTCTTGCGTCCGTCATGGGGCTTTCCAGCGGAGCGATCCAGGTGCGCTTTTCGGAAGCGCTCTGCATTCTTCCCTATTTCACGGCGGCGGCTGTGCCGGGCGTAACGGTGGGATGTCTGCTTGCCAATATCGTTACGGGATGTGCCCCGTTGGATATAGCATTGGGACCTATAGCAACGTTTATCGGTGCTTTAATTGCGTACTTTCTCCGTAAACACAAGTGGTTAGTACCCCTACCGAGTGTGCTTGCCAATATGGCGATAGTCCCGTATGTTTTAATAAAAGCATACGGTGCAGAAGATGCATATCCGTTTTTGCTCCTCACCGTCGGCATCGGCGAGGTCATCTCCATCTATGGACTCGGCATGTTGCTGCTCTTTGCCCTGGAAAAGAGAAAAAAGATCTTTGCATAAACAATAAAAGAGACGCTTTATAAAGCGTCTCTTTTTGCTTATTCCTCGGAATATAATGCATCATAGTGCCAACGCATCGGATTTTCGTAGATGTATTTTACATGTTCGTCGTAATCCTGCCGATTGCGAATGATATGATCATTAAAATGGCTTTGCCATATATTTTCGCCATATTCTTTATTGCAAAATCGCTTAAATGTTGACACAAATCGAGACACCGCAGAATGTTGCTTTGCCGTAGGGACCGACGTCCTCGACGGTCCGTTTTGCGACGTCCCCGACGCGCCGTTTTCTAACACAGACAACAAGATGTGAATATGGTTAGGCATAATCACATATCTATCGACCGATATATGTTCATAAAAATCATTCAATTGGTTGATGTACTGATCCGCAATCTTTCCATACTGCGTTAATGCAACGATCGGACCGTCGAGGACGTCGGTCCCTACAATGTTAGATAAGATCGGTCGTCTGTTTTCCGTGCATATGGTAATAAAATATGCACCCGAGGAATTGTAGTCAAAATCTTTGAGCCTTGTCGGCTTTCTTTTCGGCAATTCATTTTCCATATATGTCATCCGTATTTCTTTTATTCAAACTCACTCGAATGCGCTTGAAACAGCTCATGATAGGCGCGGACATTTTCGAGCTCCGTCCACGGCTTTGCGGTTACGGGTGATGCGTCGAGATCATATATTTTCGCGCCTTTCATCGAAAGCAGAAACGGCGAATGCGTGGAAATAATAAACTGACAGTCATAGAACCGCGCCGAGTCCGCAAGAAACTGCGCAAGCTCTGCCTGCAGCTTTGCCGACAGGCTGTTTTCGGGCTCGTCGAGCAGATACAGCGCGTTTTCGCCGATCTTCTGCGTGAAATACACAAACGCACTCTCGCCGTTCGACTTCATTTCGAGTTCGGTGCCGCCGAGCCGTCGCGCAACATACTTGGATTTGGTACTTTTCTTTGCCTCAAGACGGCGTTTGAGCTCATCGTACTCGGAGAGATCGCGCATCTGCCAGTGATTGTCGCGGCAGTCCTCGATCGTTGCGTCGTATTCTTCTAAAAGCGCATCGCGTCGGTGGTCGATGCCCTCGTTGATCGCACGCACATCGAGCAGAAAATCAAATACGCCATCACTGGTGATGATTGCGCTCCCCTCGGGCGGTCGGCGGACGCCGTCGCAGAGCATATATCTGCAAAAATTCAAATATTTCTCCATCAGCGGCGTATCATTGAACGGCGCGATCCTCTGCAATTGCAGCTTTTCGGCAATGATGTTCAAAGCCGTGGACTTACCCGAACCGTTGCCGCCGTACAGGATCGTGATGGGAGCAAAATCTAAGCGGTGCAACCCCTTAAACGGAAAGATCTTAAACGGATAGGCGTTATTCTTGTTGTAGCACGCCATGTCGAGCTGATACGAAGACACGAGAAATCCCGCCTCGTCCGACTCCGAAGCAAATGTAAACGACTCTAAAAATTGCACACGCACGCCCCCTTCCGATAGCATCAGTATAGCACAAGTTTCAAGCAGAAGCAACAGCTTACGCAAAACAGGCATTGACCGAATGGTCAATGCCTGTTTCTCAGTTATTCATAAATCTTGCAAGGAATTCCTTGGTGGCTTCTTCTTTCGGATTACCGAAGATCTGTTCGGGCGCGCCGTCCTCGCAGATAACGCCGTCTTTCATAAAGACAACGCGGGACGAAACATCGCGCGCGAATGCCATCTCGTGCGTGACGATCAGCATCGTCATGCCGCTCTTTGCAAGGTCGCGCATGACCGCGAGCACCTCGCCCACCATCTGCGGGTCAAGGGCGCTGGTCGGCTCGTCAAACAGCAGGATCTCGGGATCCATTGCAAGCGCACGCGCGATCGCGACACGCTGCTTCATGCCGCCCGAAAGCTGCGCAGGCTTTGCGTGGATGTAGGGATCCATGCCGACATGCTTTAAGAACTTCATGGCGTTGGCTTCTGCCTCTTCCTTTGAGCGCTTCAAGACCTTGGTCTGTCCGATCATGCAGTTTTTGAGCACGCTCATGTTGTTGAAAAGGTTAAAGGACTGGAACACCATGCCTACCTTTGCGCGGTAGGACGCGGGATCAACGCTCTTTGCCGTGATGTCGCTGCCATTGTACAGGATCTCGCCCGAGGTAGGCTCCTCCAAGAGATTGATGCAGCGCAGTAGCGTGGACTTACCCGAGCCGGACGCACCGATGATCGTGGTAACGTCGCCGTTGCAAACATGAAAATCGATGTCTTTCAGTACCTCATGTGCGCCGAACGACTTGGAGAGGTGATTGATCTGCAGAATCGGTTCGCTCATTTGTGGTCCACCTCACTTTTCTTCTTATCCGGGAAGTTATAGGTACCGCTGGTCAATGCAAGCGTGTCTTTCGTGGCAAGATCGTAGTGATCGCTGCCGCCCATCTTCTTTTCGAGCATACGCAGCAGGAACGAAGTTACCAAAGTCATCGTGAGGTAGATCACCATGACGATGGTTGCAGACTCAAAGTAGGTATACAGCGCACCTGCGGCACTCTTATGCGCAAAGAACAGGTCGGTGATCGAAATAACCGACAGCACCGAGGTATCCTTGATGTTGATAATGTAGTTGTTGCCGATCTGCGGAATGATGACGCGGAAGGTCTGCGGCAGAACAACATACAGCATCGTCTGCAGATGGTTCATACCGATCGCCTTTGCGCCCTCGGTCTGTCCCACGTCGATCGACATGATACCGCCGCGCACAGTCTCCGCCATGTAAGCGCCTGTATTGATCGAAACGATGAAGAACGCCGCCGTCCACATGCCCATATTGATGCCGAACACGATGCGGGCACCGTAGTAAATAAATACCGCCTGCACGATCATCGGCGTACCGCGGAAGATCTCTACATACGCGCGCAGAATGGCACGAACGACCGCGAGAATCACGCGCTTGAACTTGGAATCGCGCTTTTTATCCACGGGGATGGTCTGCACGATACCGACCAGAAAGCCGATCACGCAGCCAAAGAACGTACCTACCAGCGAGATCAGCAAGGTCGTACCCGCGCCCGAAAGATAGGTCATGCCGTATCTTTGCAGCAATTCTGCTATATTCTCAAAAAAAGATGGCAAGAGTTTCAACTCCTTCAAAAAACATTACAAGATGACGGGCAAAAACCCGTCATCTTGGCTGTTGTAAGATTTATTCGGAAAGCGGCTGAACGGCGATCGCGTCGTTCATCAGCTGGTCGTAGTCATCCGTGGTCATGGTTGCGAGCACCTTGTTGATGGCTGCGAGAACTTCACTGTTGCCCTTCTGTACGGAGATACCGATGTTGATGTCTTCATCGGATACGGTGTAGTCACCGTCAGTGCCGTAGAAGTCGAGCATCTTGAAGTTGTCATAGGCAACGAGAGCCGCGGAACCGGTGGGACGGTCGGTAACGACAACGTCAACGGTACCTGCATCCAGTGCTACGAGCATTGCGGGAGCGGTCTCCTGTGCAGGCAGCATGTTTACATTCGGGATCTGACCGAGGCAGTTGTCATACCAGATGGTCGCGATCTGCGAAGTACCGGTTGCACCTGCGAGGTCTGCAACGGAAGTTGCATTTTCGTACTTGCTGCCTTCCTTCACCAGCGTTACGATGGTAGCGTAGTAGTAAGGATCGGAGAAGTCAACCTGCTTCAAGCGGTCGGAGGTGATGGACTGACCTGCGATAACTGCGTCAACCGTGCCTGCCTGCAGTGCGGGGATCAGCGAATCCCAGTCGAGCTTAACGATCTCGAGGTTCCAGCCGTTCGCCTCAGCGATTTTCTTTGCGATGATAACATCGTAGCCGTAAGCGTAGAGGTTGGAATCTGCGATCTTCACAGCGCCGTTTGCATCGGTCTCCTGTGCCCAGTTATAGGGAGCGTATGCGCATTCCATGGCTACGCGGAAGGTCTTGGTCTCCATAACGCCTGTGCCCTTGTTCGATCCGCATGCGGTGAACGCAAAGAGCATAGCGGCGCAGAGTGCAAGCGCCATAATTCTGATAAAAGTCTTCATTGTAGTTACTCCTTATGGTGTAAATAAAATTCTATTTTGTTGCCCGAAAGCAATAAAAAAGCCATGTCAACTTGCACCGCACGGTAAAGTGACATGGTAAGCGTTAAATAAACGTAAACCAACGACAGCTCCCCACCTTGCGGTGACAGTCCGTGCCATATTCTGACACGACCCAGCAAGTCTGCCCTTCGGTGTGCAAACCGCTTCGGCAATTTTCCCTTTCGCGCCGCCGGTACCGAACCCGTGTGGCATGCGTTACTCTTGAAAACCGCGCCTCTATCATTTGCCTTAAATATAGCACAGCCACCCTGCTTTGTCAATAGCCAATTTAAAATTTTTCGGGGACTGTTTTTTGCAGTCCCCGAAAAGGTTTTGTTCTTATTTATGATAGGTCTCCCGAATGGCAGCATTTGCCCGATCGATCGCCGCATACAGCGTTTCCAACGACAGCGCGCCGCCGCGATCGGCGATAAACATGCGCAGTACGCGGTCACGCTTCGGACGGATCTCCGGATTGTACATATCAAACGGACGCTCCTCCATTTTTGCAACCGTAACAGGCGAAAGTACCGTGCAGAGCAGTTCCTTTGCAACCGCGCGCGGGATGCGTTCGTCCAGCATGATGTCCTCAACCGTCGTATCCTTGGTGATCTGCGGGATGGAACGGTCATCCTCTTCTACCGTGATCGTTGCAGACAGCGGCAAATTGCGGCTGTGCGGTCCTGCCAGCAGTTCGTATTCGCCGCCGAGCTTGCGGAAGTCGCCGACCTTGGTATCCCAGACCGAAAATGCACGGTCATCGAGTGCAAAGGTCACTTCCCTCTCCTCACCCGGCGCAAGCTCAATCTTTGCAAAGCCGATCAACGCATGCACGGGGCGGGAAAAGCCGTAGGACGAAGGACCGATATAGCCTTTGCAAACAGGATGCTCCTGCTCGCCGACATAGAGTTGTACGACCTCTTTGCCGACACGGTCACCGATGTTTTTCACCGTCACGGTGACTTGCTTTCGGTCTGCCTGAATGGAAGTATATGCAAACTCGGTGTAGGAAAGACCGTAGCCGAACGGGAACAGCACGTCCATTTTTCGCTTGTCGTACCAGCGATAGCCGACATAGATGTCCTCACCGTAAAAGCACTCGTCCGTATCACCCGGGAAATACAGGTATGCGGGATTATCCTCAAGGCGTAGCGGATGCGTCTCGGCAAGCTTACCCGAGGGGTTGACATCGCCGAAAAGGATGCGCGCAACCGCGCCGCCGAGCGCCTGTCCGCCGAGATAGGCGTGCAGGAGCGCGGGGACGCTGTCAATCCACGGCAGTTCCGCAGGGCTGCCTCCGAACAGCACGACCGCAACCTTGCCGCAAGCCGCCGTGACCGCCTCGATGAGCTTATTATGCGCGGGCGGCAGATGCATATGGCGGCGGTCGCGTCCCTCGGTCTCATAGCTGTCGGGCATTCCTGCAAAGATCACCGCTCTGCCGCAAGCCTTTGCCGCCGCGACCGCCTCGGCGATCAGCGCATCGCTTGTATCGTGGTTTTCATCATACCCCGCGGCATACACAATGTCACAGCCGTTTTCCGCCGTAAGATACTCGGTGATGTCGTCCACGCGCGTCGGGTTGACATGGCTGGAGCCGCCGCCCTGATAGCGCGGCACCTTGGCAAAGCCGCCGATGACCGCAAGCGGCGCGCCTTTGGCAAACGGCAGCACCTTGCCGTCATTTTTGAGCAGTACCATGCATTCCTCCGCGGCTTTGCCGGCAGCCGCATGGTGCTCGTCTGCATTGAAAGTACCCTTCGCAGCACTCGGCAGATGGCGGAAGATCACGCGCAGGACATTGGCAACCGAGCGGTCGATCTCCTCCAGGGTGACCTCGCCGCGATGGTACGCCGCAAGCAGCTCGGCATCGCGTATGCCGTGCGTCGGCGGCATCTCCACATCGTTGCCCGCCTTGTAAGACGGCACGCGGTCGCTCATCGCGTTCCAGTCGCTCATCACATAGCCGTCAAAGCCCCATTTGCCGCGCAGCAGATCGGTCAAAAGGTATTCGCTCTCATTGACATACTGCCCGTTTACGCGGTTGTAGGGGGACATGATCGTCTGCACCTTGCCCTCTTTGACCGCAGTCTCAAAAGACGGCAAATAGATCTCGTGCAGCGCACGCTCGGAAAGATTGGCACTCGTGGAGAAGCGGCGCGTCTCCTGGTTGTTGACGCAAAAGTGCTTGGCGCAGGCGGCAACGCCCTCTCCCTGCAGTCCGCGGATAAAGCCCGATGCCATCTTGCCGCTGAGATAGGGATCCTCGCTGTAATACTCAAAGTTTCGTCCGCAGGTGGGAGACCGCTTGATATTCATACCCGGACCGAGCAGGATCGAAACCTGCTCCGCGCGGCACTCCTTGCCGATATAGCTGCCCACGCGCTCGCACAGCGCGGGATCCCACGAGTTTGCCATCGCGGATGCAGGCGGAAAGCAGGTCGCCTTGACCGTGTAATATTCGCCGTTTTCATTTTTATCGCGCTTGCGCAGACCGTGCGGTCCGTCACACTTCATGATCTGCGGAATACCAAGCCGCGCAAGAGAGGGCGCATGCCATGTGTCATCGCCCGAGCAAAAGGAAATCTTCTCCTCCACTGTCATTTGAGCAAGTAGTTCTTTGATCTTATTTTCCATGATAAACTCCGTTTCTTATTTCGTAATGGTTGCAGTAGAAGTTGCACCGTCCCATGCGACGGTCGCACCGAGCGTTTCGGCAACAAAGCGCACGGGCATGTACGTGCGGTCGCTCTCGATGAACGCGGGAGAGTCGAGCGTTACCGCCTGACCGTTTACAAGCGCTTCAGCTGCACCGACCGTGATCTTGATCTCGGTGTCCGCCGTCTTTACGGTTGCCGTAGAGGTCGCGCCGTCCCATGCGATGGATGCACCAAGAGCCTCTGCCACATAGCGTACGGGCAGCATGGTACGCGCATTTGCAATAATGGGAGCAACATCCATCGTCTTCTGCTCGCCGCCCAGCGTGTATTCGGTCTTGCCGAGTGTCATTTTCAGTTCGGTTTGCACGATCGAAAGCGGTGACAGCGTAAAGTAATCAAAGTTGCCGCAGGAGCGATTCTCCGCACTCTTGATCTTGAGCGTGACCTTGCCCGCGGGAAGATAGATCGCACCGATCTTCTGCGAAGCCGTCTTGGACCAGCTTCCGGTGGAAACCGCCGTATAGTTTACATCCTGCTCTACGCCGTTGACATAGACCCGCAAGGCATCGTCGATCAGATTGGTTCCGGGGCTGTTCGCCATCTGCACGCTCAGCTGATAGCTGCCTGCCTTTTCCACCTGCAGGGTATACTCCAACCACGGAATAAAATCCGTTGTGGCGCGGGTATACGACATCAGAATGTTGCTGCCGCTCTTTTCATGGCGTGCATAGCCGTGCTTGACGGTGTAATCTTCCGCTTGAAAAACGGTATTGCCGTCGGGCTTTACGTTTGCCACGCTCGGGTCGGCAAGACGTCTGCCGTCGGGCAGCTTGGCAAGCAAGTTCATCATATAGGTCGCGTTTTCGATCAGCAGCGAACGGCTGACCGTACCGGCTTTCACTGCGTTTTTAAGCTGTGCGGTGGATAAGTTGTTTTTGTCGGACGAGGACTTGACATTGTTGCCCGCCGTGATCTCTTTGACCAAATTGGAATTGTTCGTCCAGTCGGAAGTGATCACACCCGTAAAGCCCCACTCGCCGCGCAGGATCCCGCGCAGGAGTTCGGCGTTTTCGGAAGTCTCCATGCCGTTCAGATAGTTGTACGAGGTCATCACCGTGCTGACACCCGCGTTCACCGCCATTTTGAACGGCTTCAGATAAATCTCGCGCAGTGCGCGTTCGGACATAATGGAATCCATACTGTTGCGGTTCTTCTCTTTTTCATTGCCGACAAAGTGTTTGACTGAGGTGGCAACGCCGTGCGCCTCTACCCCTCGGATCATTTCGGATGCCATAACGCCCGAAAGATAGGGATCCTCGGAAAAGTATTCAAAATTTCTGCCGCAAAGCGGGTAACGGTGAATATTGACGCCGGGAGCCAGCCACACATCCACGCCGCTCTCCAGCATTTCTCTACCGACCATATCGCCGAGCGGCGCGATCAGCTCTTTGTTCCATGTGCAGGCAAGCGCGGTCGCGCAGGGGATGCCCGTACCTTTGGTGAAAATGCGCAGTCCTGCAGGACCGTCCGCCGTGTCGGCAACCGGAATGCCGTATTTCTCCGCTACTTCCACAGATGCGCCCCATGCGCCCGTACCTGCCGTAACGCCGAGCGCACGCGTCATCACCGAGATCTCGCAGAGCTCGTCATTGCTCATCTGTGCAAGGAAAGTTTCCATCGTGATGCTGCCGTCCAGCACCTCAGAGAACCGATACGGCGTGTCGGGCATGATCTGCTGCGCCTCGATTGCTTTGTGCAGCAAATCGGTATTGCTCTCTTTTACGGTACCAACGGTTTCGGTACCGTCATATGCCATGCGCACAAAGCTCTTGAGCGGTTCGCAGAGCATGGAGAGCTGCTCGGTCACGCGCAGCGTTTTTTCAATATGTTTCCCTGCCACAACCGTATTGCGCACCGACTGACCGACATAGACCATGTAAGTGCCCGCTTCCAGTACATACGCGGACGTATGCCCGGTCGCGCCGAGATCGTCATAGGATGCCATCGAATCGACCGCAAAGGACATCGTGAGCGTTTCGCTCTCTCCGGGGGCAAGCAGCTTCGTCTTGGCAAAGCCGCAAAGCTCCTTTGCCGCCTTCGACAGCTTTGCGCCTTCCGTTCCCTTTTGCGGTGCGCCAAAGTAGAGCTGTACGCTCTCCTTACCGCTGACGCTACCCGTATTGGTCACCTTAACGCTGACGATGATCTCACCGTTTGCTTCCTTGTAGGAGACATCGGACAAGTCGAACGTCGTATAGGAGAGCCCATAGCCGAACGGGTAATCCACCTCAATGTTAAAAGTCTCGAAATAGCGGTAGCCGACATAGATGTCCTCATAATAGGTGGAATAAGACGCGTTTTCGTTGAACCCCTTATAGCTTGGGTAATCGGTCAACTGTTTCGCATAGGTATCGACGGTTTTACCCGAGGGATTGATATCGCCGACCAGCGTTTCGCAGAGTATGTTCACGCCGCGAATCCCCATATAGGGCGCGGTGATGACCGCGTCGGCATAAATGCCGTCCTCTCTGCCGTTGGCAAAACCGCAGTTGATCATCAGTCCGCTGTTCAGTACCACGATCACAGGCTTGCCGCCAAACGCGGCACAAACCTTTTGCAGCTCGCTTTTTTCTTTGACGGTCAGCCCGAACTCGGCGGCGGATGTGTCCGCGCCCTCTTTGGCGGTGCGGTTCAGAATGTATACCGCCTTATCCGCGTAGGCAGCCGCGGCGGTATACTCTGCGTCCGTCGGCGAATAAGCAAAGTCGGTCTCCTTTTCGGCAGCGGAAGCCGCCGCCTTATAAGAAGCGGAAAGTGCCGTGTACACACCACCGAGCTTACCTGCGGAAACATAGGAAGCTAACAGATCACAGGGATTTTTCGGCGTTTCGGTCAGCGTAAAATATCCGCTGCCGCGTCCCATCAAAAAGAAGCCGCCGGTTTTACCGTCTGTAAAGACCTGGCCCTCGCCGAAAATGGCAATTTTGTCCGACTTGGTCAGCGGCAGTGCACGGTTTTCATTTTTCAGCAGTACCATGCTCTCGGACGCCGCCGCATAGGATACCGACGCCCCATCGGCGACCGTGTAAGCGGAGGTCGGCAGACAAAACGCCGAAACGAACAAACATACACTAAGCAAAATCGAAAAAGACCTAATTTTCTGCATAAAAGCCTCCCAAGATTTGTTTGTACTACTTGTATTTTAGCATTTTTATGCTATAATACAAGAAAAAGCATCCAAAACTATAGACAGTTTTTGCGATTTTGGAGAAGAAAATGCCAATCGAATATGAAACCAAATGGAGCAGCATTCACGCCTGGCACCGACAAAGTACCAATTCGATGCATCAGCATCTGCACGATTATGTCGAAATGATGTATGTACGGCACGGTGAGATCGTCTATTCCATCAATTTTGAAGAATTTACCCTGCACGCGGGAGACGTGATCTTCGCCTTTCCCGGGCAGATCCACGGACACACTGCCCGCAATGCCGAAAATCTCTGTCTGCTGTTTCCGAAAAATCTGCCGATCTACGATGCAGTCTTCTGCAACATGCTGCCCGATACACCGGTTCTGCACAGCGCAGTGGACGCCGAACTGGACGCCCTGTTTTGCAAGGCGGCAGAGACCAATCGAAACAAGGAACTTCCCTATTCCAAAGGCATCACACAAGGGTATATTGCGCTGATTCTCGGCAGGCTGCTCCCCCGGCTCTCGCTTCACCCGATCGAAAACCGCGCAAATTCGGTTGAGCGCCGGCTGATCGAATACTGCTCTACCCATTACAGAGAGCAGATCTCGCTCACGACGGTCGCCGAAGTGCTCGGATATTCGACAACACATCTGTCGCATCTGTTTACGGAAAAATTCAAAATCGGGTTTTCAAAATTCATTTCCACCATGCGCGTGGAAGATGCCAAAAAGATGCTGCGCGGCAATGCCCCCATCACACAGATCGCGCTGGATTGCGGCTTCGGCAGCATGCGCAACTTTAACCGTACTTTCAAGGAAGCTACCGGCAAAACACCGAGCCAATACCGAAACAGCAGCCAAAAAACATAAAAAGCACCCGTTCGGGTGCTTTTTATTGAGACTGTCGAAAAACCAAGGTTTTTCGACAGGATGCAAAACCGTTCACTCGCGTCGTGCTCGACCGCACGCGGTTTTTAAGGAGTTTTAAAGCCGGCACATGTCCGTCTTTAAAACAAGATTTTTATTTTAAAGATTTTTTCGACAAGCTGAATAAAAAGCACCCATTCGGGTGCTTTTTATGTGATTACGATTTTGACCTTTTTTGACTAAATGTAATACTTTTCGCGTTTGCGCTTGATAACGGCGTGGTAGATACCGTAGCCGATCAGTCCGACAATGATCAGGATCGCAAGGACATACACGACCTCACCGGTCGCGCTGCTGATCTTGAGCTCTTCCCAAAGGTTGTTGACGAGCTGCAAGGTCTCGGAATCGAGATTGTGGTAGCTCAGCTTGTTGTAGTTTTCATGGAAGCTGAAATCTTCGGGATACAGGATCTCCATGGCTTCCTCACCCATGTCGTCCATGTACACTTCGCTCTCGTAGACAGCGGAGTTCGGGGACGCATAGTAAATATACTCGGCGTTTGCAATCGCGGGTTCCTCGGAAAGCATGTAGTTGATATAGATCTCCGCAAGCTCCTTGTTCGCCGCGCCCTTTGGAATGCAGTATGCGTCCACAAAGAGATTGGTCACATAGTTACCGTCCTCGTCGGTGGGATAAAAGAAGCAAAGATCCTCGTTATTCTCGGTCATGCATAGGTAGTCGCCCGCATAGTATGCGGAGATCGCAGCCTCGCCCGACTCCATCTTGTTGAAGATCTCGTCCATGACATAGCCCTGCACGAGCGGCTGCTGTGCTTTCAGCTCTTCCAGCGCCATGCGCCACTCGCTCTCGCTTGTGGTGTTGACATCCAGCCCCAGCTTATACATCGCAGTGCCGAACGCATCGCGCGAGTTGTTGAACTGCAGAATGCGTCCGCTGTACTTGGAATTCCATAGCAGATCCCATGTACCCGCGTCCGCCTCATCCACAACGGTAGAGTTGTAGATCACGCCGACCATACCATAGGTATACGGAATGGAATATTCGTTACTCGGATCGTAATACAGATCGCGGAATTCCTCCGAGATGTTTGCATAATTGGGAATGTTGGAAAAGTCAAGCTTTTCCAGCATATCCTCTTCGATCAAACGCGCGATCATGTAGTCGGAGGGGATGATCACATCATACCCTGCCGCGCCGCTTTTCAGCTTGGCATACATATCCTCGTTGGAGGCATAGGTGGTATAAACAACCTCGATCGCCTCGCCGTAGGTCTCGTAATAGTATTCCTCAAACGCGGCATTGACATCCATCGTGCCCTCGCTGCCGTCCGAGATATACTCACCCCAGTTGTAAACATTGACGACCTTTTTTTCGCTCTGCGAGCCGCAGCTGCAAAGGAAAAGACAGACAAGAGCCGTAAAAATCAAAGCAATTCTTTTCATTTTTTAGCCCTCCGAGTCTTTTTCTTGTCGTCTCCCTGCGCCACATTGGAGAGGATCAGCAGGACCAGAACGGCAATAAAGATCAAAGTCGAAAGTGCGTACATATCGGGGGTAACGCGCTTCTTGGTCATCGAATAAATGCGGATCGGCAGGGTCTCAAAACCGTTGCCGGTTGTGAAATAGCTGATTACAAAGTCATCCAGTGAAAGGGTGAACGCCATGATTGCACCCGAAATGATACCGGGCAGGATCGCGGGAAATTCGACCTTGCAGAACGCCTGAAACGGCGTGCATCCGAGGTCCATTGCCGCCTCGGTGAGATGCCTGTCCATCTGACGGATCTTCGGCATGACCGAAAGGATCACATACGGCAGGTTGAACGTGACATGCGCGATCAGCACGGTGCCGAATCCCAGGCTCTGCGATGCGCCGAGCTTTGCCGAAACAAAGACAAACAGCAGCATCATTGAGATACCGGTGACAATATCGGGGTTCATCATCGGAATATTGGTCACGGTCATAATGGCATTTTGCGTATGCTTGTTTTTCAGCTTGGAAATGCCGACCGCCGCAACCGTACCGATGATCGTTGCAATACAGGACGAAGTCACGGCAAGGATCAGCGTGTTTTTCAGCGCAGAAAGCGTTGCGGGATCGCTCAGCAATTCTTTATACCAATAGAGCGAGAAGCCGGTGAACACACCTGTGGAATTACTCGCGTTAAACGAGAACAGCACCATCACGGCGATGGGGGCATACAGGATGACAAAGATCAGCATGGTATATACTTTGGAAAGCGTTTTCATACCACCACGCTCCCTTCATCGTCCGAATAGCGGTTCATGATCGCCATCGAAATGAGGATGACCGCCATCAGCACGAGCGACATCGCCGCGCCGAGGTTGTAATTGTAGGCGGTCTGGAACTGACGCTCGATGGTATCACCGATGAGGTCAAAGCTGCTGCCGCCGAGCTTTTGCGAGATGTAGAAGGTGCTGACCGAGGGGACAAACACCATAGTGATGCCCGAAACGATGCCCGAGCGGGAAAGCGGCATGACCACCTTGAAAAAGGTCTGCATCGGTGTGCAGCCGAGGTCAGCGGATGCTTCCAGCAGACGGTTATCGAGCTTGGAAAGCACCGTATGAATAGGCAGAACCATATACGGCAGGTAGTTATACACCATACCGAAAATGACTGCGCCGTCGGTATTGATCATATGAATGGGATCGATGCCGAGGTACCCGAGCAGCGTATTGACAAAGCCGGTGTCCTCGATGATCGCCATGATCGAATAGGTGCGGATGAGAAAGTTCATCCACATGGGCAGCATGATGAGCATAATGTAGATCTTCTGCATGCGGGGCGTTGCGCGCGAGATCGCATACGCCAGCGGGTATGCGACAAGCAGGCAGATCGCCGTCGCCACCAGCGCAAACGCGCCCGAACGCGCAAAGATCGTCAGATAGCTCGGACTGCCGAGCTGCTGAATGTTGCTCAGCGTGAATGCACCGCTCTTGTCGGTGAACGCATAGTAAAAGACGAACATCAGCGGTGCGATGATAAACAAGATCGACCACACAATGTGGGGCGCAGCCATCAGGCGCGCCATAAAAGACTTATTCTGCATCCCCCGCGCCCTCCTCATTCGAGCCATTGTCCAGCTCGTCGAAGTAGGTGGAGTAGTCGCCGTACAGATTGGAGTACTTCGACTTCTTCATAACGTGGATCTCCTCGGGCAGAATGCGCAGTCCGACCACCTTGCCGGGTTCGGCATAATCGGTGGTCTGGATCATCCACTTAAAGCCGCCGACGTCTACGATGATCTCATAGTGCACGCCCTTGAACGTAACGGTATCGACCACACCGTGGATCGGCACGCTGTCGACATCGACCATATCCACGTCCTCGGGGCGGATGACGACATCGACAGGCTCGTCCTTGGCAAAGCCGCGGTCCACGCACGGCAGTGTATGGCCCGAAAACTCGACCTTTTCATCCGCGTGCATAATGCCGTCGAGAATATTGCTCTCGCCGATAAAGTCGGCGACGAAAGCGTTTGCGGGTTCGTTATATATATCTTCGGGAGTGCCGATCTGCTGAATGACGCCGTTATCCATAACGACAACGGTGTCGCTCATCGAGAGTGCCTCCTCCTGATCGTGCGTTACATATATAAAGGTAATGCCGAGACGCTGCTGGATCTTTTTGAGTTCGACCTGCATATCCTTGCGGAGCTTAAGGTCCAGTGCGCCGAGCGGCTCATCGAGAAGCAACACCTTCGGTTCGTTGACCAGCGCACGCGCGATCGCAACACGCTGCTGCTGTCCGCCCGAAAGATTCTCTACATTTCTCTTCTCAAAGCCCTCGAGGTTGACGATCCGCAGCATTTCCTTTACCTTTGCCGCGATCTCTTTTTCACTTCGTTTGGCAAGCCGGAGTGCAAACGCGACATTCTCATACACATTGAGGTGCGGGAACAGCGCGTACTTCTGGAATACCGTATTGACGGTACGCTTATAAGGGGGCAAGTCGTTGATGCGCTTGCCGTCAAAATAAACATCGCCCTCGTCCGGCGCCTCAAAGCCGCCGATGATACGCAGCGTGGTAGTCTTACCACAGCCCGAGGGGCCCAGTAATGTAATAAATTCCTTATCGCGGATATACAGGTTGATGTTTTTCAGCACCGACGTATCCTCGTAAGATTTTGATACATTTACAAGTTCAATAAGCTTGCTCATCTTCTTAGAGTTTATACACATCCTTTTTAACCGATTAAACTTTGCAGCGATGCGCAGTTTGCGTTACTACTCATTATAGTAAAATTGCATATAAAATGCAATAGGTTTCCCCAAAATACTTCTCTTTTTTTCGCAATTTTCCGCGACTCGCCGAAATCTCCCCGAAACTGCCTTGATTTTTCCTAAAAAACCACGTTTTTTCTCTCGAATTCTCTGAAATTCTCCCGAATTCTCTGTTTTCAAAGGAAAACCAACCGTTCCATTTCCCGTGCATTGACCGAAAACAGAAAGATCGAAAACAGCAGCGGATAGATACCCGCCTGCGAGGTGAGCAGCAGGTACGACGCAAACAGAAAGATCAAAAATCCAAAACAATATGTCAGCACCGCCGTCACGCGGTTGGCAAGATCGGGATCGTACCGCTTGGCAAGTAGCAGATACAGAAATCTGCCGCCGTCCAGCGGATGTACGGGCAGCAGGTTGAGCACCGCCGTCAACAGACTGACGATCCCGAAATCGAATATATCCACCGCAAAAAAGCGATACAGCAGCAGCGACACCGCTGCCGACAGCAAATTGACCAAGCACCCTGCCCCACTCACGGCGATCTCGCCGCCGAGCGACAGGGTGTTTTCATCATATTCGATACACAGCCCGAACGGCGCAGGCCGAAAACTGCGCATCCTGCCGCCGCACAGCCGCAGTGTCAGAAGATGCGCGCTCTCGTGCAAAAATATCGCGCCTGCGAGCGGCAGCATCAGTGCCCCGCCTGTCAGGCAGAACAAGACCAGCGGCAGCGCACAGATAAAAATATGCAGTGCCTGCCGCAAAATACGTTTCTGTTTTGTCATTGCAGATCGGTATAAATGCTGTTGTAGCGCGCAATATATGCGGCGGCCTCGGCAGCAACCGCCGCGGCGTCTGTTTCCGCATCCACCTCGATCTCCGCTTCTCCCGCATCCAAGCCGAGGAAAGCGGACACCGCCTCATTTTCATCGATAAATTCCCGCACATTCGCCGCAAAAACAGCAAGCGTACCGTCCTCGGTTTCCCCCGCGAGATCGTCATACATCCAGACCGACAGCACAAACACCGTCACCAGCATCAGTGACAGCGTGATCAGTGCCGCCCCCTCAAAACGCATATGCCTATCCATTGTTCTCCCCTCCTCACTCGATTGTATGCAAGAAAACGGAGAAACATGAAACAACTGTGCGCCACCAAGGTTTGTGCAATAATGGAAAATTCAAATTGATTTAAAAATCCCTCATCCACCGCCATTGGGCGGTCCCCCTTCCCCCAAGGGAAGGCTGGGATAAGCGCTGACAAAGGCTTCCCTCGGGGTAGCGAAGCGGCGACACGGTAGTGAATGACAGTCCGGTGGACTGTCAGAGCCGTGGCGTGACCGAGCCGCAGCGAGACGCTGTCACCGCAGGTGACTGATGAGGGACTTCTAATGCTACAGCTCTAAAAGAGCATAACAAAAAGAGCCATGAGGCTCTTTTTAATTTTTATTTTTCCAAAGGCGAGTGCCTATCATCCCAACAATGCCGGCAAGGATCATTACTACCCCGCATTTTCCATTATATTCTCCTGCCGTATGATATGCAGCCCATTGAAGCGCCATTTCTTCGGTCGGATCCTGATACGGTATACCGGCTTTCACCATGCACAGGTACACACCGAGCAAAGAAAGCATCACCCCCGCAATCAGCACAGCCAAACAAACGTACTTGATTGTATTATGCACGATCCGATTCTCCTTTTTACTGCAATTTATTTCCGACATAACCAAACAGCATGGCAACGCCGAATCCGAGGACGATCAACACAAACTGCACAAAGAACGCAGAAACGCTCGCAAAATGCAGCGGAATGATCGGGATCGTAGTTGCCACCACGATGCCGATGATAATGTGCGACATCACCGAAAAATGCTTTTCATACAGCATGTTGATCAGTTTTGCAAACAGTACGATCGCGCCGACACCGCCGACGGCAAGCGGGATCAGCACGCCGAAATCGAAATGCTTCGCCCCCTCAATGATCGGCTCAAACAGGTCTAAAAACAGCAGGATCGCCGAGGAGCTGAGCCCGGGCAGCACGATGCTGATGCCCCAGATCGCGCCCGCAAGCGCGAACCAAAGGAACGAAGGCGTGATCGAAAAGCCAACGCCGTGCTCCAAAAACATGAACAGCGTAAAAAAGATCGCAAAGCTGACAAAAAACGCGGTATACGATTTTGCCGTGCGCTTCTCCTTGCCTGCAGTGCGGATCAGCGAAGGCAGCGTGCCGAGGATCAGACCGGCAAATACGCAGGTCGCCAAAGCCTCGTAATTTTTCAGCAGCGAGCTCACACCATGCACCAGCAGGATAAATCCCACCGCACTGCCGACCGCGATCGGCAGCAGCAAGCGCCAGTGCTCCTTAATTTTCTTGAACGGCGAGGAAAGCACTTCCATGACCGGCTTATACACGCCGAAAACCACGCACAGCACGCCGCCGCTGATGCCGGGGAGCACACCGCTGATGCCGACGAGCATCCCCTGAAACAGCCGCAGCAAAAAGCCGCCCGCTTTTACCTTTTTCTCTCTTTCCATACCGTACTCTTTTCCTCACAAATCAATGTATGCTCTATTGTAATACAGTTTATTGCATTTGGCAAGCACCTTAAACAAACCTTAACAAACATTTCACAAAAAGGGAGAATCTCCCGCCGGGATCCTTCGTTACGTCATCCTTACACTGTCATCCCGAGCGACAGTCGAGGGGTCTTGCACAAGAAAGCACTCCTGTCTCCATTACAAAAAGGCACGGTTTTCACCGTGCCTCTGCTTTAAACTTCTTCCGCTTCGGGTACGCGCTCTTTTTTGAGCACGCGCGCATGAAGCACGCGGTGATTTTCCACCACGCAGGAGACAAACTGCAGATCCTCGGTCTCGGGCACGGCAGTCTCGCCGTCCTCAGGTACCGCACCGCAAAGTCCCATAATGTAGCCGCCGAAGGTGTCATACTCGTCGATCGGCAGCTCGATCGAAAGCTCGCGGGCAACTTCGTCGAGTGAAGCCGAGCCGCGGATCTCGTAGCTGTCCTCTGCCAGCTTGTTGATCTCGGGCGTCTCGTCCGCCTCTTCGTCAAAATCGCCGACGATCTGCGCAATGAGGTCGTTCATCGTGGCAACGCCCGTCACGCCGCCGTATTCATCCATGACCACGGCAAAACGGAGCTTGTTTTTCTTCATCTGCTTGAACAAAACGTCTGCGCGAACGCCCTCGGGCACGAAGTACGCGGGGTGTACCGCATTTTCCATAACAGACGCACGGCTCTTATCCGCAAGCGCATGGTAATCCTTTGCCGAGAGCACGCCGACGACCTCGTCCACGGTCTCGCCGCAGACGGGATAGTGCGAAAAACGCTTCTCGACGATCATCTTGTGCCAATCTTCCATGCTGTCCTCGAGATAGAGGATCGCAAGATCGGTGCGGTGGGTGGAGAGCTCGCCGACCGAAATGTCGTCAAATTCAAACAGGTTATGTATGATCTCACGCTCGTCGCTGTCGATCTCACCCTTGCGGCTGCCCTGGTCCACAAGGTCCTTGATGTCGCTTTCGTATTCGGTCTCTTCCTCGGCATTGGGATCCACGCCGAACAGACGCAGCACGCCGTTGGTCGAAGCCGAAAGCAGCGCGACGATCGGCTTGAACAGCGTCGTCAGTGCGCTGATAATGCCCGACATGCCAAGCGCCAGCTTCTCCGAATTCTTCATCGCCAGGCGCTTGGGAACCAGCTCGCCGAGCACCAGCGTGAAGTAGGACAAAATCAGCGTGACCACGACAACGCCGATGTTCTCGAGCGCATCGTACGAGAGCGCGCCGCCCTCTACATAGAGCAGGTCTGCCAAAACGCTCGCAAAATTATCCGCCGCCAACGCACTTCCGAAGAAGCCGGACAGCGTGATCGCAACCTGGATCGTCGCTAAAAAGCGGGACGAATCGTTGATCAGCTTCGACAGGCGGATCGCCTTTTTGTCGCCCTGCTCGATCATCTGCGCAAGGCGCGCGTCATTAACCGAAAGCACCGCGATCTCGGCGCAGGCAAAAAACGCGTTCAATCCGATCAAAACAAATTGCAGCAAAAGCTGCGCAAAAATACTCAAAATACATTCCTCCGAAAATTATCTTACAAAATTGATGTCGTTATACAAAAAACGACGATCAACTTCTCAGACAGGCACGAAGAAAATGCCAAAAACGCGATTTGAGACAAAGCTCAAAGCGCGCAAAGAAACACTCTTTCCCTCGCAAGTTCCCGTCAGCAGAGCTGCCGTCACTCATGTTCAGTTTTACCTCCATTTTCAAATTGTATATCGCTATACTTTTATTACTATACCATACCTTTGTGAAAAAAGCTATAGTTTTTTGAAAATATTTTGTGAAAAGCAAAAAAACAGCGGATGGGTTTCCCCATCCGCTGTAAAAAGGCTTATTCCCAATCAGCCTGTGCCGCGAGAGCATCCATATCATCATCATCGGGAAGTTGGTCATCACTAGACAACGATGACATGATCAACTCAGTGTCCAACAATACGAGTTTTGCTTCAGGTGCAATGTATTTCATTTTCGCTTTCCTCCTATTGTTTATTCTGCAGAAGTGGTGGTCTTGCCCAGATATGCCGCAGCAGCATCAACGTATGCAAGCGTTGCTCGGCAAACGGCATTCAAGCTGTCATCACTCGTAACCGCCTCACTGGCTGCATAGCATTCAAAGCTGCTTTCGATACTCTGCGATACCTGTGCATCCGTGTCAACGTTGTACAATGCACCGGTGACCATCTGACGAAGATCCTTTGCTGCGATCTGATCGATATATACGGTGATCATTCCATCGGCTACTTCAAGATCTTCGCCCGAAATCGTGAATTCATGCTCCGCGCCGTTGATATCCGTATAGCTTCCACGGAATTCAAGCTTGCTCTTATCAATTGCCTCTTGACCTTCGGTCAGCGTAAAATACCATACAAGATTGATTCGCTGATTCAACTGAGCAGCACTACCGGCAGCTGTGTAAGTATACTCACCCTCACCCAATTTCGAAGTTGCGGTTGCAGTCGTATCGGAATCATCAAATTCTTCGTCAAGGTGATCGCTTGCCAAATTATCCGTATCATAACCGAAATACGTCTGTGCAGCTGCACCGTAGTTCAGCATAGCATTGAGCAGAGATTGGAGTTTTTCGTTGACGTTACTATACATTTTGTTGTAATAGTTGATCAGATTGTACGTATCCGTAGATGCGTAGTGACGAGTGCCTGCATCATCAACATAATAGAAGGTGCCCTTCACTTCGTCGCACATGTTCTTGGCAGCGATACCGGGTGCCGAGAAACGGAGCTTGCCGCTCTGTGT
Source organism: Clostridia bacterium (assembly GCA_017398595.1). GTDB lineage: Bacteria > Bacillota > Clostridia > Oscillospirales > CAG-272 > UMGS902. The sequence continues at coordinate 109,823 of JAFQFR010000020.1, forward strand.
ATACGGTTCTACGGTAGTGATAGTGATCTTGCCGTCTGCGTCCGTAGACTCGAATACCATATAGCAGTCGTCCGCTCCTACGCCCTCGGGAAGCAACTCCGTCTTAACCGTGTACTGCAGGACATATTCGCTGGACAGTACAACGCCGTGACCGTAAGAAACGTTTGTCAGATCCAGCGAGGTGCTCGCGCCAACGCCGTATACGTCTACATTCTTTCCGATGGCGTTGTATGCCTTCAAATCAGTGAAAGAAATAGTTTGATCGCCCGATGCACCCGCAGTGCTCAAAGACAGCTGTACAACAAATGTTTTTGCAAGCGTGCTATCCGTAGCATTCATTTTCAGGATTGCTACCTTATCATTTGTTTCAGATACTGCATATGAAAAATCGTCTTTGTTAATGTTCTCTTCTGCGTCCACTAAACCATCCGGGAAGTCTGTAATCGTCAAATCGTCAGCATCAATGCCGAACTCTACAGCACAGAACGGTACGCCCGACTCAGCGTAAAGCTCAACGGTTACACGATCAGAATCTGCCGCAGTAACTTTTGCCGAAATGACAACCGAGAAGCACGTCAGTCTCGGACCTTCCTCGGTGAATACCCACTTGTTATGGGTGTTCAAATCGGTGTATTCGCTTGCATCAGCAATGTTGGCAGTAGCAACCCATGTGCTGTAGCTACTATTTTGATTTTTATCTGCAACATAGTAGTTGCCGAAAGATGTGAGACTTGAGTTAGGCACACCAAGAATGGCATAACCATCTACGTCACCCTCGTTGTAGCAATTTACAAGGCTGTTAGCACCTGCGCTAGTGGTATTGGCGGTTCTACCGATGATACCACCGATATTTGCCTCAGTCTCGCCTGTTACCGTACCTGTATTGATACAATCGGATACAGAAACGCACCAACCGATGCCGAGAATACCGCCGATATCGCGTGCACCCTCTCTAACATCCAAACTTCCATCTGCGTTTTCAACGGTGCCGCCTTTTCCCGTTACATCGCCGGTGTTCATGCATTCAGCGATGGTATGGTTTGCGGAACTGCTGCTGCGAATATAACCAACAATACCGCCGGACTGCGCTTGCCAATACACAACGCTGCCACTTATAGCATATCCACCTATCGCCTCAACATCACCGTTATTGCGACAACCGATGATCGTCGCTACACCGGCAGAAGCACCGCCGCTAAGGGCGTCAACATTTTCTCCAATACCGCCGACAATGCCGCCGACATACTGCATACCGCTTACGGCACAGTTATTGGTACAGCCGGAAATATACAGATATTCGCCTGTAGCCAAAGTACCGTTACCAACGATACCGCCAACCATATACAAGCTGTCACCACCATCGACAGTACCGGAAACCGTGAGATCATAGATCTCGGCATTCTTTGCCACACCGAACAATCCAAAACCGTGCGCTGTATTTTCGTCGGCTACCAAGTCAATACCCTTGATCTCATAGCCGTTACCGTCAAACACACCGGAGAAAGAAGCAATGGGAGACTGCGTTTTGTCACTATCCAGCTTCGACATATCAATGTCATCGGTCAATTCATACCAACCGAGTACATCTTTACCCATCAAGGCAAACAAATCGTGCGCCGTGCTGATCTCCTCGATCATACACTGCAGTCTCGGACCGCCTTTGGTAATAAACCAAACATCGTCGAAATCCAAGCCGGTGTAACTATCCGCGTTGCTGATGTCGTCGGAAGCTACTTCAATTGTTTTGTATGTGTCATGGACGGCTCCAACAGTATGATAGTTATACTTCGGGTTATCGGTTCCGCCCTTATAACCAACAGTCGCATGTTCTCTACTTGTGGACGAAGCAGCAATCGTACCACCGTTAAACGAACATGTAATAACATTCGTTCCTGTGGTACGACCGACGATACCGCCGGCATTATTTTTTGCGCTCGTAACTGTACCCAAGTTGATGCAATTCGTTACGGTGACGCTATAAGCAATACCGAGAATACCACCTACATCGTCGTGCGCTCCATAAACATCAGCGATGTTCATACATGCACTAACAGTGTGTGTGTCCTTTGTACCGTATACGTAACTGACGATGCCACCAACATAGCATTTGCCACCGCTGTATGTTGCTTTAACAGCACCAGCATTGCGGCATTCTGTAATCGTCGCTGTTCCGCTACCATCACCAACGTAGCCAACAATACCGCCGACATACTGAGATCCGGTCACGGTACACATGTTGGTACAGCCGGAAATATACAAATATTCGCCAGCAGTCAACGTACTGTTACCTACGATACCGCCGACTTTAGTTGCAGTGCTGTCTTCCTCTCCGACCGTACCTGCAACGGTAAGATCATAGATTCTCGCATTTGTAGCCGTTGCAAACAGACCGTTCGTTGTCGAAAGTCCCGAAATGGTATGACCGTTACCGTCAAACAAACCGGAGAAAGAAGTGATCGAAGAAAACGTCTTATCGGTCAAGTCAAGATCAGCCATCAAGCAGAAGTTGCCCGACATTGCCTTGCACGAATATGCCACCAAGTCTGTTACTTCGTCAATTTGAATAGTATGGCAAATCAAACGAGGACCGCTTGTGGTAAAGAGCCAAGTGTCCGTACTAAAGCCACTATACTCTTCTGCATTATCTACATCGGTAACTTCGGTACCCCAATCAGTATTCTCGGTGCCGAAAGTGTAGTAGTTATTTTTAGGAAAATGTTTCGTAGTATCTATTGCCGAATCTATGGGATTTGATACGATTGCACCGCTTGTATTCGTCGCAGTGGTCGTACCACCGTTAAAACAATACTCGACTATACCGATACAATCGTTATTTATCACCAATCTACCGACAATACCGCCAGCATTGTAATACGCATTGATAGCACCGATATTGATACAATTCGATACAGTCACCGTACCATCAGAGAAAGCCCATCCGGTTCCAAGAATACCACCGGCGTCTTTATATGAAGTACTTGTAGTACCGCTTTGAGTAATGTTACCAATATTCAAGCATTCGGTAATTTCTGCAGTACCGCCAGTTTTAACATATCCAACGATACCGCCCGCGCCCTGCGTAGTTGCCGTAATGGAACCAACATTGCGGCATTCCGTAATCGTCGCTGTTCCGTAAGAAGCGACACCACCGCTCAGACCACTACCAATGCAGCCGACAATACCGCCGACATAATTGTTTCCGTTGACAGTGCAGTAGTTTGTACAGCCGGAAATATACAGATATTCACCCGTTGCCACAGTACCATCACCAACGATACCGCCGACTTTGTTTTCAGTACCGGTAACAGTACCTGCAACTGTGAGGTCATAGATCTCCGCGTTGGTTGCTGCGGCAAACAGACCGTTTGTCGTCGAAAGTCCCGAAATGGTATAGCCGTTACCGTCGAACACGCCGGAGAAAGATGCGATGGAAGACTGCGTTTCTCCATCTTCCAATTCCAACTTCGACATATCAATGTTGCCGGTCAATTCATACCAGCCGACTACATCTTTGCCCATCAATTCAAACAAATCTTCTTCCGAGCTGATCTCCTCGATCATGCACAGAAGTCTCGGACCGCCTTTGGTAATAAACCAAACATTGTCGAAATCCAAGTTAGAATAGGAGTCTTCTGCACCAACATTTTCAGGCGTTGCTCCGTTGTCATCCGCAGTACCGGCAGTATAGTAGCAATAGCTAACCGTCGTAGCAGTACTACCCGATTTACCTAAAATAGCATGGACAGCCGTGGTGGTGGTACTAGTAGCAGTAGTAGTACCATTGTTATAGCAGTAATCAATTGTATTTGTACTTGCAGTACGACCTACAATACCACCAACATTAGCGTCACCAGTTACAGTGCCCAAATTTATACAATTAGACACCGAGGCAAGCCAAGCTATGCCGAGAATACCACCGACATCTAGACCTGCACCGGTAACACTACCGACATTCATACATTTTTCAATCAAGTGATTGCTACCTACATCCGCACTACCTGTATGTATGTAGCCAACAATGCCTCCAACTTGAGAGGTAGAACTCTCAGCCTTGACAATACCGTCATTGCGGCAGCCAATAATCTTTGCGGTTCCACTTGAAACCTCTGCTGTAGCTTTTTTACCAATACAACCGACAATACCGCCGACATACTGTTTACCAGTTACAGTACATGCATTCGTACAATTTTCAATGTGTAATACTTCGCCTTCAGCCAAAGTACCGTCACCAACGATACCGCCGACATAATCAGCATCAGCGGTTGTAGCATCGGCAGTAGTCATACCTGTAACAGTACCTGCAACGGTGAGGTCATAGATCCATGCATTGGTTGCTGTCTGGAACAGACCATATACTGTCGAAAGGTTCGAAATGGTACAACCATTACCGTCGAACACGCCGGAAAAAGACGTGATGGAAGACTGAGTCGTATATGTTGCGCCTTCCGCGGTATAGTCATAATCGCTCATGTCAATGTCGTTTTCCAGGAAATAGTTACCGCTTGCGTCCGTTCCCATCAGCGCAAGCAATTCCTCCGCCGTGGAAATCGCTTTAGCGCCACAGGTGCTACAAACAGTCGCACCCTCTGCGACGCTGTGCGCGCAATCCCGCACCGTTGTCGCGGTCGCTTCGTCCGTCGCGCCTGCGGTGAGCGCAAGGGGAAGCACTGCGAGCAGCATGCAGAGCGCCAACAGTATGCCTAAAAGTTTCTTTTGCATGTTTTCTCTCCTTGTTTTATGTTTACTAAATTTGTATACGCTTCCAATGAATATAATTTCCTATATTATTTTACCATACAGATGCATCATTTTCAATGCTTTGCAAATTTTGCATCCTTTTTTGCACCGGTGTTGCGAAATCCGATCGTTTTTCACCGCGCCGCAATTTTTTTACGATACCGCACGTCCCGATCCCGCGCAACGGATCTAATTTCAATATTTTACATGTTTTTTCAGGATTTAAAACCTTTCTGCGCGTTCGTTCGCGGATCTTACGAGACGTTTTGCGATTTTGGCAAAGTCAGGTCGAACGGATACTTCGCATTTTCGCAAAAACTCCGCGCGGTTTAACTTTTTACACCTTCGTGCGAAAAAAATGCACCCTGCTTTTTGAGGAACATTGACAAAAAAGATACATATACTATAGTGAGACGTAGAAGAATTCACCAAGAAGCCCGCATGGTGATCTTCCCGTCCCAAGAGCCGCCGCCGCGGCTCTTTTCTTTTGCCAATTGGGCATCTTGCTGTCGCGGCACTGCCCTATTTGTTTTGTATTCATTATAATTTCCACTTGAAAAAAGGGGAAGAATGCTGTACAATAATATATTATCCCATATACGATCCGAACGGAGGTAAAACATGAGTAATATTTGGCATGATATGAATCCCAAGCGCATTACGCCGCTCGACTTTGAGTGCGTAATTGAGATCACCAAGGGTTCGAAGAAAAAATATGAGCTGGACAAGGAGTGCGGACTGCTGCGCCTCGACCGCATTTTGTATACGTCCACGCACTATCCTGCAAACTACGGTTTTATCCCGCGTACCTACGGCGACGACAACGACCCTCTGGACGTGCTTGTTCTCTGCTCCGAGTCGATCGAGCCGATGACGCTGGTACGCTGCTATCCGATCGGCGTGATCTCGATGATCGACAACGGCAGAAGCGACGAGAAGATCATTGCTATCCCGTTCAGCGATCCGACCTACAACCAGTACAAGAGTATTTCCGAGCTGCCCGCGCACACCTTTGAGGAAATGCGCCATTTCTTCACGGTATACAAGGCGCTCGAGAATAAAGAGACCGCTGTAAACGAAGTGAGCGGCCCGGACGAGGCGGTCAAGATCATTTCCGACGCGATCTCGCATTATATTGACGAATTCTGCAAATAAAAGACTACCCATTTTAGAAAGGACTCCCCATGAAACACATTGCAATCCTCGGTCTCGGCGTTGTCGGCAAAGGCACAGCCGACCTGCTTGAGAAAAACCGCGCACTCATCGAAGCACGCATCGGCGAGGCTGTCAACATCAAGTACATTCTCGACCTGCGCGACTTTCCCGGCACTCCGTATGAGACCCGCGTAGTGCACGACTTTTCGATCATCGAAAACGATCCCGAGATCGAGCTTGTTGCCGAAACGATGGGCGGCGCACATCCCGCATACGACTTTTCCATGGCTTGTCTCAAGGCGGGCAAGAGCGTTGTCACCTCGAACAAAGAGGTCGTTGCCACTTTCGGCGAGGAGCTGCTCGCTACGGCACGCGCAAACGGCGTTTCCTACGCGTTTGAGGCGAGTGTCGGCGGCGGTATCCCGATCATCCGCCCGCTGGTAAACGACTTTATCTCCAATGAGATCGTGGAGATCAGCGGTATTCTCAACGGCACGACCAACTACATCCTGACCCAGATGAAGGACTATGGCAAGACCTACGCCGACGCGCTCAGCGAGGCGCAGGCAAAGGGATATGCCGAGAAGGATCCCACGGCGGATGTAGACGGCATCGACACCTGCCGCAAGATCTGCATTCTGACGGCGCTTGCCACCGGCGCGCTGCCGAATGCAAAAGAGGTCGGCACGATCGGTATCCGCGGTGTGGACAGTGCGGATGTCAAGCTGCTGGACAAGCATGCCTATGCGGTCAAGCTGCTCGGCAGAATGCAGATGCAAGGCGGCAAGCCCTGCTTGCTCGTTGCGCCCTTTGTCTGCGGTAAGGCGAGCCCGCTTGCGCATGTGGATGATGTGTTTAACGGTATCACCGTTTGCGGTCAGACGCTCGGTCAGACCATGTTCTACGGCCGCGGCGCAGGTGCTGATCCGACCGCGAGCGCTGTTGCAAACGATATTCTCTCGATCCTCAAGGACGGCAAGGACTCGTTTGCGCCCGCATTCCATGCGGCAGCGAATGATGAAGTTCTGCCCTCTGCGCAGTTCAGCTGCCGCCGTTATGTCCGCACCGATGCGGACAAGGCAGCCGTCGAGGCTGTGCTCGGCAGCGTGACCGATCTTGGCGGTGCGTACATCACGGACAAGTCCTTTACCGAGGCGGAATTTGACGCAGCGGCTGCAAAGCTCGGCAACATGTCTGCACTGCGAGTGCTGTAATTGCGTATTCTATAATAGGAAGTCAAAAGCTACGGCTGTGAAACACGCCGTAGCTTTTTTATCATATTATTATATGGAGGGCTTACCTATGTACTTAACCGATATACGCGGTTTTACCGCGGAAAGTGATATTGCGCTCTACCCTGCACGCCTGCGTAATTTTTCGATGCAGGAGCCTGCGTGCGTTTTTTTATGTGACAGCGGCATCCTCTTTCGGGGGCAGAAATGCCATGCCCCGCCCGAGGGGCAGATCCGACTCTGCCGTATCACCATTCACGGCATGGGCATGCTCGGCGACAAGGGGCTGACCCCGCATTTTGCGCGGTTCTGCCGTCTGTACGATATTGTGCCGCAGTTTTTGTCCCTGTCGGACATGGGGATCGCATTTTTCGTCCCCGAAGAAGAAAAGGAGCGGGTTTTGGACGCGCTGTGCGCGTATTTCCCCATGTGGGGATAAGTTTACGCGCGACGCGCGTAAAACAATGCATTGCAATCCTGCGGCGCATAGGATTGCAATGCAAATCATGGAGCGTGAAACGCTCCAAATCATGACAGCGCTGCTGTCAAATCATGGCGCAGCCAAATCATTCTCCTTGTGTGCTAAACAATCCTCTACAGTTTCCGCATCAGCTCTCGATGTGCCGCCAAGATCTTCTTGCGGCTGACGAACACGGCGGTTGTATTGAGCAGCAGCATGAGGCAGATAACGGCATCCGAGATCGCCCATACGGCTTTGGGTGCGGCGACGGCGCCGAGCAGGAGCGACAGGCAATACAGGAGCAAAAAAGCATCCCGCCACCGTGCGCCGCCGCGGAAAAAGCAAAGGCTTTGCGCGCCGTAATAGCCGAACGACACGATCGCCGCGAAAGCAAACAAAAATACAAACACTGCAAGCGTGGGCGATGCCGCGTTTCCGAACAGCGTGCCGAACGCGCGCGCGCATATTTCCACGCCGCCACCGCCGATGCCGCCGAGATCCTCGCCCAGTGTGAGCAGGATCGCAAATGCGGTCAGACTGCACATGAGCACGGTATCCACAAACACTTCAAAAATTCCGAACAGTCCCTGCCTTGCGGGGACTGTTTCTTTGGATGCGATATGCGCAGTCGGCGCGGTGCCGCAGCCCGCTTCGTTGGAGAACAGCCCCTTGACGATTCCCTGCCGCAGCGCGGGAGACAGCAGAATGCCGAGCACGCCGCCTGCGGCGGCGGTCGGCGTAAATGCCCCCGAAATAATCGCGGCAAACATCTGCGGCAGTCCGCGCGCATTGCATACGATCACGGCTGCGGCGGCAAGAATGTAGCCGCCGCTCATCGCGGGCACGACATAAGCGGAGAGCTTGAACAGATCCACGCCGAAAAAGAACACTGCCGCCGCAAGCAGGCTAATGAGAATGCCGCACACCAGCGGCGACAGTCCGAACGCGGTCTGCGCCGCCTCGGCGATGGCACTCGACTGGATCACGCCGCCCATCATCACACAATCCACGATGAGCAGCACTGTAAATAGCATCGCCGCAAGCGATCCGATCGCTTCCTTTATATAATACGGCGCACCGCCGACATACCCCTGCTCCGCGTGGCGGCGCGTGAGCATACCGAGCGTGATCTCCGCATATTTCAGCACCATGGAAACAAACGCACCCACCCACATCCAAAATACCGCGCCCGCGCCGCCGAGCATCAGCGCCACTGCTACGCCCGAAATATTGCCGACGCCGACCGTACCGCCGAGTGAAAGCAGCATTTCCTTGGCACCGCCTTCCATCGGCATGGCGCGCAGTGTACGCAGCGGTCGGCGCAGGTAAAACGCACGGAAACGCAGCGTAAAATATCCGCCTGCCAGCAACAGCATAGCGGCGGCAAAAATCGGCAAAATTTGAGAGACTGCCCCCTCAAGTGCTAAAATCAACCCCGAAATAGCGCATCACCTCTGAAAAAGAATATTCGGACGAGGGACTTACTATGCGCCTAAGAATCCCCTGATTTTTGGCATTTATGTGAACATCCTGCGAAAATTCAAGTTTTTTCAAAAAAGGTATTGATTTTTCATTTTAATATGTTACAATATACCATGTTAGCACTCAAAGATTAAGAGTGCTAAAAACAATGAAAATTTACCCATTGGGTTTTTAGGAGGTATAGTATGAATTTGAAACCGCTTTCTGACCGTGTGGTCGTTAAGATGGTAGAGCTTGAGGAGACCACCAAGAGTGGCATCATTCTCCCCGGCACCGCAAAAGAGAAACCGCAGGTGGCTGAGGTCGTTGCAGTCGGCCCCGGCGCAACCAAGGACGGCGCACTCGTTCCCATGACCGTCAAGGTCGGTGACAAGGTTATCACCAGCAAGTATTCGGGCACCGAGGTTAAGCTCGGCAACGATGAGTATGTGATCGTTCGTCAGGACGACATTCTCGCTACCATTGACTAAGAGAACACGGAGGTAATTGAACAATGGCTAAGGATATTTTTTACGGCATTGAAGCAAGAGACGCGCTTGTACGCGGCGTAGATAAGCTGGCAAACACGGTCAAGATCACGCTCGGTCCTAAGGGCAGAAACGTCGTTCTCGACAAGAAGTACGGCTCCCCCCTGATCACCAACGACGGTGTGACTATCGCAAAGGAGATCGAGCTGGAGAACGCTGCGGAGAACATCGGCGCACAGCTCGTCAAGGAAGTTTCGGCAAAGACCAACGACGCAGCCGGCGACGGTACCACCACCGCTACCCTGCTCGCACAGGCAATGATCCACGAGGGCATGAAGAACGTGACCGCAGGCGCAAACCCGATGGTACTGCGCAAGGGTATCGCAAAGGCAGTTGACAAGGCTGTCGAGACCCTGCAGGCAAACTCCAAGAAGGTCAACGGCACCGCAGACATCGCAAGAGTCGGCACCATCTCCTCGGGCGACGAAGTGATCGGTAATCTGATCGCGGACGCTATGGAAAAGGTTACCGCAGACGGCGTTATCACCGTTGAGGAATCCAAGAGCGCCGAGACCTACTGCGAAGTTGTTGAGGGTATGCAGTTTGACCGTGGCTACCTCTCCCCCTACATGGCAACCGATACCGACAAGATGGAAGCTGTTCTCGACGACGCTTTCGTTCTGATCACCGATAAGAAGATCTCCAACATTCAGGACATCCTGCCCCTGCTCGAGCAGATCGTACAAGCGGGCAAGAAGCTGCTGATCATCGCAGAGGATGTTGAGGGCGAGGCTCTGACCACGCTGGTACTCAACAGACTGCGCGGCACTTTCACCTGCGTTGCTGTCAAGGCTCCCGGCTTCGGCGACAGACGTAAAGAGATGTTGCAGGATATTGCGATCCTCACCGGCGGCGAAGTCATCACCTCTGACCTCGGCCTTGAGCTGAAGGACGCAACCATTGCACAGCTCGGCCGCGCAAGACAGGTCAAGGTCAACAAGGAAAAGACCATCATCGTAGACGGCGCAGGTGCAAAGGAAGATATTCAGGCGAGAATTGCACAGATCCGCGCAGAGTTCGCAACCTCCACCTCCGAGTTTGACAAGGAAAAGCTCAGCGAGCGCCTTGCAAAGCTGGCAGGCGGCGTAGCCGTTATCAAGGTCGGTGCTGCTACCGAGGTTGAAATGAAGGAAAAGAAGCTCCGCATCGAGGACGCGCTCAACGCTACCAAGGCAGCCGTTGAGGAAGGTATGGTTCCCGGCGGCGGAACCGCATATATCAACACCATTCCCGCTGTTGCAGCACTCTGCGACACCGTTGAGGGTGACGAGCTCGTCGGCGTTAAACTAGTGCTGAAAGCTCTCGAAGCTCCCCTGTATCAGATCGCCGAGAACGCAGGTCACGACGGCGCAGTTGTCGTTGACAAGGTAAAGAACAGCGGCAAGGCAGGCTACGGCTTCGATGCATACAACGAAGTATACGTGGACATGATGGACAGCGGTATCGTTGACCCGACCAAGGTTACGAGAAGCGCACTGCAGAACGCAGCTTCGATCGCATCGACCGTCCTTACCACCGAGGCAGTTGTTGCTAACCAGCCCGAACCCGAACCCGCTGCACCCGCAGCCGGCGGCATGGGCGGCATGTATTAAGATAAACCGAAAAAAGGATGCGAGCAATCGCATCCTTTTTGTTGTATTGGGGGAACGCTCTTGAAGCTGCTCTCTCCCTACGGTAGAGAACACTCGCCGGATCTTACAAAAAATCTCTCATAGGCGTAGGTTGCACTTTGAAAAAATCTGTGATATATTGGTTATAGAAAAACACAAGGAGGACTTACCATGGATGAATTGAGTGTTGGACGCAGGATTGCGGGACTTCGAGCTGAAAAAGCCTTAACACAGCAGGAGCTTGGCGATGCGATCGGCGTGAGCGATAAGACGGTCAGCAAATGGGAAAACGGCGGATGCTTTCCCGATATTACGGTCATTCCGATCCTGGCAGACTTTTTCGGCGTGACCACCGATTATCTGCTGCGCGGCACGCCGCGTAAGGTGCAATACCTTGCCGCAAACTACTTCAGCGATAAGTGGCGAATGCAGGTCAATGAGAAATATTTGCAAAAGGGATGGCGCGTTGAGGACATCGAGGTCAGCGGAAATGGCGACGGCGCAGTCGTCATGGCACTCGTCCTCGAAAAAGAAATATTTGAATAAAGCAGTTACAAGGGGACGGCGCGAATGCACCGTCCCCTTGTTTTTTATTTTTCTTTCGGTATAAATCCTTCAAATATGTAGGTTTCAAATGCCATGCGACTCGCATCCAGCTCCTCTTGGCTGCGCAGTGTCCAGCAAACGGGAAGCGCACCAAGACGGGTAACGAGTCGGCGCATGGGGTGATTTTGACCTGTATGCACATAGGAGACGAAGTCGGGGCGGGAAACAAAATTGAACAGCAGACACCCCAGCATGCGTTTGTACAGCACTTTTCCCTTGAACGGCGCGGCGAGCTGCCCGCGGCAAACGTCTTTTCGATGCTGCCGATACCAAAGGAGCACCGGCGGGTAAAAGGACTGCACAAAGTATTCGCCTTTGTACGCGGACAGGATCTTGTTTGCCGCTTCACAGAGGGGTTTGCAGGTCGTGCGGTCGCACTTGAATTCAATGAGCAGCGGCACTCTGCCGTCCACAGTATCCAGGCATTCTTGCAGTGTCGGGATCTGCTCCTCCGTGCCTTGCAGGCAGCATTTTTTCAGCTCGGCAAGCGTCATTTGCTCTATCCTGCCCTCTACGCCGCACATACGCTTCAGCGAGCTGTCGTGGAACACGACCACTTCGCCGTCGGCGGTGAGGTGAATATCGTTTTCGATCATGTACCCCTGCTCTGCCGCCGCACGAAAGGCGGCAAGTGAGTTTTCGGGCGTATTCTCCACAAGATCATGCAAGCCGCGATGCGCAATGTATCTGCCGCGCAACTTTTCCCGCGCGGGATGCCGACGTGCAGACGGAAATATCAAAAACAAGAGCAGCAGTGAAACGGCGGCAAGCGCCGCAAGCAAAATCAAAACAATATGCATGGAATCAGTCCTCCACATCAAAATTTTCAAGCATAGATGCTTTCTTTACGGGTTTGGAATCGCCGTGCTTGACAAAGGACATGGTGATAAACGAGAGCACAGAGAACAAAACGGCATACGGAAACAGCACGCCGTAACCGAGTCCGAGGTTGTCGATCAGCAGCCCCGAAAGCAGCGGCGTGGTGATCTGCGCCGCCATCGAAAAGGTGTAGTAAAAGCCGGTATACTTGCCGACGTCCGAGTCACTGCTCATCTCCACTACCATCGGGAAGGAGTTGACATTGATCGCCGCCCAGCCGATGCCGACGAAGCCGAAGATCGCGTACATGATCGGCGTCTGTCGGTCGATAAACATGGCGGCAGTGTAACAAGCCGTCATCATGACAATGCCGATCAGCACCGATCTTTTGCGTCCTACGGCGCCCGACAGAAAGCCGAGCGGCACAAAGGACAAAATCGCAGATACCGTCGCCGTGAGCAGGTAGCTCGACGAGGTACCGAGGTCGGTGCCCCATACGTTGACGCAGTAGCGCGAGAACGCGGTGGTGACCGCGTTATACGCCATGAACCACAGAAATACCGACACAAGGATCAGCACGAGACTGCGAAATACAGGGCGCGGCATCTTCCCTGCTGCGGTTTTTGCGGCAGGTTCGTCCGCGTCCGGGGTGTTCGTCTCGGCAAGCACTTTGTTCTCTCGGACGGAAAATACCATTACAAGCACCGTTACAAGCATAAAGGCTGCGATCACAAGGAATACAGGCAAAAAGGTCTGATCCGCAGCATACACAGCCTCGCCCGAGGCGTTTTCGCCACTGCGCAGCATGAGCATCATCACCACGGTCGCGAAAATACCGCCGAGATAGCCGACAAGATTGATGATGGCATTCGCCTTGCTGCGCAGCGGTTTCGGCGTTACGTCGGGCATATAGGCGATCGCAGGCGTGCGGTAGACCGCCATCACAACCAGGAGCACAAGCAGCGTCAGCATAAAGCCCCAAAAGTTGCGTCTGTCCGTGGTGATTCCCAGTACTGCCATGAGCACGACTGCGACAAGCGTTCCGAGCAGAATATACGGCGTGCGCTTGCCGAGCGGCGTGCGCGTGCGGTCGGAAAGGGTGCCGAACAGCGGCAGCATAAAGACCGCAAGCACATTGTCGATCGACATGATCGCGTTTGCCGCAAACGTTTTCAGCCCGAACACCTGTTCGAGCAGATACGGGATCACCTGATCGTAAAACTGCCAAAAAGCCAAGATCGACATAAAAGCCAGTCCGATCAGTATCGTGCGTTTATAATTCAGTTTCATGTGTACCTCCGCCGCGTGGATGTACACCTTATTATACCACAGAGCGCGACATTTTCTCAAAAAAACGATAAAAATAAAAAGTTGTATAATTTCTCGATTTTTTGTAAAAATATACTTGACAAACCGACACGGCTTTGCTATAATAATAAACGTCGCAAGGAACGACAACAAAACATTGGGGATTTGTGTAATGGCAGCACGACAGACTCTGACTCTGTTTGTGAGGGTTCAAATCCTTCATCCCCAGCCAAAAGAAAAGCAACCCGTTGGGTTGCTTTTCTTTTGTTTTGACATTGCAGAAGGATTTGAAGGGCGCGTGGTACAAAACCGCTTATCCCCCTTTCTGTCATTGACAAATTTTCGATTTACGGATATAATAAAAGCGGCTGCAATTGCAGCCGCTTTTCCCTATTTTTACGCTTTGTCAAGTTCGTTTAGAAAATCGTTGTAATCGAAATCGTAATCGTAGTAATCGTCTCCATAGTAATAGAAGTCGTCATAGTCATCGTAGTAGTAATCGAATGCGTCGTCCCAATCTTCACTTACGGCAACCACGATACCGTATACAGTCAGAACAGCGAAAATGATTACCATGACAATACCGAGAACAAGACCCGTGATCGCCATGCCCTGCCCTTTTTGATTGTTTTTCTTGATCTGTACAAGCGCAACGATACCAAAGATGATCGCAAGAATGCAGGTGATCGAATTGAGACAGCACACCCAGACGACAAAAGAAACGATGCCGAGAACAAGCGCCGCAATGGCAAAACCATTATATTTTTGATCCTGTACAGGCTGTACGGGAGATGCCGTAAAGGTTGTCTGCTCGGCAGTCGTGCATACCGTGTTTTGCTCGGCAGAAGCGGTCTGCGCCGCTTGCTCCGTCTGCACAGGCTGTTCATTTACCGGTGCGCCGCAGTTGGGGCAGAACTGTACGCCGTCGTCCAGCTGCGTACCGCAATAGATGCAATATTTCATGCTGTATTCCTCCTTCGGGGGTGGTCTTTACTTTAGTATACCGTCTATTGCAAAAAATGTCAATATCAAATCTGTTACGGAGGTGGATTTATGCGGGTCGTGCATCCGATCCCGGCACTATGGGATCGGGATTCCAAAGTTTTGATCCTCGGCTCGTTTCCGTCGGTCAAATCGCGCGAAACTGCCTTTTTCTACGGGCATCCGCAAAACCGCTTTTGGCGGGTCTGCGCCGCCGTGTTCGGCGTGCCTGTTCCCGCAAGCATCGAGGAAAAGAAAGCCTTCCTGCACGAAAACCATATCGCCCTGTGGGACGTGATCGCTTCCTGCGAGATCGTCGGCTCCTCCGATGCCAGCATCAAAAACGCAGTGGCAAACGATATTCGCCCCATCCTCGAGGGCGCGGATATTGCAGCGATCTTTGTCAACGGCAAGACTGCCGCCGCTCTCTATGAAAAATACATTCTGCCCATCACCGGCAGAAATGCCATATCGCTTCCCTCCACCAGTCCCGCAAACGCGGCGTGGTCGCTCGAACGGCTGCGTGACGCGTGGAGTGTGATCCGAAACGAAAGGAATGTCCTATGAACAAAAGCATTGCAAATGACCTGCTCACCTTTATCCGCCGCAGTCCGAGCTGCTACCATGTGATCGAAAATTTCCGCACGATGCTGCGTGAAAGCGGTTATACCGAACTGCGGGAAGCAGACAAATGGAAGCTTACGCACGGCGGCAAATATTTCGTCTGCCGCAGCGACTCCTCGATGATCGCCTTCCGCGTGCCAAACGCCGCACCGAGCGCCTTTGTGATGGCGGCGGCGCACAGTGACTCGCCCACTTTCAAGATCAAGGAAAACGCCGAGATGGCGGGCAGTCACACGGTGCGCCTGAACACCGAAAAATACGGCGGGATGCTGATGTCCACATGGTTTGACCGTCCGTTGTCCGTTGCAGGCAGAGTGGTAGTGAAAAGCGAAAGCGGCGTTGCTACCCGCCTTGTCAACATCGACCGCGATCTGCTCATCATTCCGAGCGTAGCAATCCATATGAACCGCGCGGCAAACGACGGCATGAAGTACGCCGCAAACGTCGATACTCTGCCCTTATACGGCGGCGAAGATGCAAAGGACAGCTTTTTGCCGATGATCGCCAAAGCAGCCGGCGTAAATAAGGAAGATATTTTAGGAACCGACCTGTTTTTATACTGCCGCGACGGCGGTACACTGCTGGGCGCGGACGGCGAATTTATCGCATCGCCCAAGCTCGACGACCTCGAATGCGCATATGCCTGCATGCAGGGATTCCTCGGCGCAGCAGGCAGCGGTGCGATCCCCGTTTGCTGTATCTTTGACAACGAGGAAGTCGGCAGCACGACCAAACAGGGCGCCGCATCCTCTTTCCTGCGTGACACACTGCGCCGCATTACGCTGTCGCTCGGCATGAACGAAGAAGATTGGCAGCAAATGCTTGCCAAAAGTTTTCTTGTCTCTGCCGACAATGCACATGCAATGCACCCGAATCATCCCGAATACGCGGACGCGGCAAACTGCCCGCAGATGAACGGCGGCATCGTGATCAAGTACAATGCAAACCAGCGATACACCACCGACGCCGTTTCTGCCGCGCTGTTCAAGAACATATGCGAAAAGGCAGATGTCAAGGTGCAGACCTTCGCCAACCGCTCTGATCTTGCGGGCGGATCGACGCTCGGCAGTATTGCAAACACGCTTGTACCCGTCAAGACCGTAGACATCGGACTGGCGCAGCTCGCCATGCACTCGGCGTATGAGACCGCCGGTACGCACGATATCGCGGCACTGATCAAGGCAATGGCGGTTCTGTTTGCCGAAAACGAATTCTCCGTGCAGTAAGCAACATATCCTGTATTGAATATCCTTTGGGAGGTTACATAGAATGAAAGCACTTTTAATTTGCGGCAGCCCCAATGCAAACGGCTGCACCTACACTGCCCTGCGCGAGGTAGAAAAAACGTTAAACGCAAACGGCGTCGAAACCGAGATCTATCAGATCGGCAAGGAACCGATCTCGGGATGCAGAGCCTGCAGGGCATGCTACAAGCTCGGCCGCTGCGTCATTGATGACAACGTAAACGCGATTGCCGCGCGCCTGGACGAGTTTGACGCACTGATCATCGGCTCGCCCGTATATTATGCGGCTGCAAACAGTACGCTGACCGCTTTCCTTGACCGTCTGTTCTACTCGGGCGGACGCAAAATGGTAGGCAAGGTCGGTGCCGCCGTTGTCTCCTGCCGCCGCGGCGGTGCCTCCGCTGCGTATGACCAGCTGAACAAGTATTTCGGCATCTCTAACATGGTGGTTGCCACCTCGCAGTACTGGAATCAGGTACACGGCAATACCGCAGAAGAGGTCGTACAGGATGCGGAAGGTATGCAGACAATGCGTGCCCTCGGCGAAAATGTCGCATGGCTGCTGCGCCTGATCGAATGCGGCAAGCAAAACGGCATCGAACCACCAAAGTACGAGGATAAAGTCCGCACCAATTTCATAAGATAAAACCGCAAGTAAGAAAGCCGCCCCTCGGGCGGCTTTTTCAATCTACACGTTCTTTAAATACTTCATCGTCATAAAGTTCATAAATCGCATCGAGCATTTCAAGCTCGCTTGCAAATATCGGACTTACCAAATGTGTTTGAGAAAATGTTTCTGTTTTTAGATCAAAAGCTTCCAGAAAATAGTAGTATATCGGAACGCTCTCTTCATCCTTATCCGCGGTCAACTTATATGTACCGTCCCACGGGTATTCTGCATCTTCTCCCATCAGCTTTAACAATTGTTCTGCTGTTGAGATCTCAATCGTCTCTTCTGCAGCACCTGCCGGAACAGCAAGAAAAAGCATGCTGCATAACATGCCAAACACAAGCAAGGTGCCGAGTAATTTTTTCTGCATAAGTTTTCCTCCTTATGTGCTTTCTACGACACTTTTGTTTTGAAAGCGTGCAAAAAAGTGACCGCCATAGCAACTTTTACAAGTATCTATTTTTATGTTAAGGTAAAATGATACAAATGTAAATGTACACAACGATACTTTTTTTGTTCACAATGATACTGTTTTTTTATCCGCTATGATGCAAATTTTGGCGAATACCGCCAAGGCAGTATTCGCCAAAATCAAAAGCTATTTGCGCATTACTTGGTGATGGTCGCGGTGGAAGTTGCGCCGTCCCATGCTACCGTTCCGCCGAGCGTCTCCGCTACGAAGCGTACGGGCATGAAGGAGCGGTCACTCACGATAACTGCGGGAGAATCGAGCGTTACGGACTCGCCGTTTACAGTTGCGGTTGCTGCGCCGACGGTGATCACGATAACCGTGTCAGCAGTCGTCAGTGTTGCGGTCGAAGTCGCGCCGTCCCATGCGATCTCTGCGCCGAGTGCTTCTGCTACGTAACGAACGGGAAGCATCGTGCGGCTGTTGATGATGATGGGAGCAACGTCCATGGTCTTCTGCTCACCGTTAAGCGTATAGTCGGTCTTGCCCACCGTCATCTTCAGCTCTACACCGGAAACAGCGCTGCCGAAGCGGTTGAGCACAGGCGATGCAGCATTTGCCCATACGCCTGCCATGTTGAGCGTATCAAACTCTGCCGCGCTGTACTCCTTAGGAGCATAGTTTTCCGTCTGGAAATCTACGGCGTCACCGGCAAGAGCCGTTGCAGCAGCATAGTAGCAATTGGTATAAACCGCGCCCCAAGGACGTCCGGCGATGCTGCGCGTAAACTGTACGGGATCATTCTTCTCATCTGCAGCTTCCAGGTTATTGGTGATCGTTGCATTGGAGTAGCAGTTCATAACAGTTACATCACTCGAGTTAGACTGACCAACGATACCGCCTGCATACTGACGCAGAGCAACAATGTTACCGCTGTTCATGCAGTCCTGAACCTTTGCAATGCCTGCCATGTATCCGACGATACCGCCGACACCTGCATTACCGGAAGTCGCAAGAGACTCGGTCGTTCCCTTATTCCAGCAGCCGTAAACGCTGGACGCACCGACCATACCGCCGACGATACCGCCGACATTGCTCTTACCCTTAACAGCGCCGTTGTTCATGCAGAATTTAACCAAAGCATTTTCCTCGGTACGGCCTGCAATACCGCCGACATTTGCCGAAGCATCGCTGCCGCTTACCGTGCATTCATTGATACAATCGGAAATAATAGCATCACCGACTGCCAAGCCGACGATACCACCGACCCAGTTGCCCGTACCGGTCACATTGCCCTTAACGGTGAGGTTCTGAACCGTACCCGTAACCTTAGCAAACAGTGCAACATACGTTGTGCCGGACAGTTCAATGCCGGAGATCGTGTGACCGTTACCGTCAAACGAACCGGTAAAAGGCTTGCTATCCGTAGCGATCGGCTCCTGCTCCATGCCGGTGAGGTCGATATCCGCAGTCAGCTTATAGCTGGCTTCCACCGAATATGTGCCCTTCATCAGCTTTACTAAATCATCTGCCGTCGCGATCTCGATGACATCCTCAGCTGCCGCAGGCACTGCCATAAACATGCCGAGAAGCATGCACAGCGCAAGCAGGGTGCTCCATAATTTCCTTTGCATAGTTTGTTCCTCCTTGTGTTTTTGCTCTCGCAATATTATTTGTCGAAAAACGCACACAAAGAATGGGTTTTACCGCCGTCTTTTAGTGGTTCTCAACAAAAGTTCTGCCATTATGGTAGAATAAATGTGTAAAAATGTAAATGTACACGGCGATACTGTTTTTGTCTCTGGCGATACTAACCATCCGGCGGAACAAAAAAATCACCCTGTCGCATTTGAAGCGGCAGGGCGATTTTGAATGATCACACGATCGCATATTTGTGAAGATAGCTATCGTATTGTTCCTTATATTCTTTATTGGCGGCGCGAAGTGCGCGCACGTTTTCATGGATGTTCATATTGCTGCGATCAAAGTCGATGATACCGCCCGCAATATTCGAGCAATGGTCCGAGGTGCGCTCGAGATTGGTCAGCAGATCTGCCCAGACGAAGCCCGCATCAATGGTACAATTGCCCTGCTGCAAACGCAGGATGTGGTTGGTGCGCAGTTGTTCTTTGAGTCCGTCGATGACCTGTTCGAGCGGCTCGATCGCAGCAAGTGCCGCCGTATCGTGGTCGCGGAACGCCTGCAGGGAAAGATCCAGGATCTCGTCTACTGCGGAAGTGAGCACCTTGATCTCCGCCTTTGCGGCATCCGAGAACGAAAGTCCCTTTGCCTGCATTTCCTCAGCGGATTCGAGAATGTTCACGCTGTGGTCGGAGATACGCTCGAAGTCACCGATGACTTTCAGCAGCATCGCCGCCTCGGCGCTGTCCTTTTCACCGATCTGCAGGGTGCTGAGCTTAACGAGATAGGAACCGAGGATGTCCTCATAATGGTCGGTGCGATCCTCTTTCTCGCGGATCGACTTGGCAAGCTCGGGGGTAAGTTCCTGCAAGGAAACAAGCGACGCTTTCAGCGACTGCACCGCGCAATCCGCCATGTCGATCGCAACGGTGTGGCAGCGCTCCAGAGCGACAGTAGGTGTATTCAGCAAACGCTCGTCAAGCTCTTCGGTTTTATCCGGAGTTTTGGTTTCGGGAATGAGCGTAACTGCCAGTTTTTCCAGCAGCTTCGACATCGGCAGCAGAAGCATTGTGCAAAGGACATTGAACGCAGAATGTGCAATGGCAATATTGACATGATTTGCCGATTGTGCCAGCAACGGAATATCGAACAGCGTCTTGGCAATGCAGAATACTGTAAGCAGGATCACCGTACCGATCACATTAAAGGAAAGGTGCACAAGAGCCGCACGCTTTGCATTCTTATTGGTGCCAAATGAAGAAAGGATCGCCGTGATACAGGTACCGATATTCTGTCCCATAATGATCGGGATCGCAGCTCCCACGGAGACTGCGCCGGTAGCAGAAAGTGCCTGTAAAATACCGACAGATGCCGAGCTGGACTGGATAATTGCAGTAAGGATTGCACCTGCCAATACGCCGAGGATCGGATTGGAGAACGTAACAAAGAGCTGCTGGAATTCAGGCACGTCTTTCAGTCCGCTCACAGCGGCGGACATAGTATCCATGCCGTACATCAGCGTTGCAAAGCCGAGCAGGATTATGCCGGTATCCTTCTTCTTGGTGCTCTTGCAGAACATGGTGAAGATGATACCGATCAGCGCCAGGATAGGCGTGAAAGACGAAGGCTTCAAGAGCTGTACCCACAGCACATCGCTGTCAATGCCGCCGAGGCTGAGCAGCCATGCGGTCACCGTGGTACCGACATTTGCACCCATGATGACATTGATCGCTTGTCCAAGCGTAAGCAGTCCCGAGTTGACAAAGCCGACGACCATGACCGTGGTCGCAGAGGAGCTTTGGATCACCGCGGTAACGGCGAGACCGGTCAGAAAACCGGCGGCTTTTTTAGTCGTAAGTTTGCCCAGAATAACGCGAAGACTGTCGCCCGCTCTTCTTTCGAGCGCATCCCCCATCAAATTCATGCCGAACAGGAACAAACAGAGTCCGCCGATCAGGTTTAACACACTGAAAATGTCCATATTTTCTTTTTCCTTTACATACGTTTTACGAAACCATTATACCTGCGCTGTATCAAATCCATTATCAAGCTTTTGTAAAGTTTTTGTAAAGAAAAAGCGGAAAAGGGGGATGAATGCAAATTTAGCTGTTATTGTACCCCAACCCTTTGTAGGGCTGCCATTTCCTTTTGCCATAAGAAAAAGCCGCACTTTTGTGCGGCTTTACTTATACTTCCCGGAATGCGGCTTCGAGCAGTGCAAATAGGCGTTCTTTTTCACCCGCGAGCCAAAGGGCGGCGCAGAGGGTTTCAAACCCCGTCGCGGTGCGGTACTCTGCCCCGCTGGCGCTTTTTGGCGTAGAGAGGTGCGACGAGTTTCTGCCGCGCTTGAAATATGCCATTTCCTCTTCAGTGAGCATATCCTCGATGCGGTGGAACGCGGCGCTTTGACTTTTCGCGGTGACATACGCGTGCGACGCCTGATTGAGCGCGCCCGAATGCGTGATGCCCCGAAGGATCAGCCGCTCACGCACCCAAACCTCAAACACGCTGTCGCCGAGATAGGCGAGCGACGCGCCGTCTATGGTTCTTAACAGTTCACTGTTTTCCATACTTTTATCCTTATTTTACAAAATAAACGAGCAGCACGATCGCGCCGAGCAGAATGCGGTAGACGCCGAAGGCGCTGAAGCTGTGCTTTTTGACGAAGTCGGTGAGGAAGCGGATCGCGACGATGGAGACAAGGAATGCCGCCACGCAGCCAACCAGCAGTAAAATCGCCTCACTGCCGCCGAAGCTGCCGCCCTCGAGGAAGAATTTCAGCACTTTCAGAAGCGACGCGCCGAGCATGACGGGGATCGCAAGGAAAAAGGAGAATTCCGCCGCCGCGCCACGCGATACCGACAGCGTGGACGCGCCGAGAATCGTGGAACCCGAGCGCGAAGTGCCGGGTACGAGCGAGAGCACCTGAAAAGCGCCGATGCCGAGCGCGGTTTTAAAGGAAATATCATCCACCGACTTCACGGCAAAGGTTTTGCCGCGATGCACACGCTCCACCACGATAAACAGCACGCCGTATACGATCAGCGCAATCGCCACCACGACCGAATTGTAAAAATGCGTGTCAAACCAGTCGTCAAGCGGTATGCCGATGATCGCCGCGGGCAGCACGGCGACGATGACCTTTGCCCACAGCGTCATGGTATTCTTTTTGAGCCCTACACCGCCGAGCGAAAGCAGCGTGTTGCCGCTTTCGATGTTCGCTTGCTTGGCAAAGGGCCACAGTTTTTTGAAATACAGCACCACGACCGCAAGGATCGCGCCGAGCTGGATCACGACCTCAAACATCTCCCAAAATGCGTCGCTGACGCCGAGACGCAGGACATCGTTGAGCAGGATCATGTGCCCTGTACTGGAGATGGGCAGCCACTCGGTGATGCCTTCGACCACGCCGAGCAGGATCGTCTTGATAATCTCGATGAAGAATTCCATTTAGTTCGCCCCTCGTAAAATATCGCCCTCTTTGACCTCGAAAGGCACGCGCACCTTGAAGATCATGGCGGGATGCGGCGCCGACTCGATCGGCTCGCCCTCCTCGGAGAAGATCTCCTCGGCGACAAAGCCGCGGCCGATTTTGCCGGGCGAGATCAGCTCTACCCTCTCCCCGACGCTGACTTTATTGCGCTGGATAAAGGTAGCTATGCCGCTTTCTGCATCATATGCGAGCGCGGTGGCGATATATGCCTTCTCGCGGATGTAGCCGGTATTCACACAGGTCTGCGCCGTCTCGGACGGCAGGTCGAACCAGTATCCGGTGGCATAGTCACGGTGGCTCACACTGCACAGCTCATCCAGCCACGCAGGGTCAAAGCGATAGTGTTCGGGATCGGCAAAATAGGCGTCGATCGCCATGCGGTAGGCGTTGGTAACGACGGCGGCGTAGTACGCGCTCTTCATTCTGCCCTCGATCTTAAAGCTGGTGATGCCACTCTCGATCAGCTCGGGGATATGCTCGATCATGCACATGTCGCGCGAGCTCATAATAAAGGTGCCGTTTTTATCCTCGTAAAGCTGCAGCGGCTGCTCGGGGCGCTTCTCCTCAAAGACTTCGAGCGTGCGGTAGTTCCAGCGGCAAGGCTGTGCACACGCGCCGCGATTGGAATCTCTGCCCGTGTAATAATTGGAGAGCAAGCAGCGTCCGCTGTAGGAAACGCACATTGCACCGTGGATAAAGCACTCAATGTCGGTGTCCTCGGGCTTATTTTTGCAGATCGCCGAAACCTCCCGCATGGTCAGCTCGCGCGCGAGCACCACGCGCTTTGCACCGAGATCGCGCCATGCCAGTACGTCGGCAAGGCTCACACTGGACGCCTGTGTGGAAACGTGCAGCTCCAATGTGGGCGCAACGCGCTTTGCCAGTGCGAGCACGCCGAGGTCGCTGACAATGATCGCGTCAATGCCGCTCGTGGCAAGAAATTTCAGATATTCTTCGAGCGCCGCATATTCCTGCGTGCGCGGCATGGTGTTGACCGTAACATAGACCTTGACACCGCGCTCGTGCGCATACTTTGCAGCCTCGATGAGTTCTTCGTTTGTAAAATTATCGGCAGCGGCGCGCATGCCAAAGGCATTGCCCGCAAGATAGACAGCATCCGCCCCGTACAGCACGGCGGCTTTCAGTTTTTCAAAATTGCCCGCAGGCGCGAGCAGTTCCGGTCTTTTTTGCAAATGAACACTTCCCTTCAAAAGCAGTCGCCAAGTCAGCGGCTGTAGCTGTCGAAAACAGCTTCAATTTCCATAACATGGTCCGAAATGATGAGCGAAACGGTGAGACCGTCACGGCGGATCACCGCACTGTCGATCATCGGGAGATATTCGGTGAGGTAGTTGTTCGCCGATTTCTCCACATAGGCAAGTCTCGCCGCAAGCTTTTCCTCGATTTCCTCGGCCTTTGCCTCGTCCGCCGCGCGGATGATGATGATCTCCTCACAGGAAGCGCCGATGGAAACGATATAATACACCGCGCCGCTGTAGTCGGCAGGCAGAACGCCGAGATTGGATTCGAGAAAATTCTCGGAAACATCTACCATTTCCGAAAGCTCAACCGATGCTTCGATCGCGGCAAACAAATCTGCAGGCATCGGCAGATCTACCGTTTTCTCTGCGCAGGATACCAAAAGAAATGCAAGGATGCATAAAAATATCGCTGTTTTTTTCATATCGATCTCCATTCCGCCGCCAAGCGGCAGCACAAATACTATAAGCGTGAAATCAGCTATGCAAAACTATTGCGTCACGCTATTCTCCTGCCGCTTCTGCGAATGCATACAGTGTTTCCACCACTGCGCG
Organism: Clostridia bacterium; assembly: GCA_017398595.1. GTDB lineage: Bacteria > Bacillota > Clostridia > Oscillospirales > CAG-272 > UMGS902. The sequence continues at coordinate 134,635 of JAFQFR010000020.1, forward strand.
TGCGCCGACATCACTCAAATGAATGTACCCGTCGCGGCAGTAGTCATCGGGCAAATTCCCGTTTGCATCACAGAGCGCCGCATGCGTATCCACATACAAAATACCGTTTTCGTTGCACATCGCGACCAGCTTTTGCACAAACTCCGAGATCAACTGATTATCCAGCTCTCGGTTTGCAATATAGTTTGGCAGCCAGGAAGAAGCAACCTTGGGCGTACCCGTAAGAAGCACGATCTCAGTCTGCGGAAATTGATCGTTCAAATTCCCGATCAAACGCAAATACCGATCCACTGCCAGATCCGTGTCAGCATCCGCGGCAGCAAGGTCGTTCATACCGAGCATCAGAAAGATCCTGTCGATCGTCCCGAGCTCTGCGAGAATATCCGCAAGCGGCTGTTCCTTACCGCGGTAGCTGTAGTACAGGCAATTCGGCTTGTCCCCCACGAGGTCGGAAAGGGAGATACCGATGGTGGTGGCAATAAACTTTGCATCCCCGAGCGTCGGCTCGATCTTGCGCTGCCGCACAACGTATTGGCGGATGCCCTCCATGATGGAGTCGCCGATAAACACAGAATTGTTAAAATACTCGTCCAGCGAAACCGCGGACGGTTCGACGTCCGTGACGGTAAGCGCCGTTTCAGCCTCCGTCGTTCCGAAAGACTCGGTGACGACCGCACTGCTGACACTCGGCAGCGTCGTCACAGAAGGTTGCACATCTTCATATATATCTATATCCGCCGGCTGCGAACCGCAACCGACAAGCATCAGCCCCAAAAGGAACGTCAAAAACAAAAAAATTTTCCCCATTTTTTGCTCCGCACATAAAAGTAAATATTATTATAGCAGATTCTCGTTTTATTTGCAATAAAAAACGATGTATAAAAATTTATTGCACAACGCCCCAACCTATGCTATACTTATTGTGTATGCGACAAAATTCATACTAAGGACAGTACAACTATGAACAAAGACAAGATCAAACGCTTTGACTTCGCAAAAAAACCGCACACTCCCTACCCCTGGCTGACCTGGCTTGCCGAAAACATCGTGGCATGGCCGTATATGAAGCGGCGCGGTGCGGTACTGCACAAACACAACATGGAAGCGCTGGAAGGCAAGCCGTATCTGATGCTCTGCAACCATGCTTCACTCGTTGACCTGTGCATGATGCTGAAAGCGACACACCCCTACCCCGCCAACAACATTATGACGCTGGAGGGTTTCAATACCTATACTGAGCCGCTCATGCGCGGTCTCGGCGTTCTCGGCAAGCGCAAATATGTTTCGGACATCTCTCTGGTGCGCAACATCCGTTATTGTCTGCACGAACTGAAAAACATCCTGGTCATCTTCCCCGAGGCGCGCTATTCGCTCGACGGCTGCACCTCGTTTTTGACCGAATCCACGGGCGGACTCATCCGCATGCTCCGCGTGCCGGTCGTGATGCTAAAGATCCACGGCAACTTCGTCGATCTGCCGCAGTGGAACAAGCACAGCAAGAAATCCTATGTCGAAGCCGACATGTATCCCCTCTTTACCGAGGAAGAAGTGCGCTCCCTCTCCGTTGAGGAGCTGAACGCGCGCATCGAACAGGAATTTCAGTACGACGACTTTGCGTGGCAAAAGGAAAACGGCATCGTGATCGACCATCCGAAGCGTGCCGACGGTCTGCACAGTCTGCTCTACAAATGCCCGAACTGTCTGAGTGAGGGCGAGACCGATTCCACCGACGACACACTCACCTGCCGTCACTGCGGCAAGCAGTGGTTCATGGAAACCGACGGCAGCCTGCGTGCCCTCTCCGGCGAGACCGAGTTTTCGCACATCCCCGACTGGTCGAAGTGGGAGCGCGAATGCGTGCGCAAAGAGATCGAGGACGGCACGTATTATTTTGAAGATGAGATCCGTCTGGAAACGCTCCCGAACGCATGGCGCTTCTACAAGCACGGCAAGGGAAAGCTGGTACAGACCCCCGAGGGTACGACCATCACGGGCACTTGCTACGGCGAGCCGTTTGAACTGCACAAGAGCGCGATGAACCTGAGCAGTATGCACATCGAATACGACTACCTCGGCAGAGGCGACTGCGTAGACATTTCGGTGCTCGATGACAGCTACTGGTGCTACCTCACCAAGCGCGATGCGATCACAAAACTGAGCTTTGCGACCGAGGAGATCTTCCTCGCCGCAAACCGAAAGCTGAAAGAGACCGCGCGGCAGAAAAAAGAAGAGACCGTATGAAAAAGCTGCAAAAGATGAATGAGGCGGCATGGCTCCTTGGCGTGCTGCTGTGCGCGCTGGGCGTGGCGCTTGCCACCAAGGCGAATTTCGGTCTTTCTATGATCGCGGCGCCCCCGTACATCATCCATATATTCATGGAAAATTTCTTTCCATGGTACTCGCAGGGCACCTCGGAATACATATGGCAGGGCGTGCTGCTGCTCGCGATGTGCATCATCGTCCGCCGCTTCCGCGTCAAATATCTGCTGACCTTTGTCTGCGCGGTGATCTTCGGGCTTGCCGTATACGGCTTTTTGTGGCTGCTCGGCGGCAGCGCGGCATATGCGACGCTTGCCGCAAGGATCGCTGCATTTTGTATCAGCGAGGTCATCACCGCCGTGGCGATCGCCTGCTATTTCCGCACCGATCTGCCCCTGCCCGTATATGAGCTGGTGGTTTCCGAGATCGCAAAGTGCTACTCTTTGAACATGAACAAGGTCAAGCAGGCAAACGATCTCATCATGCTGGCGCTCTCCCTCATCCTCGCCTTTGTACTGAACCGCAGCTTTGCGGGTATCGGCATCGGCACGATCATTATTACACTCGTGAATGCATCGCTGATCGCGCTGGCAGGTAAGATCTTGGATACATATTGCGATTTTTCACCGCGTTTTCCGCGTGTCATTGCGTGGCTAAAAAAATAAATTACACGCATTTTTTGCATTGACTTTTGAAAAAGTCCGTGCTATCCTGTCAAGGAGTGTTATTTTTTCCAAAAAGGAGAGATGATTTTGGACTTTTTATATCAGTACATCCTGCAGATCACATGGCAACAAGTGGTCATGTGGGCAATCGGCGGACTTCTGATCTTTCTTGCCATCAAGAAAGAAATGGAACCCACCCTGCTGCTCCCGATGGGCTTTGCTACCATCATTGTCAACTTCCCGCATTCGGGCGTACTCACGCATGGAGACGAAGCCGGCATGCTGGACATTCTGTTTGACGCAGGTATTGCCAACGAGCTGTTCCCGTTGCTTTTGTTTATCGGTATCGGTGCGATGATCGACTTTTCGCCGATCCTCAGCAACCCGAAGCTGATGCTGTTCGGTGCGGCTGCGCAGTTCGGTATTTTCTTCACCTTCTGCCTTGCATCGATTTTCTTCCCGTTGAATGATGCCGCTTCTATCGGTATTATCGGCGCGGCAGACGGCCCGACCGCGATCGTTGTTGCGCAGAAGCTCAACTCGCAGTTTACCGGTCCGATCATGGTCGCCGCCTATTCCTATATGGCGCTCGTGCCGATCATTCAGCCCCCGATCATCAAGCTGCTGACCACCAAGAAAGAGCGCATGATCCGTATGCCCTACAAGGGTGCTGAGGTCTCCAAGATCACCAAGATTCTCTTCCCCATCATTATCAGCATGGTGACGGTAGCGATCGCTCCCTCGTCTGCATCCCTGATCTTCAGCCTGATGTTCGGCAACCTGATCCGCGAGTGCGGCGTTCTGGACAACCTTTCCGAAACGGCGCAGAAGGTGCTTGCAAACCTTGTCACCATCTTCCTCGGCATCTCGATCGCCACCCAGATGAAAGCGGAACAATTCCTGCACCCCGCAACTCTGCTGATCCTCGGTCTCGGTCTGTTTGCCTTTATCTTTGACACTGCGGGCGGCGTTCTGTTTGCCAAGTTCCTCAATCTCTTCTCCAAGGAGAAGATCAACCCCATGATCGGCGCGGCGGGTATCTCCGCTTTCCCGATGTCGGGTCGTGTTGTACACAAAATGGGACTTGCGGAAGACCCGCAGAACTTCCTGCTCATGCACTCGATCGGCGTCAATGTTTCCGGTCAGATCGCATCGGTCATCGCCGGCGGTATGATCCTCAATTTCTTCCGTTAAGGAGGTATATGCATGAATTTCTTTGTTGAACCTATGAACTTTGTCAAAAATCTCTACTATATGGGCGTCGGCATGCTCGGTATCTTCATCGTCATCGGCATCATCATCCTCGCAACCGTGATCATGAACAAGCTGACCTCTCGTAAGAAAGATAAAGACGAATAAAGTGAAAAGCGGTGTGACCTTCGCGGTCACACCGCTTTTGCTTTGCGGCTCGGAGGCGCACAAATCTTTTGCTGTTCTTTTTTAGCATATCATCGGCTGCGCGTTCATACTTATGTTCTGTGAGAAAAAACAAATAAAGGATCATCGGAAAGGAACATCTGCTTTATGAACGCAATCTATATGCCCGAGGGACTTCTCTACGACACCCCGCAAAATCGCGAATATATCTCCTCTCTGCAAGGACTGGAACGCGCAATGCGGGACGGCAAGATCTTGGAAGCGCCTGCCGCCATGTGCGACAGCGAAATGAATCTCTACATAGATCTCGGCGGTGTGCGCGGCGTCATGCCGCGGCAGGAAGTCGCCCTCTGCCGCGAGGGTGAGGAGCTCAAGTCCATTGCCGTGATCACCCGCGTGGGCAAACCCGTCTGCTTCAAGGTCACAGCCATCACCGAAGAGCGCGGCATACCCGTCGCACACCTTTCGCGCCGCGCCGCACAGATCGAATGTAAGCATACCTACCTCGGCGATCTGATCCCCGGTGACATTGTCCCTGCAAAAGTTACACACATGGAGAGCTTCGGCGCGTTTGTGGACATCGGCTGCGGCATTGTTTCCCTGCTCACCATCGACTGCATCTCAGTCTCGCGTATCTCGCACCCCGCCGACCGCTTTTCCACAGGCGAATATATCCCCGTGGTCATCCGCACGGTGGATCGCGAAAACGACCGCATCTTTGTTTCGCACCGCGAACTGCTCGGCACCTGGGAAGAAAACGCTTCTGCTTTTGCCGCCACGCAAACCGTCTCGGGCATTGTGCGCAGCATCGAGGACTACGGCATCTTTGTGGAACTCGCCCCCAACCTCGCAGGACTTGCCGAGTGCAAAAGCGGCGTGAAAGTGGGCGACGTGGCAAGTGTCTACATCAAGAGTATCCTGCCGCAGCGCATGAAGATCAAGCTGGTACTGATCGACTCGGCGGCAAATATCTGCTCGCCCATCAAGCGAAAATACTACATCGACACAAACACGGTCACGCACATCGACCGCTGGCGCTATTCGCCCGATTGCTGCAATCGCGTGGTGGAAACCGTATTTTAATATTTACAAAATGTAATTTTTGTGCTAAAATAAAGATATAAAAACCGCAGGAGGTGCAGTATGGGAAAAATAATTATCACGATCGCGCGTCAATACGGCAGCGGAGGCAGATACATCGGAGAACTGATCGCTAAGGCACTCGACATTCCGTTTTATGACCAGAACCTGATCACGCTTGCCGCCGAAAAGAGCGACCTCTGTCACGAGGCAGCCGCTGAAGCGGATGAGCGCAATGCCAGCAGTCTGCTGTATACCCTCGCTATGGGTTCCACCGCCATGCTGCATTCCCCGCACTATAACATGCCAATCAACGACAAGCTGTTTTTGGTGCAGTCCGAGATCATCAAAGAAGCCGCGGCAAAAGGCTCTGCCGTCATTGTCGGCAGATGCGCAGACTATGTTCTGCGCGACGATCCGAACACGCTGAGCGTCTTTATTCACGCAGATTCCAAGGTGCGCGCCAAGAATATTGCCGAGCGCAACGGTATCACCGAGAGCGAAGCGCTCACACTGATCGCCAAGACCGACCGCCGCCGCGCAAACTACTATAACTTCTACACGGGTAAGCGCTGGGGCGAAATGACCGGCTATGACCTCTGTGTAAACGCGGGCAAGCTCGGCGCCGAAAGAGCCGCAAAGCTGATCGCCGATTACGCAAAAATGCTCGAACAATAAGAATATGCAAAAGCTGTCGCATCGCGGCAGCTTTTTGTATTTGCATTGTTATGATACCAATAAAGTAGACAATAAAAAATAGGACACCTTGATGTATAATAAAGAAGTCGAGGAGTTGAGGAAAATGAGGAAACAGCAGATCAGTTACGAAGAAAAGATTACCATCATCAAAGAGCACGA
>JAFQFR010000021.1 GCA_017398595.1 Clostridia bacterium
TCGTGCTCTTTGATGATGGTAATCTTTTCTTCGTAACTGATCTGCTGTTTCCTCATTTTCCTCAACTCCTCGACTTCTTTATTATACATCAAGGTGTCCTATTTTTTATTGTCTACTTTATTGGTATCATAACAATGCAAAAAAGCAGAAAAATGTAAACTTTTTCTGCTTTTTATTTTTACAGTGCCCTGCTTGCATTTTTCTTCCATATATGGTATAGTTGAAGTAATTACCTTTGCAGAAAGGGGACTTTTCTTTGGTCACCATAGGAATTGACATCGGCGGAAGTACCACCAAGATCGTTGGTTTCTCCTCCGACAGCACCCACACGCTGATCAAGCCGCTCTCGGTGCGGGCAACCGACCCTGTCACCAGCGTTTACGGCGCGTTCGGCAAATTCATCAATGAGAACAACTTAGAGCTTGACGACATCGAAAAGGTTTCGACCACGGGTGTCGGCTCCAAATATATCACCAAGCCGCTCTATTCGCTCCCCTGCGAGAACGTACCCGAATTTCGCTGCATCGGACTCGGCGGACTCTATCTGTCGGGACTGGATGAAGCGATCGTGGTCAGCATGGGCACGGGTACTGCGCTTGTTCACGCGACGCGCGACGGCAAAAACGAGTACCTCGGCGGTACGGGCGTCGGCGGTGGCACCCTGGTCGGTCTCTCCGAACGGCTGATCGGCGTCGGCAACGTGGAGCACATCTCCGCCCTTGCGGAAAAAGGCAGCCTAGACAACATCGACCTGCGTGTCAACGATATTACCCCCGGCAGCTACGGTCTGCCCTCGAACATGACCGCCGCAAACTTCGGAAAGGTCAGCGAGCTCGCGACAAAGGAAGACCTTGCACTCGGCCTTGTCAACATGATCTACGAGACGATCGGCATGATGGCGGTGTTCAACTCCCGCATGCACGGTACGAAAGATGTTGTGCTGACGGGTAATCTCACGCAGCTCGCACAAGCGCCCGCAGTGTTCAAAACGCTCTCCGACATGTTCAACGTAAACTTTATCATTCCCGATCGCGCACAGTATTCCACCGTTATCGGTGCGGCGCTCTGCGCACTTACCTAACCAATTTTGAAAGCCTTGAAACTATGAAGCCAAAAATGATTCTTTTCGACTACGGTCAGACGCTGATCGTAGAACCGCAATTTGACTGGACAGCGGCAAATCTCGCCATCCTCTCGCATGCAAAAAGCCTGCCGCAGGATATGACAAAAGAGGAATTCTGCCGGCGCCTGGACGAGCTGTTCTTTCATGTAGTGGGACAGCAGCATGAAAACTACCGCGAGCTGGAGCATGTGAAGATCCTGCGCCTGTTCTGCGACATCTACGGTCTTTCGCTCGACATCTCCTTTGAGGAAGCCGACCTGCTCTACTGGGACAGCGCAACGCACGGCTCGTTTGCCTCGCCCGGCGCGCCGGAACTGCTCAACTTCCTTTCGGAAAGCGGCATCTGCTCCGGCATCGTCAGCAACATGTGCTACTCCAATGCGGCGCTTTGCGCGCGGCTCGACCGCTATTTGCCAAATCACCGTTTTGACTTTGTCATCACGAGCTCGGATTACATTCTGCGTAAACCCGAGCCGCTGCTCTTTGCGGTGGCATGTCGCCGCGCGGGACTCGATCCCGCCGACATCTGGTTTGTCGGCGACAATCCCGAGGCGGACATCCTCGGCGCGTATAACGCGGGCATGCACCCCGTGCTGTACACCGGCGCACACATGCGCGCTTATGATGACCTGCCCGACGTCCCGTTTGACACGGTGGAAACTTTCGAGGAACTCAAGGCTTTGATCGAAAATGCTTAGACAGTACAAAAGGAACCAAGTTTTTAGACTTGGTTCCTTTTGTTTTGCTTTTATTTTTCCACGCTCATCCAGCAGCCCTCGGCGCCGATGCCGTCCTTAGGCGGAATGAGGATCCCTTTTTCGATCAACGCCTCAACGAGCGCATCCGTCACCGGCATGCCCGCGAGAGTGTTTGCGCGTCTCCATTCACCCAGCAAATGCTCCGGTACCACATGGCGGATCAGTGCCGCGATCTTTGCCGCTACACCCTCCGCATCCACCGCGAAATTCTCGCGCAACTTCTCGCTGATGTCATACAAACTGTCAGCGTCCTTGCCGTCGCACACAAGAATCTTGGTGTACAGCATTTCGCCGTCGCGGTACAGATAGCCGCAGTCCACGGCTTTCGCCGCATGCTCTTTCTCCTTCTCGGGAAGTGTGTGGATGTCGAGTCCGTGGATCGCACGGATCGCAAGCTGTATCTGCGCATCGCGCGACACATTCAACCCACAGGAAAAATGCTTTTTGATCCGCGTAATGTAGATATTATCCAAATGGATCTTGGAATAGCCGCACACGTTTTCGGCATCCACGCCATCCCAACCGCCGCCGTAATACTTTCCGTTATCGACATAGCCAAATACGCTGAACGGGCGCTTGGTTTCTTCCACCTGCGCAAAGTATTTCTCCGACAGGATCTTTTCTACATTCTCCGACAAAGCACTTGCCATCATAACCACCTGCTGCCAAAGGATCAGGTTCAGGTCGATCTTTTTGTTCAGGTACGGGAACGCAAGATACTCCGCCTTGTGCTGTTCGATAAACTGTGCGATCGTATCGCAGATCATCGGCAATTGTTCGGTATAGATCGCATTGGCTTGCTCCATGACATCCTTTTCCAGCAAAACAATATTGATCGTATATCTGCCGTCCTCCAGCCGACGTAAAAAGCCGTATTTCCCGTTTTCCCCTTTTGTGAGGATCTCGAGTTCTTCTTCCACATATACCGTCGGCACATTCAGCTCCGCCGCGATCTCTGCCGCACGCATCGGCTTCTTGCGGCAAAGCCAGATAATATGCTTGGAAAACTGTCTTTTGCACACATTGCGGGGATCGCCCCAGGCAGGGCTGCCTGTTCCCCAGATCACGTATTCGATTTTGTCCAGCGCCACGGGCTTCGTATAGGTTTCTGCCATTTCTTCTACCTCGCTTTTCACTTTCTGCCTTGCTGAAAACAACCGTTGCCGCACCGCGCCCTCGCTCGTGTTCTGCCGCTTTGCGATCTCCGCGATCGGCAAGCCGTCTATGTAGAACAAGATCATGACCTCGCGGTATGCCTTCGTCAAAAAGGCAATGCGGCGATATATCGCCGAAAAGCGCGCCTCGTCATCTTCGTCGCATCCCGCATCCGCGATAAACGGAAGAACTTCATCCGCATCACCCGCATAAAGCATTGCGGCATGTCTGCTTCTTTCGTTTGAAAAGTCGGCATACACGTTCCGCGCCACGCGCCAGATAAACGGGTATACGTTTTCGATGTCACCGTCCGTATGCGCCGCCCGAATCAGGGCAAAGAGAATGTCCGAACAGAGATCCTGCGCCTCATAGCTGTCGCTGGTCCGCGCATAACAAAACGCAAACAGCTTTTCCAGCAGTGCGTCGTCTATTATTTTCAGCAATTCCTGTTTCTTCATAATTTATGCCTATTTCTTTCTGTGCAGCGCGAATTTTTGCCGGTTTCGGTCATGCCGAAATTCGCGCCCGCCTTATGGCGCGAAAGGCACAAAACTCGCTGTTTGAAAGATTTATCTTTCAAACTTTGCTCCAAAGCGATTGATCAATGCTTTCATCCCTATAGTCGGCGCATCGGTGCATATGTTAGGTGCGACAGTGAAAATTTTTCACGAAAAACGGCGGCAAGGGTTTCCCTGCCGCCGCTTCTAAGAGTATGCAGTTTTACGCAAGCGCTCTTTCGAGCCAGATCACGCCGAGATCCAGCGCGTCATACAGACCGTTCTTTTCGCCCTGCTTGACGATCCTGTCTGCAAAGGGTTTAGACTTATCGGTCGAAAGCACCTGAATGAGGATCTTGTCGGGAATTTCGGTGTTGCCGAACTTTTTGTAGCTCATGATCATCATATAGAGAATATAGGGATCGGTCATATTGCCATAGCAGATCGTGTCGTGCTCGCGGACGAACGCTCTGCCCTTGTATTCAATGTAGCTTACTTCGTTTGCCATTCTACGCACCTCCATACTTATACAGTATATATTTTACTATACTTTTCCCAAGTTGTCAACTTTTTAATAAATAATCCATCAAATCTTCACGCAAATTGGCAACTTTTTCGTCAAATACCGCAAAAAGCAGACTTTGCAGCGCCTCGCCTACGGCTTTTCCCCGCAAATTAGTCGCCGCGATGACATCTCCGCCGCCGATCGCAAGATCGGCAAACGTAAAGCAGCTTTCGTTTTCGATCAACGCCGAAAGCGCTTCGTAAAGCGCCGGATCTTGCTCGATTTGCGCGCGGTCGAGCGCCGCCTGCTTGCCGCTTGTGAAGATCACGCGGCGAAGCGCGGGCAGTTCCGAAGTGTTCGGCAGCTCGCAGGCAAGAATTGCCTTGACGCTGTCGGCAAAATGCGCCGAAGTCTTCAGCGAAGCGATATGCATATCCGCGTGCGGGTCGCCGTCGAGCAGTGCCGCAAGGCGAATATCCGCGCGCGGCGGCAGTGAGTCGATATAACGCAGTGCAGCCGTGTTGATCTGCGGCTTTTCAAAAATATGCTCGAACACGCCGCCGTCTGCCATGATCGAAAGGATCTCCCCAGCCGAAGCGCCGCACAGCAGCTTTTCCAGCTCTGCAAACACGCGTTCCCGCGAAACAAGTGTCAACCTTGGTGCAAGCGTGATCGCGGCGTCCAACGTGTTTTTTTCGATCGTGAAGCCGAGTTTCGCCGCGAAGCGGAACGCGCGCAGGATGCGCAACGCATCCTCGGTAAAGCGCAAGGTAGGGTCGCCGACCGCGCGAATGATCTTTGCGTCCAGATCCGCTCTGCCGCCGTACAGATCCACGATATTCCCCGCCGCATCCATGGCCATCGCATTGACGGTGAAATCCCTGCGGCAAAGATCGTCGCCAAGATCACGCGAGAAAGAAACGCTGTCGGGATGGCGACCGTCGGCATAGGTCGTCTCAGTGCGGTATGTGGTGATCTCCGCAGCCATACCGTCGTGCAGCACCGTCACCGTGCCGTGCTGCAGCCCTGTCGGGATCACGCGGTCGGCAGCGAACACCGCCATCGTCTCCTCGGGCAAAGCGCTCGTCGTAATATCAAAATCGCTCGGCTCCTTGCCGAGCAAAAAGTCGCGTACACATCCGCCGACAAGGTATCCCTCGTAGCCTGCCGCAGCCAATTTTTGCAGAATGTACGCAATCGGAGCCGGAATATGCATAAGCGACCTCCTTTTGGAATGTAATACGCATACTTTTTCACTATTCACTATTACTTTTTACTTTCCAAAAATCCGAGTACGCACAGTCATTGCGTGAATAGTGAAGAAGGAAAGTGAATAAGTAAAAATCCTCGTACTAACGTACGAGGATTTTTGGTGACCCGTGGGAGAATCAGAATTCAAAGCGTGCGGTAAATCCCTGCCGTTTTTCACTCACCAACGCGCACGCTTCTTTCGAATCCTGCGGATTCGAGGAGTTCGATTCTATATGCAGTTCAAAATAAAGATAAACCCTACCGAATGGTAGGGTTTATCTTTATGGTGACCCGTGGGAGAATCGAACTCCCGTTACCGCCGTGAAAGGGCGGTGTCTTAGCCGCTTGACCAACGGGCCAAATGGTAGCGGAAGTTGGACTTGAACCCACGACCTATCGGGTATGAACCGATTGCTCTAGCCAGCTGAGCTATTCCGCCACATGCAGTGCCTTTTGGCACCAGCGAGGATTAGTATAACACATTCGCCCCGACTTGTCAACACATTTTTGAAAAAAGTTGTAAAATATATTTTTCTGATCTGCCACGCAGCGCCGACAAAGAGCCTCGGACGCCATTGATTCTTAAAAATCGTGCCTGCCGCCGCAGTCAATACCATTTGCTTCCAAAGTGCGAACAATTTCTTCAACTACCTCGAAGTCCGAATAGTTTTCATCGCAAATTATGCCCTTTACTTTCGCTAAAATAGAAATTGCAACGGTATCAGTAATTTTATCAACATCTATATCAAAATTTTGCATGTGGCTATCTATATAGTCTGCAATATATCCCTTCAGCAATTCCAACTTCACATCCATATTATTACCTCACTTCTATACTTCCTACATGTGTATTATAGCAAATATGCATTGCAAACGCAATGCATATTTGAAAGAAATTTTGTAATACAATATATGCGAGACGATTGTATTGCGGAGGTAAAAAGTTTGAAAGATAAAATCTTTCAAACTGCGACTTTTGTGCCTTTTGCGCCATAAGGCGGGCGCAAATTTCGGCAACAGCCGAAACCGGCAAAAATTCGCGCTTCTCAGAAAGGAATGATCATAAATATGGGAAAATTCAAAATACCGTCTGTCCCGCCGACAACAAACAAGACCATTCGTTTTCCAAACGACATTATCGAGGAAGTCGAGAAAGCAATTCAAGGCAAAGAATGCACATTTTCCGCCTTTGTGATTGCCGCCGTGCGAAATGCACTGGACGATATTCAGGAATAACAAAGCTCACCCTTAACGGGTGAGCTTTTCTGTTTAGATCTTGCCGTCGATGGTATCCACACCGCGCTTGAATACCGACCAATCCTCGGTCGAACGGAGCGTTTCCATACGGAATGCGCAGGGCCACATAACCAGCCATTCGGAAGGATTGAAGGGAGGCAGCGTGGGACGTCCCCAACGAGTCTGGAAGACAGCCTCATCCTGCGAACCTGCGGGACGAACCTTGCCGCGGATGCAGAGCGTACCGTCGGAGATGAGCTGCGATGCAGCGCACCAAAGTGCGGTGCCGCGCTCCTGCCACTGCTTCTTGCCGGTGAGATCGTAGAGCTTCAGGAAGCTGCGGACATCGCGCAGGCAGTACTGGTCAACCGCATTGTGTCCGGTGGAAACAGCGGTGATGCCGAGCGTGTCGTAGCCGATCTTGGAAAGCGTGGTCTCTGCGGGATACTTTGCGGTATAGTGCATCATCCAGGTGCTGATATACCATGCAACATCCTCTGCGCAGTTTACATACTTTTCGTCCTTGGTAACATCGTAAAGTGCGAGCGCAGCCTCGAGCAACGGGCTGGACGACTCCTTGTCGATGCAGTAGGTATCCAGCGCACCTGCGGTGGTAAAGCCGTTGTCGCTGAGTTCCTTATAGTAGCAGTCAAACGCCTTCACAGCGCTGTCGAGATACTTCTTGTCGTTCGTGCGCTTGTATGCTTCGAGCACTGCAGGGATCAGGAACGCACCGATAGTACCGTTCTGCTGACGAACACTGCCGTCCTTGTTCCAGCTCTTGGCGAATTCGCCGCTCTCGAGCTGTCTCGAAACAACGAAATTGACCATGCCCATTGCATAGTCGATGTATTCGGGGCGGGGCGTGCCGCACTTCTCCATCAGATCGGCTGCGAGGAAGTACTGTACTGCGCCCTGACCGAGGTTGCAGGCATCGATCGGGATCTCACGGGTCTGGTCGATCGGTGCGCCGTCGAACTTGATCTGTACAAGTCCCTCTATGCCGTCCAGCTTGGTGTATTTCGGCCATGCATCCAGGCACATAGAAGCCTTCTCATATGCATCCTCATCACCGCTGCGCAGATACTCGTAGAGCAGCGTGTTCGATGCGGATGCGCTCTGACCTACCCAACCCATCTCATACTTGATCTGGTCGCGCTTTGCATAGAAGCAGGTAGAGTTATACCACTGCAGACCGCGGTTAAAAGCAACGAAACCGTCCTTTTCCTTGGTCCAAAGCGACTTCATAAATGCGACGCTGTAGCGCCACATATCCTCGGGCTGCATCGGTGCGGGCAGCGCATGTCCGTAGTAACGCCATGCAAAGTCCAGAAGCGAACGCGCCTGATGACGCTCTCTTTCGACAGGGAATGCAACGATCACTGCCTCAAAGGTATCGCGGGGCTCCATGGTGCCCATGTACGCCTCTTTCCACTCATGTCTGCCGAGCATCTTAGGACCTGCCTGCTCGGGCCATACGAGTGCGTGACGCTCCATGCCGCTCTCTACCTTATAGAGCGAGCAGCTGGGCGTATCGTCCTGTACCGCCATCATAGCAACGGCAAAAGCGTTCTCCATCTCCGTGTAGGTACAAGCGGGGATCATGACTCTGTGCCACTCATAGGTCCAAGGGGTGCCCTCAAAGCTGTCGCCGACATACTCTTCACTGTCGCCCCAGCCGTTGCCGTTATAGTTGACAGCGGGAACCATAGTATATTTCGGCGCGCTTGCGGTGTCGAATTCCATACGCATAGTATCGGTGGGTGCGTTCAGTTTTCTCGTCCACTTCCATGCACCGTCTTCGATCTTTTCAAAACTGTCTGCGGCATCCTCACGGCACTGAACCGTCAGCAGAACCGTGCTGCCATCCGTCAGCTGCCATGCATTGCCGTTTTTCTGGAATGCAAAGCCTTTCATATCAATTACCTCGATACACATAATATTATAATTGTATTGTACCGCATTTTTCTGTGCTTTTCAAGGGAATAAACGGATAAACCAATACAAAGAAATGAACCGATTTTGAATTTTTTTTGAAATTTAGGTTAATTTTCAGGATACGTTTCCTTTTCTGCGAAAAAATAGTATATAATCGTTATAGAAACAAACTGCAAAGGAGTCACTGTGATGAATATATTATTTTTTCTCCATCCGAAAAGCGGCGTTACATATCTGACCTTGGGCAACAGTCTGCGTCAAGGACTCGAAAAAATGAAAAACAGTGGCTACACCGAGATTCCCGTGGTCGATAAGGAAGGACATTATGTAGGCACGGTGAGTCAAGGCGGCTTTTTGTGGAAGATCCTTGAGAAAGACTTCACCAACATGCAGATGGCGGAAACGACCAAGATCGACTCGATCGTATCCCGCCGCACTTTGCCGGTGCATGTCGATACCACGATGGAAGATCTGCTCTCCAAAGCGGCTGACCAGAATTTTGTTCCCGTGGTAGACGATTTTGACGCCTTTGTCGGCATCATCACGAGGCGGGATATTATCAAGTATTTTTCGGAAAAAGACGATCGATAAAAACCATGCAGGGAAACTTTTTTAAATTTCCCCGCACTTTTTATATGCATCGGCAATAAAAAATCTCCGCTTTCGCGGAGATTTTTTATGATTACAGGTATTTTATCCGACGATACCCGAACGCTCGATACCTTGAACGAGGTATCTCTGGCAGAACAGGTACATGATAACCAGCGGCATAATAATCATCAGACCGCAGGTGTTGTTGATCGCCGAATAGTAGAGCTCCTGTCCGGCATAAGTCGTTTCAAGCGACTTCGGAATGCCGACGATGTCGGGCATCAGCGTGATCTTGTTGGTGGAGATGAACATGTTGGTGTAGAAGTCATCGGTCCACTGCCAGGAGAACGCGAACAGGAAGATGGTGATCATCATCGGCACAGACAGCGGAATGATGATCTGCAGGAAGGTACGGAAGGTACCCGAACCGTCGATGTATGCACTCTCTTCCAGCTCATCCGGAACGCCGCGGAAGAACTGACGCATCATAAAGACGTACAGACCGTTCTTAAATGCAAGACCGGTTGCCGACAGAATTGCCAGCGGCCAGTAAGTACCGGTCAGCTGTACACCGCCGTTGCCCGCGATCGCATCAATGATGCCGGTGTATCCAAACGATTCAAAGAGTCCGAAGAAATCGAAGAGATCGAAGTAACGGAACTGCATGAACATGGAGAGGTATACCGTACCGTGCGGAACGACCATCGTCAGGATAACAGCACCGAAAACCAGCGCATTACCCTTAAACTTGAACTTAGCAAGTCCGTAGCCGACAAGGCAGGATACAAAGGTCTGCAGAACTGCGCACAGCAGCGACAAAAGCAGCGTGTTGAAGAAAGCGGAGATGTAATCATTCTCCAAGAAGATCGCCTTATACTGATCCAGCGAAGGATACTTCGGAATCAGCATGACCGTTACGTCGATGAAGTCCTCGGGGCTCATGAACGACGCTGCGATCTTGGTGAAGAAGGGATACAGTACAACATACGAAACGCCGAGCAGAATAACAAAACGGAATACATACCAAATGATGTTGGTATAGAACGCCATGTTACCGAACTTTGCCTTAAGACGATCCTTCAGAGGAGTACGGTCAAACTCAACGCGAATCTTATTTTTGGTTTCCTTTTTTACAGTAGGTTGCGAATTCATTTATTTACTCCTCCTTTCTTAGTCTCTTCTCTGGTAGAATACGAACGCCGACATGATACCGCTGACAGCAGCCAGAATCAGAATAACGACGAGGAAGTACATCCATGCCATCGCGGAACTGAGAACGTTACCGTCCGGCTGGGAATATACGCTGTCGATCAACTGCATGACTGCGTTGGACTCAGCCGTAAATGCGTCAATGATCGTATACACCGCGTTTACAAGGATCATAGGGCTGATCATCGGGAAGGTGATCTTCCAGAAGGTCTCCCAAGTGGTCGCACCGTCCATCTTACAGGACTCGTAAATTGCAGGAGAAATAGACTGAAGACCTGCCAGGAAGATCAGGATCTGTACACCCGAACGGTTGATGATGCTGGAAATGCTGTCTACAGCACTTGCAACATACTCTACCAGCTCCGTACCGACCTTCATGTTGGCAAACAGCGCTTCGAGGTCGATCGCTGCAGAAAGCTGTGCTGCAGCGCTTTGACCGGTACCGTCATCGATACCACCCTCGGAAGCATCCATGAACTCCGAAAGGTTGTTCTGCGCTTCGATCGACGAGATAAGACCCGTCGAAAGAATAACAGGAACGAACAGGATCGCACGGAATGCTGCTCTGCCCGCGATCTTATCGTTGAGCAGAACGGCGATGAACAGCGAGAAGATGACGATGGAGGGAACCTCCAGGACCAGCTGCTGAATACCCGTGACAAGCGTTTTTACGAAGTCGGCATTTTCAAACAATGCCTTCTGATAGTTCTGGAATCCGACCCAGGTCAGCGTATAACCGCCGGTACGAACAGGGTCGATCTCATGGAAACTGAATTTGATCGAGTCGAAAATGATCGGAACATAGATCAAAAGGAATCCAATCACAAAAGGTGCTACAAAGAACCAGCCCGCGTGCGCCTTTCTCTTATCGAGAGAGGCGGGGCGGCGTGTCTTTTTGGGCTTGGAGGAAGAAGCGACGCTTCCTACAGCTTTTGTATTACTCATCTGTTCTTCCCTCCTTAGTCAATTACCACATAGCCGTAGCCGTCTACCGTGTAGGTCACGCCGTCTACAACCGTTGTGATCGCAAAGTTATTGTAGTTCAGAATAAAGGACTTACCGCTATCGTAAGTAACCAGTACGATCTGATTATCGTCAGAGGTGTACTTGGTGTACTGATATCCAGTGGTCTCCTTAACAGGCTGCTCCTCGATTACGGGATTGATTGCCTCACCCGCGCCGATCTCACCTGCGAGGTACTGCTGACGCATAGCAGCGATCTCTGTCTTCTTAGCGGTTTCGAGCGCCTTAGCCTCTTCGGCAGCCTTCTCGGCTACAGCAGTTGCTGCATCCGCAGCGAGCTCTGCCTCAGTCGGTACGCGCTCGCCGATCAGGAACTCATGTCCGATGATCAGAGAGGTCTGTACATCTGCGAGCAGCGTATTGAGCTCGTTGTAGCGCTCTACAAGCTCTTCCTTCCAAATGTCATAACGAACCGAATAGTACTTACTGAGCTTATAGTTCTCTTTCAGCAGCTCGGTGTTATCATAGGAAAGGATGAAGTAGAGACCTGCGCCGTTCTCGATCGCTCTCAGGATCTCATAGTCGATATCGCCCGCCATGTTCAGTGCGCTGCCCGTAAACTCAAGGCTGCCGTGCAGTACGACACCCATGAACGGAACGGTTGCGCTTGCATACAGCGAACGGCTGCTCTGCAGCGAAACATTCAGCATCTTATCGACATACTTCCAAGTGTAAGCGTTGCCCTTTTCGCTCATGATACCGGTCATATCTTCTCCAACCGTTGCGAGGAATTCCTCAGTGAACTCCTTAGCATCTGCACGGTTGTAAGGTTCGTCCTCATCAAAGTCAGAGTTGAGGGCGCTGCCGATGGTCGAAAGCGAAATATTGGTGTTCTCATACTTCAGATAACGCTGCGAGAAGTTACCGTAGAAGTTGGAGAATGCAGAGGGTGAAACGCAGAGCGTGAAGTAAGAAACATACGCCTGCAGGGATGCATCGTATTCACGAAGGCTGGAATAACGGTTATCGATCGTCTTAACAATATCACGATTCAGTTTCAAACCGTCAAAGGTCTCACGGCTGTTGACATATGCAAAGTCGAAGTCGGGATATACATCGAAGCCCTTCTCTTCTGCGTAAGCAACCAGATCTGCAAATCCGTCAGAACCACCGGTTGCCTTCTCCCAAGTGAGCTTATACGGAATAGCAGCATACATACCGCCGTTTGCATAACCGGTCAGTTTGAAGTCAATATTGGTGATACCTGCTGCTGCAAGCTCATCAAAAATAGTCGCAACATTCTCAAACGTGGTCATCGGCTTGCTGACGGTGGTCGGTACGGAAAGCACCTTCTCAATGGTATCCATCGCACCGAAGGTCTCGATGGTCAGCGGGATATTGTCATCCACATCTTCATCGGTCAGAGGAGTGAGCGTGCCGTTTTCGAACAGGTAGTCACGGTAAGCCTGTGCCATGCCCATCCAAGTGGTCTCGTAATACTCCTCAATGTTGTTTTCCTCAGCGACCGTAGGATCGGTCAGCATGATGTACTTAACGGTGAAGCTGCCGACATACTTACGGTTCGAAACAACTTCGATATCGCTGGAAGAACCAACGGAAAGCGAATCGGACAGTTTGTAAGTATCCTTCGGTCTGGGGTTAAAGGAAAGCTGAACCGAGTTGTAGTTGTGCAGCTGATTCTCATGCTTAGCGGAGATTCGGGTGAATGCATCGCCCTCTTCGATGATCGCTAAGAAGCCGCGCTTTTCATTGACCTTGGTAGCCTCTTGGACCGTCATGGTCTTTTCTACTTCCTCGGTAATTTCCTCACCCGTTACGGGGTCTGTGGAAGTCACCGTCTCGGTGTACGTTCTTTCTGCATCAATATACTTGATCTTGGACTTGGATTCTACGATACCGAATACAGGCATACGCATAATATCCTGGTTTGCAGAGCCTTCCAGCGTCTGGTATGCGAAGTCGGTGCCGTACAGCGTGCCGGCGATCGAAGTATTCTTACCGGCGAAGTCCGAATAATCCATCAGTGCGCCGCTGCCGTCGGGGATGAAGGTGTAACCTTCATTGGTATAGGTACCTGCGCCCATGTACGGCAGGAAGGTGATGGTCTGCAGGGTGTACAGCGTCTCGTCAAAACGAATACCGTTTGCGGGAAGCGTTACCGAGAGACCGTCCTCGGTCAGCGTATACTCCAGTGCAAGGCGGAATACAGGCGTTGCCTGCGTAGTTGCCTCGTAACCGGTCTGCTGATGGTCGTACTCCATCTCCTCATAGGTATAGTCGGGAGCATAGGTCTTGATGATGTTCTCGATCATACCAAGCTCACGGTTATTGATGTCGGCGGTCAGTACGTAGATCGCCATATTCTTGGTAACCGGATAGTTCTTCTGCATCTCGGTCTTAACAGACGAGGGCAGGTTCGGGTCGTTGGGGTCCTTCAGATCATAGAAGGAATATACCTTGGAGTAGTGGAACTTGCTGTCGATCTTGGACAGGATCTCACTCTCCAGACGATCCTTGGAGATCATGCGAGGAACGAGGTAGTTCGCATTGGCACGACCGATGGTGTACTCAACACGGATACCGTTTTTAATTTCCTTAACAATGATCTGACCGAGTTTAGCGGAATCGGCATAGGAGTTGTACTCCTTTGCGGTACCGTTATCGGTAAAGTTGATGATGATCTGCGAAAGCAGTTTTTCCTTAGTCGCGGTTGTACCCTTGGAACCGGCGACATCGTAGGGGTTCGTAAAGAGAACCTGACCGGAAGCCTTGTCAACGACAGCGACCTCAGCGGTGTTAGGCTCGATATACAGCTCATAGCCGTACAGATCAAGCTTTTTCTCCATGGTCTCCAGCTTACGATCCTGCGAAACGAAAGCAAGAGTGGTATAATCCGGGAATTCTTCTTCCTCGGCAGCAAATGCCGCAGGAGTCATACAAAACAGGGATCCGGCAAGAAGCAGGAGTGCAAATATAAGGGATAATACTTTTTTCATGTTCACATACACTCCTTTCTTACATTCTATATTGCAGCTCAACGATGATGTTGGTTACAAAGGACACCATGTTGCTGATAAGGCTGGTGAACAGGATACCAATGAACATAACGACTGCCATGCCCAAAATGGTTGCCAGACACATGATAAGGTTCTTGCCGAGTGTGTAGTCGTGCGTGGTCTGTGCGCCGAAGAAGATCAGCAGACCCGCCCAGATATAACCGATATTGATCAGCAGAGTCAGAATACCGGTCTCGTTCGCAAGAACTACGTTGGAAATCACCGTCGCAGGGATCAGTGTGAGTACCAGCGGGAAGAGAGCGTAGCAGGTAGCAACAAATACATCCTTGAAGCTTCCTTCACCATCAAACAGGGTGGTCAAGCACCAGTTTGCAATGACCCACAGAGCAAGCGGCAGAAGAACCGACTGTGCCTGCGCGAAGATCGTGGAATACTCGCCGGTGGGGTTAACGATATAACCGCGACCGATCGAGTTATAGTAGAATGCGAAGATGGTCAGCGCCAGGATCGTGATCGCACCGCGAACAGAACCGCGCTTTTCATGCTTCAGATCCCAGAAACCGTCAAACGGATGGTAGATCAAATGGAAAGCATAGAGAAGCTCTTCCCAATATGTCTTTCTGCCAACCTTGAGAGAGGTATCTTTGTTCTTCTTCTTGGTGTACTTCGAGAACTTAGACCAAAGCAGAACAAGCACGATCACTGCGATCGGGATCAAAATGAAGTAATCCGTGATCCACTGCTTACGAACTTCCTGGAATGCTGCAGAATAGTTGGTCGTATCGTATGCAGCCTTATAGTACTCCATGGCTTCCGTGTATTCGCCCGCATTATAGTAAGAACGGCCGATACCAATGTAAGCCTGGTCAAAGTTGGAGTTTCTCTTGAGGATCTCCTGCCAGTAGTCGATTGCTTTATCGAACTGACGGTCATTCTCGTTTTCCAGCGCTGCGATCAGAATGTCGCCGTACTCGGTACGCTTGTATACCGTGAAGAGGTCGTCGCTCTTATCGAGCAGCAGCATGGTGTCGCCCTGGTAAGCAACTGCCTCAACGCTGGTCAGGTTACCGAGCTGTCCGCCGCTGTCACCGAACGCAAACAACAGGTTACCGTTCTGGTCGTAAGTGTATACTCTCTGACGCTTTTCGTCGATGATCGACCAAGTGCCCTCGGGACCGACGGCAACATCGATGATTCTCGAAACGGTCTGACGGGTAACATTGACCTCACCCGAAGGAGAGAAGTAACCGAGACGGTTCATGATCTCATCGCCCGCAGCATTCAGCTTTCTGACAGGCGAGTACTTGGAAGATTTGCTCTTCAGCTGCGAATACTGGTTAGCAGCCGTGATCGAAGAGGAAGTGACGTAGATAAATCCGTCGCTGTCCACGCAGATGTTATTGTACTCGGTCGGGATGTACTGCGCAGAGGACTTTCTCTGCTCATCGGTCTGGAATGCTCTCCAGATGACGTCCCAAGTGCTGTACGTAACGTTCTGTGCACCGATAAATCCGGTGAAATCACCTTCGCTTGTCAGAACGATAACGCCCTGATAAGTGGTGGAGGAGATAACGTAGATACGGTTATACTGGTCAACTGCAACAGCGACCGGCTTGTAGATGGAATCCTCGCCGAACAGTGCGCTGGTAGGCTTACCGAGGATTCTTTCAAAATTACCTTCACGGTCGAAAACGACGATACGGTTTGCATCGGTATCGCAGACATAGATCTGCTCCTCGTTTGCAAATACGCCCGAGGGATTGGTGAATCCGTCCGGGATACCCTGCTCATTGATAAAGCTGGAGATCGTAAAGGAAACCTTGTAGTTCGGATCCAGAACAACTATGCGGTTGTTCGCAGCATCTACAATGTAAACATTGTTGTCGCAGTCTACAAAGAGATCGCGGGGATCATCGATCGCCTTGTCGAGGCCCATGTAGGTCGAATCGACATTCATAACAGGCGAGTAGACCGTAGGCGAAGTACGGGGCATGCCGTCCTTACCGTATGTATACGTGGTGTACGGCTCTACCGCGCCGACGATAGGCGTAAGCGCAAAGAGGAGCGCAAACGCGAGGAGAAGTATTCTCGTAAATTTCTTCATATATATACCTCCCCTTAGTCCTTCATACCGCTCGAGCCCATGGTCTCGATGACATTACTCTGACAAATAATGAATACCGTGATCGGCACGATCATCATGATAACCGTGGATGCGGCACCGACACCGGCACGCGCGATACCACCTGTAACGATCTGGTTGATCGCATAGTTAAAGGTTTTGAGCTGCTCGGAGTAGATGTAGATCGAGTTACCCGAGTTCCACAGGTTCTTGAAAGACTCGATCATCAGGGTCAGCCAAGCAGGCTTAACCATCGGCATTGCGATGACCCAGAAGGTTCTGAACTCGCTTGCACCGTCAAGGCGGGCACTCTCCAGAACCTCGGTGGAAACGCCGGTCTCCATGAACTGCTTCATGAGGTACAGACCCATCGAGGTGCAGAATGCAGGAACGATCAGAGCGAGATAGGAGTCCAACCAGTGCAGCGTGCTCATCGTCAGGAAGTTTGCGATCGCCGTTACCGTCTGGTGGAACATCAGCGATTTAACAACCAACTGGAAGAGGAACTTTCTGCCCGGGAACTTCAGCTTTGCAAGTGCATACGCTGCCATCGAGGACAACAGCAGGTTACCAAAGGTACCGGTAACCGAAACAAATACGGTGTTGAATATGTATCTTGAGAAAGGTACGTAGTTGTCACTCATCAAAGTGAACAGATCGCTGAAGTTGGACAGCGTAGGATTCTCTACATAGAAGCGAGGCGGGAACATCCACAGCTCATCCAAAGGCTTCAGGGACTGCATGATAACATAGTACATCGGCAGGAACATGAAAGCTCCCATGATAACAAGGAAAAGATTGATGCCGAAGTCTCCGCCGGTGCTACGGCTGAGGACAACTTTATGTTTGCGTGTTCTTAATTTAGCCATATTACTGTCCTATCTTCGATAATCCTTTCTTTATTATTGTGTTGGCGCCGATCATAACTACGAAGAGTATGACCGCGATCGCCGAGGCATAGCCCATTTCATAACGCTGTCCGCCGTAGTCATCCAGGTGATGCATGATGGTGTGCGCTGCATAATCTACAGACGGGAATCCGCACAGAGCAGTAACAACACCACCGAAACCGAAGGACTGGGTGATGGAAAGCACAGCACCGAACATCAGCTGCGGTCTCATGTAAGGCAGCGTGATGTACCAGAACTCCTGCCAACGGTTTTTAACACCGTCAACCGCACCTGCTTCATACAGATGACGCGGTACGTTCTGGAGACCTGCGATGAAGGACAGGAACGCGGTACCGAGCGAAGTCCAGAGAGCAACGACGATACACAGCGGCATGATATAATCCGCATCCTGGAAGAACAGGATCGGATCGTCGATCCAGCCGAGGTTGATCAACGTACCGTTTACCCAACCGTAGGAGTCAGAGCTGAACAGCGTCTGCCATACGAGGTAAACCGAACCGGAGATCGAAGGTGCGTAGAAGATCAGGGTAACGACCGAGCGGAGCTTGGGTCCGAGCTCGTTGATAAACCACGCAATGAGCAGTGCCATGATGTAGGAAACAGGTCCTGTAATGCACGCAAAGATCAACGTGTTCTGTGCAGCAAGAAGGAAAATATCGTCGTCAAGGAACAGACGGATATAGTTGTCAACCCACACAAGATTAGGCATTTCCAGCATGTTGAAGTCTGTAAAGCTGAGTGCGATGGACAAAAGCACAGGCCAAACAGTGAAGATGAAGAACAAGATCATAAAGGGAGCGATCATCAGATACGCAACCTTATTTTTCTTCATTTCTTTCCAAGTCCACTGAGCCTTCGTCATGTCTTTTTGTGCCGTCGGACGCTTTACTGCCGTTTTGTTTGACATGAATTATCTCTCCTTTAATAATATACTGAGTAATTTGCAAGCGTCCGTTGACTATCTGCCGTTCTCGGCAAGCCAAGCCTGCATCTCCTCATACACCTCAGGGGAAGTCTCGTAAGTCTTACCGTTTTCAAGTGTAGGAAGATCGAACTCTTCGCGCTTACGCGTGATCTCTTTGTTGATCGTTGTTACATAACTCTGCAGCTTCGTAACAGGATCCGCACCATCGTTTACAACAGCGAGCTGTGCAAAGGACAGGTAACGTGCAAAGATGTAAGCGCCCGGATAGTTTGCAATCGCGGAGAGGTTGTTGAACTGATCGGACAGTGCTTCATACTCACTGGTCGTCCAAGGCATCTCGGCAATAGCAAGACGGTTTGCGGTATTGTACTTAGCAGCCTGACCGATGGTGGTAACCAGGTCGCTACCATACGCAGCCTGCGCCTCGTGTCCGCAGTACCAACGCATGAATTCCCATGTGCTCTCCTCATCCGAAGTACCATGGAGCATAACCGTTGCAGCAACCGCGTTAACCGCGTTGTAGTTGATCGTTCCATCCTCGCGTACAGTACCCGGCAGCGGAACCATTTCCCACAAGCCATCAATTTCGGTTGCGAAAACGGTCAGCTGGTTATAGGTGGTAACGTAGTCAGCAATCAGGATCGGCATCTCACCGGTTCTGAAACGGTTCGGGCCGTCGAACGTGTAGGGGAAAGAATAGTCAGTATAGAATCTCGTATACTTTTCAAAAGCATCGAGTGCGATATTGGAATCCAGACCGCAACGGAGTCCGTCATCAGCGAAACGGTCGCCGCCCATCTGATAGAGGAAGATGTCGTAGTCCTTGTTCAGACCGACTTCCATGTTGTTCGCCTGGAGTACAGGGAGCATCGAAAGAACGTCGTCCCAGGTCTTGGGGATCTCAAGTCCGAGCTCTGCCAGGATGTCGATACGAACGAACATCATTGCAAAGCCTACGCGCTCGGGCATACCGTAAACCGTACCGTACAGGCTGACAGGAAGAACCGAGGACTCATGGAATTCCGAGATCGCCTCGTCAAATCCTTCATAATCATTCAAAGGAAGTACAGCGTTTCGGATCGCGTAGTTGATCGTGTCCGTACCGCCGAGTCCGAGGAAGGCATCGGGACCCTGTCCGGAAAGGACGGAGGGAAGAAGCGTTCCCGCGGAAACCAGCTTGACGTTAACACCGATGTTGCTTACAGGAGTGAAATCACTCGCTACAAGGTTCTTCAGAATCTTTGCCTGGTCACGACCTTCGGTCGTCCAAACTTCAATGTTCTTCTCGGTAGCTTCCTGCGAAACAGCACCCATCGTACTGTAGTCCGTCGTGAAGCTTGCAAAGAATGCCTTCAGCTCAAACATAATCGATTCACCAAAGGATGCATTCGCCTCGGGGATCTCTGCATCGGAAGGCTGAATCTGAACGTAGTCGATACGCAGCGGCTGGCTGCGAACGCTGTTCAGCCAAGTACCCAGCGTACCGATATAGGTCTTCAGGTTGGTCAAGTTCGGTGCGATCTCATCCTCGTCACCGCCCATTCTCTGCAGCAGGAATGCAACTTTATCCAGCGTTGCAGTCTGCGAACCCTTCGAACCGCAGAGCTCGGTGATATAATCGGAAACTTTATAGAGGTTTCTCGATTCGATCAGCATCGTGCGGATGGTGTTGGGCATCAATCTTTCAAAGCCGTAGTCGCGGTATTCATCCGGATCCGCGCCAGTCAGCTTCATGATCTCCAGGTAGCAGTTGTTGATATTATTCAAGGAAGACTCGACCTGACGAATGATGTCTGCGAACTGTCCGAGGCTAACCTCAACGCGAAGCGTATGCTTACCGGGAGTGAGGTAGAACTCAAACTCGGTCGTACCGTCGCTGATATTCTGGCACATCCAGTCCTTGGTGTAGTCGAAGCGAAGCTCCATGCATTCCGCAAACGGAATCTCGCCGTCCAGATAAACAGTTCTCGAAGTGAACATACCCGAAAGGTCGTTCTGCTTACTGCGGAATACTATATTATAGAAGCCTTCGGTCTTGACCTCAAAGTCATACTCTACCCACTGACCTACCGTCTTGAAGTTTTCGCTGCCGCCCATGAAGTTGAGGATCTGCAGCTTAGGGTCCTGCGGAGAAGTTACCGCACTGGTACGGTCAGTCAAGGGATAGATGGACTCATCCGACTGACGAGCAGGAAGCTCAGCCTCGAGTTTGATCACGTCCTGACCCTTGGTATATGTATACTGAGCCTTGTATTCCTCGTAGGTGATCATATCTTCCAGAGGAACGAGCGAGATCGTCTTGATGTTCATCGGCTCGCGGATCGCTTCCAGCGAAATGGTGTTTTCGCCTTTTTCAAAATAGAACTGAAGCGCTTCTTTATAATAGCCGGTCGAATCCTTGACGGTGTAATCTACCCAGTCGATCGCACTTACGTTATCGGGGCGAATATCGTTGCCCGCAATATCCTTACGGAAGCGAACGGTACCGTCCTCCTGTGCCGTATAAACCGGCGCCCAGGTCTTCGTAACGGTGATCGAGCGTGCCTCCGAAAAAGGCACCTTGCCGTTTACATACAGAATACGTTCAACGTCAGTAGACTTTTCCGAGTCGCCCTCTTCCAGGAGAGCATCTCCCGGATAGCAAAGGAGCTCAACCGTGTACATACCGGCTTCGGGCACATTCACCTTCCAGGTGACCTTGCCGCTCGCCGAAGTGTACAGCGATTTTTCCTTGTCGCCGTTGACATCGGACATTACCTTGACATCCTTGTCCGTCGTCGCATCAGCAACATACTCGGTTGCGTCAATTGTGACCGTACGGGTTCCGAGCGGGGCATTCGCATGATCGGCGAGATACTCCTCGTAGTCGTCCGTGTTCAGGATCTCATTCCATTCCTGCATGGTTCGGCGGCTGGAAGTTGTTTCGGTTTCCGCCGCGGCGAACGCCGCAAACGAAAAACAGCCGCACGCCATGAGCAGGGCAAGGAAGAGAGCCAGCGCTCTTGACAGCTTCGTTCTCATCATAGATCTTGTTCCTCCCAAAGCGAGTTTTAAACACGTGCGCGCACGCGCACGAAGAGAATTTTAGGAACCCCCTGCGAAGGCACGCAAGCGATTCCGACAAGCAAAATGCACAAAAGGATCTGCAGGGCACGCTTTTGGCGCAGCGTGGAGAGATTCGTATGTGCAATATTACCCATAAATTTACTTGTATATTTTATCACGCCTGCCCGACATTGTCAAGAGTGCCAAAGGCTGCTTTTTTTCACGCGTTTGCCGAGAAAAAGATTTTTGGGGACATTAAAATATAAGAAAAAAACTTTAATTTTTTCCGTTTTTTCAAAAGAAGGAGTAGTTCCTAATTCAATTTTTTCGAAAATGTTAATTATATTATCATTTTTATGTATTTTTCTTGAATTTTTCGTGTATTTCTCGGTAATTTAGATGCTCGTCCGTAACATGTTTATTTTTATTAAACATCCAAAATGTATACGAAATGTTTTTTTACACTCGGAATCGCATCTTTGCTTTTTGTTTAAAACTCACAATTTTCGAGCTCAGTTTTCTACACATGTACAAGTTGCACAATATGTAAAAAATATTTTCGCATGTTCCACGTTTTGCACCCCTAAACCTCAAAAACGCGCATTTTTACTATAATTTATTAGAAAAGCAGCGTAAAAAAGTCCGCCGAAGACTCCAAGGTCCCGGCGGAACTTTATTTGCTTATTCTTCTGTGGTTTCGTGCTCGTGATCGTGGTCAGCGCCCATCAGAGCCTCTGCCTCTGCGATCACAGGATGCGCAATTCCCTGCTTCTTATAGTAATCGGCAAGAGCGCACTTAACAGCTTCCTCAGCCAATACTGAGCAATGCACCTTGACTGCCGGCAGACCGCCGAGCGCCTCAATAACCGCCTTGTTGGTAAGGGTCAGTGCATCATCAATGCTCTTGCCCTTGATCATCTCGGTTGCCATCGAGGAGGTTGCGACTGCAGCGCCGCAGCCGAAGGTCTTGAACTTTGCATCCACAATGATGCCCTTCTCGATCTTGAGATACATCTTCATGATGTCGCCGCATTTTGCATTACCGATCTCACCGATGCCGTCGGCATCCTCGATCACGCCCACATTGCGCGGATGCGTAAAGTGATCCATGACCTGCTCGCTATATAACATACTCATATCGTTCGTTCTCCTTTTATTTATTTCGCCTGCATCGCTTCTTCATAAAGCGGGCTCATATCGCGCAGCCGCTGTACAATGGGCGGCAGCTTTTCCAAAATGTAATCCGCGTCCTCTTTGGTCGTCTCCGTGGAGATCGACAGGCGGAGCGAGCCGTGCGCACGTTCATGCGGCACGCCGATCGCAAGCAGCACGTGCGACGGATCCAGCGATGCCGAGGAGCATGCCGATCCGGTCGATGCCGCGATGCCTTCAAAATCGAGCAGCAGCAGCATGCTTTCGCCCTCGATATATTCAAAGCCGATGTTGACATTGCCGGGCAGTCTTCCCTCGCGCGGACCGTTCAGCGTGCTGTGCGGGATCGCCGCGAGGATGTTGTCGATCAGATAATCGCGCAGCTTTGCAACTCTTTCCATCTCGGGCAGACGTGCATATGCGCGCTCGATCGCCGTTGCAAGTCCGATGATGTACGGCAGATTCTCGGTACCGCCGCGCTTGCCACGCTCCTGACCGCCGCCGTCCACGAGGTTGTCGATGCGAACGCCCTTTTTGATATAGAGCGCACCGATGCCCTTCGGGGTATGGATCTTATGTCCGGAGAGCGCCAGCATATCCACGCCGAGCTCCTTGACATTGACGGGGATGTTGCCGATCGCCTGTACGGCGTCGGTGAACATCAGTGCGCCGTGCTCGTGCGCGATCTTGGCGATCTCTGCGATCGGCTCGATCGTACCGATCTCGTTGTTGGCAAGCATGACCGAAACCAAGGCGGTCTTGTCGCTGATGGCTGCTTTCAGTTCCTCGATCGAAACGACGCCGTTGGTATCCACGCCGAGGTAGGTGACCGTAAAGCCCTGCTTTTCGAGCCATGCGCAGGCATGCAGTGCCGCGTGATGCTCGATCTTCGAGGTGATGATGTGCGTTCTGCCCTTCTGCTTGCCGGCAAGTGCCGCACCCTTGAGTGCCCAGTTATCCGACTCACTGCCGCAAGAGGTAAAATAGATCTCCTTTGCGTCAGCACCGAGACATGCCGCAATTCTCGCGCGTGCATCCTCGAGTGCGATGGATGCCTCGCGTCCCTTTGCATGCAGGCTGGACGGATTGCCCCACTTGTCGGTCAGGTAGGGCATCATTGCATCGACAACTTCTTTCGAGACCGGAGTGGTCGCCGCGTTGTCTGCATAAACATATCTTTCCATTTTATACTCCTTGCACTGTTCGTGCATAACTATTATTCCAACATATTATTTTATACTCTATTCCTTGGAAATGCAAGCAGATTTTATAGATTTTCCATATTTTTCGGAAATTCTTCTCCTTATTGACTTTTGTTTGTCTATATTTTATAATGAAACCATTAGAATTGTTTCCACAAGGAGGTTTTTCCATGCGAAAAATCGGCATTGACCTCGGCGGCACCAACATTGCCGCAGGCATCGTAGACGAAAACGGAGTGATCCTCTGCAAAGATTCGGTTCCCACGGGCGCGTCCCGCCCAAAGGAAGAGATCATAAACGACATTGCGGCGCTCTGCCGCACGCTGACCGCAAAAATGGGACTGACGCTGTCCGAGATCGACTCCGTCGGCATCGCCGTGCCCGGCGGTGTGGATGAAAAGAGCGGCGAGATCCTTTTCACGCCGAACATTCCCTTCTCGGGGCTGAACATCTGCAAAATTCTTTCCGACAAGCTGGACGGTAGGCGCGTGCGCGTAGCAAACGATGCAAACGCCGCAACCCTTGCCGAGGTTTTCGCAGGCGCGGCAAAGGGTGCTGACAACGCCGTGATGATCACGCTCGGCACGGGCGTGGGCGGCGGCATCGTCATCGACAAAAAGATCTACAGCGGCTCGAACGGCCTTGCCGCCGAGATCGGGCACTTCGTTTTGCAGATGGGCGGCGAGAAATGCGGCTGCGGCAGACGCGGCTGCTTTGAGGCGTACGCCTCCGGCACCGCACTCATCCGCATGACCAAAGAGGAGCTGAACACCTGCTTTATGAGCGGCGAAGCGACGCTCATGGCAGAAGCGAAAGAGGTCAGCGCGCGCACCGCATTCAACGCCTTCCGCGAGGGGGACAAGGCGGCGGCAAGAGTCATTGAACGATACACGGACGCACTGGCAAGCGGCATCGCATCGCTGATCAACATTTTTCAGCCCGATGTCTTTATCATCGGCGGCGGCATTTCAAACGAAAAGCAATTCCTGATCGACCTGCTGCAGCCGAAAGTGGACGCCGAGGACTTTGCGCGCGGCGCAAAGAAGCGCACTCGCCTTTGCACGGCAACCTGCGGCAACGACGCAGGCATCATCGGCGCGGCACTCAGCTAAAATCAAGGAGAACGACTATGAAACTGAAAAACACGTTTAAATACTTAGGACTCATCCTCTTTTTCTGCGCGCTGGTACTCTGCCTGCTGTCGCAGAATGCGAAAGTGGATCAACTTTCGCTTGCCATACTCGTGGGATTTGGCTGTGTACTCGCGCTGAGCGGTGCCTGCCTTGTCACAAGCGAGCTGCTCGGTAAGATCGACGACCTCGAGCGCCGAACCTTCTACCTCGAAGAAGAACTTAAAAAGATGAAAAGAGAGAAAGAAGAATAAAATATGACAAAGCACCGAGTGTCTACTCGGTGCTTTGTTTGCAAAAAGATAACTGACATTTACGCGCAGCAACATACATCTCCCCGCGAGATCCCGCCGTACGGCGGTTTTGCTGCGCAAAACTTCGACTTCGGACTTCGTCCTTCGCTCAGGATGACAAGCGGGGGATTACGCATAACGATAGCGAAAACTTTTATAAGCATTCCGCTTGGCTCCGCCTGTGTCATCCTCGAGTGGTAGGGGAGGGGCTTGCTCCTCCCGAGAAATCTTTTCCCGAGATGCTACGTTCAAGGATAACAGCGGTAAGGATGCGTAACGAAGGATCTCGTACGGCAATATTATCTATACTTCTCCAACCGATAAAGCTGCTCATCATCTATGGCAGCAATTCCGTTTTTATACCCATATCCCATCTTTTTATAAAAATCACACGCGGTAATGGATGCAGGGATTTCAATGCGCCTCGCCCTTAAAAAGTATTCGTCCGTTTCCAATGTCTCGATAATCTTTCGTCCAATCCCTTTTCCCTGGTATTCCGGCAAAACAAAGATCATAAACAAACTGCTCTCGTCTTCTTTGCCGAAATACGGACCGATCGCGCCACAGCCGATAATCGCATCTGCTTCGCAAACCACATAAAAATGCATCCACTTCGATCGTTTCGTCAAATACGCCGGTGTCAGTACGCGTACTTCCTTTTCGATATATTCTTCCGAGTAATCTTTGCGATTAGTGGTTCTCAAAGTTTTCGCGATCAATGCCGAAACCTCTTCTGCATCTTTTTCTTCAAATCGTCTGATCATGCTTATGCCTCCTGTTACAAAAAATGTGGAGAAACTTTGAAAAAGTTCCCCCACATTTTATTTTTGAATTACTTCTTAGAACAGCGGAATGACTGCGCCTTCGTACTTGGTCTCGATGAAGGTCTTGATCGCATCGGATTTGAGTACCTCTGCGAGTGCGAGGATGCCCTCATTCTGCTCATTGCCTTCCTTAACAACCAGAACATTTGCAAAGGTCTGTGCCGCCTCGGAGTCGGATGCCTCTACGCCCAGCGCATCTGCAACCTTGAGACCGCCTGCGATCGCATAGTTACCGTTGATGACTGCAACTGCAACATCGTCCAGCACGCCGGTCAGAAGCGCTGCTTCCATCTCTGCGATCTCCAGGTTCTTGGGGTTCTCCACGATGTCCAGCTTGGTCGCATTCAGACCAACGCCCTCTTTGAGGGTGATCAGTCCCTCTGCCTGCAGAAGCTGCAGCGCGCGCGCCTCATTGGTGGGGTCGTTCGGTACGGCTACCTTGGCACCGTCGGGAATCGCATCCAGCGACTTTGCGGTGCCTGCGTAGATCGCATAGGGCTCGTAGTGGATCTTGTCAACGATGACAAGGTGGGTACCGCGGCTTGCGTTGAACTCTTCGAGATAGGGGATGTGCTGGAAGTAGTTTGCGTCTACCTCGCCGTCCTCGGTCGCGGTGTTGGGGATGATGTAGTCATCCATTACCTTGATCACGAGGGTATATCCCTTTTCTGCCATTGCGTCCTTGCACTGCTCGAGGATCTCGGCGTGCGGAGCGGAAGTCGCTGCAACGGTTACGGTCTTTGCATCCTTTTCGCCGCATGCGACGAAAGTTGCGCACAGCAGCAGTGCTGCCAGTGCCAAAGCAAGAATTCTTTTCATGGTGTTTTTCTCCTTAAAATATATAAATTTTTAAAGGTTTCAGTTGCGGATGCGCTTGTCGGTGCGTTTTGCGACAGCGCTGATCGTTTCCTGCATGATCTGCACAAGCACGATCAGAAGCAGGGACGAAAGATACATGATCTCCTCCTGCGAGCGGTAGAGACCGTATTGGATGGCGAGCTGACCGAGACCGCCGCCGCTGACGAGGTAGGTCATGGGCGTGTAGCCGAGAATGGTGGTCACGGCGATCGCCGAGCCGACCAGCAGCGAGGGCTTCGCCTC
Source organism: Clostridia bacterium (assembly GCA_017398595.1). Taxonomy (GTDB): domain Bacteria; phylum Bacillota; class Clostridia; order Oscillospirales; family CAG-272; genus UMGS902. The sequence continues at coordinate 26,970 of JAFQFR010000021.1, forward strand.
GGGAATGAGCACTTTCAGAATGATCTGCATGTTGCTCGAGCCCATCGCCTGCGCCGCTTCGATCACGCCGCCGTCCACTTCGCGAAGCGAGGACTCGATCATGCGGGCAACAAAGGGCGCCGCCGCGATCACAAGGTACACGATGAACGCCTGATTGCCGAGCTTTGTGCCCACGATCGCCTTTGCCACCGGCTGCGTCAGAACCAGCAGGATGATAAAGGGGATGGAGCGCAGGACATTGACGATCACGCCGAGCACGGCATTGACCGGCTTATTCGGGAAAAGGCTGCCCTTGGCAGTGCCGTAGAGGATCACACCGATGGGCGCGCCGATCAGGTAGGCGATCAGTGTAGAGACAAGCGTAACGACCAGCGTGTCGATCACGCCCTGTCCAAGCAGCGGGAAGATCTGTTCCCATGTCATTTTGTCTCCACCTCCTCGGTAAACGAAATATTGCGCATGCGCAGATAGTCGAGGACGCGCGCCTGTGCGCTGTCATCCTCGGGCAACTGCAGCACCATCTGTCCGTGCGCCTTGCCGTCGAGCGTCCTTGTATTGGCAAACACAATGTTGACCGCCGCGCGGCATGCCAGCGTCATGTTGGAAACCATCGGCTCCTCGGTCTCGCTGCCGTTAAATGTGATGCGGATGCAGCGACTGCCGAGCACACTCTCGATGCCCTCTCCGCTCTGCGGCATGATCAGCTTGCGCGCGATCGCAGTTTTCGGATGTTTGAACACCTCGGACACCGGTCCTTCCTCCACGATCTCGGAGGAGTCAATGACGGCAACGCGGTTGCAGATCTTTTCCACTACGCGCATCTCGTGCGTGATGACCACGATGGTGACGCCGAGCTTGCGGTTGATCTCGGCTAAAAGATCGAGGATCTGCACGGTCGTCGTCGGGTCGAGCGCACTCGTCGCCTCGTCGCACAGCAGTACCTTCGGGTCGGTGGCGAGCGCACGCGCGATCGCTACGCGCTGCTTCTGTCCGCCCGAAAGCTGTGACGGATAGGACTTCGCCTTGTCGGCAAGTCCGACCAGGTCGAGCAGTTCCATGGCGCGTTTGGTCGCCTTTGCCTTCGGCATACCCGCGATCTCCAGCGGATAGAGGATGTTGCCGAGCGCGGTGCGCTGCGACAGCAGGTTGAAGCCCTGGAAGATCATGCCGATCTTCTGTCTTGCCGTCAGCAATTCTTTCTTGGAGAGCTTCGTCATCGACTGTCCGTCGAAAATGACCTCGCCCTCGGTCGGTACTTCGAGCAGATTGATGCAGCGCACCAGCGTGGACTTGCCCGCACCACTGAGACCGATGATGCCGAACACGTCGCCGTCCTCGATCGTCAGATTGATGTTTCGGATCGCGGTAAAGTCGCCCGCGGCACTCTTATAGGTTTTTGCCACATTGATCAGTTCAATCATGGCGATCCCCCTTTACAAAATCATCGTATAAAAAAGCGGAAAACCTCTCGGCTTTCCGCTGTATACGTACAGTAAAAAGTTATCCGTGAGATTTCATGGCGTGACAAAATGTGCGCATCATCATGCACATGCACATCATCATAGCCATAGCAAAAATCGCAGACATACTTTTCTCCTTATCTGAAATGATAGTTCGATTATACGCCATGCGTCAAAAAATGTCAATACCTTATTGCGATTTTTTGCGGGATAAAGTCTCCGCGAAAAAAATCCCGTAAGATTACTATTGCCGCACCGCAAAAGATTTGCTATGATAATAAGTAGAAAAATATCATCCAAAAGGAGATACACCATGTCCGACATCATCACTCTGCGCTCGCCCGACGGCGCATATGAGGCGAAGATCCTGCCCGCCCGCGGTGCGAACTGCCTTTCTCTTTGCTACATTCCCGGCGGCATCAGTGCTCTGCGTACATACGACCCCGATACCGACGAGCTCGACAATCCTTTCCTCTACGGTACGCCCATCCTCTTCCCGCCGAACCGCATCAAGACCGGAAAATTCACCTTTGACGGTCGCGAGTACGCCCTGCCCGTAAATGAAGAGAAGACCGGCTGCTTCCTGCACGGCACGCTGCACGAGACGCCCTTTGCCGTCGTGGAATCGACCGCCGACAGCGTGCTCTGCCGCTACGAGGCGACTGCCGAAGCGCCCTACCTCACCTATCCGCACGCTTTCACCCTGACCGTCGGCTACAAGCTCACCAACGACGGTCTGCAGCAGACCGTCACCGTGGAAAACAACAGCGAGCTGACCATGCCCGTCGGTCTCGCCTTCCATACCACCTTCCAGATGCCGTTTGTCAAGGGCGGCAAGGTCGAAAACATCCGCATGACGCTCCCCGTTGGCGAGGAATACGACCGCGACATGTCCGACTACACCATGACATGGGAGCTGGTCGAGGACGAGGACTTCCACAAGGCGCTCGCCGATGGCAAGATCTGCCCCGCCGAGCACACCATCAGCCGCCATTTCTCACGCCCGAGCGGCGCGGCTCTCCGCCTGACCGATACCGAAAGCGGTTACAGCGTGGTCTACGACGCGGACGACAACTTCAAGTACTGGATGGTCTTCAACGGCGGCGACAAAGATTTTCTCTGCGTTGAGCCGCAGACCTGGATCAACTGCGCGCCCCATGCCCCCGCCAAGATGGGCGATGTCAACATCATCGGCGTAAGAGCCGGCGAAAAGCGCGAATTTGTCACCACGATGAAAGTAGAAAAAGCATAGAATCGGCGACAACCTCACAGAATGGTGTTCATGATGGAACAGGAAGATAAATTGCCGAAAAGAAAGCCGACAAGGCTTCCGGCTTTTGATTACAGCTCTGCGGGTGCATATTTCGTAACGATCTGCACAAGCGACAGAAAACAGATATTATCCGAAATTGCACCAACCGATGTTACGGCTATCCCGAAAGCAACAAATTCAGCGGTAGGGGAGGGGCTTGCTCCTCCCGAATACACTGTAAAATTAAAACCTTGCGGGAAAGTCGCCCAAGAACAATTACGGTTGCTTGAAACCCGCTTCGCAAGCGTAACGATCGAGGATTACATCATTATGCCCGATCATATACACGCGATCATACTCTTACACGAGCAAGCGGGAGGAGCAAGCCCCTCCCCTACCTTGGATGGTGTTCTTTGTGCGTTCAAGTCTTTGACTTCTCGAATCTGCAAACGTGAATTTGGCATAGAGAAAATATTTCAGCGTTCTTATGCCGATCATATCGTCCGTAACCGCGAGGACTACGAAACACGCAGAAAATACATCTATGAAAACCCGCTGCGGTGGTATTATAAGCATTTGCATACAGAAGAATAGCGGCTGCGCTTGCCGTGTGCTGTCTTACAAATACGAAATTTGCGATAAGAATATCCCTGTTTTTATCTCTCCCCTGCTTTAAGCAAACTCCATTTGAAGTAAATACATATGCAAAAGAGCGACAACGGATTTCCGTTGTCGCTCTTTTTTATTCTTTCGGATACGGTGTTTTTCGATCGGTCAAGCCTAAGAGATAGTCGGTGCTCGTGTTGTGGAACTTCGCCAGTGCGATCAACACATCGGTGGGAATGTCGCGCAGTCCCAGCTCATAGCGGGAATATGCCACCTGACTGCAATGCAGATACGCCGCCAAGTCCTTTTGCAAAAGGTCTCTGTCCTCGCGTAGTTCCCGAATCCGCTTGTACATACCGTCACTTCCCTCACCCGTAGTATCCCCATTTTATAGTAAACCAATTTGGTATATTGACAAATAAACCAAATTGGTTTATACTATTAGAAAACAAGAACACAGTATGTACAAGATCAGGAAAGGATGTGACAAAATGCAAATTGCAAAGATCTGCGCTTCCTGCAAACGCGGACAAGATTCCTATTCGCTGGACAGCGAAGATCTCTTTTGCCCATATATCCACTGCCATAAAGGGTGTACCTGCACCATGTATATCCCGATGGAGAAAACAGATCCTGTCAAGGAAAAGGACGAAACAACTCGTTAAAAAACAGCGACGGCAAAACCGTCGCTCTTTTTCTGTTTAGCTCTCCCCTGCTTTGGGCAGACTCCATTTGAAATGTGCGGCAAGGAAGCGGATCACAATGACCACCACCGCGCCCGCGAACATCGCCATCGCCGCGCCCGAGGGCTTCCACAGCAGTGCGCAGACGAGCGCACCCGCAAGCGAGGCACAGGCATAGATATGCTTGACGAAGATATACGGCGTGTTGCCCGCCATCATGTCGCGCATGAGACCGCCGCCGACGCCCGTGATCACGCCGACAAAGACGAGCAAAAAGAGATTGAACTCCTCCGAAACGCTGTACGCGGTGCTGATGCCCATGACCGTAAAAATGCCGAGTCCGAGTGAGTCCATCACAAACAGCATCAGATCATGCAGCAGATGGTTATGCATAAACAGCCTGCGGATCGCGGGAATAAAAATAATGATCGAAACGCAGACCGCCACAGCGGCATACACCGGCTTTGTGAACATCGTAGGCGGCGTGATGCCAAGGATAATGTCCCGCAGCGCACCGCCGCCGACCGCGGTGGTAAGGCCGAGGATCGCCACGCCGAAAATATCCATATTCTTTTTGAGTGCGGTCATCGCGCCCGAGATCGCAAACGCGATCGTGCCGATGATCTCCAGGATAAAAACGAAAGTCTGCATATTTCCTCCGAAATTGCAAAATATTTTACCATTGTCTTTATAATATGGTATAATGAGAAAAAAAGCAATAGAAGGGAGAAATAATTATGCCTTTTAGAATCGATACGACCCCCGCTGCAAAAAATATTGACACCAAAGCATTGTTCAAGCTTTCCTACGGTCTGTTTGTCCTGACCGCGCGCGACGGCGCAAAGGATAACGGCTGCATCATCAACACCGCCGTGCAGGTCACTTCCTCGCCCTGCCGCATCTCCATCACGGTCAACAAGCAAAATTACACCCACGATATGATCCAGAAGACCGACGCGTTCAACCTGTCGGTGCTGACCGAGGAAGCACCCATGAAGGTGTTTGAGCACTTCGGGTTCCAAAGCGGCAAAAACGTCAACAAATTCGCCGAATGTGAAAGCGAAAACCGCATGGGCAACGGCATTCTCTATATCCCGAAATACACCAATGCCGTGATTTCCTGCGCAGTGGTGGCATCGGTGGACTGCGGCACGCATACCATGTTTATTGCCGACGTGACCGAGACAAAAATCCTCTCGAATGTCCCCTCAGTGACCTATCAATACTATTTTGATCACATCAAGCCGAAGCCGCAGCCGAAAGCCGAAGAAAAAGAGAAAAAAGGCTACGTCTGCAAGATCTGCGGCTATGTCTACGAGGGCGAAAAACTGCCCGAGGATTTTGTCTGCCCCATCTGCAAACACGGTGCGGAAGACTTTGAACCGATACAATAATTTTTAAAAAGGAGATAAAACTATGAAAAAGTATGTATGTGACGCTTGCGGCTGGGAGTACGACGAAGAAGCCGGCTACCCCGAGGGCGGCATTGCCCCCGGCACCAAGTGGGAAGATGTCCCCGAAGATTTTGAATGCCCGCTCTGCGGCGTCGGCAAGGATATGTTCTCCGAAGCGTAAACGCAAATCAACACAGGCTCTGCCCCACGGCAGAGCCTGTGTTGTTATAGGCCACTTTCTGCAAACAAATCGTCCACCGAGCATTCGAGCACGCGGGCAAGCTCAGGCAGAAAAATAATATCGGGATGGCATTCTTCTCGTTCCCATTTGGAAACCGCTTGTGCCGAAACGCCGAGCAGCGCACCGAACTGTTCCTGCGTCAACCCGTGCGCCCGACGGTATGCTCTGATTTTTTCAAAAATGATAACTTTTCGCATATCCGTTACACAAGCCAATAGCTCTCTTTGTCGCGCGCCATAATCCCGCAGGCGATCATTTCGCGCCGAACGGTACAGTGATCCTCGTGAAAGCGGTGGATGATCTCGTTGACCTCTTTTTCGTCATACACGCGACCGCGCTCAAAGCTTTTGGCAATCTCCCAAAGGACGATTTCGCGCTTTTTTCGCTGCGTCGGCAGTTGTATCAGCCTGCCGCATTTAAAAAAGTGCGAAAGGACTTCTTTTTTGTATTTTTCATCGGCGTCGGCGAGCGGTTCATCCTTTTTGATCAGCTCGTACAGCGGCTTGTCGAAGATCTCGCGGTTGAGCGAATAGATCATATAAAACTGCGAACGGGAGCAATTGACAACACCCGCCGACTCCATCCTTTTGAGATGATAACATATCGTCGCAGGCGTGAGCGAGAGATCGCACGCGATCTTTTCCACATAAGAATCTTCTCTGAGAAGGATGTTGAGGATCTCGAGTCTCGTCTCATCCGCGAGGAGCTTTAAAAGCGCAAGTTTTTCTTTCATTCAGGCATTCTCCGTTTCTTGCTTCTTCTTGATCATAATGTACTGCGAAATCAATTGTTGTGTTTCGGCAGAAGATAGATATTTTTCGGGAACACATCCCTCGCATTTCAAATCCTCACCGGTACCAAACAAACGGCAAACAAACGGTCGGTTTTCGTAAACGGAGCATAATCCGTCTACCAAATGACTGCAATGTCCATCGCAGCTATAGCCGCCCATGTTTTGTTCTTCCGCAGGTGTGAATTGGATCTGATCGGAACAGCATTTATGACATCCGGGTGTACATTTTGACCGTGGTATTTGCTCGTACAGCCGGGTTAATTCACGCATGTGCCGATTCCTTTCGCATGCCACGCATCTTCGAGGCATTTCTTGCCGAAATAATAGCCGTCCAGACGACATTCCAATTCGATTTTTTCCCAATCCGTGGCATATGGAAGTTTTTGAGATGCTTCCGCAATCAAGGAATCTGCAAATTCCATCATGCCGTAATACAAGCCATAATCGGGTTTTTCTTCATTGGGAGCACTATCGTACAGTGCTATATAGTCCTCTCTCTTTTTGAGCATTTCCTCGAGTATCAAAAGCAGATAGTGATGATTTCGAAATCTCTCTCCGTATCGGCGGCAATTACGCAGCATGCAATACAGTCTGGACACCGCTGCATAACGGTATTTCGCGCATTTATACTCTGCGATCTGCTCCTTTTTTACGGCTGGGTTCTTATCAAGATTTCCCGTGAACGCTTCTATTCTATTGATCTCCTGTTGCAGTGCAGCATACGCGATATTATAAAAAATCGAATCTTTCATTGCGTCTCCTCCTCAACCATATACAGAAAGATATTGTTTGTAATGTTCCCGTGGTAGCTACACTGATATTATATCTATCTAATCATTTCATGTCAATATTGATTCGATAAATTTCTAATCATTCTACCAATGGTAGAAAATAAAGTGCTCAAGGACTATTCGTACGCATACCGTACATTTTCCCGTACAGATTACAGTTGATTTCTTCGCCGAAAAATGCTACAATAGATGCGACTTTATAATATTGGAGTATTGACCTTGAAACGAATTTTACAATACCTTGCAAAGTACAAGGGGATGGCGATCCTTGCGCCGCTGTTCAAGATGCTGGAAGCAACCTTTGAACTGCTGGTGCCGCTGGTCGTCAAAGACCTTGTAGACGTGGGCATCAAAAACGGAGACAAGCCCTACATCCTCAAAATGTGCCTGATCCTCGTGCTGTTCTGCGGCATCGGCTTTCTCAGCGCGGCGATCGCGCAGTATTTCTCGGCGAAAGCCGCTGTCGGCGTGTCGAAGGACCTGCGCCGCGACATGTATGCCAAGATCCAGCACTTTACGCACAGCGATCTCGACACCATCGGCGTTTCCAACATCCTCACCCGCATGAGCGGCGACGTAAACCAGGTGCAGACGGGCATCAATGTCACGCTGCGACTGCTCATGCGCTCGCCCGTCGTGGTATTCGGCGCGGTGATCCTCGCTTTCACCATCGACGTTGGCTGCGCGATCATCTTCGCAGTCGTGGTACCGCTGCTGCTCGCGGTGGTATTCGCGATATTGCTTGCCACCATCCCGCTTTTCAAAAAAGTGCAGAAAAATCTCGAGCGCGTACTGCGCTCCACCCGCCAGAGCCTGACGGGTACGCGTGTCATCCGCGCATTCTGCGCTGAGAATGAACAGGTCGAGGACTTTGACCGCGAGAACGACGCGCTGTTTACACTGCAAAAGTTCACTTCCAAGATCTCGGTACTGATGAACCCGCTGACCTATCTGTTCATCAACTTTGCGATCATCGTGCTGATCTACACGGGCGCGATCCGCATGGAGAGCGGCATCATCACGCAGGGCGCACTGCTCGCGCTCTACGACTACATGTCGCAGATCCTCGTTGAGCTGATCAAGTTTGCAAACTTCATCATCACTATGACCAAGGCGATCGCAAGCGCGAGCCGCATTGACGAGTTCTTTGCCGAGGGCAAACTGCCCGAGGTCGTCAAGGCAGAGCGCGATGCGAAAGCGCCCTTTATCGCCTTTGACCACGTTTCCTTTGCTTACCCGAGCGGCGGCACGGTGCTCCGCGACATCAGCTTTACGGCAGAGCGCGGCGAGACCGTCGGCATCATCGGCGGTACGGGCAGCGGTAAAACCTCGCTGGTATCGCTGATCCCGCGATTCTACGACGCGACCGAGGGCACCGTCAAGGTAGACGGACTGGACGTGCGCGCCTACGAGGGCGAGTCGCTCAAGCTGCGCGTCGGCGTTGTCCCGCAGAAAGCCGTGCTGTTTGCAGGCACCATCCGCGACAACATGCGCTGGGGCAAAGAGGACGCGACCGACGAGGAGATGCTCGCCGCCATCGAGACCGCGCAGGGCGGCGACATTGTTTCCGCCAAGGGCTCGTTGGATGCTGCCGTGACCGAGGGCGGTAAAAACTTCTCGGGCGGACAGCGGCAGAGACTGACCATTGCCCGCGCACTGGTGCGCAACCCCGAAATTCTGATCCTCGACGACAGCGCAAGCGCGCTGGACTATGCGACCGACGCACGCCTGCGCATGGCGATCCGCGATATGCAAAACGCGCCGACGACCTTTATCGTTTCGCAGCGCACCGCATCGGTCATGCACGCCGACAAGATCATCGTGCTCGACGACGGCGAAGCCGTCGGCATCGGCACGCACGACGAGCTGCTCGAAAGCTGCCCGATCTACAAAGAAATCTACGATTCCCAGTTCAAGGGAGGTGAGCGCAAATGAAAAAGACTTCTACCTTCGGACGTGTGCTCACCTATATCCAAAGCAGCCTCGGCAAGCTGCTTGCCACACTGGTGCTGGCGCTCTCCATCGTCGCCATGACGCTCTATGTGCCGATCCTGATCGGTAACGCCATCGACCTTTGCGTGGACGGCAACGTCAACCTCGAAGCGATCGTGCCCATCCTCATCGAGAGCGCGATCCTCATTGCGCTGACCGCGCTGCTGCAATGGATCATGGGCATTCTCAACAACAACATCACCTACACCATCGTGCGCGACATCCGCCGCGATGCCATCCGCAAGCTGCAGCGTCTGCCCCTCTCCTACATCGATTCGCACCCCGCGGGCGACATCGTCAACCGCGTGATCTCGGACGTCGATCAGTTCTCCGACGGTCTGCTGATGGGCTTCACCCAGTTTTTCACGGGTGTGATGACCATCCTCGGCACGATCATCTTCATGCTGTGGCTGGACTGGCGCATCGCCCTGTTCGTGGTGGCGCTCACGCCCCTTTCGCTCTTTGTGGCGAAGTTTATCGCCCAGCACACGCATGACTTCTTTCTCGCGCAGAGCAAGGCAAAGGCGGCGCAGACCGGCTTTGTCAACGAAACCGTCTCCGAGCAGAAGGTGTCCATCGCCTTTTCGCACGGCGACAAGAACCTCGAAAAATTTGACGAGATCAACGAAGATCTCGCCAAGTGCTCGCTGAAAGCGACCTTCTATTCCTCGCTGACCAACCCCTCCACCCGCGTGGTCAACAACCTCGTGTACGGCGGCGTGGCACTGCTCGGCGGCTTCTTCTGCCTTGGCACGAACCCGACGATGACCGTCGGCGGTCTTGCCGTGTTCCTGCGTTATGCAAACCAGTATACAAAGCCGTTCAACGAGATCTCGGGCGTCATCACCGAGCTGCAGAACGCACTCGCCTGCGCTTCCCGCATTTTCGAGCTGCTGGACGCAAAGGAGATCGAGCCCGATGCGCCCGATGCCGCCGATCCCGAAAGCATAGGCGGCAATGTGGACTTTAAGAACGTATATTTCTCCTACACGCCCGACAAAAAGCTGATCGAGAACTTCAACTTCTCGGCAAAGCACGGGCAGCGCATTGCGATCGTCGGTCCCACCGGCTGCGGCAAGACTACGCTGATCAACCTTCTGATGCGTTTCTACAACCCCACAAGCGGCGAGATTCGAATTGATGGCATCTCTACGCGCGACCTGCGCCGCGCCACCCTGCGCAAAAATTTCGGCATGGTACTGCAGGACACCTGGCTGCGTGAGGGCACCATCCGCGACAACATCGTGATGGGCAAGCCCGATGCGACCGATGAGGAAGTGGTTGCCGCGGCGAAGGCGGCGCACGCGCATTCGTTCATCAAGAACCTGCCGAACGGCTATGACACCTACATCGGCGAGGACGGCGGCGCGCTCTCCGCAGGACAAAAGCAGCTCCTCTGCATCACGCGCATCATGCTCTGCCTGCCGCCGATGCTGATCCTCGACGAGGCGACCTCGTCCATCGACACACGCACCGAAATGCGCATTCAGAACGCGTTTGCCACCCTGATGAAAGGGCGCACGAGCTTCATCGTGGCGCACCGCCTTTCCACCATTCGCGAGGCGGATGTGATCCTCGTTATGCGCGACGGCAACATCGTGGAGCAAGGCACGCATGACGAGCTTCTGCAAAAGGGCGGCTTCTACGCCGAGCTCTGGAACGCACAATTTGCAAATTGAGAACCGTCTGCCCCGCCCGAGATCCATTCGACTGCGCCTTGCTTCACGCGTCATTCTGAGCGTAGTCGAACGAATCTCGTGAAGCAAGGCTCCGCTCAGGATGACAGCGGCGGGGCGACTTCAGACTATTTTACAGCATTGGAGACAAAACAATGATCGGAATTATTTGTGCAATGAAAATTGAGGCGGATGCGATCCGCGCATCCCTCACGGACACGCGCACCGAGGTGGTGAGCGGCGTGGAATTTACGGTTGGCAAGCGGTACGGAAAGGAGATCGTGCTGGCAGTCTGCGGCATCGGCAAGGTCTTTGCCGCGATCTGCACCGAGGCGATGATTCTGCGCTTTGCTCCTTCGCTCATCCTCAACAGCGGCGTTGCGGGCACGCTGACAGAAGCGCTTTCCATCGGCGACATCGCCATCGCCAAGAACCTCGTACAGCACGACATGGACACAAGTCCGCTCGGCGATCCCGTGGGACTCGTTTCGGGCATCAACAAGATCTATTTTGACGCGGACAAAGCCGCAGTGACAGCCTTCGCAAAGGCGACGGCATCGGTCGGCGCAAACAGCGTGATCGGCACGATCGCTTCGGGCGACCAATTCATGTCCGACACGGCAAAGAAAAACGCCATCCGCGACCGCTTCGGCGCAATCGCATGCGAGATGGAAGGCGCAGCGATCGCGCATGTGGCGTATGTGAACAATGTTCCCTTCGCTGTTCTGCGCGCGATCTCGGACAGCGCCAGCGGTGATGCGCAGATGGAGTACCCCAAGTTTGTTGCCATGGCAGCCGAACGCTCCCACGCTATCATTGATGCGTTTTTGAAAGAATGGTAAACGGTTTATGCGGGAAAAACTTTTTATAAAAAGTTTTTCCCGCACCCTTTTCAAAAATTTTTAAAAAGTAAATTGGTGTAGCCATATCTTTTTTCAAAAGTTTTACGGGGGTGTGGGGACGCTTTTACAAAAGCGTCCCCACGTTTTCCCGCGTTAAAAAAGCCGCCCGATGGGCGGCTTTTTGATTTACTTGATGAGACCGTCTTGCGGCGTGCCGGTCGGGCCTTTTACGAGGATAACATCGGGTTCGCCGTCTACTTCTACAAACTTCATGGCGTCGTAGCAGATGTGACGGGGCGAGATCTCGGTCGGGCTGAAGTGCTGGTGATAGAACATGATGTACTCACCATTTGCCGTTCTTGTGTAGACCGAGTCGCCCGTGCCGCGGGAGAACTTCGTGCCGCGCAGGATCGGGTTGTACTTGTACTTGATGTACGGGCCGAGCGGCTTCTCTGCGATGGCAAAGCCTTCGCCGTAGTCGCCCTTGTAGTGCGAGCCTGCGTAGATCATGTAGTAGAGTCCCTTGTGCTTGAAGATGACGCCGCCCTCGGTGATGCGCGCATAGTCGCACTCCCAAGGCTCTGTGGGAACCATGATCTTGACGAGCGTGTCATCCAGCGCGGTGACAATGCCGTCCTCCATCTTGATCTCGTATGCCCAGATTTCGTTGCCGTTGTTGAAACGAACGACCGTCAGATAGCTGCGTCCGTCCTCGTCGATGAACGGATGTCCGCCGATCTCGAGTACATCCTCGTGGATCGGCTTCATGGTCTTAGACTTGAAAGGACCGAGCGGGCTCTCGGAAGTTGCAAAAGCAATGTGCGGCTCACGGCGTCCCGTCTTGGGATTGGGTGCGGTATGGGACGCATAGAACATGTAGAACAGTCCATCCTTATAGATGACATTCGGGCTCATGTATTCGTTGTTGCCCCAGCCGTCCACGCCATGGAATACAACGTGCGGATCCGACCAGTGGATCAGATCTTTCGAGGTGTAGCACTGGAAAAGGGACATGTCCTGCGTGTCGGTGAAATAGAGGTAGTACGTGCCGTCATAGAACAAAATATCGGGGTCTGCACCGTATACAACGGGGTTGAGATACTGCGTCTCGGGATCGAACGGCTTTGCAGGCTCGATCTCACTGAGCTCAATGTCCTTAAACTCGGCAGTGCCCTCGCCGAAGTTGAAACCGATGCCGCCGCGGGTGAAGTGCTTGAGCTCTACGTCAAACTTCGGATACGGGTTAGTCTCATGCGCAAAGTTGTTGAAGTAGATCTTCGCATAGGTGCCGCGGATCTCGATGCGGATCTTGTACCATGTATCTCTCGAGAACGGATAGCACATATGGCCGAGCACGATGTGGTCGCTGTCGCCGCCGTTGACCTTCTGCAGCTTGACCGAGCAGTCAGCCGCGTTGATGGTCAGGTAGTAGCCCGTGACCCATCTTGCGCCGTTTTTGCCCTGCGCGCGGAAATAAACGCCCGCTTCGCCGTCTTTGTCGAGCTTGATCTCGCATTCGAGAGCAAAGTTCAGCGGCGTTTTCTCCACGGAAAACATCGTTGTAGGTTCTTTGGTGGGAAACAGCGTATCCGCTGCGGGTGCGGCAAACACACCGTCCTTTTCGATGATCTCTGCACCGAATTTCATCCATTCCATAAGCATTCTCCTTTGCAGACAATATGGATTTTCTTGCAATTTTATGATATAGCAAAAGCCGATCGCAGTAAATACGAAAAACCATATTTTTTGTACAAAAAGTAAACCAAAACAAAAAATGCGGCTGTCGCCGCATTTTTACAACTTAATCTTTATCATAGAACGCATTGGTCTTGCTTTTTTGCCAAAAAACGCCCTCAGTCTGGGAAAGCAGGGGCAAATACCGATCGCCCGCCACCAGCAGATGCTCCAGAAATTCCACGCGAATGGTTTGAAACGCGGCAGCAACCGCAGTCGTGGTCACAAGGTCCTCGGGGGATGCAACCAACGTACCGTTCGGATGATTGTGTGCCAACAGCGCCATCGCCGCATTGGTACGAATGGCGTGTTCGATCAGCTTGCGCGTATCCATGCGCACCTGGTTGACGGATCCTTCGCCGAGCTTGATGATTTCCAAGATGTGCCAGCTGTTATCCATCAGCACTAAGATGATCGTCTCCACCGTCAGCCCGGAAAGACGATCGATCATCAGCCGACCGAGCTTGTTCACGCTGTCATAGCGCACATCCGGACGAATCTCACATGCCACATTGCGCCACATCTCGGGAATGAGCTTGATCAGCGTCGCCGTGTGTTCACTGACGCCGCTTACGGTGCAAAGCTCGTCCACGCTCGCGGAAAACACGCCGCCGAGCGAGCCGAATCGGTCGAGCAATGCATGTGCGATGGGATTTGTATCCTTTTGCGGGATGGTGTAAAACAGGAGCAGCTCGAGCATGTTATGCTTTTCAAAGCCGTCGAGTCCATCACGCAGAAAGCGCTCCTTGAGCCGCTGTCTGTGCCCGCTGTGAATGCTTTTTTTCTCTGCCATGTTTATCCGAGCAGCTTGGCAAAGGAAGAGGGCGTATGTACACGGCAGCCGAACGCCATGGCACCGGGCGTAACCGTTACAACGCGATTTTTGGAAAGCTCGGTCGCAGCCGCGTCACGATCCAGCAGCAAAATGCCGACCGCAGGCTTGATGCCGCTCGCCTTTGCGGCAAAGTCGGGCTTATTCCACAGATAGTCGGTCTCGCCCGACGCACCTTTGACGGTGATGTAGCCGCCGACATTCTGGAAGTACACGCGCTCGGCGTCCTCGCCGAGGGTCAGCACCTTGACCGCGTACACAGTGTCCGCCGTTTCGACGAAGAAGTCACACTTGCCGCTGTCGTTTTTGCTGATGCCGAACAGGCTTGCCGCACGGAAGGTATATCCGCGCTCCTTGCAAAGTTTTTTGATCTCACCCATGGAAAAAGTCATTTTTTCACCCGCTTTTCTATCAAAGTGTACCGAATACTTGCAATTCGGTTGTTTTTTTGATATAATCAAGAAAGTGCAAAAAAACCTCGCCGAGGCGAGGTTTTTGCTGGAGCTGGTAGCCGGACTCGAACCGGCGACCTGTTGATTACGAATCAACTGCTCTACCAACTGAGCCATACCAGCGCGCTTGCTATTATACTATATTTATAAGGCGTTTGTCAAGTGTTTTCCTGCGAAAAATAATTTTTTTGCATACAACGTGACAAACGCGGGAGAAGTTATGAATTTATGTGACATCCGCACCGTGCGGGAAATTTTGTCCGCGTTCGGTACGACGACCAAAAAAGGCTTTGGGCAGAACTTTTTGATCAATCAGAGCGTCCCTGAGCGCATCGCAGAAAACTGCTGCGACGACAGCGACAGCGTGATCGTGGAGATCGGCCCCGGCATCGGCTGTCTGACCGCCGAGCTGGCGAAACGCTACAAAAAAGTGATCGCCTTTGAGATCGACAAGACGCTGATCCCCGTGCTTGCGTACACGCTGGGCGAGTACAAGAACGTAGAGGTCATCAACGAGGACATCATGGAAGTTGACCTTGCCGCCGTTCTCGCCGAAAAGGCGGCGGGCGAGCGCATTTCGGTGTGTGCGAACCTGCCCTACTACATCACCACGCCGATCCTGATGCGTCTGCTCGAGAGCGGCATTCCGTTTGACTGCATCACCGTCATGGTACAGGCGGAGGTGGCGGCAAGGCTTGCCGCCGCGCCCGGCAGTGCCGACTACGGCGCAATCACCGCGTCGCTCTGCTATTATGGGCAGCCCAAGCGACTGTTCACGGTGTCGGCAGGCAATTTCATGCCCGCGCCCAAGGTGAATTCCGCGGTCGTGCGCATCGATCTGTACAAGGACAAGCCGATAAAGCCCAAGGATGAAAAGCTCTTTTTCGCCGTGATCAAGGCTGCCTTCGGGCAGCGGCGCAAGACGCTGGTCAATGCGCTTTCAACCGGGTTCCCGGATCGTACCAAGGAAGAACTGACCGAAGCGATCACCGCCTGCAGCTTTGACGAGCGCATCCGCGGCGAACGCCTTTCCACCGCCGATTTTGCGGCTTTGGCGGACAAGTTAGTAAGGGAATGAATATGCGGGGGAACTTTTTATAAAAAGTTCCCCCGCACCCCTTCAA
>JAFQFR010000022.1 GCA_017398595.1 Clostridia bacterium
GGTGTCACGCAGCATATTCATTATTTGGAGAATTATTACGGTGTGAAGCTGTTTGAGTATGATGGACGGACACTTTCACGAACAAAGAACGCCCAGCGGTTAAAACGGCATTTTGATAGCATCAGAGCCGAGGAATCGGATATACGCGAAAAATTCATCCCCACCGATACCGTTCATATGACCGTTGGTGCAACCAAAACCATCGGCGAATTTGTTATCGTACCGGAGATCCGTTCCTTTCTGCAAAAGTCAAACCATACCCTTGATTTAGTTGTCGATAACACAGAAGTCCTTTTACATATGCTTGAAAAGGCAGAGATTGATTTCGCTGTTATTGAGGGTGTGTTTGACAAATCCAAATACGGCTACCACCTTTACAAGAAGGAAACCTTTGTGGGGATATGCGCAAAAAGTCATCCTTTTGCAAACAAAACTGTTACCCTTGAAGAAATTTTTGCAGAAGATATCGTGGTCAGAGAGCCGTTTTCGGGGACGAGAACATTGCTGCATAACGCTATAACCGATCGAGGATTTACTCTTGCGAATTTCAAGCGATGTATCTCTGTCAGCAATTTTTCCGTGATCTGTGATCTTGTGGCAACCAACGGTGCCATTACCTTTGCTTATGAACCTATCTCTCGTTGCCGAGATGATCTTGCTACCTTTACTGTTGCCGATATGCAAATCAGCGGTGAGTTTAACTTTGTGTACTGCAATGGTCGGGTTGCAAGGGAGAAAATAGATTTAATCTTTCACAAATAAAAGCACTGCCCCGAATGCAACAGAATGCATCCGAGGCAGTTTTTTATTTATCAGTTATCGAACGAATAGGTTATTCAGCTTTCTTGCTGTCAAGGAATTTATACACAAGTGCTGCAAGTACACCGCCAACCAAAGGTGCTACCAAGAACACCCACACATTTGCAAGAGCATCGCCGCCGACAAAAAGTGCGGGACCAAAGCTACGAGCAGGGTTAACAGAAGTTCCGGTGAAGGAGATACCAAGGATATGTACGAGGGTCAGGGTCAGACCGATCACGATACCGGATACAGCGCCGTTCTCCTTCTTGGAAGTTACACCAAGGATAGCAATCACGAACACGAAGGTCAGGATAACCTCAATAAGCAGGGACAAAGCGATGTTACCCTCATACAGAGCGTTAGCACCAAGTCCGCTTTCCTTACCGACAAAAGCCATCAGCACAGCGGCACCGGCAGTAGCACCGGCAAACTGAGCGATCAGATAGCCGATGAAATCCTTGACGGACAACTTGCCGCTTACCAGCATTGCAATGGACACGGCGGGGTTGATGTGGCAGCCGGATACGTTGCCGATGGAATACGCCATTGCCACGATCACAAGACCGAAAGCAAGTGCGGTCAGCAAATAACCGGTTCCGTTTTCAGCGGAGCAACCAACAACTGCGGCAGTTCCGCAGGCAAAGAACACAAGCACAAAGGTGCCAATGAATTCTGCCGTACATTTTTTGAGTAAACTCATAGATCAATTCCTCCCGATTTATTTTATTTTTGGGGACTATGCTAAGTATATTATACAATAAAAGTTGCAAATTTTCAAGATATAGGCCTACATTGCCCGTATTAGCATCAAAAAAGCGCCGCATTTTCTGCGACGCCTTTTTTATTTCTTTCATCCTACTCGGTTTTTGTATTTCTCCGTTAAGGACAACACGCTTTCAGCGCTCTTGCTTTTTTATGTTCCCAAAAGAGAAAGCCGGAGTGTCTTCACGCTCCGGCTGTTTTCTTGTTTCAGTTCCAGGTCTTGTTTTCGAGGATGGCAGACCAGTTTTCACTCACGCCGTCTTCCTGTCTGGTGTAGGTATGCGAATTGGTCGCTTCGATCACGATATAGTAGAACCAATCGCCCGGCGCAATATCCGACCAGACCTTTGCATCCTTGTGAAGGCCTGCCGCATTTACGCTTCTCGAAAGAACGCGATTGATGAGCGTCATTGCCTCTGCACGGGAGATGGGGTCATCGGGTCTGAATTTTCCGTTCGGGTCACCGGTGATCCAACCGGCGGCTGCCGCCTTTTGGATGTAAGCCTCTGCCCAGTGCCCCGCAAGATCCGAAAATTGCGCATCCGAAGTTTCGGACAGCTCCACAAAGCGGGTTGCCATGGTCACAAGCTCTGCACGCGTAATATACGCCTCGGGATCAAACTTTGTCGCGCTGCGTCCGCTCAAAAAACCGCCCTTTACCATGGTGGAGATCGCCTTATTCGACCATCTGTCGTCCGCCACATCGATAAAATCGTTTGTCTCTGTCAGAAGTTCTGTCCGCACATCATCCTTCAAAAGGCGATAGAAGATCATCGAAACTTCCTCACGCGTAATGTTATTGTCGGGGCAGATCGTTCCGTTCGGATAGCCGAAAATATACGCATAATGGTCATCCATCTCCAGCGGTGTCGCGCTTGCCGTGCTGATCCAGCATCCGTACAACGTCATATTGCGGCTGACACTCAGCGTGTCCTCCACCTTTTTGGTCATCTTGCTGTTCGTATACCAACCGTCAAATTTGTATCCGGTCTTGGTCGGGATCGGAAGCTCTTCGACATCGATGGTTCCGTATGCATACATCGGCTCGATCAGCTCGGTATCGCCGTCAACATTAAAAGTGATCTTCTTCTCCGACCCGGTACCCGTACCCGAGCTTCCGACGTCTTTATCCTCATCCTGCTTTACCTTAAGATTGGTCACAAGCGTATCGGTTTCCAGGCGAACGGTATGCTTGTCACTCTCCGAAATGCCGATCTGAAACACAACGCCGCCCTTCAATTTTCCCTGCAGACGGCAGTCACCGCTGACTTCACTGACATCGATTCCTTCCAAGGTCAGCGACATATGGCTGAAATACTGCTCCCGATTCTCCATGAGATCGCCCATGGTGATTCCCTCCCGGATCGCAAAACGAATCGTAAGCGTTTTTCCGGTAAAACTGCGGTCTGTCTCGGTAAAAAGCTCGCCTGCCTCTTCGTTAAAACCTTCCATTTCCCCGAGCTGGGTATATTCATCGGGAATATTGATCGTCTTCGAGGATTTGATCGTAACTGTAAAATTCCCCTCGATGGGCAGGAAATTAAAGAAGTCCAATAACATCGCACGGAACTCAAGATCCTGCTCAGACGGTGAATCTCCGCCGGTTGCAAGGCATATCATATCCTCGCCGTACTGATACCACTCTTCGATAAATGTGATAACCGTGTCCATATACAGGTCCACGCGTATATCTACGGCATCGCCATCCCGTACGATCAGCGTCGGCTCCTCACCCGGTTCGCTTTCGGGCCAATCGGATTCGCTGTTGACCTTAACGCTGATACGCGCATCGACATCAATATTATCCTCGGGCATCTCGAAGCCGTCGTCTTTACTTGTGCTCGGTGCGGTCGTCACCGCCGGGGTCGGTGCGGTCGTCACTGCCGGTGTTGACGCAGTCGTTTCCGCAGGCGTTGACGCAGTCGTTTCCGCAGGTGTTGACGCGGTCGTTTCCGCAGGTGTTGACGCGGTCGTTTCCGCAGGTGTTGACGCGGTCGTTTCCGCGGGTGTTGACGCGGTCGTTTCCGCAGGTGTTGACGCGGTCGTTTCCGCAGGGGTCGACGCGGTCGTTTCCGCGGGTGTTGACACGGTCGTTTCCGCGGGTGTCGACGCGGTCGTTTCCGCGGGTGTCGACGCGGTCGTTTCCGCGGGTGTCGACGCGGTCGTTTCCGCGGGTGCTGCTGCAGTCGTTTCTGCCGGCGTTTCCGTGGCAAACGCAACGGTTATGGATACCAGCGCAAACGAGAATGCCAGTACAAAAGCCAAAAGCTTCTTATTCATTTTTGTTTTCTCCATTCAATGCAATCCCCGAAACTCATTTTTGTAAATTCGGGAAGTATTGATTATACAGTTCTGTTTTTTTCAGCGCCTTCTGCTCCAAATACGTTTTCTCGATCTCTTCGATAATTTCGGTCGAAGCTCCTGCCTGTCTTAAAATTTCTTCCAGTTCTTCCAGCAATTCTGCCATCTGGGCATCGCACGCATCCTCCAGGGCATTTCCCTTCGGCATCGTCTTTTCTACGATCTTCATTTTTGCAACAAAACCGCGCTCTTCCTCGGGCAAAGCGGCATACTCGTCCTTCATCCCTTGAATCAACGCATCGATCTCATTCAGGTAGGTCGCGCGAAGCAGGTAGATCTCTGCGATGATCTCACTTTGCCGTGTCTGCAAAGCAGTTTGATCCATCTTGGTCGTCGCGGCTGTGATGGCAGCCGTTGTTGCAGCAGTAGTCGCAGCGGTGGTTGCAACCGTTGTTGCAGCGGTGGTAGCAGCAGTCGTTGCAACAGTAGTAGCGGCAGTCGTTGCTGCAGTAGTAGCGGCAGTCGTTGCTGCCATAGTTGCAACGGTGGTAGCAGCAGTCGTTGCCGTAGTTGCAGCAGTCGTTACTGCCGATTCCGGCAATGTTACAACCGCGGTGGTCTCGGGAGCCGCCGACTCTGTCGTAGGCACAGCAGTGCTCACTTCGCTCATCGGTACCGCCGTTGTAACCGCAGCAGAGCAAGTCGTTTCCACTGCCGCAGGCAATGTTTCTCCGCGGATCAACGCCAGCGCATCAGCGGCGGAAAGCTCGCCGCTTGCCAGCAGCTTTCTTTCTTCCTCGGTCAGATCGCGCATCGTCTGCACCTCGATCTGTTCCAAAAGCTCCTGTGTCTTTTTATCATTCTCCACCTGCTTGCTTTGCACCGCCTCCTTGGGCGTCGTCACCGCAAAGTACACAAGCCCGATCTCCGCGCGAAAAATATAGGCGGCACAGCCGATCAGCAGCAAAACGATCAACAAAACCGACAGCCCTATCTTCCGCCCGAACCGTTTTTTACGCACAGAGGATCCCTCGGTGCAAGTCTCTGTTTTCTTTTTCATAAAGCCTACGCTTCCGCAAAAAATTCATTTTTTGAATATATTTATGCATAGTGCCAAATATATATCCATATTGTAATATTTTTATAGCAAAATGTCAATAGATGATACCCTATTTATTCTTCTGCCGACGGTATTCATCCGGCGAAACGCCGACCTTTTTCTTGAACGCGGAAGAAAAATGCTGCGAACTCGAAAAATTGAGAACATCCGCGATCTCGGAAACGCTGTACAGGTTCTCCTCCAGCATGGTACGCGCCGCCTGCATCTTTCGCTCTAAAATATACTGCTTGGGCGTAAAACCGTACTTGGTGCTGAAAATGCTGATAATATACGACTTGTTGAGATAAAAATGCTGTGCAATATCGTCCAGCGAAACATTGTACGCAAGTCCGGAATCGATATAATCCTTGATCTTCTCCGCGGTGCTGACCGTCGCCTGCTGCACCCTGCGATGCTCCGTCGCCGCCGTGATGATCAGATCACACATCACCTTTGCGCACTCGGTCATGGTAGTTTCCGCATTTTCGGCGTTGACACCCGCAAGGAGCGCATGCACCCGCTCGATCAGCGGTCTTGTCTGTGAATTCGGCACGATCAGAACGCCGTCGGTCAGTCCGTACGCATTCACCACGCCGTCGAGAAGCCGTCCGCCCGCATTGATCCAGATCTTACCGTAAGGATCCTCGGGATCCGAATAATACAGATGCGAGCGCAGACGATTCAAAAAATAGAAATCCCCCGCACGGACAGCCTGCTTTCTGCCATCGCACTCGATATAGCCTTTTCCCGACAGTACATATTCAAAAACATAGATACTTTTTGTATCTGTTTTGTCACGCGTGCGCTCCACGAGATACTCCGCGCAAGGGTGGCTGATTCCTGCACTTTCTATGGAAAATACGCTGTTAGCTCCGTAATCCGCGCCTGCCCGATAGATAAAATCCGCAATACCATGTACGATTCTTGACAAGATCATCACCTACACTTTTTGTACATCACCCTCATTATAGCCCCGTTTCTTTTATCTGTCAACACCTGCGTGTAAAATGGCGAACTTTCCACACCGCATGTATAAAAAAACGGCTTTCGCCGGCTTTTTCAGCTTGTCGAAAAAGTATTTATAATAAAAATATTGTTTTAAAGACGGACCTGCGCCGGCTTTAAAACTCCTTAAAAACCGCGTGCGGTCGAGCACGGCGCGAGTGAACGGTTTTGCATCCTGTCGAAAAACCTTGGTTTTTCGACAGCCTCAAAAAAAGACGGCTTTCGCCGTCTTTTTATGTGAAAATTATTTGCTCAGCATCATGCGGTCGTTGGAGAAGCTGCCGCCCGAATACTCCTCAAACTTTTTGAGCAGGTCGGGAACCGTGAGCGACTTTTTCTCTTCACCCGAAACGTCATAAATGATGCGTCCGTCCATCATCATAATGAGACGGTTGCCGTAAGTGATCGCATCGTTCATATTATGCGTGATCATCATCGCGGTAAGGTTGTTTTCACGGATGATCTTATCCGTTGCCTCGAGCACCAGTTTCGCCGTCTTGGGGTCGAGCGCTGCGGTATGCTCGTCCAGCAGCAGCAGCTTTGGCTTTTTGAGCGTCGCCATGAGCAGCGTGAGCACCTGACGCTGACCGCCCGAAAGCAGACCGACCTTCGCCGTGATACGGGTTTCCAGTCCGAGACCGAACTCCGAAAGTCTTTCGCAAAACTCGGCGCGCTCCTTTTTGGTAATGCCCCAGCCAAGACCGCGGCGCTTACCGCGGCGAAGCGCAAGTGCAAGATTTTCGTCAATGCCCATGCTTGCCGCCGTGCCCGTCATGGGATCCTGGAACACACGACCGAGAAATTTTGCACGCTTATGTTCGGGATAATTGGTAATATCCACGCCGTCGATGAGGACCTGTCCCGCATCTACGGGCAACGTGCCCGAAACCATGTTGAGCAGTGTGGACTTACCCGCGCCGTTGCCGCCGATGATGGTCACAACATCACCATCGTTCAGGGTGAGCGATACGTCATTCAGCGCTACGCGCTCATTGACCGTACCCGCATAGAAGGTTTTGCAGACATTTTTCAGTTCCAGCATCGCTTACGCCCCCTTCTTTGCGCCCTTGCGCGCAGATTTTGTTTTAAAATTCGGTGCCGACAGGAAGATCGCAACGATGACAGCGGAGATCAGCTTTAAGAAGTTGGTATCCAGACCGACGTTGATGACAAAGCGCTTAATGAGCGAGTAGATCAGCGAACCGATCACGACAAATGTGAGCTTCACTGCAAAATTTGCGCCTTTTTTAAAGATCGCATTGCAGAGTACGTCGCCGATGACGACAGAAGCAAGACCGATGACGATCGCGCCCGCGCCGAAGGTAATGTTGGAACCGCCCGTATACTGCGCCAGCAGACCGCCCGCCAGTGCGACAAAGCCGTTGGAGAACATCAGACCGAACACGGTCGCAAAACTGGTATTGATGCCCTGCGCACGCGCCATCTTGGGGTTTGCACCCGTTGCGCGCAGCGAGCAGCCGAACTCCGTGCCGAAGAACCAATAGAGCAGCGCAATGATCACCGCAACAAAGATGAAGCCGACGATCATCGCCGAAGTCTTATCGCGCGAGGAAACGATCAGCGCGAAGTCGGAAACGCTGGCGTACGCCGTGGGCGACATGGGGATCAGTGCATTGCTTGTGCTGTTTTCTTCCAGATGTGACTGCAGACCCATGATGATCATGTTGATCGTATACAGCGAAAACTGCGACAAAATACCCGCAAGGATCGCTGGGATCTTCAAAAACGTGTGGAAGAAGCCGGTGAGCGCGCCCGCAAGCATGCCTACGAGGAAAGCAACAAACACAGCCATCAGCGGATCCACACCGTACAGAATGCAGATCGTGGTGACCGCGCAGCCGGTAACGATAGAAGCATCTACGGTCAGGTCGGCGACATCGAGGATCTTATATGTAATGTACACGCCGAGCGCAAAAATACCGTAAAACAATCCCTCTGCCGCAACGCCGGGCAGGCTGTTAAGCATTGAAATCAAAAAGTTCATAATACGTCCATTCCGCCGCACGCGGCGGCACAAATTGTATTTACATGCAAAAATTCATAAGGGGCAAAACGCCCCTTATGAATCTAAAGAAAATTTTCGATCAATTATTCGATAGGCGTGATATTCATCTCAGCCATAACGTCCTTGTTCTGGATGAGAACGAGCTCGTCTGCCGTGAAGATCTTGATGGGCATTTCAGCAGGGTTCTTGCCGTTTGCGAGGATCTCGTAAGCCATGAGACCTGCCTCATATCCTACATCATAGTAGTTTACGCTGTAGGAAGCAACGCCGCCCGCAAGGCACATGGACTCTTCGCCGCAGATGACCGGAACGCCTGCGGGAACAGCCGCGTTCTTAACGACTTCCATGTTTGCCGCAACGAGGTTATCGGTGGGCTCATAGAGAACATCGCTGTCCTTAACAGCAGTGTCGATAACGGCGATCAACTCATTTACATCGGCAACGGCATAGCCGGTAACGGTGTAGCCTGCAGCCTCGAAAACGCCCTTAGCCTCTTCAAACTGCAGCTTGGAGTTATCCTCAGCGGAGCAGTAAACGATACCGACATTCTTTGCGTCGGGAGCGAAGGTCTTGACCAGCTCCATCTGGTTGGTAACTGCGTTCATATCCGAAGCACCGGTAACATTGCCGCCGGGAGCCTCATTGGAAGCAACGAGCTTGGATGCTGCGTAGTCGGTAACGGAAGTGCCGACGATCGGAATGGTAGCGGTCGCCTCTTTTGCAGCCTGTACCGCGGGAGTAGCGTTTGCCATGATCAGGTCAACGCCGTTTGTAACGAACTTGTCCACGATGGTGGAGCAGGTCGCAACATCGCCCGATGCGTTCTGATAGTCGAAAACAACCTTATCTTCGCCGAGCTTCGCAACGAGAGCCGCCTTGAAGCCTTCGGTAGCCTGATCGAGTGCATCGTGCTGTACAAGCTGAACGATGCCGATCGTATAAACATCATCACCTGTCTTTTCGCAGCCGGCAAAAGCGAACATCGAAACTGCGAGAAGTACTGTCAAAAGAATCGCTGTGCATTTTTTCATGGTTATGTACCTCAACAAAATAAATTTACCCTCGTCCGCGCGTCATGCAGGACAAAGGCGGGCAAATATTTTTGCTTTAATGCCATTATAGTGTATGCGGGGGCAAATGTCAAGGGAATTTTCTATATTTTTTAAATAAAAATGCAAAAAACTTGTGAATTTCCGCTAAAAATGAATAAATATGCAATAATCCTCCTGCAATACAGGAGGATTATTGCATATTTTGTTTTTACGTCCGCGGTTTTAGGAAAACACGACGAGTACCTATGCCGCAGTTCAGGCTGCGCCTATTCGGCTATCTGCTTATTTTTACAGAGACTTAACGATAGACTCATGTATCCAACGCGTCTCCGACCGACTGCTGTTTGACAACTTTTGGTTCCGACGCGTTCCGTCCTCGTCTCGCGGACTATGCGTCCGCGGTTTTGAGAAAACACGACGAGTACTTAAACTGCAGTTCAGGCAGCTCTTCCACTGCTTTAGTTTGCTTTTTTACAGTGCCTTAACAATTGCCTCTGTGTCTTTAGCAATTACCAATTCCTCGTTGGTGGGGATCATGAAGACCTTGACCTTGGAGGTGGGTTTGGAGATCTCGGTAGCGCTGCTGTAGCGGTTTGCGTTCTTCTCTGCGTCGAAGTCTACGCCCATAAACTCGAGACCCTTGCAAACATTTTCACGCATTGCCGAGTCGTTCTCGCCGATGCCCGCGGTGAATACGATCGCATCGAGACCGCCCATCGCAACGGTGTATGCACCGATGAATTTCTGGATCTCATATACAACGATGTCGAGCGCGAGCTGTGCGCGGTGGTTGCCCTCTTTTGCTGCTGCGCAGACGTCGCGGCAGTCGGAGGAGATACCGGACACGCCGAGGAAGCCGCACTTCTTGTTCATGTAGTTATTGACTTCATCGGGGGTCATGCCGGTCTTATTCATTATGTAGGGAACGATCGCGGGGTCAATATCGCCGCAACGCGTGCCCATCTCGATACCTGCAAGAGGAGTGAAGCCCATCGAGGTGTCGATGACCTTGCCGTCCTTGACAGCCGAGATCGAAGAACCGTTGCCGAGGTGGCAGGTGATGATCTTGGTGCCCTCAGCCTTGCCGCCGAGGAGCTTGATGCACTCGCCCGCAACATAGCGGTGCGACGTGCCGTGTGCGCCGTAACGGCGAACCGCATACTTCTCGTACATATCGTAGCTTACAGGGTAAACATACGCCTTCTCGGGCATGGAAGCCGTGTGGAACGCGGTATCAAATACGAGCACTTGAGGCGTGCCGGGCATCGCCTCGGTGCAGCCCTCGATACCCATGATGTGTGCAGGGGTGTGCAGAGGTGCAAGGTCGCGACAGAGCTCGAGCTTTGCCATAACCTCGTCGGTAACGAGCACAGACTCGGAGAAGTATGCACCGCCGTGCACAACTCTGTGACCGACTGCCTCGATCTCGTCCATGCTCTTCACGCTGCCGTATTCTGCGCTGGTCAGCGCGTCGATAACGATCTTGGTTGCAACGGTATGATTGGGCATTGCAATTTCCGTCTCATATACCGCGCCGCTTTCCAGATTGGTGTGTTTGATCTTGCCGTCGATACCGATTCTCTCACAAAGTCCCTTTGCTCTGACCACGCCTGCGGTGGTGTCAAACAGCTGATATTTCAGCGAGCTGGAACCGGCATTTACAACCAGTACATTCATTTTATAGTACCTCCGAAAAAAATTAACAATTAACTATTTTATTATACACCCTGCTTTTCCCAAATTCAAGGAAATCGACAAAAAAACTTGTTATGGTTCCATATTCTGTGGAAAACTTCCTTGTTTTATGGTATACTAAAACAAAACGCCGAGAGGAGAGACGCCATGCAGATCGCGATCATTGCCGAATACAACCCGCTGCACAACGGGCATGCCTATCAGATCGAACACCTGCGCCGCACGTTCGGCGAGGACGCATGCATCACCGTGATCCTCGGCGGCATCTTTTCCCAACGGGGCGAACCGTACATGGCGCCCCCCTACATCCGCGCCGAAGCGGCGCTTGCCGCGGGCGCAGACCTTGTGCTGGAACTGCCCTTCCCCTTCTCCGCGGCGCCCGCAAGTGTATTTGCCCGTGCGGGCGTGGAGATCGCCGCCGCCATCGGCGCGGACATGCTCGCCTTTGGCAGTGAATGCGGCGACATCGAAGCACTGCAAACCATACGCATGCGGCTGGACGGCGACGAACTGCAAAACAAAGTGGCAGCCTACTTAAAGCAGCCCGAATACGCCGCCATGGGCAAAACGCGCGTCTACGCGCTCGTCTACAAAGAGCTTTACGGCGAGGACGGCGCCGAGCTGCCGAACGACATCCTCGCCATCGAATACCTGCGCGCCATCGAGCGCACGGGCGCGCGCCTGACCCCGTACACGCTCCGCCGCGTCGGCGACTACCAAAGCGGCGCGGGCGGCTTCGCCTCTGCCACCGCCTTGCGCAAAGGCTATGCCGAGCGCGGCATCGAGGCACTGCGCGGCGAGATGCCCGACGCGGCGTACAGCATCTTTGCAGCCGCCGAAAAAAGCGGTCTATTTGCCCCGAGCATCGAAAAACTGGCAAGCGCCGTGCTGCTGAAACTGCTCGAAACCGATCCGACCGCCGAGATCGCCTTTTCGGGCGGCGGACTGCTCGGACGGCTGCGTACAGCGGCGGCAAGTGCAAACAGCATTGCCGAGCTGACCGCGCTCGCCGCAACCAAACGCTATACCGACGCCGAGATCGCGCGCTGCCTGCTCTGCACACTCTTTTCGGTCGGCGCCGCCGACATGGACGCGCCCGTGCGTTACACCCGCCTGCTTGCCGCAAACGCGCACGGCAGACAGATCCTCGCCCTGCCGCACACCATCGAAATTCTGACCAAGCCGTCGGCATACGACAGGCTCACCGACGCGGCGCGCGCACAATATGAAAAAACCTTCGCCGCCGAGCGCGCGTATGCGCTCTGCCTTGACGGTAAATACAACCACATGCGGCAGTCGCCGCACATTGAGTAACACCATGGAACAATTCTTACAATATCTTTTTTACGCCTTTCTTATCTACCTCGCGCTCATCAACCTGATCGCCGCTATCGTCACGATCTATGACAAGCAGATCAGCAAGCGCCCGCGCGGCAGCATCCGCCGCATCCCCGAGAAGACCTTTGTGCGCTTCTCCCTGCTCGGCGGCGGCATCGGCACGCTGCTCACCATGCTTTCCATCCATCATAAGACCAAAGATCACAACGCCCTGCTCCTGAAGATCGCGCTATGGACGGCGGTCTGGATCGTGCTCCTGCTCCTTTTGCTGCGGCAAAACATTTAAAAAGATTGTTATTTTTTGCTTGTTTTCGACTGCCCGTTGTGGTACAATGACAGTATTATTATGCGGAGGCACTATTATGACATACGTAATTTCGGATATACACGGCGACTTTGAACGCTATCAGAAAATGCTCGACCTCATCAAGCTCGACGAGGACAGAGACGTGCTCTTTGTACTCGGCGACGTGCTGGATTACGGCGAGGGTTCTTTCCAAATTCTGCTGGATATGTCCTCCCGCCCCAACGTCTACCCCATCCTCGGCGAGCATGAGTGCATGGCGATGCCGCTGCTGAAAAAGCTCGCGGGCGACATCAGCGAAAAGGCGATCGCCAAGTTTGACGCCGCCACCATGCAGTCCTTTATGGAGTGGGGCAAAAACGGCGGGCAGGAGACCGTGCGCGCCTTCCGTGAACTCGACCCCGACGACCGCGAATGGGTACTCGAATACCTCGAGGAGTTCACGCCCTACGAGGAGATCGACGTAGGGGACAAGACCTTTGTGCTCGTGCATGCGGGTCTCGACAACTTCTCCCTCTCCCGCGACCTTGAAGACTACGACATCGACGAGCTGATCCATGAATCGCCCGATTACTCGCGCATTTACTTCTCGGACAAGATCCTCGTCACGGGACACAAGCCCACCGTGGAGATCCACAAGGGCAGCAAGGGAAAGATCTTCCAGCTCAACGGTCACGTCGCCATCGACTGCGGCGCCGCCTACGGTCTCCCCCTCGGCTGTCTCCGTCTCGATGATATGAAAGAATTCTATGTGGACTAAAACAAAAGAGCCAAGCGCAGCGCGCTTGGCTCTTTTGTTACAACGGGAGGAGCAAGCCCCTCCCCTACGTTTATGCGCCGAATACATCATCCGAATGTGGTGCCGCGGGAGGAGGGGTCACCGTGACCATGCCGTTTGCGACCACAGCGGGATTCTTACCCGAGAGGATCAAAAACAAAATCGGCGGTACAATCGACGAGCAAAACAAGCCGCCGAGCAGCGCCCCGAGGAACCAACCTATAGCATTGCTGCCGCCGAAATTCTCGCAAATACGATACCACGCGATATAGGCAAACACGCTGTAGCAGACCGATGCGGCAAACATCAGCACTGCCGATCCGGCGAACAGCAAAACGCCAAGCACAATATGCTCACCGACGCCTATCGCAAACCCGTACACAAACGCCGCAACGATATAGATAAGGCCGGTTGCCAAAAACAGAATATATGTGATCAGCATACGCTTGGCATGCACCTTTTTGGGCGAATTCACATTCGCGATCTGTCCCGTCAGATACACATCCGTAAACGGCACAAACGCCATCCATGCATTCTGCAAGCCGACCTTTTTCGCCATGCGAAACATGGCAAACGCATGCAGCAAATACTGTGCCAGCAAAAGCAAAAACAAAAAGCCGTACAGCACAAGCACAAATACTCCGATTCCCAGAGCGGCAATGTCCTCCGCAATGCTCGGCATCAACAATTCATCCATAGTCAGTCTCCTTTACTTAGTGTTGGTCTTCCGACAAAGTGGGGGCGGTATAAACGATCTTTCTGCACGACATCGGCTCTTTTCCCGAAAGGATGAGCAAAAGGATCAACGAAATCATGCTCGAACAGCACATGCCGCCAAGCAAAATACCGAGGAAATAACCTGTCGTCTGCTCGGGCGCAAAATTCTGACAGATACGGTAGTACGCGATATATGTAAACACCAAATATACAATGGCTGTCACAAACACGATCACGCAAAAAGCGATCATCAGCGCAATTCCCGCCGTACCAAGCGTATCATTGCCGGAAAGCAGCGCACCAACTACTGCCCCCATAACGCCTGCGAACGGAATCAGCAGAATGACCGACGAGATCAAGAGCCGCTTCGCATGCTTCGGCGCCACCTCGTTTGCATCGGCGATCTTACCGAGCATCCAAACATTTGCGATCGGAACGAACGCAAGCCAAGGCGAATCGATTTCAAGCTTCTTCGCCATACGGTAAAGTGCAACGCCCTGCAAAATATAAAATGCCAAACTCATCAACAAACTGAATATCGATTCCATAAGCGATGCGCCTGCAGCCACTGCTTCCAAAATTACTTCATATTCGTTCATCGTACATTTCCTCCTATTACAGAATGGCTACTATTATAATAGCATAAACTTACATTTTTCGCAACAAATAGGAAATATTTTTGCAGAATTTTCGTTTTTCAAAATATTTTTATTGACAAACGATAAAACGCATGCTATTCTAAAGACACAAAACCACTTGGAAAGGACTTTGTATCATGAAAAAAGATCGCAGCGCATTTGTCTCCCTTGTCTCGGTCGGCGTTCTTGGCGCAGTGCTGGCAGCGCTCGCCGTTTTTGCCCCCGCACTCGTCTCGGCGTTTATCGAACATTTTGACCGCCCCGAGCGCATCTATCTGCCGATCGTCGTCACCTTCTACGCCATTCTCCCCTTTGCCGCGGGTGTGCTGATCTGCCTGTGGAAGCTGCTCGGCAACATTCTCGCGGGCGAGGTGTTTCTCCCGCAGAATGTCCGCCTGCTCCGCTCGATCTCCTTTTTACTCTTCTTTGCCACGATCATTTTCGCGGTTGCCGGCTATTTCTACATGCCTTTTTACCTGCTCGGCGTCTGCGCCGCATTCATGGTGCTGATCGTACGCGTGGTGAAAAACTGCTTTGCCGCCGCGGTCGAACTCAAAGAAGAGAACGATCTCACTGTATAGGAGGAAAAACAATGTCTATCCGAATCAATCTCGATGTGGAGATGGCGAAAAAGAAGATCTCCTCGGGCGCGCTTGCCGAGCAGATCGGCATCACGCAGGCAAACCTCTCCATTTTGAAAACCGGCAAGGCGAAAGCCATCCGTTTTTCCACGCTCGAAGCCATCTGCGAAGCCCTCGGCTGTCAACCGGGCGATATTTTGGAATACGTCGACGACGGAAAGGAGTAAGTTATGAACAACGAAACTCTTCCCCCGAAAAACTACAACTTTGACCCCGACACGGGCAAACCCCTCGAAAAAATGCCCGACACCGACCGCCGCGACTACACCCACCTCGCCGTTTTCGCGGTACTTGCGCTGTTTACGGCAAACTCAATCTACGCGGGCGGCTGGCAACTCGGCTTTGCTGTGGGCGCGCTCGGCATGCTGCTCTGCACGCTCATTTACCTGCGCGGCAGCCTGCACTTTTCCCCGCTCGCCGTCGTGTCGCTCGCCGCGTCCGTCTGCACGATCGTCAGCTTTGCGATCTATCAAAACACCGCCTTTGCCGTTTTCAAGATTCTTTTTCTGCTGCTGTCGCTCTCGGTCTTTTTCGTCTCTGCATACGGCATCAAGGCACCGTCCCTCGATGACTTCCGCGCACTGCTCGCGCCGTTTTATCTGCTGTTCGGCATCAGCGCACCGTCGGTTGCCCCCACGGTGCGCGCCCTCGGCAGCAAGCAAGCCACCATGGGCAAAAAGATCGGCAAAGTGCTGCTCGGTCTGTGCCTCGCCCTGCCGATCCTGCTCGTGCTTACATCCCTGCTCATCTTCGCCGATCAGGCGTTCGAGAGCTTTATCGACGGCATAGACTTCAACTTCGGCGAATTTCTTAGCACCGTTTTGTTCGGCGCGGTTTTGCTGCTACTTTTGTTCCCCGTTCTCTTTGCCGTCCGCAAGAACACCGTCAAGCTGAAAGCCGCAAGCGGCAAGGCGTACTGCTCGGTTCTCGACGGCACGCTTGCGAACACCGTGCTCGGAATGGTTGCGCTACTCTACCTTGTGTTCCTCTGCACACAGCTCTCCTACCTCATCGGCGGTTTCGCGGGACTGCTGCCCGAGGACTACACCTACGCGCAGTACGCACGCCGCGGCTTCTTCGAGATGTGCGTGATCTGCGTGCTCAACCTCGGTCTGCTGTTCTTCGCGGAACTGCTGGTACGCCGCGATGCGGACGGCAAGCTGCCGTGGCTGACACGCGCACTCTCGGTATTTATCAGTGGATTCTCCATTTTTCTCGTAGTCGTTTCCATTGCGAAAATGTTTCTCTACATCCGCTCCTACGGTCTGACCTTCCTGCGGCTGGGCACTTCGATCTTTATGTTCTTTTTGTTCTTTGTATTCGCCGCTATGATCTTAAAGGTGTTCTGTAAAAACTTCAAGCATATGCGTGCCATCCTCGCCGCCGCCTGCGTGATCCTGTCGCTGACCGCTCTTGCCGAGCCCTATCAGATCATTACAAAATACAATGTCTACGCATACGAGTGCGGCATGCACGATGCCTACGAGCTGGACACGCGCTATCTTGCCTACGACTGCGGCTCTTACGGCGCAGCGGCATTGATCGAGCTGAGCCGGGACAAAAACACCGATGTCGCCGACCGCGCGAAAAAGCAGCTCGACAATATGCACAGCCGCTACTACTTTGCAGACAATGATCTGCGCGGCGCATCCCTGAGCAGTCTCCGCGCGCAAAAAGCGCTCGCGGAGTATTATGCCAACAACTAAACAAAAATGAAACGCTTAAAGAAAACATGCGGTTGTGTACTGCCGTTCGCTCTCTTTTTTATACTTGCAACTATATTGGTTTCAGGAATACGGTATGCCATAAGAGATGTTTATTTAACCCAAAGCGAGATCCATGATTTGGTGCAGGAAAACTACAGGTTCTTGCTGGAAGATGTAAAGAATGCCGCATTTGACAATACAGAAAAGATCAAAGGCATCACAGAGCTGCATATTCACGAAGGTATAATCGTGTTTTCTTGCGGCGGAAAAGGAAATGCAGCATCCGGTTTTTATACGGGCTTTTATTATACAGCGGACGACTTGCCCAAAGTCTCTTTTATGCGATATTTGTGTTATGATGAAGAAGACTTGACCCCCGAGGGAAACGGGTATGCTTGTTCAAGAGTGGATTATTACTATACTGAAAAAATTCAAGATCATTTTTATTATTATGAATCCCATTATTAACCCAAAGAAAACACAGAGTATAAAAACAATGTCAATTGCTTTGCGTATACTATTGTTTTTGCTCTACATCCTATTCTGGATTTCTATATTGGCTTTTTGTCACCTTGCGAATATAAACGGCATGTTCTATACGTTCATAGATGCATGGGGACAGTGGAGCGTATATGTTGGAATCATAGCAGCATTTCTTGTTTTTCTGTCGCCGATATTTTTCGTATTTTTACGAAAGAAATCCTTACATATCAACGCCACTTTGATTCCGGTACTTTGTATACTCTTAACGATCATTTTTATATTCGTTTCCCTTACAGCGTTTTTTATATCGGCGAGTCGATTTCAAACATTTACAAAGGAAAAATGGGAAGCTTTTCCGCGTCAAAGGTATATCATGCTGCATGATTTAAAAGAAAACTACGGTATAGTCGGAATGGATTCTCAACAAATTACAGAATTGTTAGGCGATCCTGACGAAATTACCCCCTACAAATCGTGGATATACCATTGCGAATATAACTTTATCGAAATTGCTTTCGATGCAAGCAGTCAGGCAACGTCTATTGCGCTACATTGATATTCCACATTCCTGCGGATACCCTTGCGAAACGATATAAAATATGCTAAAATATAAGAAAAAACAAAATGATTTGCGCGTTACGCGCATGAATTGACGCTGTCGCGTCATGATTTGGAGCATATGCTCCATGATTTGATTTGCGACCCCTTATGCCCCGCAGGGCAAATCATGCCAAAGGCAAATCATGCGCATGCAATGCGCAAATCATGCACCCCGAAAGGGTTGCAAATCATTGGGATTTGCCTTTGCAAATCATTAGGAGGACGACACCATGGTATCACTGGGAAACAGCTGGGACGAGCTGCTAAAAGATGAATTTGCCAAGGAATACTATCAGCGTATTCGCGCGTTTTTGAAGGCGGAGTACAGCAATCCCGCGTTTCCGGTCTACCCCGACATGCACGACATCTTCAACGCGCTGAAGATCACCGATTACCACGCGGTCAAGGCGGTCATCCTCGGGCAGGATCCGTATCACGGTCCAAATCAAGCGCACGGGCTCTCCTTTTCGGTGCGTAAAGGCATTCAACCGCCGCCGTCCCTCGTGAACATTTTCAAAGAATACTGCGACGACCTCGGCTATCCGATGCCGACGACGGGCGACCTGACCCCGTGGGCGAAAAACGGCGTGCTGCTCCTCAACACGGTGCTGACCGTGCGCGGCGGCGCGGCGGCAAGCCACCGCGGCATGGGTTGGGAAAAGTTCACCGACCGCATCATTGAGTTACTCAACCAGCGCGACGAGCCGATCGTTTTTCTCCTCTGGGGCGGCTTTGCCAAGGGCAAAGCATCGCTCATCACCAACCCGAAGCACCACATCCTCACGGCGGCGCATCCCTCGCCCCTCTCGGCGTACAACGGCTTCTTCGGCTGCCGCCACTTTTCCAAAACCAACGCACTGCTACCCGAACCCATCGACTGGAAGTTAGAATAAAAAAACGTGGGGAACGCTTTTGTAAAAGCGTTCCCCACACCCTTCGTAAAACTTTTGAAAAAAGATATGGCTACACCAATCCACTTTTATAAAATTTTTGAAGGGGTGCGGGGGAACTTTTTATAAAAAGTTCCCCCGCATTTTTCTTTTAAAACACTACTTGCACCAGCACCATGTAGCATGCGGTGCCGCCGATGATCGAAAGAAGCGTGTTGCGCTTCCAGATGTGCAGGAGCGCAACGAGCGCGACCGAAACAAGCTCCGGAATGCCGTGCGGCGAGGCGACAAACGAAATATTCCGCAAGCAGTACACCACCAGCATCCCCATCACGGCATAGGGCAAAACCTTGCCGAGGTAGGTCACAAACGCGGGTGTCTCACGATTGCCGAAAACGAGAAACGGCAAAAAGCGCAGCAGCATCGTCACCGCGGCGATCACCGCGATCAGCAGACCCGAATGCAGATCCGTCATGCCCGCACCTCCTTGCGAAGAAACTTCAAAGCGAAGAGCGTGACCGTGATGAGCACCATCGACGGGATCAAAAAGCTGTCCGCGCCGAACACAAGCAGGCACAGCACCGATGCCGCAACACCGATCACTGCCGGCAGATGCTCCTTCGTGCTCTTCCACTGCTCCACAAAAACCGTCACAAACAGCGCCGTCAGCGCAAAGTCAATGCCCTCGGTCGAAAACGGCAGAATGCCGCCGAGGAGCGAGCCGAGCACGCTGCCCGCTACCCAGTAGATCTGATTGAGCAGTGATACAAGGAAGCAGTAACAATGGCTGCCCTCGGTGTTGCAGACCAGCGAATAGGTCTCATCCGTCAGCGCAAAGATCAGGTACGGCTTTTTCCTGCCCGCGCCCTTGTAACGATCGACCATCGAAATGCCGTAAAAAAGATGCCGCGCATTGACCAGCAGCGTGGTCAGCGCCGCCGAGAGCAGCGACGCACCGCCCGCCAGCAGGTCGATCGCAAGATACTGCATCGATCCCGCGTAAATCAGCACGCTCATGGCAAGCGCCCATAAAACGCCGTATCCCTTGGTCGAAAGCAGAATGCCGAAGCCCATGCCCAGCACAATGTAACCGGCAAGTACGGGGAGCGAATCCCGCGCCGCTTTTTTTAAATCCTGTTGCAATTCCGAATGCATATGTACACCTAACATACTTTCCGTTTGATTCTAATAAAAAGGCTTCCCCCTCGGGGGAAGCTGTCAGCGAAGCTGACGGATGAGGGGATGCTCTTACTGCCTTTCCCCGTAGGGAAAGGCAGTATAACACCGCTCTGCATAATCCGACAGCGCCTTTTGTTTTTTACTCACCCAAGTAGGCGGCTCTGATACGGGGATTGTCGAGCAGATCGCTCGCCTTGCCCTCCATGACGATGTTGCCCGTCTCGAGAACATACGCACGGTCGGCGATCGAAAGCGCCTTCTTCGCGTTCTGCTCTACGAGCAGAACGGTCGTGCCGTCCTTGGAGACCTCGGAAATGATCTTGAAGATCTCATTGACGAGCAGCGGCGAAAGTCCCATCGAAGGTTCGTCCATCAAAAGGATCTTCGGGTTGGACATCAGTGCGCGGCCCATCGCAAGCATCTGCTGCTCACCGCCCGAAAGCGTGCCCGCAACCTGATTTTTGCGCTCCGCAAGTCTCGGGAAATGCGCATACACATAGTTCAGATTCTTCTCGATCTGCGCCTTGTCGGTGATCGAGAACGCGCCGAGCTTCAGATTGTCCAAAACCGTCAGCTGCTGGAAAATACGGCGTCCCTCGGGAACATGTGCCATGCCGAGATACACGATCTTATGTGCGGGAAGCTTGGTCAGATCCTTATCCTCCAGATAAATATGACCGCTCTTCGGCGCGATCAAGCCGGTAATGGTGTGCAGGATGGTCGTCTTGCCCGCACCGTTGGCACCGATGAGCGCAATGATCTCGCCCTCGTTGACCTCAAAGGAAACACCCTTGATGGCATTGATCATGCCGTAATAAACTTCAATATTTTCTACTTTTAACATCTTACTCGTCCTCCCCGATATACGCGGTGATGACACGAGGATCGCTCAAAACCTCTGCCGTATTACCCTGTGCAAGCTCCTGACCGAAGTTCAGCACGGTAACTTTTTCGCAAATGCCGGCGACGAGCTTCATATCGTGCTCGATCAGCAGAATGGTCATGTCGAAATTATCGCGCACAAAGCGAATGGTGTTCATCAGCTCTTCGGTCTCGTGCGGGTTCATGCCTGCGGCAGGCTCGTCGAGCAGCAGGAGCTTGGGATTGGTCGCCATAGCACGCGCGATCTCGAGCTTTCTCTGCTTACCGTAGGGAAGATTGCAGGCAAGCGTGTTTCGATCCTCTTTTAACCCGAAAATATCCAAAAGTTCCTTTGCGCGGTCGCGCATTTTCTTTTCCGCCGCGAAATGCGCCGGGAGACGGAGCATACTTGCAAACGGAGAACATTTGTATTCGGGAAGGTTGTGCAGACCGACCATAACATTGCTGATGACCGTCATGTTGTTGAACAGTCGGATATTTTGGAAGGTTCTTGCGATACCCTTGCGGTTGATGGCTTCCTGCGTCTTTCCGGTCAGATCCTCGCCGTCGAGGAAAAATTTTCCCTCGGTGGGCTGATATACGCCGGTAAGAAGATTGAAAATGGTGGTTTTTCCGGCACCGTTGGGACCGATGAGTCCGTAAAGCTCTTTGTTGTGAATCGTGATATTCACATTCTGTGCAGCCTTCAGACCGCCGAAGGAGATACCGAGATTTTCGGTTTTAAGCATAATATCGCCCATTATTTGTTTCCTCCTTTGTCGTTGTCTGCACCGATGTCACCGTGGATGCTCTCGTCCGAATCGGGAGCCATATCCGTGGAAAGGAGCGCGTCCATCTTGATCTTGGACGGAACTCTCGCCCACTTTGCCTCGTCGTCTCTGCGCTTGGAAGCATCCTGCTTGCGGAAACGCTCAAAGAATGCACTGATGTTGTAACGCTCTCTGAAGCTCTTGAGTGCGGGCGCATTGCCGAACACAACAACGATGATCAGGATGACTGCATACACAACATTTTTGAGGGAAGCAAGGTCGCCCGAAAGCTGACTCTGCAAAACAAAGTTCATCGCCGTGATAAACACTGCCGAAATGATCGAACCCGTAATGCTGCCCATGCCGCCGAGCACGACCATAACCAGAATTTCTATCGAATAATTGTAGGAGAAGAACGAATACAAAACAGGAGTCGTTGTATGCGCATAAATAACACCCGCACAGCCGGCAAAGAATGCAGCAACAACAAACACGAACAGCTTGTAGAAAGTTACGTTGATACCCATCGCCTTCGCCGCGATTTCGTTGTCGCGGATCGCAGTAATGGCTCTGCCGTGCTTACTCTTTACGAGATTCTGCACGAGGATCAGCATGAGGATCGCCACGATGAATACCACGATAAACAGCGTGGGCGATTTTCTGGTGTCATAGATCAGCGTACCGGTGGTAAGACCTTTCGCGCCGCCGAACACCTTTTGGTTCATGAAAATATTTCTTACGATCTCGCCGAAAGCAAGCGTTACGATCGCAAGGTAGTCACCCTTCAGTCGGAGCGAAGGCAGACCGATGATAAAGCCGAACAGTGCCGCAAAGAGACCGCCGACCAGCATGGAAATGATGAGGACAGGGAGCTTCATATCCAGTCCGCTCTGCTTGAGAACCACTGCAAACAGACCGCCGATATAGGCACCCACGCACATAAAGCCCGCATGACCAAGGCTGAGCTCGCCGAGGAATCCTACGACAAGGTTGAGCGAAACGGCGAGAATGATGCCGTAACCCATCTGCGCAAAGAGCTGTGCCGTAGACGGGCGGAGATTTCCGGTAAGGAACATCACCACACCGAAAATCAAAAGCGCGGACACAATCGCATAGTTTATGAAATGTTTCAGTTTAAAGTTTTTCATAATTTACAACCATTCCTTAGCCAAGAGATTAAACCTTCTCACGCGTAATCTTGCCGAGCAGACCGGTAGGCTTGACGAGAAGAATTACGATCAGCAGGCTGAACTTGATTGCCACTGTATAGGAGGAGAGAGGCGAAGCCAGGCAAAGTTTCTCAACCACGCCAAGGAGTATGCCTCCGACCATTGCACCGGGAATGGAGCCGATGCCGCCGATAACCGCCGCGGTAAACGCAGTGATACCGGGCATTGCGCCGAGTGTAGGCTCAGCATTGGGGATCTGGAACAGATAGAACATGCCGGCAAATGCCGCAAGCGCGGAACCGATCGCAAAGGTTACGGTGATGATCCTGTTTACGTTGATACCCATCAGCACTGCCGCACCTCTGTCTTCGGATACGGCAAGCATTGCTCTGCCCGTCTTTGTACACTTGATAAAAAGGTTGAGAGCAACCATTATGATCACGCCGCAGACAAGCGTTACGGCTGCCGCGGTCGTAATACCGAGATCATTGAGCAGCGGAATCTTGGGGAGCTGTCTCCACACGGCAGAGACCGGTCTCGGCTGCGAGCCGAAAACGAGCTGTGCAATGCCCTGCAGGAAGTAACTCACGCCTATAGCCGTGATCAGCACCGCAAGGGGCGATGCGCCTCTCAGCGGCTTATATGCAATTTTTTCAATGGCAACACCCAAAATCGTACACAGGATCACCGCCGCGATAATTGCCACAGCGGGAGATGCCGTATAGGAAAGGGTGATAACGATCGCATATGCACCCACCATGATGACATCGCCGTGTGCAAAGTTGAGCATCTTTGCGATACCGTATACCATTGTGTAGCCCAAAGCAATAAGAGCATATATGCTTCCTAAGCTAAGTCCGTCTATCAATGTGATCATAATTATTGCTCCTAACCTTTTTACAAAAATACAAATTTGGTTGGACACGGTGTGCCCATGCCCAACCAAAGCCGTACTCAGTAATAAAAATTACTTGTTCAGTTCGATAATTACAGGCTCCTTGGTAGCTGCGCCGGAAAGATCCCAAGTCATGGTACCCGTTACACCGGTAAATACGAAACTATCCGCAGTAATAGCAGCCTTAACCTTCTCGCAAAGCGTATCGGGATCGATGGTTACATCGTTCACGCCTGCAGCCTTCATTGCCTCATAGATCGCCATAACTACGTCATAGCCGTCAGCAGCAAACTGGTCGGGCTTTACGCCGTATGCAGTCTCATAAGCCGCTACGAACTCTGCAACATTTGCATCGGTGCTGTTTACATCAAAAGGAGTGATGTACTTGATCTGGTTGGTAACGGTCTCGTCGATCTGACCTGCGATACC
The DNA here is from genome assembly GCA_017398595.1 of Clostridia bacterium. Lineage (GTDB taxonomy): Bacteria > Bacillota > Clostridia > Oscillospirales > CAG-272 > UMGS902. The sequence continues at coordinate 24,140 of JAFQFR010000022.1, forward strand.
GTCAAAACCGTCGCAGCCGAAGAGAACTGCATCGCAGCCCTTCGCTACAGCAACCTTAGCGATAAGACCTGCCTCGGTGTAGTAGATGGGAAGGAAGATAACATCGCAATCCTTCAGAGCCTCTACCTGGGTAGAGAAGTCGAGCTTGTTCTCTGCATTGAAGGTCTTTACGGTGTAGGTCGCGTTCAGCTCCTTCATCTTTGCATCGAATGCTTCGAAAATACCGCTGGAATACGTGTCGCTCTCATCGTAGATCGCGCCGATGTTCTGGAAGTTTGCAACGAGCTCTTCAGCAGCGAGAACGCCCTGGTCAGGGTCACCGAAGCAAACGCGGAAAGCGTTCGACTCTGCAATGCAGATCTCTGCGGAAGCAGAGGGGGTCATGAAGAACAGGTTGTCATTTGCCGCCTTTGCTGCGAAAGCTTCGCAGGAGCCGGAAGTAACGGAACCGAAGGAGATCTGCATGCCTGCCTCGAAGAGCTGGTCATACGCAGAAGATGCCTTGTCGGCAGTAGCCTGGTCATCCTTGATGTCGAACTTGAAGTTCACACCGTTGAGACCGCCGTTTGCGTTGATCTTCTCAACAGCAAGCTTAGCGCCGTTCTGTACGGAAATACCGTAGCTGGAAGCGTCACCGGTAAGAGGACCGGTACCGCCGATGAAATACTCGGTGTTGTTGGCAGCATAGTTCGTAGCTGCACTTTCGCCGCAAGAAGCGAAGGTAGCAAGCATCATGACTGCAACGAGCACGAGTGCGAGAATCTTTTTCATGATTCTTTCCTCCAAATAAAAATACAAAATTCCATACCTGTTTTACCTAAAAACAGATAATATATGGTTAATTTTACTCCAAAAGCACAAAGAAGTCAACAGGAAATATGCTCGGATATGCCAAAATTTCATGCGTTTTATTATGAAATTTTCATATATCTTGTTGCTTTTCTTCCATTTTTTGCAAGATTCAGCGATCGAGCAGCTTTACAAGGCGGGTCTGCTCGCCCATCAGCATCACGCGCTCCTCTGCCGCAAAAACATAGTCGGGGCGGATATTGGGGTGCAGTGCCCCGCCCGCTTTTTTCTTCACGCCGAGGATGTTCGCCCCGTACCGCGCGCGCACATTCAGCTCGAGCACGCTTTTGCCCACCCACGAAGTCGGCACCGCGATCTCGTAAATGGCGTATCCCGCGTCCAGGTCGATGCAGTCAAACACCGAGTTTCTGCCGCAGATATTCGCAAGGCGCTGTGCGGCATCCCGCTCGGGGAAAATGACCTTGTCCGCGCCGAGGCGCAGCAGCAGCTTTTCATGCATTTCGCTGCCCGCCTTGGCGTAGATGCACTTCGCCCCGTGGTCTTTGAGCAGCGTGACCGCTACCAGCGAACTTTGCAGGCTTTCTCCGATGGTCACAAAAACGATGTCGAAATCTTCCACGCCGAGCGACGCGACAAATTTTTCATTCGTGCAGTCGCCGATCTTGGCACCCGCCGCAAACGGCAGTACCGCACTGATCTTTTCTTCGTCGGTGTCGCAAACGACCACCTGGTTGCCGAGATCCGAGAGCGGCTTGACCATCGCACTGCCAAACCGACCAAGTCCTAAAATGAGTATATTTTTCATGGTGTGAGTCCTTTCCTAAAATCACTTGAAAATCCAAGGATTTTCAAGTATAGAGGGGCGCAAGTCTCTCGACGCACTCACCGTGCGCGCCCCTGTAAGGAGTTTTAAAGCCGGCGCATGTCCGTCTTTAAAACAGAATTTTATTTGTATAAACAAACATTATCCCACGGTGATATTCTCCGCGGGGTAGCGGTAGGCTTCTTCTTTGCGCTTGCCGGTGAGGGAGAGCAGCACCGTGAGTCCGCCCACGCGTCCGAGGAACATCAAGGCGATCACGATGAGCTTCGATACCGCCGAGAGCGTCGGCGTCAGCGACAGACTGAGTCCCACCGTAGCCATCGCCGAAAAGGTCTCAAACAGACAGGCAATGATGTCGGCATCCTCGATCGCGCTGATCGCAATGCCGCAGCACAGTGCAAGACCGAGATAGAGCACAAATACCGCGATCGCGGTGCGCAGCACGCTCTTTTCGATGCGGCGTCCGAAGCACTCGATGTCCTCTTTACCGCGGAAGATCGAACGGACAAACAAAAGAATGACTGCAAAGGTCGTCGTCTTGATGCCGCCCGCCGTCGAGCCCGAGGAGCCGCCGATCAGCATCAGCACGATCATCAGCATCTGCGCGCCGCCGTCGATCTTCGCAAGATCGACCGTGGCAAAGCCTGCCGTGCGCGCCGTGACCGACTGAAACAGCGAAGCAAGCAGCTTTTCGCCAACGCTTCGCCCCGCCGCGGCTTCACTGCCGTAAAACAGCACGAAGAACAAAAGCGCACCGATAAGCGTCAGCGCAAGCGAGGTCACCACGACGATCTTGGTATGCAGTGCAAATTCGGAAAAGCGGAATCGGCACCGCAAAAGGTCGAGCCATACAAAAAAGCCGAGCCCGCCGAGCGTGATGAGCAGGCAGATCACCAAATTAAAGTAGACATTGCCGCTGTACGCCGTCAGCGATGCGCCGCCGCCCATGAGGTCGAAGCCCGCGTTGCAAAATGCGCTGACCGAATGGAACACCGCGTACCAAATACCGCGCCCCAACCCAAACTGCGGAATAAACACGGGCAGCAGCAAGATCGCGCCGACCGCTTCCTGCAAAAGCACGCCTGCCGCGATAAACCGCGTCATTTTCACGAGTCCCGCCGAGGATTCCGCGCCGATGGATTCCTGCAGGGCAAACACATGCCGCATGCCGATCTTGGCGTGCAGCATCGAGAGAAAATACATCGCCAGCGTAATGATGCCGATGCCGCCGATCTGAATGAGACACAGGATCACGATCTGCCCGAACAGCGACCACTGAGTAAGGGTATCATAAACGACCAACCCCGTCACGCAGGACGCACTGGTCGATGTAAATAAAGCATGGATAAACGGTACGCTCTCACCGTTGCGCGAAGCGATCGGCAGCATAAGCAGCAGCGTGCCGCAGAGCACCACCGCCGCAAAGCTCAGCGTGATCACCTGCACAGGCGTATACCGTCTTTTCGTTTGGTGCATAGAAACCTCCTTTGGAGATACGCTGCAGGGGAACTTTTTACAAAAAGTTTCCCTGCACCCTTCAAAAACTTTTAAAAAAGGAAATCAATATATCAATTCTCTTTTCAAAAATTTTTGGAAAGGGTGCGGAGCCTTCTATAGAAAAAGGTTAATGAGTTTGCGCTGCGCAAACTCATTACGCGTCGGAATCCAATGTTGGCTTAGAAGTTAGATAGAGACGCGTTCCTTTTCTATAAAATTGTTTTCCCGCATATTTATATTTTTCTCAATTTTTCCAATACCGTCTCAAAGTACGCGGGCAGCGGACTTTCAAAAGTCATGACCTCGCCCGTTCGAGGATGCGTGAGGGTGAGACGGTACGCATGCAGAGTCTGCCCGACGAGCAGATCGCCCTGCTGCTTTTCAAACTTGGTGCCGCCACCGCCGTAGACGGTGTCGCCGAGCAGCGGATGCCCGATCGACGCCATATGCACGCGGATCTGATGTGTTCTGCCTGTCTCCAGCTTCAGCGCAAGCAACGTGTAGCCGTGGAAACGCTCCGCCACGCGGTAATGCGTCACCGCCTCTCTGCCGTCCGCAACCACCGCCATCTTTTTTCGGTCACGCGGATTGCGTCCGATCGGCTTGTTCACCGTCCCGCCGTCATCCTTGAAATTGCCGATCGCCACCGCCATATACTCGCGGTCGATGCTGTGCGTTTTCAGTCCTTCTGACAGAATAGTATGTGCAAAATCGTTTTTGGCAATGACAAGCAGACCGCTCGTGTCCTTGTCGATGCGGTGCACGATGCCGGGGCGCTTCTCGCCGCCGATGCCCGAAAGACGGTCGCCCATGTGATAGAGCAGCGCGTTTACCAGCGTGCCGTCCTCGTTGCCCGCCGCAGGATGCACCACCATCCCTTTCGGCTTGTCGATCACGGCAATGTCGTCGTCCTCATACACGATCGAAAGCGGCAGGTTCTCCGCACGGGTCTCGACCTCTTTCACGGGCGGCATTTCCAGCGTCACAATATCCAAAACGCGCAATTTGTAATTTTTCGCAGCGACTTTGCCGTTGACCAGCGCCGCGCCCTCGTCGAGAAGGCGTGCCGCCGCCGTGCGCGTCACATCGAAATGTGCCGTCAAAAACACATCCGCGCGCGTACCTGCCTCCTCGGGGCAGACGATCACGCGTTCGCTCATTTTACCTTCTCCTTCTTGTATTCGAGCAGAATGCCGAGGATCAGCAGTGCCGCGCCCACGCAGACCGCGCTGTCGGCGAGATTGAAGATCCATTTCCAGCCGGGAATGCAACGCACGTCGATAAAGTCTACGACGTAGCCGAGGGAAACGCGGTCAAACATGTTGCCGATGCCGCCGCCGATCACCAGCGAGAGCGATGTGCAGATCAGCTTGCCGTTTCCGCGCAGAGAAACGAGGTAAACGAACAGCGCCACGACGCCCACCGCGGACAGCAGCATGAATACCCAGCGATGATCGGCAAGCAGACCGAACGACATGCCCGAATTCTCCAAATAGGTGAAGTGCAAAATGTTCTCGAAGATCGGCAGGGTGTTCCCCTCTGCGACCTGTTCGACAGACATGCTGTTTGCCGCCGCGATCAGATCCATCGCCCACACCTTGGTGAGCTGATCCAGAACGCAGACCGCCAGTATGATCCAAAAATATATCGTCATCTTTTTTCTTTCCATATTATTATGTCTTTCACTCCATAAAATGCGCGGGATTGGTAGACTTTTTACCGTTTACGTCTTCCATCAGCTTGCGGATGTCCTCATAGCCGTCGTCATTGTCGTAGCTGACCGTTACGGTGTCATACAGCTTGCGCCCCGACGGCTTCTCCGATGCACCCGTATACGCCGAAACAGGCTGTCCGCCCGCAAAGGGGATGTCCCGCGCGGCGGATTCCTCCGCAGGTGCTGCGGGAGTGGATTCAGCCTTCGGCTGCTCCGCTGCAGGTGCAGGGCGTACCACACGGCGCGGCGGCTCTTCGGATACTTCGGGTTCTGCGGGCTGCACAGGCTTCGGCACGATCGGCTCTGCCGCGATCTGCGACGCGGACTGCGTCACGATCGGCTTCGGCGCATCGTCCTTCAGCTCGGACAACGCACGCACCGTGTCTGCGGCAAGCGTGCGAAAGCGCGCTTCAAACGCGACGCACTCCGCCGCGAGCGCTTTGGCGCTCTGGCTCTGCGCAGTCGCTCTCGCCTGTGCCTCGGCAAGCAGCGTGCGTCCCTTGCGGTCGGCGGCGGCAAGGATCATTTCGGCGGTCTTCTTCGCCTCGTCGATGCGCTCCGCAGAGCGGCGCTCTGCATTTTGCAGCTGCTCTGCCGCATGTGCATCCGCCGCGCGCTCACGCGCTTCGGCTGCCGCTTTCGCTTCTGCCACGATGGCGCCCGCGTTTTTGCGCGCAGCCGCCAGCATACTTTCCGCCTCCTGCTTTGCCGCTTCCAATACGCGGTATGCCTCCTGCTCGCGCTTTTCGATCTCCTCGGCATGCGCTTCAAACGCGCTGAGCTTGGTACGCAGCACGCGCATCAGCTCCTCCTCTTCACGGAGTACGGGCAGAAAATCACTGAAAAAGCCGTCCACTTCCTTGACTGCATAGCCGGCAACGCTTTTGGAAAATTTAGCCTGTTCGAGTTTTTCGGATAAGAGCATACCGTTAGCCTCCTGTTTGGGTACATATTATATGGATCAAACCGCAGCAACCGGGAGGGGAAACCCCTCCCCTACGGCAGGTTCATGCACTTTGGTAGGGGATGCACGCATCCGCAAAAGCGCGGCGCGATGTCCTTACCGTACACCTGCAATAATTTTCAAATAAATTTTTTCGCCACCAGCCGCAGCCGACCTTTTTTGGTCGGATCGGCGACCGATTCCACAAGGAACTTTCCCACGCCGCGCACGCTGATGTGATCGCCCGCTTTGACCTCGGCACTGATCTCCTCGGCGGTCTCGTAGTTCTGTTCCACTTCTTTTTGCAGGATCTTTTCCTTGGCAGCCTCGCGCGAGAGGTTGCAGAGCGCAGCCACCACGCAGTCGAGCCGCTCGGACGCGACCGTGTCGGTCACCGCCTTGTATTTCTGCTCGATCACATAGCCCGCGGGCAAGGTCGTCCGCTCGATCTTCACGCGGTCCTTGGCAATGCGGATGCCGCCCGTCTCCGAGAAGTCGCCCGCGGTCAAAAAGCCTGCCACCTTGCGGCTGACAAAAATGTACGCGGAATACTCGTCGATCGGCGCGATGTCACCGATGGCACTGCGGTCAAGACCCAGCGCCAAAATGCCGCCGAGATAGTCGCGGTGCGTGAAATCGCGGAATCCGCCGCCCGAGATCTTCAAGGGGCAGATCTCGCCGAACGCATCCTCGCCGAGAAAGCTCACCGCCGCGCCGTACAGATCGCCGTTTTCACTGAGCGCCGCAATGTACTCGGGGCACGCAAACAACTTCTTGCGCTGTGCACCCGGCGCGCCGCCGAAAAAGACCGCACGGTCGGCATATCCACGCTCGCGCAGATACTGCCCGAGAAAATACTGCTCGGCAGGGTTCAAAAACGCCGTAGGCACAAGATCCCCCGCCGCCCGCGCAAACGCATCCTCTGCGCGTCTGCACAGCAGTTTAAATTCGTCACTGTCTCTGTATCGCATTGTTTCCTTTAATATGTGTTCTTTGTTTATGCAGCGCGTCCGTGAGGTCGCGCATGTACGACATCTCCGCCCGAGATCCCTCGGGACGTCGAGGACGCATGCGACCGTAGGTCGCTATTCCCCCACCGCACATCCCCCACCGTCATCTTGAGCGAAGTCCCGCCGAGATTCCGCTTCGCGCTTTTGAGGTTTCACCTCAAAAGTTCGACTGCGCCTGCGGCTCCGCTCAGAATGACAGCGGCGGGACGTAGTCGAAACCCGCAGGGCAAACGGCGTTGCCGTTTGGATCTTGTGGGGGATGTTCCGCTCGGGATGACATGGGCGGGTTGATACAACCATCGTACCGCGGCTTTCGGGAGGCGAAACGCCTCCCCTACCGGTGTGTGCGCCGACATTACGATGTGCGAATATTGACGCCGTATTGCGCCGCCGTCTCGCACATTGAGCGCCGTTCGCGCAAAAAGCAAACAAGACCAGGCGCACCACAGAAAGCAAGGCGAAGGCGATCTGCCCGATCGTCGAGCCGCTTTCGAGGAGCAACGCCGTATTGCGCCGCTTTTTGCGTGAACAAATAAAATGCCGCACCGCGAAACGCGGTGCGGCACCTCATAAATCCTTACTGTGCGTTTTCCTCGTCTGCCTTGGGAGCAGCAGCCTTCTGCTTGATCTGTCCCTCGCTGACGTCTACGTTGGAAGGCGTTACAACATATGCGCTGTTGGCAACCTTCTTGATGTTGCCGCCGATGGAGTAAGCAACGCCGGTCAAAAAGTCGAGAATTCTTCTTGCAGCCTCTTTGTTGGTGTCCTCAAGGTTGAGAACGACCGTGCGCTTGGAGAGCAGGTGGTCTGCAACCTGTGCGGAATCCTCAAAGTTCTGGGGCTTTACGACCTTGAGCTCGATCGCGCTGCCGCCGCCCATGATGTCATAGCCGCTGCCGCCGATGGTAGCCGCATTGTCCTGCGCATTAAAATCAGTCTCTGCGGGCTCCTCGTAGTAGTTTGCGTTCTCGTCCGCTTCGTCATACATGTAACCGCTGTCCTCGTATGTATCCTGACTGAACTTGTTCTTGATGTCACCGAATAATCCCATTTTCATTCCTCCGAACTCTATCTAATAATTTTTATTCCTCTTTTTGAAATGCCGCTCTGCCCACGCGGATCAGGTTTGCGCCCTCGGCGAGTGCCGCCGTAAAGCTGCCGCTCATCCCCATGGATAGAATACACCTATTTATATTATGAAGTTTTTTTTCGCAAATGTCAATAAAAATATGATAACTTTCTCGAAAATATTTGCGATATTCGTCGATTTCGGTGCATTTCGGCGCCATCGTCATGATGCCGCAAAGGCGAATATGTTCAAAAGCGGACACCGCCTCGGCAAAGGCGAGTGCCTCGCCCTTCGGGATGCCGCCCTTGGAAGCCTCGTCGCCGATGTTGATCTCGATCAGGCAGTCCATCACCTTGCCGTGCTTTGCCGCCTGCTTTTCGATCTCCTGTGCAAGCTCTATAGAATCCAGAGACTCGATCATAGAAACCTTGTCGATAATATACTTGACCTTGTTGCGCTGCAGGCTGCCGATAAAATGGATGTCGAGCCCTTCTTTGTCGAGCTTGTCATACTTTTCGAGCAGGCTCTGCACGCGGTTTTCACCGATCTTTGTGATGCCCGCCTTGTGCGCGTAGTTGATCTCCTCGGCGCTTGCGTATTTCGTCGCCAGCAGGATCTCGTAGTCCTGTCCGTACGGCGAAGTCGCGGCGGCATCGGCTGCCGCGCGGCGGATCCTTTCCAGGTTTCTGTCAATATAAGCAAATTCGTTCATATCAGTTCACTATCCTATCGGGGGAAAGCTCTTTTGCGCCGCTCACGATCACGTTGTCGTAGAGCGAGAGTCCCTTGCAATAAATATCGTTGGTCGCATCGGCATCGTTTGCATACAGCGTTTGTCCCGCCGTATCCGTGCGCACAAAAACATACGCGCCGCTCTCATAAAAGACCTCGACCAGGCGGAATTTGACGGTGTTGCCGCTGCGAATATACACGCCGACGTTTCCGTCCACAATGCGCAGCGCCGACGCAGGCAGCTTGTAGCCGCTGATCGTTTCGGTCACGATTGAGACTTTCTGCGTGCGGTCGAAATCAAAGTCCTCGGGCATTTCCAGCGTCGAGAACACCAGCAGCACTTCGCCGTCGCCCTCGTTCTTCGCCGAAAGCGTCATCGAAAGGCGCTCGCTGCCGCCCGCAAAATACAGCGTATAGGTACTGCCCGCTTTCAGCGTCTTTGCCTCTTCCTCTGCGACGGGGCAAAGCAGATACCAGCGCGGGTACAGCACGATCTTGCCGACCGTGCCCGCCGAAGCCGACTGCATCGCGGAAAGTCCCGCGCGGTATTCGGCAGGCGTAAGACTCTCTACGCTGTCATAGTTAAAAACCGTCTCGCCGCCGTCGGCATAGCTGTAAAAATAGCCTGCGCGCGAGGCACGCACGGCGGTGGAACCGCCCGTGAGAGACGCGGCAAGGCTCTCCCGCTCGGCGCGCAGCGCCGAAAGCGTCGCGCGGGTGCTGTCCCCGCTGCCCGACAGGATGGTATCCCGCCGCACAAAGGTGGAAAGCAGGCTGTCCGCGCCCTCTCCCGCGCCCGAGAAATCCCCGCGTCCGATCTGCTCGGACAGCGTCAAAAGTCGGCTGGCGATCTCCCGCTCGGCGTCGGCAGCATCCGAAACATGGGTGTCGCCGTCGATGCCCGCCGCCTCAAGCAGCTCAATTGAGCGATCCAGCTCGGCGATCCTTGCCACCGTATCACTGTCGGCATAGCCGCTGTACACCATGGCGACCTTGGCATTCGCCTTCACCTTTTCCCCGTCGGCAATGTGGTAGCTCACCACGCCGCTCCGGGATGCGCTCACGGGCAGCTCCGCCCGCACGACCGTGCCGATGGTGGAAAGCAATTGCTCCTCCGCCGTCAGTTTCACCGTCTGCGTTTTCATCTCGGCGGAAAATCCGTTCGTCAGGTGATACAGTAAATAAAAAAGGAGACCGAGGATGAGCGCACCGCGCAGCAGTGACAGCCAAAATCGCGCCACCGGATCTCGCCGCTGTTCGGATTCTTTTTCTTCCACGATCTCACTTCCTTTCTCGGATTATGCGGGAGAAGCAAGCCCCTCCCCTACGATTTGTAATGCGGTATACCATAGGCTTCTCCCAAGGGAGAAGGCTTATGGTTTCAAAATTCCCTTTTCTTCCAGCATTTCGCACAGCTCGGCGAAAATGTCGTCAAACGGACGCATCTCGCCGTCCTCGGTGTCGCACCGGAGCGGCTGCACATATTCCTTTGCCGAAAACCAGGTCATCTGCCGCTTGGCATAGCGGCGGGTCGCCCGCTTTAAAGTCTCCACCGCTTCGGAAAGCGGCATTTCCCCATGGATCGCGGGCAAAAGCTCCTTATATCCGATCGCCGCCGCAGCCGTACCGTTGGCGGCAAACACGCCGTCCGCATCCAGCCGCCGCGTCTCCTCGAGCAGTCCCATTTCGAGCATCGCGTCCACGCGCCGATCGATGCGCGTATACAGAAGTTCACGTTCGTGATAGGCAAGCCCGATCACCACAGGCTCGATCGCCTTCGGCACAAGGCGGCTTTCGCGATCCCATGCGCTCTTCGGCTTGCCGCTGACGAGGTAGACCTCCAGCGCGCGGATCACACGCTTGACATTGTTGGCATGGATCTGCTCGGCGCTCTCGGGGTCCACTTCAGCAAGGCGCGTGTGCAGTGCCTGTGCGCCGTTCACCTCGGCAAAGGTACGCAGCTCGGCGCGCACGCCCTCATCCGCAGCCGTTTCGCTCGGCGCGTCGCCGCGCATCAGGCTGTCGAGATAGAGTCCCGTACCGCCGCAAAAGATCGGCAGCTTGCCGCGTGACGCCACTTCTTTGGCACATGCCAGCGCCTGCGGCGCAAAATCCGCCGCCGAAAACGGCGTCTTCGGGTCGCAGATGTCGATCAGATGATGACGCACCGCCGCCTGTTCGGCGGCGGTGGGTTTTGCCGTACCAATATCCATCGTGCGGTAGACCTGCATGGAATCCACGGACAGGATCTCCCCGTCCAAATGCTTCGCCGCCGCGAGTGCCAACGCACTTTTTCCGCTTGCGGTGCTGCCGACGATGGCAATGCTCTTTATTTTACCAGTTTGTTCGACTCTATCCATGTATACAGATCCGCAAAAAATTCCTCTTTGTTGGTCTCGTTATGCAGCTCATGCCGCGCATCCTTGTACAATTTCAGCGTAAGATGCTCGGCGCCAGCCGCGTCCAGCATATTGTAGACCTCGGTCGGTCCCTTTCCGTAATTGCCCACGGGATCCAGATCGCCCGCGGTGATCAGCGTCGGCAGATCTTTCGGATAGTTCTGCGCCCACGAGGGTTTGGAGACCGCCGCCAGCACCGAAAACAGACCGTAGTATCCGTCCGCGGTGAACACAAAATTGCGCTGCGGATCCGCCGCGAACTTCTCCCCCGCCGACTTGTCGCGGGAAAGCCATGCATACTCGCCCTCGCTCGGGTATTTCATGTTGTACGCCTTGAACGCGAGGTTGTAGAGCATGCGGCTGCGGTAATGATTGCCGCGCGACTTTCCGACCGCCGCCGCGAGCGCTTGTCCTGCGCGCACGGGATTATCCGTGCCCGCCGTGCCGACAAAGACTGCACCGTCGATCGTATCGGGATAGGTCACGGCGTAGGCACGCGCGAGGAAGGAACCCATGCTGTGCCCGAGCAGAACCAGCGGCACATCCTTGTAGGTCGCGCGCACGATCTTGTTCATCTTGCGCAGATCCTTGACCAGCGTCAGATACCCGCCGCTGCCGAAATAGCCGTAATCGTTTGCATCCTCCGCCGAGTTGCCGTGTCCGAGGTGATCATTGCCGCAGACGACGATGCCCTTGGCGGTGAGCCGCTCGGCAAGCAGCGCGTAGTTTTCAATATAGTCGCACATGCCGTGCGAGATCTGCACGATACCGCGCACCTCGCCGTCTGGCACATAGACATAGCAGGCAATATCGCGCTTGCCGTTGGAAGATCTGATAAAATTGACATGCAGCTTCATAGTCCACCTCGTAAATGTGAAACGCGTTTAAAATTCGATCTCGTTCTCCAGTACATAGCGCAGAACTTCGGTCTCGCTCGGCACTGCGATGATGGGGGCGCCGCCCTTGTGCGCCGCGATGGCAACCACGGTAGACGCATAGCGCGCTGCGCGCACGCTCTTGCCCGAACGCAGGTTCTCCAGGATCATCGCGGGTACGAGCAGATCGGTATAGCGCTTGTCCGCGCCCTCAACGTAGGGAATGTAGTAGGAGAAATTGCCCTTGTAGGCGAACGCGCCGCCCACGCCGAACTTGAAAAGATAGGTCTTGGAGCGCACGGTCTTATGCAGCTCGACAGCCGCCGCAAGATTGCTGTTGGCATCGCGCGGGCTGATACCGGTCACGCGCTCGGTCACCTCGGGCGGCAGCGCGATCAGATCGATCACACCAAGCTCGGAGAGCGGGAAATCCTCGGGGATGCGCTGTCCGTCAAAGAACGAGGGAATCTTCTTCTCGCGCGCAAGCTCTGCTGCGCGAATTGCCGCCTCTGCGGGAATATCCAGACTGATATATACCGCGTCGGGCATCGACGTAAACGCTTCCTCAACAAGATCCGCGTCGATGGCACCGAGCATTGCGGTGCTCTTGTACACGCGGCAGGCAGCCGCGTCCTCGGCGAGTACATCCATTGCGGTCTTTGCGCACTTCACCGTTTTAACAAAGCGCGTATCCATGCCGAGATCCTCCAGGAATTTGACGACCTCTTTGCCGTAAGTATCATCACCGACCGCACTGCACAGGATCGCTTCACCGCCGAGACGGGAAATTGTCACAGCGCCGAGCGCCGCCGAACCGGCAGGCGTCAGAGTATATTCGATCGGTGCACATACTTCCTTACTTTCGTCCGCGAGCGTATCCACATGCATCGAAAGTTCGGTAGAAACGCCGCCAATGAGCAGTATCCGTTTTTTCACTGTCTTTTCCTCCATCGTAATCGGAATATAATTTTACAGAATATAGTATACTACAATTATCGTATAAAATCAAGGCATGCACGCGCGGTGTGTGCAAAAACTTGAATAAGTTTTTTATTTTTTTATTGCATTTTCGCGCAAACATGGTATACTATAAGTGAAGTGGATTATTCGTTTCAATTTCTCATAAGGAGTGATACCATGCTTTATATCGGAAAGAAACCCGAAAAACCCAATGTCGGCAAAATTATCCTTGCCGTTTCTGCCGCGATCGCAGGCATTGCTGCGCTTGCCATTGTCGCTTATAAGCTCTATCAAAAGTACGTTCCCGCTTGCATCGACTGCGAGTGCGAGGATTTTCTCGATGACGAAGATCTCTGCGATGATGAGTGCATCGAGGTAGAATGCGACGACGCCGCAACCGAAACCGAGTTTGAAGGTAACTGACACGAATTAAAAAAGCGCACCGATGATCGGTGCGCTTTTTTTGCTTTACCCGAAGCAACCGCAGTTTTCTTCTTTGGGGAAGGCTATTTATCTGCGATACGATATATTTAAGTCCTATTGTCCGCAAAAGCAACAGTTCGATGTCGCAACGGTAACGCACTCACGGTAGAGGCAGGCGTTTGCGTTTCCATAACGATGATGTAACTACCTCGGTAGGGGAGGGGCTTGCTCCTCCCGCATGTACAACATCTCCGCCCGAGATCCCTCGACGATGCTCGGGATGACAAGGGCGGGGTGATACAGCCATCGCACCATGACAAAACGGGACGTCGAGACGCCGTCCCCTACAAGTGTGTGCATCGCCGCGACGATGTTGTAACGATAACCCACCATTCTGCCCCTACAAACATACCAATACACTGAATTACGCCGGAGATGCCACGCAAGGCGACACCCGCAAAACCGCACGCTTTCATCTTTCTTTCTGAATATAACAGTTGACATCCTGTTTTGACGGTGGTATAATATTTTGAATGAAAATCTAAAAAATATATTTAATTAAGAGGATACAAAACCATGAAATGGACATCCCTGAATGATCTGAGAGAAAAATACCTCTCCTTCTTTGAAAGCAAGGGACATCTGCGCCTGCCGAGCTTCCCGCTCGTACCGCAGGGCGACAAGTCTCTGCTGCTCATCAACTCGGGCATGGCACCGATGAAGAAATACTTCACCGGTGAGGTCGTTCCGCCCCGCAACCGCGTAACCACCTGCCAGAAGTGCATCCGCACGCCCGACCTGGAAAGCGTGGGCAAGACCGCGCGCCACGGCACCTACTTTGAGATGCTGGGCAACTTCTCCTTCGGCGACTATTTCAAAAACGAGGCGATCCCGTGGGCTTGGGAATTTCTGACCGAGTGCCTGGAGATCCCCGCAGAGCTGCTCTACCCCTCGATCTACGAGAACGACGAGGAAGCCTTTGAGATCTGGAACAAAAAGATGGGCGTTCCCGCCGAGAAGATCATTCGTCTCGGCAAGGCAGACAACTTCTGGGAGCACGGCAGCGGTCCCTGCGGTCCCTGCTCCGAGATCTATTTTGACCGCGGCGAAAAATACGGCTGCGGCAGCCCCGACTGCAAGCCCGGCTGCGACTGCGACAGATTCATGGAGATCTGGAACAACGTATTCTCGCAGTTCAACAACGACGGCAACGGCAACTACACCGAGCTCGCACAGAAGAACATCGATACCGGTATGGGTCTGGAGCGTCTTGCCTGCGTTATGCAGGGCGTGGACAACCTCTTTGAGGTAGACACCGTTCGCAAGATCCTCGACACCGTCTGCGAGGTCGCAGGTAAGAAATACGGCGAAGACAAGGCAAACGACATCTCCATCCGTATCATCACCGACCATATCCGCTCGGCAACCTTCATGATCTGCGACGGCGTCATCCCCTCTAACGAGGGCCGCGGCTACGTTCTCCGCAGAATCCTGCGCCGCGCGGCAAGAAATGCGAAGCTCCTCGGCATCAACCACGCGTTCCTCTCGGATCTCTGCGAGGTCGTGATCGAGCAGAACATCGGCGCATACCCCGAACTCGGCGAAAAGCACGAGTATATCAAAAAAGTTATCTCCATGGAGGAAGAGCGCTTTGACGCGACCATCGACGCGGGCATCGCGCTTCTGTCCAATCTGATAAAAAAAGCGATCGCCGAAGGCAAAAAGGCCATCAACGGCGAAGAAGTATTCAAGCTGTACGACACCTTCGGCTTCCCGATCGACCTCACCCGTGAGATCGCGGAGGAAAAGGGACTTTCCATCGACGAGGATACCTTCAAGACGCTGATGCTTGCACAGCGCGAGCGTGCAAGATCCAAGCGCAAGGACATCGGCGGTTGGAGCGAGTCCTCCAAGACGCTGCTCTCCTCGCTTGCAAAGACCGACTTCGTCGGCTATGAGCAGGAAAGCTGCAATGCAAAGGTGCTCGCCATCATCGACGACGACAATTCCCTCGACGAGATAAACGAGGGCGACTTCAGTCTGATCCTCGACGCTACCACCTTCTACGGCGAAGGCGGCGGTCAGGTCGGCGACACGGGCGTTATCCGCACCGAGACCGCACTGGCAAGCGTCATTGACACCAAGAAGACCGACGGCGTATACATCCACATCTGCCACATGGTCAGCGGCACGCTGAAAGTCGGCGAAACTGTCACCGCTGAGGTAGACAGCATGCGCCGTGCGGCGATCCGCCGCAACCACTCCGCAGCGCATCTGCTGCACGCAGCACTCCGTCAGGTGCTCGGCGCGCATGTTGAGCAGGCGGGCTCCTATGTAGACAACGAGCGCGTACGCTTTGACTTCACACACTTCGCAGCCCTGACGAGCGAAGAACTTGTCAAGGTAGAAACCCTTGTCAACTCGCACATCCTGCTGGCACAGGCGGTCAACACCACCGTGACCGACCCCGAGACCGCAAAGAAAGAGGGCGCAATGGCACTCTTCGGCGAAAAGTACGGCGACAAGGTACGCATGGTCAAGATGGGCGAGTTCTCCACCGAGCTGTGCGGCGGTACGCATGTTGCCAACACGGGTAACATCGGTCTGTTCAAGATCATTTCCGAGTCCTCGGTCGCTGCGGGCGTCCGCCGTATCGAGGGTACCACGGGCCGCGGCGTGCTGGCACTGCTGGCAGAGAGCGAAAAACTCGCAGCCAAGACCGCAGCCGAGCTCAAGAGCGCAAACGTAGCGGACAACCCCGCGCGCGCAGCCGCTCTCCAAAACGAGATCAAGCAGCTCAAGAAAGAGCTGGATGCAGCTAACGCAAAGCTCTCGCAAAACGCACTTGCAAACCTCGGCAGCATCAAGGTCGGCGATGTAGAGCTCATCACTGCCAAGATCGAGGGCGGCGCACAGAACGCGCGTTCGCTCTGCGACGAGATCAAGGCAAAGAATGCAAGCGCGGTTGCCGTTATCGCGGCAGTCGAGGGCGGCAAGCTCCAGTTTGCAGCCTGCGCAGGCAAGGACGCAGTTGCCAAGGGCGCACACGCCGGCAAGCTGGTCGGTGCAGTCGCAGCCATCACCGGCGGTAAGGGCGGCGGACGCCCCGACGGCGCAATGGCAGGCGGCGCGGATGTTTCCAAGGTGGAAGCAGCACTGGCAGCAGCCGAAGCGGCTCTTGCAGAACAGTTGAAGTAATACAGAAAGGAAGATTTCCGCGCCTCTTGGCGCGGAAATCTACTTAACCTCTTCCCTCTTCACGA
Organism: Clostridia bacterium; assembly: GCA_017398595.1. GTDB lineage: Bacteria > Bacillota > Clostridia > Oscillospirales > CAG-272 > UMGS902. The sequence continues at coordinate 40,658 of JAFQFR010000022.1, forward strand.
TTACTTCTTCACGAATTTTCAAAAACCCCTTGACATTCCTGAATAAATTCCATATAATATAGGTTGTCTTATTGTGAATACACGCGAAGTTATCGCTTCCGAAATCTTGCAAGGAGGTACAAATCACGATGCTTAGAACCTATCAGCCTAAGAAGCGCCAGAGAAAAAAAGAGCACGGCTTCAGAAAGAGAATGAAGACTGCTGACGGCAGAAAAGTTTTGAAGAGACGCCGCGCTAAGGGCAGAGCAAGACTTACTTACTAATTTTGCCTCTGCCGAATACTTGCTCCCTCGGGAGTTTCAAACTCCGATAACTCGCCACAGAGGTTATCGGGGTTTTGTTATATCCTATGAAAATCTGCGATTTTCATAGGGGAAGGGGCGTGCGTTCGCACCCGGCTCAACCGCCGGCGCCCCTGTAAGGAGTTAAAAAGTCGGCACAGCCGCCTTTTTAACAAGAATTTTTAGATCGGAAGGATCACGACGTGAAATACCGCGCTATTTGCGAAAATCATCTGTATTCCAAGGCATATAAAAAGGGCAAAAAGGCAGTGCTGCCGACACTGGCTGTCTATGTCCTGCCCGACTACCGAAAACATGCGTTGATGAAGGCAAATCCCGAGAAAAAATACATCAACCGCATCGGACTTACCGTCGGCAAAAAGATCGGCGGCGCCGTACAGCGCAACCGAGCAAAACGAATCCTTCGGCACGCATACAAAGAGATCGACACAGCTTACGGCGTAAAGACCGGGCACCTCATCGTGCTGGTCGCACGCGAAGCCATCGGCGGCAAGAAGACGCAGGATGTCGCGCGCGATATGACGCGGGCACTGCGCAAACTGGAACTTATATGAAGTATATTTGTATCTGGCTTGTCAAGCTGTATCGAAAGTTTATTTCACCGCTCAAGCCGAGTTGTTGCAGGTTTACCCCGACCTGCTCTGCCTACGCCCTCGAGGCGTTTCAAAAACGTGGCTTTTTCTGTGGGCTGATCCTCACGGTATGGCGGATCCTGCGCTGCAATCCATTTTGCCGCGGCGGATACGACCCCGTACCCGACAAAGGCTTTGCCCACCACTCAAAACAACCGGGCGATGAAGATGAATGAGAAAGGATGTTCCGAAACGGAACAGGGTTACAATGAATTCACTTTTCGACATTATCAATATACCGTTTGCGTATATTATGCGTTTCTTTGACAGCTTCACGGGCAACTATGCCCTGTCGCTGCTGCTGTTTACCATCATTATCAAACTGGTCTTTGTACCGTCTGGTATCAAACAGCAGAAGAATCAGATCAAGATGGCGGCGCTTCGTCCCAAGGAGGAAGTCATCCGCAAGAAGTATGCAGGCCGCACCGACCAAGCGACCATGCAGAAGATGCAGCAGGAGATCATGGAGCTGCAGCAGAAGGAGAACGTCAGTCCCTTCGGCGGCTGCGCACCGATGATCGTGCAGCTTGTTGTCATCATGTCGGTCTACTACATCATCCGTCAGCCGCTGACCTATATCTGCGGCATGGGTGCGGAGACCTTGATCGAGCTCGCCAACACCCTCGGCCTCACTGTAAACGGTGCTGCCGTTACCACGAGCAACTTTGCAAGCTTTGACCAGATCAACGCCATCGCTGCCATCGAGCCCCAGCTCGAGACTCTGCTGCAGGTTCCCCAGTATGAGGCACTTTCCAAGATCCCGAACCTCAATTTCTGCGGTCTGAACCTCGGTATCACGCCTATGTCGGTTTGGACAGGCTTTACCTCCAGCACCGAAGTCACCGGTCTCGGCGTTCCGACCATCTGGAATGTCATCGCCTATGCGATCATCCCTGTAGGATGTTTCCTTTTGCAGGTCGGCACCATGAAGCTCACCCGAAAGTTCACCTATCAATCCCCCACGACCCAGGATGCGCAGACGGGCTGCAGCATGAAGATCATGGACTGGACCATGCCCCTCATGTCGCTGTTCTTCTGCTTCAGCTTCTCGAGCGCGATCGGTCTGTACTGGATCTACTCGAACGTTCTCTCCTTTGTGCAGACGGTTCTGCTCGCAAAGCTGATGCCCGTGCCGAAGGTCACCGACGAGGACATCAAGAAGGCAGAGAAGGAAATGAAGGAAAAGGGTTACGACACGAAGAAGGCAAACCTGCCCCGCGTTCGTTCGCTGCACCACATCGACGATGAAGACTACGAGTCCCTGCCCGAAGTAGAATCCGAGGTAAAGGGCGCATCGCAGACGCTTCTCAACGGTGAAAAGGTTCCCACGAAGAACGACCAAAGCAAGCCGAAGCTCAAAGACGAAAGCGACAAAAAGAAGAAATAAGATTAGCAGAAAGGTTCGTGTTACGGCACGAAAGTGATAGAATGATTACCGAAATTACAGCCACCGGCAAGACCATCAATGACGCGGTAGAAGCACTCAAAGGCAAGCTCTGCGTGGATTCGCTCGACGAGATCGAATGGAAAGTCCTCAGTGCCGGTAAAAAAGGCGGTCTGTTCGGCATCGGCGCACAGCCTGCAAAGGTCGTTGCCTATGTGGAGACGCCCGACCCCGTAGAAGAAAAGAAGCCCGCGCCGAAAGCGGAAGTAAAGCCCCAGCCCAAGGCAGAGCCCAGAGCCGAGGTCAAGACCGAAGTCAAGGCAGAAGCACCCAAGGCTGAGACCAAGCGCCCCGAAAAGAAGCCGGTCGAGAAGAAGCCGACCGAAAAGAAGCCCGCCCCCGAGAAGAAGAGCGAGCCTAAGCCGAAAAAGCCCAAGACTCCCACCACCGAGGCAGAGCTCGGCGCCGCGATCTCCTTTGTAGAGACGCTGGCAAAGAATCTCAACCTCAATGTCACCACCAGCGTGACCACCGACGATGAAAACTGCAGCTGCATCCGCATCGCAGGCGATGACGCAGGCATGCTGATCGGCCACCACGGCGAAACGCTGGATGCCGTACAGTATCTTGCCAACCTCGCGGCAAACCGCGCGGACGGTCAGGACGACCACGAGCGCATCTCGGTTGACGTAGAAGGCTATCGCGAAAAGCGCGAAGAGACGCTCCGCGCACTCGCCCGCAGAATGGCGGCAAAAGTACAGAAATACGGCAAGAGCGTTGTGCTCGAGCCGATGAACCCCTACGAGAGACGCATCATCCACTCGGAAGTGCAGAACATCGAGGGTGTTTCCACCAACTCGATCGGTTCGGACAGCAACCGTAAGGTCGTGATCTACCTGACCGAAAACGGCATGGGCAAGCTGCCCCCGAGAAACGACGGCAGAAGAAACAGCGATCACAACCGTCGTCGCCGCCGTCCTCACGCGCATACCGGCGCAACCGCTTCCGCAGAAGCGCCTGTTTCCGAAGCTTCCGAGACGGCAGCCGGCAACGACTAAACCTATGGAAAGAGATTTTCTGTCTACCGTTGCCGCCGTCTCCACCCCGCGCGGAAAAGGCGGCGTGGCGCTGATCAGAATATCCGGAGAAGAAGCAGTGGCTGTAGCAAGTCGCTGCTTTTCTCCAAGATGCCGCACGGCGGTCGCGGATCTTGCACCGCGCACTGCGGTATTCGGCGATATTCTGGCGGACGGTGCGCCGATCGATGACGGCATGCTGACCGTCTTTCGAGCCCCCGCTTCCTACACGGGTGAGGACGTGGTCGAGATCACCTGCCACGGCGGTGTGCTGGTGACGCAGCGCGTACTGGAAGCGGTGTTTGCCGCCGGTGCGATCCCCGCGCCCGCGGGCGAATTCACCCGCCGCGCCTTTGTCAACGGCAAGCTGTCGCTGACCAAAGCGGAAGCTGTCGGCGAGATTTTAGAGGCAAAGAGCGACGCGCAGCTCCGCGTTGCCGCATCGCAGCGCCGCGGCGCACTCTCCGAGAAGGTCGAGGCTGCCGCACATGCGCTGACCGCGCTTGTCGCCGCGGTCTATGCCAAGATCGACTACCCCGACGAGGATCTCGCCGAGGTCAGCGACGAAGAATTTACGGCGCGTGCCAGCGCGGTATGCGCCGATCTTGCGCACCTGAAAGACACCTACCGCACGGGCAGTGCGATCTTCGCGGGCATCAACACGGTCATCTGCGGTGCGCCCAACCGCGGCAAAAGCTCGTTGTACAACGCCATCGCGGGGGAAGATGCCGCCATCGTCACCGAGATCGCGGGCACCACGCGCGACACGCTGGAGCGCGATCTGCCGCTCGGCAGCGTGCTGCTGCACCTGACCGACACCGCGGGCATCCATGAAACGACGGATGTTGTGGAGCAGATCGGCGTCAAGCGCGCCGAGGAAAAGTTGCAGAGCGCCGAGCTGATCCTCTGTGTGCTCGACGGCGCAAAGCCGCTCGACGACGAGGATCTTGCCCTCTTTGCGACGCTGCAAAACGTGTCCGCACCGAAGATCGCCGTCATCAACAAAGCCGATCTCGGCAGTCTGCCGCTCGACCTGCCCGATGGACTGTTCTGCGACGCGGTTGCCATCAGCGCAAAGCAAGGCGAAGGCATCGACCGTCTGCAAGCGGCGGTGGAATCGCTGTTTTTACAGGACGCTATCGACACGGCAAACGATGCCATCGTGACAAGCGCGCGCCAGTTCGCCGCGCTCGGTGAGGCGATCGACCGCATCACGGATGCTGTCGCCGTCGTAAACGGCGGCATGGGCACCGACCTTGCCGCGAGCGATCTCGAACGCGCCGTTGCCGCGCTCGACGAGCTGGACGGCAGAACCGTTTGCGAGGAAGTCGTCTCCGAGATCTTCAGCCACTTCTGCGTGGGTAAGTAAGAAAATAAAAAAAGAATAATGCGGGAAAAACTTTTTTATAAAAAGTTTTTCCCGCACCCTTTTCAAAAATTTTTGAAAAAGAATCGCTCTGTCGCGGTTTGCGTTTATCTCTTCCTTTTCGGAATGAGCAGGAAGATGACCACAACGACAGCGGCAACGACGAGCACTGCGATGATGATACCCGCGGTCATGCCGCCGTCTTTTTCACCGTTTGCGGCGTGATTGCCGGTTGTGGTATGCGCCGTGGTCGTTTGCGCGGGCGCAGTCGTATGCGCAGGTGCGGTGGTCGTGACGCCGTTTGCATGGTCGGTCGTGACCGCGCCGCCGTGATCGGTGGTCATGGCACCTTCACCCGTAGCATTTCCGGTATGGTTGGTCGTAGCAGCACCGCTTTCCGCGGTTCTGCCGCGGTTGCCGGTAATATCCTCGCCGATACGCTCAACGCCGTCCTCGACACGGTCGATGCCGTTTGCGATCCCGTTTCGCACTTCGTTGCCTACGCGATTTGTCTCGCTGACATCACTGACGATGCCGTTTTGGCGCATCTCGTTCCATGTCGCGGCAGACGCCGAAACCAACATCACAAGCGCAAGCGCCGCCGATACCGCAGCGACTTTCGCAATTTTTCTGGATTTTTTCATTTCACTACTGTCCTTTCCGTATACTTGCAAAGTTCCATGTTGTCAGTAACAGTTTTTCCGCGCGGTCGGACGGTGATACAAGGAGTTTTTTTCATGGAAAGCAAAAGATTTGCAAAAAACGACAGCGGCTTTATCTGCCAGAACTGCGGCGCCGAGGTGCAGCCACTCGGCTCTTCCTCGCGCAACCACTGCCCGTTTTGCCTGTGCTCGATCCACATCGACGTCATGCCGGGTGACCGCCAAAATACCTGTCTCGGCATCATGGATCCGATCAAAGTGGAGCTAAATCCGAAAAAAGGCTATGTCATCGTGCATCGCTGCCGCAAGTGCGGCGAGATCAAGCGCAACCGTGCCGCGCACGATGCGCGCGTACAGCCCGACGATATAGATAAAATTATCGCCCTGACTGCCGCGGAAATTGAAAATATCTAAATTTTAGATATTGTAAGTACAATCAGAATATGATAAAATGAATGCACAGAATGTCGAAATCATTTTTTGATGCAGGAACGGTCAAGGGAGGTGGAGAATATAAAGAAACTGTATGTTTTGCTGTCAATTTCCCTTCTCTGCCTTTTTTTGCTCGCCTGCAGCAGCACGCGGCAGCGCGTGCCCTTTGAACCGAGCATCACCGACCGCACCGCGGCGGTGATCGACATTGCCGAGACCGAGCGCTCGAAGATCGATCTTCCGCCCGAGACCTCTGCGACCACGCAGCCGCAATACTATGAAGTGGTCGCCACTGCCGCCTCGGCAGCGACCACGACCAAAAAGCCTGCCGTGACCGAAGCACCCAAGGAATATTTCACCGTAAAATTCGTGGATACGGACGGATATACCTCCATCTCGGTGCAGACCGTCGTTGAGGGCGGCAGTGCCATTCCGCCCACCATGCCCGAAAAGCGCGGTGACCTTATTTTTCGCGGATGGGACAAGGACTATACCAACATCCGCCGCGGCACCATCGTAAAAGCGATCTACCAAAAAGAATGGCTGACCGTCCGCTTTTTTGACGCGGACGCGACGCTGCTCAAGACCGAGCAGGTACGCTACGGAGAAAGTGCCACTCCACCCGAGGTCAAGGACAAGAGCGGCTATCTTTTCGACGGTTGGAACGCGCTCTTTAACGACGTGACCGAGGATCTGGATGTCTATGCAACCTACTATACCGTTCCCGTGCGGAAATACGTCACTCTGCCGAATGTTTACGAGCTCTGCGAAGTCGCCGAAAACACGGAGGAACTTCCTCTTGCCGCCTATTATCGCAAGCTCTATGAGAATGTGCTGACCGTGGGCAATGAGGACTACGCGGGCAATATTCTGTACGGTAATTTCAGCGATACGCTGTCCATTGAGGGCTTCAATTTTACAACTTTTGAAGGCATGCTCATGTTAAAAGGCTTCGGAGCCGAAACAGATGCCGACGTTGCACTGCGCCTGACCGTTTCGGTAGACGGCAAACAGATGTTCCAGGCAGAGCTGACCCGCTCCGGCGCCTACAAAAGCTTTGCCGTTGATCTCACCGATGCCAAAACGCTTACGATCAAGCTGGAGCCGATCGTGGATAATTTTATCTACTATCAGGATGCCGTATTTATCGGTGGCCTTGTCAACGCAGTCCTCTATGAAAATTAAAAATCTATACGAAAGAAAGGCTTTTTCATGAAACTTCTTGAAGACAGAATCGTAAAAGACGGCAAAATCGGCGCAGGCAATGTGCTCAAAGTAGACAGCTTTGTCAACCACCAGATCGACGTTGCCTTTATGTGCGAGCTCGGCAAAGAGTTCAAGCGCCTGTTCGCAGACACCGAGGTCAACAAGATCCTCACCATCGAAGCATCGGGCATCGGCATCGCCTGCCTGACCGCGCAGTACTTCGACGTGCCCGTTGTGTTTGCAAAGAAGACCAAGACCAACAACATCTACGCCGATGTGTACACCTCGAAGGTCGAGTCCTATACGCACGGCACCACCTATGACATCGTGGTCTCCAAGCAGTTTTTGAACCCGGGCGACAAGGTCCTCATCATCGACGACTTTCTTGCCAAGGGCAGCGCGCTGAAAGGTCTGATCAGCCTGATCGAGGCAGCGGGCGCATCCGTTGTCGGCGCGGGCATCGTGATCGAAAAAGCATACCAGCCCGGCGGCGAACTGATCCGCTCGATGGGTATTCGCGTGGAATCGCTGGCGCGCATTGCTTCCATGACCGAGGAAGACGGCGTAAAGTTTGTAGAAGCGTAATTATGCAAAAGAAAAACACAGCGCCTTTGTGCGAAAACTGCGAGTACTACGACTATGACGAGCAGTATGAAATGTACATATGCACGCAGAACATGGACGAGGATGAAATGTCCCGATTCCTGCACGCAGGCTATCGCCAATGCCCCTACTTCAAGTTTTACGACGAATACAAAAGCGTGCAAAAGCAAAACTGACAAAACAATTTGATTACAACGACCGCAAGGGGATATGTGACCCCTTGCGGTCATTGTTTTATCCTGTGTTTTTTATTTGAAATTTTCATATTATTACTGCAATTTCTCTGCAAATGTGATACAATAAATTGAATTGCTATTTATCGAGGTCGCAGAGATGCATTTCGTTTCACACCACGGCACGCGGCAAGCGCTGGACATGACCAAGGGCAACCCCTACGGCAACATTCTGCGGTTTGCACTGCCTGTCTTTTTGAGCCAAGTTTTTCAACAACTGTATAACACTGCGGACACCTTTATCGTCGGCAAATTTCTCGGCACCGACGCCCTCGCGGCGGTCAGTTCCTCGGGCAACCTGATCTTCCTGCTCGTCAGCTTTTTTGAGGGCATGGCGATCGGCGCGGGCATCGTGATCTCCCGCTACTTCGGCGCGGGGCAAAAGGAGCGCGTCTCGCACGCGATCCACACCGACCTTGCGCTCGGCATCGTCAGCGGTCTGTTTCTGACCGTGTTCGGCGTGCTGATGACGCCGAAATTCCTCGTCTGGATGAACACCGATGCCGAGGTACTGCCGCAGGCGATCGAGTACTTCCGCTACTACTTCTTCGGCGCGCTGTTCCTCGTTTTGTACAATGTCTGCCGCGGCATTATGAACGCGCTCGGCGACAGCCGCCGCCCGCTCTATTATCTGATTTTCTCCTCCCTGCTCAATGTTGTGCTGGATATTCTCTTTGTCGGCGGGTTTGGCTTCGGCGTATGGTCGGCGGCGCTTGCTACCGTCATCTCGCAAGCGGCAAGCGTGGTACTTTGCCTCAGCTACCTGTGTAAAAAGAGCTTTGCCTACCGCGTGGAATTCCGCAAGATCGGCTTTCGGCGGGAAATTCTCGGCGAGATCATCCGATACGGTCTGCCCTCGGGCGTGCAAAATTCGGTCATCGGACTTGCCAACGTCGTGTTGCAGTCGCAGGTCAACTCCTTCGGCAAGATGGCAATGGCGGCGTTCGGTACGCAGGCGAAGATTGAGGGCTTTGCGTTCCTGCCCATCACCGGCTTTAACATGGCACTGACCACCTTTATCGGGCAAAATCTCGGCGCCAAGGAGTATGACCGTGCCAAAAAGGGCGCACGCTTCGGCATTGCCGCGGCGGTGATCCTGGCAGAGCTGATCGGCGTTGTCTACTACATATTTGCCCCAAAAATCATCGGTATTTTCGACAACACCCCCGAGGTAGTCGCACTCGGCACGCAGCATGCGCGCTCCACGGCGCTCTTCTACTTCCTGCTCGCGTTCTCGCACTCGGTTGCGGCGGTCTGCCGCGGCGCGGGCAAGGCATTCGTGCCGATGACGGTCATGCTCTCGGTCTGGTGCGTACTGCGCCTCTGCTACGTCATGGCAGTGATGCATTTCGTTGGCGAGATCGGCTATATCTACCTCGCTTACCCTATCACGTGGACGATCAGCTCGGTGATCTATCTGCTCTACTACCACTTCTCCGACTGGGTACACGGCTTTGAGAAAAAAGAAAGGAAAACGGCATGAACGAACAGAATGAAAAAATCACTCCCGCCTATGAACCGGGAAACAATTTTGCCAAGAAACTCGACAACTTCTGGTATCACCACAAGTGGAAGGTCATCATCATCGGCTTTATCGTGATCACGGTGCTGATCTGCTCCGTGCAGATGTGCAGTCGCCAGGAACCCGATGTGTACATCATGTACGCGGGCCCTTACAAGTTTGGGCAGACCGACACGCGCAACTTTGAGAGCGCGTTTTCGTCGATCTTGACCGACCGCGATGGGGACGGCAAGGTGTATGCCGAGCTCGTGGACATCTACATCCTCTCGGACGAGCAGATCACGGGCGAGCTTGCCAAGATGGAAGCCAAAGGCGAGGCCGCCGTCGTCAACTACCAGATGTTCGCCTCTAACCGCGAACTGTTTGACCAGCAGATCCTCGCGGGTGACACGGTCATCTGTCTGCTCGACCCGCACCTCTACGAAAGCGTGTTCGTGACCGATGACAACGGCGAGAAGCAGTCGGGCTTCCTACCGCTTGCCGATGTGCTCGGCTACACGCCCGAGTACGCGGTGGACGCATACAGCGTCCGCATCGGCGACACGCCGATGGGCGAATTCTTCACGGTGCTGCAGGGACTGGACGAGGATACCCTGCTCTGCGTTCGACAGCTCAGCAGCTTCTCCTTCCTCAAAGGACAGAGCCGCACCGAGAAGTACCACGCATACTGCCTCGACGTCTTCCGCAAGATCTTCACGTTTGAAGCACCTGTAGCAGAATAAAACAAATCAGGCTGCCCTTTCGGGCAGCCCGTCTCTTTTCAAAAAACAAATTTTGTTTTAAAGACGGACATGCGCCGGCTTTAAAACTCCTTACGGGGGCGGTCGCGGTGAGCGCGACCTTTAGGTCGGCAGGAACGAAGTTCCTTACTTGCAGAGACTTGCGCCCCCCTTTCTGTCGAAAAACCTTGGTTTTTCGACAGGCTTAGGCTGCCCTTTCGGGCAGCCCTTTTTATTTGGTCAATTTATCGGTTAGCAGCCGCAGCCACAGCTGTTGTTGTTATTGCCGCAGCAGAAGAGCAGGATGATCAGAGCGATAACGATGATCCAGGTGCAGTTGTTGTCAAAGAGGTTGCAAAGGCAGTTGTTATTCATAAGGTTTCTCCTTTCGGGGAAGCTTTCCGCCCCCCTGATACTATCTTATGAATCCGGCGAAAAAGCGTGACAAAATTTATAAAACGATAATAGAAAGATTTATGTTCGGAACAAACATCGCACCGCAGCTTGCGGTAGGAACTGCTATTCCCCTACCTTTCGGAATGACGAACGCCAGAAAGCTCCGCTCATGCCACACAAAAAAATTCCGCCCGAGGGCGGAATTTTTATTTTCTTTAAAATCTTGCTTCGGAATCGACGGTTTCGTCGCGCATGACCTTGCCGACGTCGGAAATGATCTTATCGACCATGGTGCGGCTGGTATAGAACTCACCCTCGCCGTTGATCGTGTAGAACACGCGACGGTCGGTATAGGGATAGAAACGATAAACACGTTCGTTACCCGCCTTGGTCTTGACCGTCAGGGTGAACAACAGATTGTCATCGCCCGTGGTCAGCGTCGTGATCTCCTCATCGCTGAGATCCACGGTGCCGTCCATGGTGATCGACAGCAGCGTTTTCCACAGCTGGCGGAAGTTCGCCACATCCGGCGCATGTCCCGTCTCCTTCTCGGTAACGGTAAGGCTCGTATTGTCCTCGCCGCCGAACACGAAAGTGACGGTCTGTCCCGCACTCTCACATTTGAGCGAAGCGACGTTCACAATATTGACCTGGAAAAGGTTTGCGCTGACCCACTTGTCGAGATTCCACTCGAGGAAATCGACCGTGATCTGCTCTACGCGTGCAATAATGCCGAACAGGTAGGACGCGGCATAATAGAAGTAACTGCCGTCCGCATCCTGCTGCTTTTCGCTGAAGGTGATGTAGTTGCCGACGATGCTCTCCGGATTTCCGTCATCATCCACGATCGTATTTTCCGCATAGAGCGTATACGCGGGCGTGTCCAGTCCGAACTTCTTCAGCGTCTCGTCACTAAGGTCGATCGCCACGACCTCCGAGCCCGAAAAATCGCAGAACAGCGTGAGCACGTCGTTATAATACTCGCCTGCGGCATACTCGCCCGGGTAGGAGAGCTGATGCACGCTCATCGCGGCAAGCTCGCTGCGCGTATCGGGGTCGAGATAGCCTGCGGTGAGGAAAACTTCCTCGCCGTGACCAAGCATAAAGGTACGCATCAGGTAGTAAGAATTCATCGAAGAGGGATATGCCAAAAGCGGGCGCACAAGGTACTCGACCTTGCCGAGCAGATCCGCCTCAATGCTGTCGTCCAGCACATAGATCGCATCTCTGCCCTCATAGCGCGCATAGTATCCCGTTCCCGCAAGCGTTCTGTCGCCGATATATACGGTGTAACGCTTGCCCGCCTTGGAGCGCAGCACGAAATAAGCGTCGCTCTCACCCTCGCCGAGACCGTACTTAGAGAAGTCCTCCTCGGTGACCTCCGAGCGGTAGGTCGAGAGGGTGTAGCCCGCGTTGACGATCATCTGCGTGAGCTTTTCCGTGTCGATGAGCAGTCCCTCGTATCCGTCGATCACGAGATTATCGTTTTCGTCGCGCACCAGACGGTATTCACCGTTTGCGTTGTGTACGAGCAGGGACTCCACATCGGCAGACTTGATATAGTCAAACATTTGCACGCGTCCGTTCGTACCTTCGACCTCGCCGACGATCAGCTCCTTGGCGGTGGTCGTCTCGACGGCATCCCCTTCGGGCTCGGGCAGAATGACAAGTGCGTACACAAGCGCCAGCACCAAAAACAGTGCAAGGCAGACGCAGATTGAAACGATGCGTTTTCTCATCTGTACTTTCTCCTTGTCGTGATCACAATGCCGCAGATCGCCGCGAGCAGCGGAATCAGCGTAACGAGTACCACGGTCGAGCGGATCGCCTCAGCCGAGGTCATATCCTCGATCTCGGTGGTGGCAAATTCCTTAAAGTCGATATTGGCAGGAACCTTTTCGCGTCCCATCACGCGGAGCGCATAATAGAGGATGTTCTCGTTTGCATAGGTGTTGGACTCGAGGTAGTCCGCCGAGGTGAAATAACGGGTGCCCGCCGCCATAACGTAGGCATAGTAGTTGTCGTTGTCGCGGGTGTTCATCTCACGCGTAATGGTCATCAGGTTGTAGGCGCCGGCGCCGTTCAGCGTCTCGCCCGCCTCGACGACCTTAGCCTCGCCCGAGGACATCAGCACGGCGGAGAGCTCGCGGTACGCGTTGTTGCCGTTGTAGATATAGGTGTTGGTGGAAGCGCCTTCGTCGTCTCTGCCCGCTGTGAAGAGATCCGAAACATAGATCGGGCTCGCGGATTTTACGATGGTCTTGGGCGGTGTCGCAAGGCTGCTGATGTCCTTGTGCACACTGGATGCCAGCGTGCCCGAAGGATAGGTAGCGACCAGAGATTTGCCGTCCATGGTGATGGAGTTGTTCGTATCCAAAACAATGCCGTCGCCAAAGACAACGCCCCACTCATAGAGGAATTCTTCGAGGTTCTTGAGGTACTCGGTCTCGGGATCCTTAAACACCATCAGCGTGCCGTTGCCCTCGAGGAATTCGTCGATCTTGGCGATCTCGGAGACGGCATCCTTGTCATACATGTTATAGCCTGCAAAATCCCACAGGGGATCGTTGATGATGAGCAGGCGGCAGTTGTCGGGAATATCTTCGGTGGAAAGGTCGATGGTCGAGGTCTCATAGCCCGCCTTGATCAGCGTGTTGACAAACGCCGCGTCCACAGACTCGCCGTGGCGGGTGGTAAAGTACGCATACGGCGTTTCGTCTGCCGTAACGGACAGGCAGGCTGCGGCAAAGATCTCTTCGCCGTTGTACGCCCAGACCTCACCGCTGGTGGAGTCGGTCACAAAGAACGCATCTGCCGAGTACACGCGATATTCGGACGGCTTTTCGTCCAAAGCACGTCCCTCGGGATTGCCCTTTTCCACGATGACATTGGTGGTGGCAATGGTATCCGCACTGTTGTACAGATAGGGCTTGATAAGCTGCGGATCGAGGATCGAGTTGACATAGCGCACATGGACATTCGGGAATTCCTTCTCGATCTCCAGCGCCGTCTGGTTGATATAGCGCATGGTGGACGACGATTCGATATAGTCGCGGTCATGGCAGAAGGTGATCGTGATCTCGCCCTCGGCGGAGCCGATGATCTCCTTTGCCGTGTCCGAAAGCGTCCACAGTTCGGTGTCGGTCAGGTCAATATAGAACGTATGGCGCATCGCCAGCACCGAAAAGGCGGCGTTTGCCACCATGACCAGCAGGATCACCAGCGCGGTGAACACTGCCGACGTGGAGGAATACTTGAAATTTCTTCTCTTTAAAATATTCATTTTGACTCCTCCTTACGCGCTGTATCTGCGGCGCTCATAGATGCGGCAGGTAACAAACAGGAATACAAAGCAAACCGAAATATAGTAAAACAGTGCCGCAAAATCAAAGAAGCCGTTGGTAAAGTTCGAGTAGCGGCTGAGGATGGAGAACCACGAGAGCACAAAGCGCACCGGGTACCACGGGATCACCGAGTTTACAAGACCGATGCCAAGCATGGCAAGCAGAATGCCAAAGGTACCGATCGCCGCCGCAAGCTGGTTCTCGGTCAGCGCCGAAACGAACATGCCGACCGCGATAAATGCCGCGCCGACCAGCGTAATGGCAATGATATTGCCGAGGATGATGCCGCCCTGCGGATCGCTGTACATAAACAGCGTGATATACGCGAGCGAGCAGCAAAGCACCGCACCGAAGAACACGGTGAATGCCGCAAAGAACTTAGCCGCGACCATGCCGCCGATCGAGACCGGCGAGGTGAGCAAAAGCTGCTCGGTCTTGAGCTTACGCTCCTCGGAAAAGAGCTTCATAGTCAGCACGGGCAGTGCCACCATGAGGATAAAGAGCATGATAGTGAAATAGGTCGAAACATCATTGGAATAGGACAGCAGAGTCGTCAGCGAGAACGCAACGCCGCTCAGTGCCACGATCACGGCGAGAAATACATAGCCGACCGCCGTGGTAAAATAGGAGCGCAGCTCTCTTTTGTAGATCGCAAACATCACGCGCCCTCCTTGTCAACAAGCTTGATAAAGATGTCCTCGAGGCTCATACCGATCGCCTCAAGTCCCATCAGCGGATAATTCTTTTCCGCGAGTGCATAGAACATCGCCTTGCGGATGTCGATACCGCTCTTTGCCTCGATGGCAAAGGCAATGGCATCGCCGTCGCGCTCGCTAAGCGGTTCGCAGGCAACCACGCCCGGCAGCTTTTTGAGGATGGCGAGCACTTCGTTTTGCGGGCCCGCGATCGTCACCTTGTAGCGGCGGTTGTCCTGGATAAAGCGGTTGATCTCCTCGGTCTTGCCGTCGGCAACGATGCGTCCGTGGTCGATGATGACCATGCGGTCGCAGACCGCCTGCGCCTCGGAGAGGATATGCGTGGAGAGAATGACCGTGTGGTCGCGTCCGAGCATGCGGATCAGATTGCGCACTTCGATGATCTGCTTCGGGTCAAGGCCGACCGTAGGCTCGTCCAGAATGATGAGCGGCGGATTGCCGATCAGCGCGGCGGCAATGCCCACACGCTGCTTATATCCCTTGGAAAGGTTGCGGATAACGCGGGAGCGCACGTCCGTGATCTTCACGACCTCGCAGATCTCCTCGAGATGCTGTTTGCGGGGCAATGTACAGCCGCGAAGCTCATACACAAAATGCAAATATTCCTCTACCGTCATTTCCATGTAGAGCGGCGGCTGCTCGGGCAGATAGCCGATCTTTTTCTTTGCGGCAGTCGGATTTTCCAAGATCTCGTCGCCGTCGATATACACCTTGCCGACGTTGGAAGATATGTAGCCGGTGATAATGTTCATCGTAGTGGATTTACCCGCACCGTTCGGTCCGAGGAAGCCGACGATCTCGCCCTTCTCCACCGTAAAGCTGATGCCGGCAAGCGCCGTGGCGTTGCCGTACTTTTTGACTAAGTTTTCGACCTTTAGCATCGTAAAACTCCTTTATCTTATACTTCGCGCGAAATATTAACATCTTATTGTAACATATCTTTTCCCCAAAAGCAACCTTTCCTTGGTGAATCTTATGTGACAGAAAAAGCATCCGAAAAACTTTTTCGAATGCTTTACATATATAGGGAGAGAAAACGCAGGGCGGATACCATCCGCCCGCGTGTACGAAGCAGCCGTTACATCATCGTTATGGCAACACACCCACCGTAGGGGAGGGGTCTCCCCTACCGCATGCACGACATCGCGCCATCGCCAACGGGAGGCGAAACGCCTCCCCTACCGATTTGCGCGTTGCCGTTTACAATATCACACCGTAGCCAAAAGCCTTCCCCAACGAAGAAAGATTTGGCGGTATTCTTTGTACAATGGGGGAAGGTGGCGGCGTAGCCGACGGATGAGGGGTTCTGGTGTATATACAACATCGCACCGCAGCAAACGGGCGGATGGTATCCGCCCCTACAATGGGTGTGACGCCATCGCTTCACTTTTTCTTCTTTTTCAAAACCAATATCACAAGCGCAAGCACCAGTACCGCATCTGCCGCCAAAACATACGGCACGGCGACTTCGCTAAGGGCAAGTTTCGGCACTTCTCTTGTCTGCACATCGCCGCAGGCAGTGCATACGCACTGCTCCTCGCCGACCGCTTGGAGCGTCGGTGCGACCGTCTGCGTCCACTCGCCATAGGAATGCCCCGTGGCGGGAATAGTCTCCGATTGCTTACAGAGACAAACCCTACACATGCGCTCGCCCGCTCCGTCCTCGGTGCAGGTCGCAGGCGTGATCACTTTCAGCTCGCCGAACGTATGCGCGGTTTGAGGAAACTCTTCCAAGACTTCATAGTACGCGCAGGCGGTGCAGACCTTACACCTTTGCCCCGCCCGATAGCAGGTCGCCGAAATCGTCCGATCTTCCAAAGAGTGGTCGGTTAGCGGGATATCCTCATAATAGCCCATATTGCAGACCGCGCAGATCAGATGCTTTCGTCCCATCTCCACACAAGTCGCTTCCCGAAGGATCTCTTCCGTCCAAGCATGCTCGTGATCTTCTTCCAAATACCGTATCGTGTATGCATCCGTATTCGCAACACCGTAAAAGTTCCGCGCATCTTTATCACCAAGATCGGTCGCGGAATATTCGTAGCAATACAGCGTAATATTCTCCGGCAGCCATGCTTGTCCCTGATACCACTCCGTTGCATCGGCAATACGGCTGAGAATAATGACCTCTTCCAATCCGCTCTTATAGAAGGCATTCACGACGCCGTAGCCGATTCCGAAGTAATCCGGCACACCGCCGTGTGATGCCACCTCGCCAAACGCCTCGACGCTCTCGGGAATGGTGACCGTCTTGAGGTTGTCACATCCGGAGAATGCCATTCCGCCGATGCTTCGCAGCCCTTCAGGCAGGAGGATCTCGGTGAGGTTCACACAGCCGTAAAATGCCATGTGCGCGATCTGCGTCACGCTCTGCGGCACGGTAAACGAGGTCTCTGTCTTATACGGCGGATAGCGCAAAAGCATGGTCATATCTGCCGAGTATAAAACATCCTCCACGATTACAAAGGCGGTACTCCCCGCTTGCAGCGTGATATGCAGATCGGGGCTGCTGTTCCACACGAAAGTGCCGTGGATCGAGGTCAATGTGGACGGCAGAACCATTTCGGCGAGGGAACGGCAATTCCAAAACGCATATGCGTCAATTTCCGTAACGCCCTCGGGAATCGTAACAGAACGCAGTTTGCCGCAATGCGCAAAAGCACGCGAACCGATCTTTTGCAAAGAATTCGGCAGTTCAACCGTTTCCAGCGCAGTACCGGACAGTGCAAACTCGCCAAGCTCGGTAAAATTCTCGTGGAAAGTCACTGAAGTCAGCGGATTGCTGCAGAATTCTGCTTCGGTCAGCGAGGTAATCCCCTTGGGAATGGTCAACGAAGTAATGCCGGATTCCGCAAATGCGCCGTACCCCAACTCGGTAAGGCTGTCGGGCAGGTGCACCTCGGTCAAGGTTTTAACACTCATAAATGCGTAGGCGCCGATCTTTTGCAGTCCCTCCGGCAGTGTAACCGAGGTATACTGCATCATGGGTGCTTTGTTCCAGTACGCGCCGAACGCCTCGTCTCCGATCTCGGTCACGCCCTCGGTAAAGACGATCGTTTTGACCGTTTTCCACTGTTCCTCTGTCAACGGAACGCCGTTGCATACGCCTTTGCAGGAAACGGTCAGCGTGCCATCCACGTCCAGCGTCCAGGTTGTGTTGTCGCTCGTATTCTCCGCCGCGAAAGAGGAAAATGTGCATATCAACAGCAACGCAAACGCCACTGCACAGATTTTCAAAAAGCGCTTCATCTGTTCACCCCACGATCCAAAACTGTTCTAAATGTAGTATAGCACGTTTGTATACATGTGTCAATCAAAAAATGGAAGTTATATGCCTTCCCCCAAGGGGGAAGGCGGGGACATAGCAACCTACGGTTGCATTGGTGGATGAAGGGTTAGGCACATCCGTATACAATAGTAGGCAATCAAACGAATAACGCCGCTGTAGCGGTTACCCCTCATCAGTCGCTTTGCGACAGCTTCCCCCAAGAGGGAAGCCTATATTACACACGCTAAACATTCTCTTACCGTTTCACGCATTTTCGATCAAGGTATACTCGAACAGCTCACAGTGCAGCTTCGAGCCGAGCGTCGTGCCGGGCGGCAGCAACGCCAGCGCAATGAAAACCTCCGCGCCCGTTTCGATGTCGGCAAGATATGCGTATTCTCCCTCAATGCGGGAAACAATGTAGTCTTTCGGTTCCATATGGGTTCTCCTACCCTCCATATACAAAAAATTTCGTATTGTACACCGTCCAAATCAATACAGCGGCAACTCCCCTGTCAAGGCGTCCGCGATGTCCGCGGGGAGCGGTTCCAGTGCAAGGCAGGTCTTCGTCGGAACACCGTGGAATTCGGTCATGCCCGCATCGGTGATGACAGCGCACAGAATACCTTTTTCCTGCGCCTTTTCGGCTATACTTAACAGTTCTTCCTCGGAATCGACATACACGCAGATTTTTGCGCAGCCGTCCGAAAACCATTCGGAAAGCGGCGAAGGCTGTCGGTCTGCATGTTGCAAAAACATTCCGTCCTCGGTCTGCACCAAATCGCTCATGCGATTTTCTTTGTGTAAAGCCATCAAGATCGCCTCGACGCACGCATGCCCCGCCTGCGCGGCAATTTTCCCCTTGCGCATTTTCAGATCTCTGCGCATCACGATCATCATTTTGGATCTGTACATGGTTCTTCTCCGTTGCAATGTGAATTTCTCTGTTTTTAGTTTAGCACAAATGTGACGGAATAGCAAGGAGGGACGTCCCACGGGGTGAGCATGTCGCCCGTCGAAAGAAACTCCACCGCAAGATCCCTCGACTAACGCTCGGGATGACAGCGGTGGCATTGTAGGGAACCCCTTCGGCGACCACAAAAGCACCCCTATTGGGGTGCTTTTGTGGTACTAAAACAAATCATCCTCGGTTACAAGACCAAGCGCAAGCTGTTCCTTGAACATTTGCCGTATATACTTTTTATCTCCGGCACGAAATTCCCAAGTTCTTTCCTTGCTTACATAATGTTTATTGGGAAGATCATCATTGATAAATTTGCCTTCCCCCGTGCGCTGACTGCACACATCTATAATTAGGCCGGACTTCATGCATTTTCTTAACACATCCAAAAAATCTTCTTTCTCGGAGATCGCCCCGACAACCACTTCCCATTTCCATTCAATGCTTCCGTCTTCTCGATCATATCCGTATTTTTGCAATCGCATTTCGCTCACACGACAGCAATCAAAAATCGAATAGTCCTCTATCTGCGAAAGATAAAAAGTGGTCTTGTATCTGTTTTTAATGATAAGCGGTTTTGTTTCCAGTTGGTATCCAAACAGCTCGTCCATCGTAATATGGAAAGTTTCCGCTATCTTTGTAAGCAGCGTAATGTCCGGATAGCTTTCTGCGTTCTCCCATTTACTGACAGCAGCTTTTGTCACATACAAAATATCCGCAAGTTGCTCTTGGGTATATCCCATAGCCTTTCTTTTCTCTTTTATAACTTCGCTGATTCTAAGAATATCCATTTGTACTCTCCTTTTACATCTTTGCTCCGGAACCAATTTTAATATAGCACCATCTGCCGCAGATGTAAAGAAACAGTTGATTGACAAAGTAGAATGCAGGTTGACAAAAGTTGAAATTCACCCGGAATCTCGATGTGCCACCGGCAGAAAAACAAAATAGTATATCCAGCAAAATATAAAAACTTCCTTTCGCTTTGGTAAAACACCATTATACCGAAAGGAGCGGAAAGTTTAGATACATATTTAAAAATTATTTGTTAAGATTGCTTTTCGCTGTATTTATCGAGGTAATAAGCAACTTCTTAACTTCAATACATTTATCAAGAATATCACTGTTATCGTAATATCCACTTTCAATTAAAAGCTCCAACCAATATTCGCTTTCGGAGCATTCTTTGAGCGCAATTTGAAGTTTGGCGATAAAATCCGCAGAGCCATGTCCATAAAACGCTTCACGAATATTCGCACCAACACTCGTTCCGCTGCGAATCAACTGATTTGTAAGAACACTTTCCTTTTTATTCTGCTTCACATAATTGCAAACCTTAATAATCTGCAAAGCAAATTCTTTGGATTTTGTAATTAAAGGACTATCTCCCATAACCTACCGCCTTTCTTTTAACGTTTACATTATACTATAACCCCTATTACTTTTCAACATTTACAATAAAAAATGCTTTTCGCCTCGGCGAAAAGCTACCTCACTTCTTACCTCTTACTTCTTACCTCTTACTTTTTACCTATTACTTCCCAAAAAATCCTGCCTTTTTAGGTAAGAGTGAAGAGGTAAGAGGTAAAAAGTAAAAATCCCGCACTTGCGTGCAGGATTTTTTGGAGGCGCCACCCAGAATCGAACTGGGGAATAAAGGTTTTGCAGACCTCTGCCTTACCGCTTGGCTATGGCGCCGGGAAGAAAAATCGGACACGAAGCTTTTCGTGTCCGATTCTGGAGCGGATTACGGGGCTCGAACCCGCCACCTCGACCTTGGCAAGGTCGCGCTCTACCAAATGAGCTA
>JAFQFR010000023.1 GCA_017398595.1 Clostridia bacterium
GCAACGACCTGCCCACACCACCACAAGATCCCTCGGCTACGCTCGGGATGACAAGCGGTGGTGTGGGCATGGTCGAAAGGCGACAGAACACAAGGTCATTATTCGCGATCGGTCAGAGTCGCCTTGATGACCAAGGGCGGGATTATACAAAGAAAGTTGTTGTAACGCCGTAGGGGAGGGGTCTCCCCTCCCGTCTTGTACAACATCAAGTCGCAGCTTTTCAGGAGGCGAAACGCCTCCCCTACATAATATCCATTCACGCACATCGTTATGGCGACGCCCCCACCGTAGGGGTCGGCGTCCTCGACGACCCGAAAGCCGTGATTCGATGCCGTTACAACATCGCATAATATGTCCTCGATGATTCCCTTAAAAATTTGTAGGGCGCGACGTCCTCGTGGCGCCGCACGGTATTTGCTTGATACCCCATCCCCCGAAAATCGGGGCGGGCGAGAGTGAAATTTTTGTATGAAAATCTTTTTTCGCATGGTATAATATAGATGTTAAAAGTTGTTTGTTGAAAATTCTTGTCTGCAAGGAGAAAATACTATGAAGATTCTGGTCTGCAATGTGGGCAGTACCTCGCTGAAGTTCAAGCTCTACGAGATGCCCGAAAAGAAAGTATACGCAACCGCAAAGGTAGAGCGCGTCGGCAGCGAGACCGATGCCATCTATTCTTTCACCAACGTCGCAACCGGTGAGAAGATCGAAAAGGATCACCAGAGCGTACCGAAGTATAAGGACGGCATCGCGCTGTTCCTTTCCGACCTGCTCGACAAAAAGCAGGGCATCCTCGATGACATCAAAGAGATCAGCGCCGTCGGCTTCAAGACCGTACTGGCAAAGGGTCACCACGGCGTATTCGAGCTGAATGAGGAAGTGCTCGGCGCAATGCGCGACTACCTCTTCATCGCACCCGCACACAACCGTCCCTACCTCGACGCGATCGGCGAGTTCCAGGCAATGCTGCCCGACGCACTGCTCGTCGGCTCGTTCGAGACCGCATTCCACAAGACCATCCCCATGGAGCGCCGCCTGTACGCCGTTCCCTACGAATGGTATGAAAAATACGGCATCCAGCGCTTCGGCTTCCACGGTCACTCCCACGAGTACACCGCGCGCCACCTGCCCGAGCTCACCGGCAAGACCGAATTCAAGGCAGTTTCCTGCCACCTCGGCGGTTCTTCCTCGCTCTGCGCGATCGAGAACGGCAAGAGCGTTGACTGCTCCTTCGGCTTCACGCCCCAAACCGGTCTGCCCCACGCAGCACGCGTCGGCGACATCGATGCATACGTCGTTCCTTTCCTGATGAACGAAGGTCTCTCGATGGACGAGATCACCACCGCTTTCTCCAAGAACGGCGGTCTGCTCGGCATTTCGGGCGTTGACAGCGACCTGCGCTTCATCGAAGAAGCTGCCAACAACGGCAACGAGCGCGCAAAGCTCGCCATCGACATGATGGTTGCTTCCATCGTCAAGTACATCGGCTCGTACTACGCAGAGATGGGCGGTCTCGACTATATCACCTTCGCAGGCGGTATCGGCGAGAACTCCAAGACGATCCGCCGCATGGTCTGCGAAAAGCTCGGCTGCTTCGGCGTCAAGCTCGACGAAGAGAAGAACAACAATGTACACGGCGAGTGCGAGATCTCCGCTGCCGACTCCAAGGTTAAGATCTACACCATTGCGACCGACGAGGAGCAGATGGTGGCTATGAAGACCTATGAGTACAGCCTCGAACACTAAAGTATACACGGCGGGCAGTATTGCCCGCCGTCTTGCTATTGAGGGCGCCGCAGGCGAGATCTGCGGCGTTTTCTCCCATGCGGTCTACTGCACGTTCGGAAAGGAAGTGCTTCTCCTGCACGGCAGGGAATGGGGCGAGGTGCCGTTCGGCATCGCACTGCCCGACATCGTCGCCTTTCGCAGTGTGCTGACCGCCGAAGTCGGCGACATCGCCGCATTTACCGCGGACGGACTGCGCCTCGGCGGGCAGATTTTGCCCTGCGCGCTGACCGCACCCGAGCGTCCCGCACCCGAAAGTTTCACCTTGCCGAGCGCCGAGCGCATCGCCGCAGTGGAGAGCTATGTGCATACCCACGGCTCGGCGGCAGGCATCCTCGATTATATCGCCGGTAACCGCGCCCACGCGGCAGAATCGGTGCAGACGCTCTCGGATGCCATGCGCGCGGACGATGCCGAGCGCGCTTCGGCGGCAGCCGTGCGGCTGATCGGGCTCGGACGCGGACTGACCCCGTCGGGCGACGATTACCTCGCGGGATTTTTTACCCTGCTTGCCGCGGCAGAGCAGTGCGGCATGGCAGTGCCGCGCGCGGCAAAATCATGCGCCGATGCCGTGTTGCAAAACCTCGACCGCACCTCGCGCATCAGCGGTGCGTATCTCGGCAATGCGCTCTGCGGCGAATATTTCACCGTGTATGATCGCGCCGTGCGCGCCCTGCTCGGAGAGGGCGATCCCGCAGCGCATTGGGACTTTGTCCTGCGCATGGGCGCATCCTCGGGCACCGATACCCTCTGCGGCGCCATCGCCGCAGCAAAGGTGCTGCCCTAAGCCTCCCTCGCCTAGATGGGAGGATAGCGACGCAAGCGTCGCATTGACCGCCAACGCGGTGGAGGGATACGTATCCCTCAGTCGCCGTTCGGCGACAGCTCCCTTTAGGCAAGGGAGCCTTGTTTTAGCCTTCCCCAACGAAGAAAGATACGGCTGTATGCCTTGCACAACGGGGGAAGGTGTCGCCGAACGGCGACGGATGAGGGAATCCTCACAAAACAACTCATATCTCATACACACAAAAACAGCCGACCACAATGTGGTCGGCTGTTTCTATTTACTTTAAAATTTCAGGGCGATCTGTTTCCCCAAGAATATAGTCGATGGAAACTTGATAAAACCGAGAAAGTTTTATGAGAATGTCTGTCGGTATATCTCTTTGCCCTAACTCATAGTTGCTGTACACTTGCTGTGAGCAATTTAGGACTTTTGCCATGTATGTTTGTGTAAGGTCGTGATCTTCCCGAAGATCGCGGATTCTCGTATACATGTTTTTCTTGCTTTCTTTATCTATACGTATTTCGCAGGACGTGCTTGGTAGTCTGCATGACCTCGATCAAGGCTTTGATCTCCTGCGGGGAACAATCGGACAAAAGTTCGTCTATGAGTTTTACAGAAACATGTGTGTTTTTCGCGAGATTATCATACACGATCTCGTCCAGCGTGGCATCCAGTGCATTCGCAATACTCACAAGCGTGGGCAGACTCAGTTTTGTAGCGGCACGTTCAATGTGTGACAGATTCGACGGCTCAATACCGGCTTTCTCTGCCAAGCATGCTTGCGTCCATTTCTTTGCTTTTCGGAGAGTACGGATGCGTTTTCCGATAATTCCATAATTCAAATCCATACCAACACCTCGAAAATAATCAAAATATTTCCATAGTGGTATTGTATATCCTATTCGGACGTGATAAAATAACGTATATCTCCCAATTGGTTATACACTAATATTTTAAACAAATTGAGGTGGAAAAATACATGGTCGTGACGTTTTTCGGGCACAGGGAAGTACGCGAAAATATAGATTCGATCCTGCGGCAAACGATCGTGGATCTGATCGAAAACCATAATGCCGATGTTTTCTATGTGGGCAACCAAGGGCATTTTGATTTCACAGTCCGAAAAACGCTGAAAATGCTGTCCGCAGAGTACCCGCACATACGGTACGCGGTCATGCTGGCGTACCTGCCGTGGAACCAAAACGACCTGTATCCCGAGGACTTCTCCGATGCGATCTTCCCCGAAGAGCTGGAAACCGTGCCGAAAAAATTTGCCATTGACAAGCGCAACCACCTCATGCTGTCTTATGCCGATACTGTGGTGACCTATGTCAAACGTACCGACGGCGGCGCCGCCAAGTTCCAATCCCTCGCAAAGAAAAAAGGGAAAACGGTCATCAATATCGCCGATTTGAGCAAATGCCAAGGCTCCCCTTGTCAGGGGAGCTGTCAGCGAACGCTTACTGAAGGGTAGTCTCTCCCTCAGCGGTGGAGGGATTCGTATCCCTCAGTCGCCGTTCGGCGACAGCTCCCTTTAGGCAAGGGAGCCTCATAAAAGTGCTATCTTTAGCCTTCCCCAACGAAGAAAGATACGGCTGCATGCCTTGCACAATGGGGGAAGGTGTCGCCGAACGGCGACGGATGAGGGGCTATACTCGCCCCGCATACAAAAAATCCCGCCGAGGCGGGATTTTTTCTTTTTATCGATTCTTATCGGTCTCGTTCATGCCGAACTGACCCATGAGACGCTTGTTGAACTCCTCTGCGGTGTTGTAACCCATCTTCTTCTGACGGTTATTCATCGCCGCGATCTCTAAAACGACGGCAAGGTTACGTCCGGGGCGCACGGGAATCGTGAGCGAGGGAACATGGATGCCGAGGATCTCGGTGGTCTCGGACTCCATGCCGAGGCGGTCATACATCTTGCCCTGTACCCACGGCTCGAGCGTGACCACAAGGTCGATCTTTTCGGTGAGCTTGACCGCGCCCATACCGAACAAGCGGCGCACATCGACAATGCCGATGCCGCGCAGCTCGACATAGTGGCGGATGATCTCGGGCGCCGAGCCGACCAGCGACTTTGCCGAAACGCGCTTGATCTCCACCGCGTCATCCGCGATGAGACGGTGTCCGCGCTTGACGAGCTCGATCGCCGTTTCGCTCTTGCCGACGCCGCTGTCGCCGAGGATGAGCACGCCCTCGCCGTAGACCTCGACCAGCACGCCGTGGCGCGTGAGTCTCGGTGCGAGCTGCACATTGAGATAAGCGATCATCGCTGCCATAAATTCACTGGTGCGCTCTGCTGCCGAAAGCAGCGGCACCTCATATTTTTTCGCGCATTCCAGCATGTTGAGCGGAATATCCATGCCCGAGGTCACGATGACCGCCGCGGGATGCATCGCCAGCAGCGCGTCGATCGCAGCCTTTGCCTCTTCTTCGGGCTTCTCGATCAGATACTGCACCTCGGCTCTGCCGAAGATCTGAATGCGCTCGGAATCAAACAGTTCAAAGAAACCACAAAGCGGGAGTCCCGGGCGGTTGATCTCGGGGCTGGTGATCATGATTTCCGATGCTGCGGTAGGAAGATACACTTCTGTCAGCGCATGTTCATTGATAATGTCTTCCAAAGAAATACTGTACTTTTCCATAGTTGCCTCCAAACTTCACGGGGCGGCGCCAAGAGTAGAAAAAGTCGGGCGATACCGCCCGACTTTCTGCTGTCCCGTGGTTTCTATGTACAATTTTACCACCGAACTATGATATTTGCAATAGGTTTTTCAGCTTTTTGACGGAATTTCCGAAAGTTTCACCACAACGGTAGCCGCTTCGGCACGGGTAATGCGTCCGCTCGGGCGTATGGTGTTGTCGTCATAGCCGCTGATGAGTCCCGCGGCAAGCGCGCGCTGCAGATTTTCGGCTGCCCACGGCGCGACCGTGTCGCTGTCGGCAAAGGTCAGCTCCGCGCCCTCTCCCGCGGGGAGAAGTCCGCCGAGGACGTAGAGTGCCTCCTGGCGGGTGATGCCGTCACGCGGCGCAAACTCGACAGTGTCCTGCGGGGTACTGCGTCCGCGCATGAGTCCCGCACCGACCGCGGCACGCACATACGGCACTGCCCACTCGGCAATGGTATCCGTGTCGGCAAAGTCCAGCGCAGTCTCGCTGTATGTGTCTACGTCGATCTGCAGATAGTTGACCAGGATCTTGGCAAACTGCTCGCGGCTGAGTCCGTTGTCGGGGATATAGACCGTCTCGCCGCTCGTGCTCACACTGCCGCCGACAACGCCCATGTAGGAGAGTGCGTTGACGTAATAGTCTGCCCAGTGCGTAGCCATATCGGCGTACAGCTCGGTCTCGTAGTTCTCGCCGATGCAGATGGGACCGAACGCCACCGTCTGCACGGGGTCAAACGCGGTGTACGCAAGCGGGGAACACATCGTCACGACGCCCTCTTCCGCAATGGCGATCTCAAGAGTCAACAGGGCGCGTCCGTTGTAGTCCAAAAAGTCGTAGAACTTATCGTAATAGATGATATATTCGAGCGTGTCGCCGTCTGCATCGACCACATGGAAGATCGCGTGCGGATGACTCTCGGCATCGAGACCGTCCACCCACATCCAGATCCGCTTGCCCGCAAGGCCGTCCGACAGGATGTCGTCGGTGCCGATCTGCATATAGAACGCTCCCTCGGGCAGAGCAATGAATGTCTCCTCGGGCGCGGTCGTCTCCGCCGGTTCGCCGGTCTCTTCGGCGGGAGCGGTGGTCACGGCGGGATCATCCCCGTCATCGTCGGGCATCACGGTGCTCTGCGGCTCTGCCGTTGTTTCGACAGGTGCTGTCGTCTCGGCAGGTGCCGCGGTGGTCTCTGCCGTTTCCTCGGTTTCAGCCGCCGCCGCAGGCGTGCCGCCTGTCAGCAGGTATGCGCCGCCGATCACGCCCGCATCCTCGCGATAAGTGACCGTGTAACCCTCTGCCGACACGGTGAAGCCGTCGACGAACAGCTCGGTCAAGTCCAGCGTGAGCGCATCGTCAAAATAGGCATTCAGCACGACAGTCTGATCGGCGAGATACACGGCGACCCTGCCGTGTTTGCCCGGCAGCACTTCCTCGCCCGCCGCGCCGGCAGGCTCCGCCATCTCCGCCGTCTCGTCGGTCTCCTCGGTCTCCTCAGGCACTTCCGGGAGCGCGGACTCCTTCACCGAGACGCGCACGGTGTTATCCTCGACGGACGCCGCAAAATCGGCATGCTCGCACATGACGCCGAGCTTGTCGCCGAAGTATACCGTCTTGCCGTCCTTCTGCGCGGTCGCGTGCAGCGTGACTTCCCCGCGCAGGGGCGCCATCAGCACGGTCTGATCGAGCGTCAGACTGTCCACGCTGTCGGTCACGGTGAGAAAAATATCGAGCGTGACGGTCTCTTTCTTATATTCGGTGACGATGCGCACCTTGCCGATGCCGCTTACGTCACCCGCGGTGAACAGGATCTCGCCGTCGGCAACGGTCACACTGCCGAACGCCTCATCCACCGTGACGGTGGTATTCTTTTCGGTAAACGTATGCTTGACGGTGTCGCCCTCGGCATCCACCAGCGTCAGGGGGAGCGCAAGCGTGCTGCCCGCGAGCAGGATCTCGGCAGGCGCGGCAAAGCGCAGCGCATGCAGGTCATCGACCTCGGTCTGATCCTCGTAGACCGCAAGGGCATTCGGCACCTTGCGCTCGGGCTTTTCGGACGGGCTGTTGGCGATCGCTGTATCCGTGCCGTCAAAGAGCACCACAACGCTGGAGCCGCCGCCGTCCAGGTTGATGGCATCGGTGCAGCCGAGTGCGCGCATCGCCTCGGCAAGCTCGACCATCGTGAGTCCCGTCGCATAGGACGACTGTCTGCCGTCCGCGACGAAGAGCATCACTTCGCCGTCCGCGGTCATGCCCAGCGCCGTGCGGGGATGCCGTCTGGTCTCGAGATCCTCGTCGGCAATGTCCTCGGCAAGCTCGCCGTCCGCAAGGATGACGCTGCCGCCGCCGACGGCGCTGACCGCGCTCGCAAACTGCTTGTTGACCTCGACCTCGATGTACACGCGGTCGCCTTTTTCCAGGCTGTCGTATGCCGCCTTGCCCTCATAGGCATCGGGTACGACCAGCACGGCGCAGCCCTCGGGGATCTCATTTTCAAAGTCGCCGCGGCGCACCTCGGTGACCTTGCCGCGCACGCGGGCACCCGAGTTGATCTCGGCGTTCAGGTCAATGACGTACTCTGTGGCGGGCACGTCCGACGCAAGGCGCGTGGTGGGCGCGTAGTCCTCGGTGAGGAGATACACGCCGTATATAGTGGGGTATTTGTTCATGTATTCGACCGTGTGCGACTTGCCGCCGAACTCGACGGTGACAACGTCGTCCACCTTGCCGAAGAAGGCTTTGCCGTTTTTATCAAAGCCGATCGCCATGTTGCCGTCCGAGGAGGAGATATAGCGTCCGTCCTCGATGTACACGCCCAGCGGCACACCCGTCGCCATGCTGAAAAAGTCGGCGTTGACCGCCGCGAGCAGCGTTTCGTTCTTTTTTTCACTGCCGACGAGCGTGGTCACGGACGTGCGCTCGCCGATGCGTGAGCCGAGATTCATGCTGCGCACGGTGCCGCCGCGGGACGGATCGACCGTAACGGCGTATACCGCCTGTGCCGCACCGTCATTTACGCAGGCGTAGCGGTAGAGGTTAGTCGCGCCGCCGAGCGACTCGACCGACGCGGACTGCACGCTGCCGAGTCCGGGGATCGTGTATGTATAGATGTTTTCTTCCTTTGTTTGTTGCGCTTCGGGATCGGTCTGTGCCGTCTCGGTCACTGCCGTGGTCTCTGCCGTTGCCGCCAATGTGGTTTCCGCGGTCTCGTCCGCCGCGAAGATCGGCAGGGTACCCGATGCGGCGATCACCGCCGCCATTA
This sequence comes from Clostridia bacterium, assembly GCA_017398595.1. Lineage (GTDB taxonomy): Bacteria > Bacillota > Clostridia > Oscillospirales > CAG-272 > UMGS902. The sequence continues at coordinate 8,505 of JAFQFR010000023.1, forward strand.
CGCCCGCCAGCGCTCTCTTATGTATCGTTTTCAACTTCTTTTGTACCTCGTGGAATATATCCGATGGACAAACAATGCATTGCAATGCAAATCATGACAGCGCTGCTGTCAAATCATGCGCGTATCGTGCAATTCATTGTTCTACCTCTCATTTTTCTTCTTAAAAATATCGTGCTCTTTCATTCTACCATACATTGCGCGCGCAGTCAAAACAAAAATGTCGAATTTCTCGTGAATATTTCGTGTATTTTTTTCCATCACGCATGCAAGTTTTCGTCAAAGTGCATGGTTTCTTTTACCAGCGCGCGCTTCTTTCTTGTCGAATTGCATATAATTTAAAAAATGCATGAATATTTATTCCAAAAACCTTGACATTTATAGTGTTTGGGTGTAGAATAGACGCATAATTATTCAGGAGGGTATTACAATGAATAAGGAAAACATTAAGAAAGTCGTCCTCGCCTACTCGGGAGGCCTTGATACATCGATCATCATTCCGTGGCTGAAGGAAAACTACAACAACTGCGAAGTCATCGCCGTTTCCGGTAACGTCGGACAGGCTGACGAGCTCGAGGGCCTCGAGGAAAAGGCGCTCAAGACCGGCGCGTCCAAGCTGTATGTCCTCGACCTCACCGATGACTATGTAGACAACTACATCATCCCCTGCGTAAAGGCAGGCGCTGTATACGAAGAATACCTGCTCGGCACCAGCCATGCACGTCCCTGCATCGCAAAGGCGCTCGTCGAGATCGCCAAGAAAGAGGGCGCAGACGCGATCTGCCACGGCTGCACCGGTAAGGGCAATGACCAGGTTCGCTTTGAGCTGACCATCAAGCACTTCGCTCCCAACATGCCCATCATCGCTCCCTGGCGTGAGTGGGACATCAAGTCCCGCGAAGAGGAGATCGACTACGCGGAAGCACACAACGTTCCGCTGAAGATCAACCGCGAGACCAACTACTCCAAGGACAAGAACCTCTGGCACCTCTCGCATGAGGGTCTGGACCTCGAGGACACCGGCAACGAGCCGCTCTACGAGAAGCCCGGCTTCCTCGAAATGGGCGTTTCCCCGATCATGGCACCCGACAAGCCGACCTACATCACCCTCGACTTTGAGCAGGGTATCCCGGTAGCGCTCGACGGCGAGAAGATGTCCGCAAAGAACATCATTTTGAAGCTCAACGAGATCGGCGGTGCAAACGGCATCGGCATTCTCGACATCGTAGAAAACCGCCTTGTCGGCATGAAGTGCCGCGGCGTATATGAGACCCCCGGCGGAGCGATCCTCTACAAGGCACACAGCGTGCTCGAGCAGATCTGCCTCGACAAGTACACCCAGCACGAGAAGCAGAAGCTCTCCGTCACCTATGCAGAGCTCGTTTACAACGGTCAGTGGTTCACGCCCCTGCGCGAAGCACTCGCTGCATTCGTGGATAAGACCCAGGAGAAGGTCACCGGTAAGGTTCGCCTCAAGCTCTACAAGGGCAACATGATCAACGCAGGCGTATGGAGCGAAAACTCGCTGTACAGCGAGGAGATCGCAACCTTCGGCGAGAGCGACTACAACCAGAAGGACGCCGACGGCTTCATCAACCTGTTCGGTCTGCCGATCAAGGTGCAGGCTATGGTTGACGGCAAAGAATAAAAATCACACGCAAAAAGCAGCAAGCAAAGTAAAAATCACGGATTTTTACTTTGCTTGCTAAACTGCTTTTCACAGGGGCTTGTTCCCGCCACATGCAACGGTTTGATATTTGTACAAAACGGACAGTCGAGGACGCCTGTCCCTACAAATATACCAATGCACACAGCGCAAAAATTACACGTGCCCCGGTAGGGGAATAGCGACCTATGGTCGCATTAGGCTTGCTCCTCCCGCGTACAGATACCCCCTGTAATGCCATTTATCTCTTTTGAAAGGAACTTTTCACCATGCCAAAGATGTGGGCGGGACGCACGGACGGTCTCACAAACAGCCTTGCCGACGATTTTAACGCTTCGATCGGTTTTGACAGCCGCATGTACAAGCAGGACATCACGGGCAGCATGGCGCACGCCGCAATGCTCGCCGCCTGCGGCATCATCGACAAAAAGGATGCCGACACGCTGATCGACGGACTCGCCGTCATCCTCTCGGAGATCGAGAGCGGCGACCTTGAAATCGACATGTCCTGCGAAGATATTCACATGTTTGTGGAGCAGGAGCTCACCAACCGCCTCGGCGACGTGGGCAAGAAGCTGCACACCGCGCGCAGCCGTAACGACCAGGTCGCACTCGACCTGCGCATGTATCTGCGCGAGGAGATCGATACGATCTGCGGCTACATCCGCGAGCTGATCGGCGCCATCACCGAAAAAGCCGAGGCGCACAAGACCACCATTCTCCCCGGCTACACCCATCTGCAGCGTGCACAGCCGATCGCATTCGGACACCACCTGCTGGCATACGCCATGATGCTGCTGCGCGATCTCGACCGCCTTGCCGACTGCAGAGGGCGCATGAACGTCTCCCCCATCGGCTGCTGCGCCCTGGCGGGCACGACCTATCAAACCGACCGCCGCGCCGAAGCGGCTTCGCTCGGCTTTGACGACATCTGTATGAACAGTCTCGATGGCGTCTCCGACCGCGACTTCTGCGCGGAGCTGCTGAGCGCGCTGTCCATCCTGATGATGCACCTTTCCCGCTTCTCCGAGGAGATCATCCTCTGGTCGAGCTGGGAATTCAAGTTTGTCGAGCTGTCCGACGCATTCACCACGGGCTCGTCCATCATGCCGCAGAAGAAGAATCCCGACATGGCGGAGCTCGTCCGCGGCAAGACCGGACGTGTGTACGGCGATCTGCTCGCCCTGCTCACCACCCTGAAGGGTCTGCCGCTCGCCTACAACAAGGACATGCAGGAAGACAAAGAGGGCGTGTTTGACGCCTGCGACACCGTGAAAATGTGTCTGCCCGTGTTCACCGGCATGATCGGGACGATGCAGGTCTGCGAGGACAACATGAAAGCCGCAGCGCAGAAAGGCTTTATCAACGCGACCGACCTTGCCGATTATCTGGTCAAGAAGGGTTTGCCCTTCCGCAGCGCCTACAAGCTGTCGGGACAGATCGTGGCAAAGTGCATCGCCGAGGGCAAGGTGCTCGAAACGCTGAGCCTTGCCGAATACAAGGAATTCTCCCCCCTCTTTGAAGAGGATCTCTATCGCGAGATCGACCTTTCCACCTGTGTGGAGAAGCGTATCAGCGAGGGCGGTACCTCGCTCGCTTCCGTCGAAGCGCAGATCGAATATGTAAAGGAAAAGCTGCAATGACCAAGGTTTTTATTGACGGCAGTGCCGGTACGACCGGTCTGCGTATCCATGAGCGTCTGTCGGAGCGCACCGACATTACGCTCGTCACGCTCCCCGAGGAGCTGCGCAAGGATGTTTCCGCGCGCCGCGACGCGCTGCGCAGTGCGGACATCGCCTTTCTCTGCCTGCCCGACGACGCGGCAAGAGAAGCGGTTGCGCTCGCCGAGGGTGCAAATGTCGCCATCATCGACACCTCGACCGCGCACCGCACGGTCGAAGGCTGGGAATACGGCTTTCCGGAACTGTACGGCAGAAGAAAGAGAATTGCCGACTCGAAACGCATCGGCAATCCCGGCTGCCACGCCAGCGGTTTTATCGCGCTGGTCGAGCCGCTCATGCGCAAAGGGCTGCTCAGAAGAAATGTGACGCTCAGCTGCTTTTCGCTGACCGGGTATTCGGGCGGCGGCAAGAAGATGATCGCCGAATACGAGGGCGCAGACAGAAATACCCTCCTGGACGCGCCCCGTATGTACAGCATCTCGCAGCAGCATAAGCATCTGAAAGAAATGCAAAAGATCTGCGGACTGGATACGCCCCCGATCTTCTGCCCCGTTGTGGCTCCGTTCTACTCGGGCATGGAAGTGACCGTGCCGATCGCCGCAAAACAGCTCAACGGCAACATCGAAAACATCCGCGAGATCTACCGAAACTATTATAAAAACGGACTGGTCCGCTTTGTCGAAAATGCAGATGAGAACGGCTTCCTCGCCGCAAACGCATTTTCGGGACGCGACGACATGCAGGTCACCGTCTGCGGCAACGCAGAGCGCATCCTGCTCGTCGCACGCTACGACAACCTTGGCAAAGGCGCCTCGGGCGCAGCCATCCAGAACATGAACCTGCTGCTGGGCACCGAGGAAAGCACAGGACTCGTGTGCGATAATTAACGGGATAATGCAAACACTGTAGGGGAATAGCGTCCTGCGGTCGCTTTAGGTCTCCCCTCCCGTTTATACAACATCGCACCGTAGCATACGGGAGGCGAAACGCCTCCCCTACAAAATATCAAATACTATTTCCGAAAGGAATTCTCCGATGAAGTTAATTTCCGGCGGCGTTTGTGCCGCACAAGGCTTTACCGCGGGCGGTGTACACTGCGGTGTACGCAAGAACCGCACCAAAAAGGATCTGGCGATGATCCTCAGCGCCACTCCCGCAAGCGCTGCTGCCGTATATACCACGAACCTGGTCAAGGGCGCACCCCTCACCGTCACCAAGGCGCATATCGCCGACGGCAAAGCACAGGCAGTCCTCTGCAACAGCGGCAACGCAAATACCTGTAACGCAAACGGCATCGAGATCGCCGAAAAAATGTGCGACCTCGCCGCAAACGCGCTCGGCATTTCGGCAAACGACATCGTCGTGGCTTCCACGGGCGTCATCGGTCAGCCGCTCTCGCTCGAACCCTTTGAGACGGGCATTCCCCCGCTCGTAAAGTCGCTGACCGCAGACGAAAACGGCAGTGACGCGGCAGCCGAGGGCATCATGACCACCGACACGGTCAAAAAAGAGATCGCCGTCGAGTTCACCGTCGGCGGTAAGACCTGCCGCATCGGCGGTATCGCCAAGGGCAGCGGCATGATCCACCCCAATATGGCAACGATGCTGGTGTTCATCACCACCGACGTTGCCATCGCCCCCGCAATGCTGCAAAAGGCGCTCTCCACCGACATCGCAGACACCTTTAACATGGTCAGCGTGGACGGCGACACGTCCACCAACGATATGGTCACCGTGCTGGCAAACGGCATGGCAGGCAACAAAGAGATCGTGACAGACGGCGAGAACTTTGCAGCCTTCATGCAGGCGCTCAACACCGTCACCGTACACCTCTGCCGCATGATCGCCGGCGACGGCGAAGGCGCGACCAAGCTGCTCGAGTGCCGTGTCAGCGGCGCCGCAGACGTGCAGACGGCAAAAACGGTCGCAAAGAGCGTCATCTGCTCCAGCCTCTTAAAAGCGGCAATGTTCGGCGCAGACGCAAACTGGGGCCGCGTACTCTGTGCGATCGGCTACAGCGGCGCAAATGTTGACATCAGCAAGGTCGGCGTATCCTTCAAGAGCCAAAAAGGCGAGATCGTCGTCTGCGTAAACGGCGCGGGCGTGGATTTCTCCGAGGAAAAGGCAAAAGAGATCCTGCTCGAAAAGGAAATTGAGATCCTCGTAACCCTCGATAGCGGCGACAAGAGTGCCACCGCATGGGGCTGCGACCTCACCTACGACTACGTCAAGATCAACGGCGACTACAGAACCTGATGGTTATGCTCAGCATAACCATCTATGAATTGCCCCTTACGGGGCATGATTTGAGCACTGCGTTCTCATGATTTGGCTTCGCCATGATTTGCCCTGCGGGGCATAAAGGGCAATTCAAATCATGGAGCGTCAGCGAGAATTCATGACGCAAAGCGTCAATTCATGGCATCGCCAATTCATAAGGGGAACTTTTTTTAAAGGTTCCCCTGAATCTGCCTATACAGAACAGCGAAAAACGCGCACCGATCAAGGCCCCCTTGCCTAAGGGGAAGCGTGGGTTGTGTGGTGCTTTATCACGAAAGGATACATACGATGGAAAACTTATTTTCCAACGCGCAGCGCGCAGAGGTACTGACTGCGGCGCTGCCCTATATCAAACGCTATAACGGCAAAGTCGTCGTTGTCAAATACGGCGGCAACGCCATGATCGACGAGTCGCTCAAGGAACAGGTGATGGAAGACATCGTCCTGCTCTGGCTCATCGGCGTCAAGATCGTGTTGGTGCACGGCGGCGGCCCCGAGATCAACGACCTGATGCAGAAACTGGGCAAAAAAGCCGAGTTTGTCGACGGTCTGCGCGTGACCGACAAGGAGACCGTGGACATCGTGCAAATGGTCCTCTGCGGCAAGGTCAATAAAACGCTGGTCAACCTGCTCGAAAGCAAGGGCGGCAAGGCGGTCGGACTCTCGGGCATGGACGGCAGACTGATCGAAGCGACCGTCAAGGATGCACGCCTCGGATATGTCGGCAAGATCACGAATATCCACATCGATCCCGTCACCGACCTGCTCGAAAAGGGCTACATCCCCGTTATTTCCACCGTCGGCTGCGATAAGGACGGCAATACCTACAACATCAACGGCGACACCGCCGCAGCACATATCGCGGGCGCACTGCACGCCGAGAGACTCATCATGATGACCGACATTGCAGGCATCCTGCGCGACAAGGACAACGCCGAAACGCTCATTCCCGAAGTCACCATCGACGAAGCTGCCGAGCTGCGCGCCGAGGGCGTGATCTCGGGCGGCATGATCCCCAAGGTGGAATGCTGCATCGAAGCGCTCCACCACGGTGTGGAAAACGTCATCATCATGGACGGCCGCGTGCCGCACTCGATCCTCATGGAGCTGCTCACCGATGAAGGTGCGGGCACCATGGTGACCGCAGGCGCACACACCGACCGCGCGGCAAAATAAAGGAGATCACCATGCAAAGTATCATCGAAAAGGATAAACAATACGTCGCCGACACCTACGCACGTTTCCCCGTGGCGATCGTGCGCGGCAAGGGTTCCGAGCTCTACGATGCGGACGGCAAGCGCTACATCGACATGGGCAGCGGCATCGGCGTAACGAGCTTCGGCACGGCAGACGACGTGTGGGTCGCCGCCGTCACCGAGCAGCTTTCCAAGGTACAACACACCTCCAACCTCTATTATACCGAGCCCTGCGCGGCTCTTGCCGAGCTCTTGTGCGAAAAAACGGGCTTTAAAAAGGTTTTCTTCTGTAACTCGGGTGCTGAAGCCAACGAATGCGCGATCAAAGCAGCGCGCAAATATGCGGCTGAGAAGAAGGGTGCCGACTGCTACACCATTGTGACGCTGCGCAACAGCTTCCACGGCAGAACGCTGACCACCCTGGCGGCGACCGGACAGGATCACTACCACGAGCTGTTCCAGCCGCTCACTCCCGGATTTGCACACATCACCGTCGGCAGCATCTACGAGCTGACCGCTGTCGCCGCACGCACCAAGATCGCCGCGATCCTGTTCGAGTGCGTACAGGGCGAGGGCGGCGTGCTCCCCGTGCCGAAAGAATTTCTCGCAGAGGTTGCGGAATTCGCGGCAAAGCATGACATTCTGCTAATCGCCGACGAGGTGCAGACGGGCAACGGACGCACCGGTACGCTCTACGCGTACATGCAGTGCGGCATCACCCCCGACATCGTCACCACGGCAAAGGGACTCGGCGGCGGTCTGCCGATCGGCGCGACGCTGCTCGGCGAAAAGGTGCAAAACGTATTCGGTCACGGCGACCACGGCTCCACCTTCGGCGGCAACCCGATCGCCTGCGCGGGCGCCCTCAGCATCCTGCGCCGCATCGACGAGCAGCTGCTCGACGAAGTCAAAGCCAAGAGCGCATATGTCTTCAAGGAACTCGAGGGCGCCAAAGGCGTGGAAAGCGTCAGTGGCATGGGTCTGATGATCGGCATTAAGGCAAAGCGCCCCTCGATCGACATTGTCAAAGAATGCAACGAAAAAGGCGTCCTCTGCCTCACGGCAAAGGACAAGGTACGTCTGCTGCCCGCGCTGAACATCCCGATGGATGTCCTCGCCGAAGCGGTAGAAGTGATCAAAGAAGTATGTGGAAAAGAGGTTTGACATGAACTTAAAAGGTAAACATTTTCTCAAGCTGCTCGACTTTACGCCCGCCGAGATCGAAGGTCTGCTCGACCTCGCAGCCGACCTCAAGGCAAAGAAAAAAGCGGGCATCCCGCACCGCCTGTGCGAGGGTAAGAGCGTCGCACTGATTTTTGAAAAGACCAGCACCCGTACCCGCTGCGCCTTTGAGGTAGCGGCGGCAGACCTCGGCATGCATCCCGTCTATCTCGATCCCACCGGCTCGCAGATCGGCAAAAAGGAGAGCATCGAAGACACCGCGCGCGTGCTCGGCAGAATGTTTGACGGTATCGAGTACCGCGGCTTCGGTCAGGACATCGTCGAGGAGCTCGCCGCAAACGCGGGCGTTCCCGTGTGGAACGGTCTGACCAATGAGTTCCACCCCACGCAGATCTTGGCGGACTTCCTCACCGTGCGTGAGCAGTTCGGCAAGCTGCAGGGCGTCAAGCTCGTTTACCTCGGCGATGCGCGCTACAACATGGGCAACTCGCTGATGGTCGGCTGCGCGAAGATGGGCATGCACTTCGTTGCCTGCGCACCGAAGAAGTATTTCCCCGATCAGGCACTCGTTGCACAGTGCGAGGAGATCGCCAAGGAGACCGGCGCGGTGCTCGAATTCATCGAGGATCCGATGGTTGCCACCAAGGGCGCGCAGGTGCTGTACACCGACGTGTGGGTATCCATGGGTGAGCCCGACGCCGTCTGGGAAGAGCGCATCCGTGAGCTCTCGCCCTACCGCGTGACCATGGAGCTGCTCGAAAACGCTGGCGATGACTGCTGCTTTATGCACTGCCTGCCCGCGTTCCACGATCTCAAGACCAAGATCGGCAAGGAGATCTACGAAAAATTCGGCATCGATTGCATGGAAGTCACCGACGAAGCGTTCGAGAGCGACCGTTCCATCGTCTTTGACGAGGCGGAGAACCGCATGCACACCATCAAAGCCGTCATGGCAGCAACCCTCGCATAAGCGAAATATAACAGTAAAGGCGTCTCCGTCGGAGACGCCTTGTTTGTTTAATTAAACTCCCCATCGCGCAAGGCGTGCAGCCGTATCTTTCTTCGTTGGGGAAGGCTTATAAAAGCGCTGCGCCGATTTTCGGGGAAGGATTAACGAAGGTAGGGGAATAGCGACCTTCGGTCGCATTGGTTTCGCCTCCCGAAAAGCTGCGACTTGATGTTGTACAAAACGGGAGGGGAGACCCCTCCCCTACGGCGTTACAACAACGATCTTCGTATAAA
>JAFQFR010000024.1 GCA_017398595.1 Clostridia bacterium
AAAGGGGAATATTTGCCCTTTGGTGTGTTTCCCCGTCCGTCCTCGAGAAAGGGCACACAGGGCGTTTGTGTGGCTCACAGGGCGGTGATCTGCGCCCCGATTGGTTTCCGTCGGCAGAGGAAAGAACAAGGCAACAATGCAGAAGTGTCGATGCTTTTTACAATATTTTTCATTCTTCATCCGAGGACACCTCTGCAATGTTGCAATCTTCATTTGGAATCGACCACATCCACCTTGTGCCGACTTTGCGGGATACGATGCCGGCAATATTTTTCTTGGCTTCGTTTACGGTACGGCGGGAGATCTGTTTTTTGCTGCCGCCCGAACGATTTCTTCGCCGGGTATCTCCGCACCCGCCTCCAGCATCGTGCGAATGATTTCTTCTGCCTGCATCGTCTTGGTTTCTCGCTGAGAGGAAATGCCCGACAGCAGATCCTCGGCGGATATCTCGTCGTATCCGTCGAGCCAACGGAAGCCGTCCTCGTTACCGAGATTGAAGGCAAGGGACTTTCCTTCGGGAGCGAGAGAAGATTTATCGTGAACGATGACACGGATATTTTTGTTCTTCCGCAGTCTTCCTACTACGAGAACGCTTCGAGCTGCCGCACGGAAGTCGATGGAGCCGAGTCCTCGGTAGGCGCTGCTCATACCCGTGGCTTTGTTGAGGTGACCGACCAGGACGATGGCACAGCCTGTCCGTTGCGCCACCTGCCCGATGGCTTTCATCACCTCACGGATTTCGTTGGCGCGGTTCATATCAATTCGCTCTCCGAGATACCCCTGCAGAGGATCAAGGATCAGCAGTTTTGCATCGCACTGCAGGATCGCCTTTTCAATTCGACTGTCCAGCAGATGCAGAGATTTTTTATCCTCACGGATATTGATGACTCTTTCCTGATCGGCACCGGCTTCGGTCAGCCGAGGCTTGATGGTATCCTCCAAGCCGTCCTCTGCCGATTGGTAGATCACGTTAAAGGGTGAGAGCGATTCCATCCCCGGCATCGGTCTGCCTGTGGAGCAGGCGGCGGCAAGGCGGAGCGCAAAGGTCGTCTTGCCTTCGCCGGGATCGCCCTGGATGATCGTCAGCTTACCGAACGGGATATACGGATACCACAGCCACTTTACTTCCCGCATCTGTATTTCTGACATTCGGATGATTTCAAGTTCTTCGTTTTGCATAGCGTTTTTCCTTTCTTTGTTGTGTTCTGTTTCTTCGGTTGGAGCAATCATATACATCCCGCCTTTCATAAAATTTTGTTTTGCGGATCACGTTTCTGTCCCACGAGAGAAAGTTCATAGTCCTTCCTCGCTCACCGCAGTTTTTTACCTGTACGCCCGACAACGTTCCTACGCTCACGCTGACCGTGTTTCGCTTCGATGTTTGTGCTTCGCTCGCCGTGTCCTCTTTCGAGGGCGCATCGTCTGCGCCTTTCTCCTACGGCACGATCTTTTGGATCGTTGTCATCGCAAAGTCCACCGCCGCATATCCTGTCGGCAGGT
>JAFQFR010000025.1 GCA_017398595.1 Clostridia bacterium
GCTCAAAAGCGAAAAATTCGGGGGTCTCCCTCCCCCCCCCTATGCCGTGAGTGCCGCTGTCGGGAAAGCTCTCTGTCAGAAAGCGGTTAAAAGCCGATTTTCAGCGAGTTATTCGCTTTTTATGAGATTTTTTCTCAAAAAGAGCCTGTAAAATCCCGTTTCTGCCCAAATTATCACAGCTTTCAAAGCGTTTTCAAAACGTTTCAAAGCGTTTTCCAATCGAACGTCTGAGGAAGCAGGCGGTTCGGGACGACCTTCGGGGCTGGGTCAAAACCGACCCGGGGCGCTAACTTGTCCGACTTCTGACGATTACAGCAGAAGTGTGCGAGCTGCAAATTTGCGAGGTCGGAAGGGTGCCCGCCTTTTGCAATAGGAATTATGTGGTCTACGGTCGCCGAAAGCGGGAGAGGATATTTGATATTCTTGTCAACGGGCTTCCCACAAATGCCGCAAATCTCCTGCACAGCGAGAATGCGCTTTCTGTTCGACAGGAACTGTGCTCTGTGACCTGCGAATTTGTCGGCGCGGGAGCGCTCATCGGTCGGGGGCATATTTTTTTCACCGGCTTTCTCAGTACGGAAAAGCACCCCGGAGGTCAAATCCGAGGTGCCTGCATTATTGCCTATTATAATTATACCACACTTAAATCCGCCTTTTCCGCCTTGCTTTGACAAACTTTATCAGCGTTTTTTGTGCATATTCAATAAATAGCCTGTCAATTTACGGTAGGGCGTATGTTCCGAACGGTATTTCAGCTTCAACGCTATCTCCTGCCATGACGGTTTCTTTCCCTGCGACATGAAGCGAAGTTCGATTATCCGCCTGAGTTCGTAATCATCGACCGATTCCGCGAACCTCTCCACAGCCGCGCAGGAAGCCCGCAGACGCGCCTGTCGGTCAAGCAGTGTCTTTACCCTCGGAACGTTTGGAAGACCCGTCTGCGTGGCTGTATGAAGCGAATACGGGAACTCTGCCGCGGATTGCACCGCTATCTGCGTTTCGTACCCCGCGAGCTCGTCCCCGACAGCTTCAAGCTCTGTACGGTTGGCGCGGTAGGCTTCGAGTTGGTCAAGGGTCATTTTCGTCCTCCTTTTCCTCGTGGGATTTTATCTTTTTGAGTGTGAGCCTGTTAAACTCATTCCACCAGTAGCTGTTCAAGCGGCTCCCGCAGTAGCGACTGAGCCGGAACTGCATTTCTGCGAGAGCGTCTATCAGATCATCATTGCACGGCATTTCTTTCTTGATACACTCGCCCGCCGCTTCTATCAGCTCAGCTGCAGCGAGTATCAGTTCAAGGTTTGTCACTTTTAATCTCCTCCATGTTTTTCCTTCAGCGCCGCAAGAAGCTCGTCCTGGACGGCGCTCTTGTCCCTCAGACTGCGGTAGACCCGCTCGTCTGCGGTATTCTCGGTCAGCAGGTGGTGGACGATCACCGCCCGCTGCTGACCCTGCCTGTGAAGGCGGGCGTTCGCCTGTTGGTATAGTTCAAGGCTCCACGTCAGCCCGAACCACACTATGATGTTCCCGCCCGCTTGCAGGTTCAGACCGTGTCCCGCGCCTGCGGGGTGCGCCAGAAGCAGCGGTATCTTTCCGTCGTTCCAGTCGGCGATGTGTTCCGCGCTGTCGAGTTTCACCGCCTGCGGGAATCGGCGCTTTATGCGTTCAAGGTCGTGCTTGTAACTGTAAAAGCACAGCACCGGCGCACCGTTCGCGGCTTCGATGATCTCGCCCAGCGCGTCAAGCTTTCCCTCGCCGACTTCGATGTATTCGCCCGTTTCGGTGTACATCGCGCCGTTGCTGTACTGCAAGAGCTTGTTCGTCAGCGCCGCCGCAGATACAGCCGAAACCTCGCCTGCGGTAAACTCGATGTACATATCCCGCTCGAACTTGTCGTAGGCTTTGCGCTGTGCGGGAGTGAGCTTCACAGCCGTTACACAGTCGATACGCTCCGGCAGGGTCAGCCAATCCGCCGCCTTCATCGAAACGCAGATGTCGGAAAGTTTTGCCCTGATAGCCTCATCAGCGCCCTGTTTGGGCTTGTAGGTGAAGATCGTGGTCTGATTTCTCTTATCGGGGACGAAGTACCGCTCCCGATACCCCGTGACGGTTCTGCCGAGACGTTCGCCGCCGTCTATCAGATACATCTCGCTCCACAGGTCGATAAGCCCGTTCGGCGCGGGTGTTCCGGTCAGACCCACCACGCGCTTTGAACCTGTGATGACCTTCCGCAGCGCCCTGAACCTCTGCGCTTTCGGACTTTTGAAGCTCGATAATTCATCTATCACCACCATGTCAAAGCACCAGCGCTTCAACTCACCGCAGAGCCACACGACGTTCTCGCGGTTGATGACGTAGATGTCAGCCTTTGCCGCAAGAGCCTGCCGCCGCTGTGCGGGTGCGCCGAGTATCTTCGAGATCGTCAGGTGCCGCAGGTGCTCCCACTTTTCGCTTTCGCGGCTCCATGTGTCCTCAGCCACACGAAGCGGCGCTATCACCAGTACGCGGGAAATCTCAAAGCTGTTATACATCAGCTCGTTTATTGCCGTCAGCGTGATTACGGTCTTTCCGAGACCTAACCCATGTCCAAGAACAGCCCACAGCGGGGCTTTTCGAGTATCGTTTCGATTGCCGTTGTCTGATACTCATGTGGCTTGAACATCACTTTGCATCACCTCCTCGATGAACTCCCCCACTTTCTCCCGCGTGTCGATGACCCTCACGGTCACACCGAGAGCCGCAAGCTCCCGGTGAAACGCAAGCTGTGAGGGGCGGGGTTTTCCGTTCGGGGCTTTGGTCTCGGCGAAGTACACTCTGCCGTGCGGGAAAATGCATATCCTGTCGGGTGCGCCGATGTGTCCGGGCGAAACAAATTTGTAACATTTACCCCCTGCGGCTCTCACCCTTTTCCGCAGATAGCCCTCTATCGTATTTTCTTTCAGTGTCAACACTTCCTTTCAAGTCTGTTGACGCTCAAAACCCTGTAAAATCAACGGTTTCGGGGCTTTTGTCAACAATGTCAACGGTTTTTCCTATAAACTATTACGTATTATGACCATTTAACAAAATATACCATTTCCATATTTTGTTAAAAGCCCTTAATAGAAAAAAGTGTTATAGAAAAACTGTTGACATTGTTGACAATAGCCGCAAACCGTTGATTTTATTGGGTTTTAGGTGTCAACAGTTTTCCGATTTGTCAACAGAAATCCGGCAAAAACCCCGTTGAGTGCCGTAAATCGACCCGAAACGCATACTTGTCTTTGCCTTTTCCCATTTTCCCGTTTTAAGGATAATATCTTGTATTTCTCTGCTTTTAATGTTGGTCAGATCACGCTTTTCGCCGTTCAAAGCCTCGCACCAAATCTCCAAAGCGCAGACTTTTTCGCGCTGAACCTTTCCCTCTGCGGACACCCCGAAATCCTCCCCCGCGTGGAGATAAGCGCGTCGGTCGGAAAGGTCAAGCTCCGCCCAGTTTTCGGGGAGCGGCGTTTCGAGGTACTTCTCCACCTCGCCCGTCAGAGGGCTTTGCTCGAAGTGCCTGTCCTGTTCGGTTTCCGCCGCACGGCGCAGTTCTTTCGTATCGAGATAGAGCTTTTCGCCCGCCCTCTCGATCTCGCAGGCTTCCGCCCATATCTGATCCCGCACCTCGTCGGTCAGGTCGTCGAACACCGACAGCCGCGCCTTTGCGGGGTCTACGTCCACGGGGAGAAAACGCCTGTTGCCTGTCACGTCACGCAGGAACTCGACGTTGTTTGTTGTACCGAAGAAAACGCACTGACGCGCCCGTGTCTTAACGTGCCTGTCATACGCCGCACGGTAGCTGTCCGACTGCTTGGCGATGAAGTGCTTGACTGCTTCGACCTCATTCCGACGGAGCGCCGAAAGCTCTGCGATCTCGATTATCCAGAAGCCCTGCAATTCCTCGTAGGCTTCCTTGCCCTGAATGCTTGTCAGGGTGTCCGAGAACCATTTCCCGCCGAGCCTGCTTACAAGATAGCTCTTGCCGCAGCCCTGCTTTCCTACGAGTATCAGGACATTATCGAACTTCACGCCCGGCTGTTTCACCCGCCGCACTGCCGCCGCGAGGGTCTTACGTGTGACAGCTCTCACGTACTGCGTGTTCTCCGCGCCCATGTAGTCGATAAGCAGGGTCTCCACCCGCTTCACGCCGTCCCATTTCAGTCCGTTCAGGTAGTCAAGGACAGGGTGAAACGTGTTCTCATGCGATATCAGTACCCTTGCATCGTCTATACTGCTCTTGCCCTTTATGCTGTACTTTTTCTCCAGCCAGTGCCTAAGCCCGGCATCGTCCTCATCAGACCAGGGGCGGCTTTTTGTTTCAGCGTTCCAAGGCAGCGCCCCCGTTGCGACATATCGCCCGGTGAAATCGTTGAAACCGAGTTTTCCTTGCATCTCATGATCGTTAGCCAGTATCAGCGCGACATTGTCTATCGTTGAAAGATACTCGCCTTTATCGCCTGTTTTGAGCTTTAAGACCCAATCTTTGCCTGTTCTTTCTTTGTCTCCCTCGGGTTCTCCCTCACTGTCATCAACAACCTCGCCGATATAATCAGTAAAATCCTCGACCGCTTCACCCGTCCGCTCCGCAAACTGCCGTAGTTTCACATCATCAAGTTCTCTTGCAAACTCACTCATTGCCTTGAAACTCGGCATTTTTGATATGGGCGTACCCTCTTTTGCATCTTCGTCCCTGTCTCCGAACATATGTATCCGCACGAGGTCGAAGGCATTGCAGAGCGTACCGCCTGCGGGGTCGGTGGCGTGATTTGAATAGGCGAATTTCCCGCCCTCATATATCACCAAGCCCGCCGCCGTGCTTCCCGCCGCGTAGGTGTATCTGTCCTCTGACGCGCACGGCTTGTACACGTCGGGCAGGAACTCGGCTATTGCTGCGGGAACATCATAGCAGCGGCAGAACGCGCCTATTATGCCCTTTTTCGTGGTCGGGTCTTCCTGCCTGCTCGCGGTCCTTTCACGCGCCTTGTCTACCCTCGATGAGAAAGCCCACTCACGTACATCGCGCCAGTCGTTGTACTCCGCAAGGAGCCTGTCAACGTCCAGCGGCTTACGTTCCGCGTGCCTGAACACGAATTCCCCGTCCGCGCTGGTACTCGGGTAGTACATCAGTCTGTGGGGTTGATAGGTCGTATCGTCGAACTGATCTATACCGATACTGTCCGCAAGCTTACGCGCCGCCGCCTCGTACTCCTCCGCCGTGACCGTCCTCGAAAGCGGCACGATCAGCCGCAGGCGGGGCTTTTCGGGCGTGTGCTTGTGGGTCGAATAGATTATGTACGAATACTCGGCGAACATCTCCACCGTGTCGCAGAAATCAGTCTCGACGAAATCCGCGTCAAGGGTTATCATCGAGCGGCATTCGACCTTACCCGTACAACGCCGACCGCCCGTTAAATGCCCCGCGACGAATCCGCCCACGTCCTTGATCTCGTCCTGCTGTGACTTCGGCAGAGCCTTGTACTCCGCCTGTGTCTCGTTAGTCCGCTCGGTGCGGGAGAGCCTTTCGACCAGCTCCACCCAGCTCACGAGCGTATTTTTCCATGTCTTGGTTTTCCTCGAAAGTCCCGTTGCAATGGCGTATTTTCTTTCTCCCATTAAATTAGTCCTTTCTGTAAAATTCCGTTTCATACCCTTCGGCTCTTAACGGCAAGCCCTGCGCCCACGGTATAGGCTCTCCCATGATCGCGGCGACTTCCTCCGCGCTCCCGAAGCCTTGCGGGGCGTCGATAATCACCTCATCGTGGACATGGAATACGATCTTAAAGCCCCGCTCTTCGAGCCTTATCATGCTCTCCGCGAGACAGTCCCGCGCTACCGCCTGTACAAGATTCTCGACGAGTTTGCCGCCGAAGGTTTCGAGCCGCGTCCAAGCCTTTGTCTGCTGATCGAGCCCCCTGTACGTGAGTGACGGCTTTCCGAAACGGTTCTCCTCTATGCGCGGCTGTACGTAGGCGATACAACGCCCCGACGGCAGGCGCACGAAGAGTATCCCGCTCTTTCGGAAGAATTTGAAGCGCCCGACGGTCTGCGGCTCACCCTCTGCGGCTTTCAGAGCGGCGGTCTGAACGTCGTACCAGAAGCGGCATATTTTCGAATTCGACTTTCTCCACGAATCGACAAGCGGCTGTAGTTCCTCCTCCGCAAGACCCATTTCGAGAGCCCCCATGCTTTTGAGCGCCCCCGCCGAACCGCCGTAGCCTAAAGCAAGCTCCGCGATCTTGCCTTTCTGCCGCAGGTGTCCGTTGACCCCGTGCTTAACGACGGGTACGCCGAACATCTTTGAAGCCGAAGCGCAGTAAATGTCGCCGCCGTCCTCGAATACTTTCAGCCGCCACTTTTCACCTGCTAAGTATGCCACTACACGCGCCTCTATTGCAGAAAAGTCCGACACGATAAAACGGCAGCCCTCTGACGGAACAAACGCCGTGCGTATCAGCTCCGAAAGCGTCTGCTGAACACTCCCGTAGCACATCTCGAACAGCTCGTAATCGCCCGCTCTCACAAGCTCACGCGCCTCCGACAAGTCGGGCAGATGATTCCGCGGCAGGTTCTGCACCTGCACCAGCGCCCCCGCCCAGCGCCCCGTTCTTGCCGCTCCGTAGAACCGCAGGAATCCCCTCGCCCGCCCGTCGGGACAGGTGCAGTCAAGCATTGCGCCGTACTTCTTCACGCTGGTCTTTGCCGTCTCCGAGCGCAGCCGCAGGACTTCTTTTACAAGCGGGTCAGCAGTGTCTTTGAGAACAGCCTTGACCGCCTTTTTGTCGAGCACGTCGAATGTCTGCCCGGTGCGCTCTTCGAGCCATGCTTTGAGTTGCGAGACACTGTTTGGATTCGTGAGACCCGTGAGCCGCTGCATTTCCGCAGTCTTTTCCTTCGTATACCTCTCCCCGAACCGCACGGCGTTTTCCGCAAGCTGTCTGTCGATAAGACAGCCCCTCGCCGCTATGCGCTTGTCAAGCACCCATAATCGCTGTTCGCTCTCCGCTATCGGGAACGCTTCGAGCCGCTTTCTTATCGCCCTTTCGACCTCCACGTCCTGCTTGCAGTATTCCTTAAATACCTCCCACAGTTCGGGGTCATCGGTGGGCGTGTGCCGCATATCGCCGTCAAGAAGCGGCGCGTCTTTCAGCGCCTTGCAGGGCTTCGAGAAGAAGTCTATGCACTTCCTGCCGCGCTTGTCCTTCTGCGCGAAAAGCCCCAGCGCCTGCGCCGTCTGCGCCAGCGACTGCGGAAGCCCCAGCTCCGCCGCCTGTATCATGGTACAGCGCCACTGCGCGGGGTCGAGATCGATTCCGAATGCCCGCTGTATGCAGGTGATCTCGAACTCGGCATTGTAGGCGGTCTTTATCACGTCGGGGGCGGTCAGAGCTTCAAGCACCTCGCAGGGAATGCCGCTGTCCGGCTCGAAAACTTTTACCTCGTCATCATCGAAAGCATACGCAAACAGCAGTATCTTAAAATCGGGTGCACTGCTGTACGCATATACGCCCGACTTGATAAGATCAGTGCCGCTGTATGTCTCGATGTCTATACCCAGCACCCGCATGATTTAACCGAAAATGTCATCGCCGCCGAAGTCTTCATCGATGAGGTCAGCGAAATCGTCCTCAGCGCGAGACTTGCCGCCGAGGGCTTCCCCGTCGCGGGTCTTCATGATGTTATTGAGACCGCAGGCTATGCCCTTGTTGCCGCTCGTGTTGAAGGCGTAGAACGTAATGCTTGCGTGACCGTAACAGCCGCTGTAAAACTCGGTCGTGTCAATGATCGGATTGCCGCCCTTGTCCAATATGCCGGGCTTGGTCTTGGCGTTGGCATTGATGAAATACTTGCCCGCGTAGACCTCGTCGTCCTCACGCTCGGTGTCACCGTCACGCACAGGCAGTTTGAGATTCGCGGGTATCTTGCCGCCGAACTTGGAAAGCCCCGCCTGCTTTGCCGCTTCGATAGCCGCCTTTATGCGTTCGAGGGTCTTCTTGTCCTTCTTATCGATGAGGATAGACACACTGTATTTCGGCTCGCTGCCGTTTATCGACGCGGGCTCGAAAACGTGCGCGTAGGAGAAAAGCACCTCGCCTGTGATTACCTTTGTGCTTGCTGTTTTGTTAGTCTTTGCCATTTTCATTTACCTCCGTTGATTATATCTTCAAAATCGGCTTTCGCCGTGTCTGACGTGTTTAATTCGGGTCTTTTGTCCGATTCGCGGACGAGCACGGGTTTTCCTGTGGGCTTGATGACCAGCCCGTCGAGCAGCTCTGCAAAGCGCTTTTTACCGAGCAGTTTTTCCATTTCTGTTATACCCTTGAGCTTCTTGGTGATGATGTCGTCCTCCGAACAGCCCGCGTTTTCGAGCCGTTCGGTGACAGCCGCTTCGTCGGTGTATGTACGGCAGCTGCGCCCCTCCGCGAGCTTGAAGCCCCTGTACTTCGCGCCGTGGTTCACCGCCTGACTAAGCGCGTACTCGCTCACGAGCTTCGCCCACTTCGCCAGCTCGTCAGCCTTGCCGATGACCTCCGCGATCTCGTCGTCGGAAAGCTCCGCGGGCTGCTTGAAGTCGAGATACGCCAGCCGCTGCTTTTCGTCGTTATAGGCGCGGCAGATCGGGCGTGCCTTGCAGAAGCCGCTGTCGCAGTAGTCGCCCGCCGCACACTCAGCGTTCTTTTTCAGCGCGAGCTTTGCCCTCTGCTTGACCCACGAGCCCCACATATACAGCTCATCGACATCTTTCTCGCACATATCGATGTTGTCTATGCGCGGCTGATAGATGTGCATACGCACCTTTCTGATGTCATAGAGCCAGTCGTACCGCGTGAGAGCGCCCAGCGCGTAGAGCATGAGCTGCGGGTTATCCTGCGCGCTCACGGGAACGCCCCTGCCGTATTTGAGGTCGATGATCTCCAGCACATGAAAGCCGACGATCACCGCGTCGCCCGTGCCGAAGCCGTCGGGAACGTACTCGGAGAGCTCCAGCCGCTCCTCCACGGACAGCTTCGCATCGGGGCACTCGGCGCTTACAGCCGCGAAGCGTTCAAGCACATAATCCTTGTAACCCTCGGTGTACTCGTCCATCTCCGCGTCGGTTTCAAGCTCCGAAGTGCGCTTCATAAAGTCCTCTTTGGTGATATGCCCCGTTGCCGCAAGCAGTTTCAGCTCCGCCAGCGCGTGTGCCGTTGTGCCTTCCGCTGCGTAGCCGCTGCCCCCGTCGGGGAACTGCTCCTCCAGCCGCAGAGAGCCGGGGCAGTTCAGCCACTTCTTCGAGCCCGAAGCAGAAAGCCTTGCGTGTTCGGAAGGCATCAGGACACCTCCTTCATGACTGCGGCGTAGTCGGTCTTTTTGAGCTCCGTCACCTTGCCCGCGCCGAACTTTTCAAGCAGCTTCTTTGCGGCTTCTCTGCCGTTCGTCTTTGCATACTTCGTGAAAGCGGCGCGCACCTGCTCGATCGTGTAGGCGGGTTCGTCGGCTGACACCTCCGCAGTCTCCGCCGCAAGGTCTTCCGCCGCAGAGGGCATATCGTCCTCAAAGAGCGGTACTCCGTCCGCGTGGGCGGCACTGTCGGCTTTGTTGGCGCAGCATTCCGCGTTCTGCATTTCATTCAGGAGCGAGAGCACCGCCCCCGCCTGTTCGATCGTCATGTCATTAAGTGTAAGTGTTGCTGTCATTTTCGATTCCTCCAGTGTTAATTTTCCTGCCTTTTTGGGCATGGTTTTTCCTCCTTAATACATCGCCTTTATCAGATCTATCGCCCTGTCAATATCTATCCTGTCGAAGCCCGCCTTTTTCTCGTTTTCGAGCGTGTCGGTGGTCGAGTGGATATTCCGCCACCTCAGTTCACAGCGACGGCACCCCTGTTCCAGTCCGCGCATGGCAAGGCGGCAGAGCCGTACTTCGTTTTCGAGCTTTGTGATCGCCGACCGCGAGCCGTAGCCCGAGCTCTGCCACTCGTATTCGAGCTGTTCGAGCTTCTTTTCAGCCTTTTCAAGCCGCTCCCGCACCCATTTCAGATCGCGCTTATGATCTTCGTCGCGGAGCTGCTCTTCGATGACGGCTTCCTGATTCGGTATGAATGTTTTCATTTTTTATCCTTTCCCTTGACATTACCGCCGAAATGGTGTATAATGAATATAAACCTTTTTCGGGCTTAGGGTGTATGACTTTTGGCTTGTCCGTATGCAGCACGGGCGAGCCTTTTCCTTTTTCAGCCGTCCTCGTCGTCGGGGACGATCTTGCACTTCGGGCAGTCTCTCGGCGGGAAGTAGCACACTTCACAGCCAACACACAATCCCGGGTCGTACTCTTCGTCATGCATTGCCTTTGCTCTCCTTTCTACGCAGCAGTTCGCGGCAGGCTCTGACCTCTGCTTGAAGATGTGCAATTTCTGCACTGCTTGCCCTCTTAGCTTTAGCGTTATCGAGATACACCAGCAGTGTCGCCACTATGCACCCGATAACGCAGGCGGTCGAGATCGTGATGTAAACAATCATCATCGTTTGAAATGCTTCCATGTGCTCACCTTTCCCTTTCACTCAAAACGTATGTGCTCCACTGTTCTGCCATTGCCCTTGCAATACCCTCAAACGTTTTTGAACGGGTCTTCTGATCTCTGAATCCCTTTATCATGCCGTATGGTGCTTTGTCACGTCCGTGTGCTCCTATCCAATAGCCCTTTGACTGCACTATATTGTCGGGCTGTAGCGGCGGCAGTCCTTTCAACCACAAGCACGTTTTCTTTTTCCACGGGTCGCCGAAAAAGTACGGTTGTATGATTTGCGTGTATTTGGGGAGAGCATAGCATTTTAATGGTACGGGATTTTCTACGGCGATATGTTCACAATCAGCGTTCAAAAACGCCTTGAAAAACTCAGCCGCAAGCACTCCCTTTTTGTATCGCTCATAATCTTTGATTTGGTGATTGCTGTCGTACAGCCTTACCGCTCCTGCCGCTGAAAGATATGTGCAGGGCGGGTGCGCTATGATAATATCCCATTTGTCGCTTAAGTTTATCACATCATAAGACATTGTAAAAATCGGTCTGCCGTTGCGGGACTTGTCGAGCACTTCAAGCGCATCACCGAGTATGTGCCACTCTGGGTGTCCTCCGCTCGGCTCGATGATATCACAGCTGTATGCTTCGTGTCCCAACTCCCGAAACGCCGTGCATACCCTTTGGCTTTCCTCACAAGCAACAAGGACTTTTAGTTTGTCCACGCTATCACCTCACATTCCGCTTGCCCACAAGATAGTCTGCCGGAACGCGCCGACCGTCATCGGCAGGAACACAAACGCGATCACCGCAAGCAGCACCGCGAGTGCTATCCTGTCCTTGCGGCGTTCGGTGCGCTCGTGCCGCTCGTGGAGGCGGCGTTTGACGGCTATCTCGTACTGCCTGCGATAGTGCGTTATCTCGCGCCGCTGTTCGGCTATGAGCTTGTCCCGCTCGGCGATAGCGTTAAGAAAGGCTATGCGCTGGTGCGGGGTCAGTTTGTCGGTCTTGTTCATCGTCCTCACTCCATTCCTCGAAATCATCCTCGTCAGCCGCGCAGAGACAGCAGATAACTCCGCATATTATCATCAGCGCGGCGATCACGCATACTATGATTATCGCTTTCATATTTTTGCATCACCCTCTCTTCTTAGCCATAAACGCCCCGTATGACAGCCCCTGTTCACGCGCCTGTTTTTCGACTGCGATGATGTCCGCGCACGATCTTCTCCCGCACCATTTCTCGCAGGGCAAAGTCTTTGAGCTGTGACCGCCGCGCCGCCCGATACGTTTCGGCTTTTGGTACTTTATCCGCAGAACGGGCTTGTACGGCTTCACATCGGGAGTCATTATCTCGGGACAGGCGCGGTACATTCGATAGTCGGCACTCTCGATGATGTAGGCGAGGTCGATCATTTCATCACCTCGCTCTGATACGCTTTCAGCGCTTCCAGCTGTCTCCGTACATCGAGCTGTTCGCGGGCGGTCGATATCGGCTTGTCCTTGCGCTCGATCTTGGATATCAGCTCATAAACGCTGTTATCGTTGGCGGCGATCTCGACACCCGCCGTTTTCAGCCATTCAAGCGGCGCGGTCGTGTCGGCGCATTTCAGCAGTTTCAGCAGTTCGGTCATGCGTTTTTCGCCCCAGTGATGATCGTAGTGCAGCTGTATCAAAATGAGCAGAATGTTCAGCACGAAAAGTTCTTCGTAGGGCTTCCACGCATATATCGCCCTGTCAAGCGGAGCCGCCGCACGCCGCGAGAAATACCGCACGATCTCCCACGCATCTTCACGGCGCAGACACGGGATATCTTTCAGGCACCTGTCGATCATGTAGTCGCGGGTCTCGGGGTCTTCGTCGAACTCGGCGGCGGTGCGGGTGTACTCCGCGACGAACTCCCCGCAAGTCCGGTAGCTGAACGGGTTCATGAAATACTTGTGGAGCGTCCGCAGGATAATCCCCATATGCTCGAAATTTATTTCCAGAGCACGTTCCGCAAACATTGCGATTCCACGGTTTTTCAGGCGCGGGTTCTTTGTACATCTCATTCCCGCACCTCACTGTAAAGCCTTGTACACGTCCGAGAGTATCCCGATAACGCTGTCACCCGTGACGTTTCTCGACTTTTCATAGCCGTTGCCGTAGCGGATAGTCACCGCCTCAAAGCCGTCGTTATCCATATCGTAGGTCATGCACTCGATGTCCTCGCGGCTGTACCTGCGGAGCAGTTCGCCGAGTTCACGGACGAAGTCTCTTTTGTTTTCGCTCATGGCTCCTCCACCTCACACTCTAAAACTCCGTTATCGCTCACGCTGATGTTGAACACGTCCGCACACCGCACATATGACTGCGGTTTACCGTCTAAGTCGGTGTATATCGTCTTGCGTTCGCCGTCGGCGTTGATGTAGTACACGTTGATCTCCGTGCCTTTACGCAGGCGGTGGAGAATGTCTTTAATCATCATGCCGTTTTCTCTCCTCTCTTCTTTTTCGCGTACTGCCTTACCTTTTCGGGGTCAGCCTTTGCCGCGAGTTCCGCGAGGAACGCCGCGAGGGTCAAGAGCTTGTGCGGACTGTATTCGCCTGCGGTCTCGGCGACTGTCACTTTGCATTCGGTCTGTTTCATATTTTTACACCTTGCCCTTAATTCTAAGCCTTCCGAGCCTGCTGTTCACTGCCTCGTAGCTCCTGCCGATAAGCTTCCCGATCTCATTGTACGTCAGCCCCTTGTTGTAGAGCTTCACGAGCTTCTTATCCTCGTCGGTGCTCCATTTCGAGCAGCGATTGCCGCAAAGCCCAAGGACACGGCGCTTGTTCTTGATCGAATCTACCGTGCGCCCCAGGTCAGCGGCTATCTCCGTATCGGTCTGACCGAGGGCGTAGGCTTTACGCAGATAGTCCTTTTCGCGCTCGCTCCACTTCTTCGGGAGGGCTTTCGGCGGTTCGGGTTCGGGTTCGGCGGTCATGCTGTCGAGCCGCTGTTCGATGTCCGCGACCTTGGCTTTGAGCGCGTTCTGCTCCGTTTCCATGCGTATCATAAACTGTAACTGCGGCGAAAGCTCGTTGAGTGCCGCCTGCGCTTTCTTGGCGCGGAAGTAGGTCTCGACAAGGCGGTCATAGACCTCCCACGCGGTATCGGTGTTAAGGCTCTTCGCGTGGAGAAGTGCGCCGCGTTCTGTCCAGAGGTAGAGAACGTTGAGGTTTTTGGCGAAGTGACAATTTGTCATTTCGCTCTTAAATGCCCGTAAATCCTCACCTTTTAAGCATACATAATGCTTACCCTCTTCATAACGGTTTTTGTTACGCTTGAAGTTCTGCGTTATTGTGTTAGTGTCCGTACCGTAGCTCTCGGCGAGCTGTGCAGTGGTGAGCACCCTCACGCCCTGCATTTCGATGACCTGAATGTTTGTTGTTGTCATGATCTACTCCTTTCATGTTGCGGCTCATGCCCGAGCCTTGTTTCCGTCTGCCTTGCCCTTGTTCTTGGCGGCTTCGTATGCAAGCCCCATCTGCATAAGAGCGTTTGCGAACAGCTTGTCCTCGAAGCTCATGCCTGCTACAGCCGTCTTGACCTTTTCGGGCGATACATCGCGTGCTGTTGTGTTCTCTTTCATATGTCCTCACTTTCTGCGCGGGACTTTCCCCGCCCGCGCTTCGGGGTTATAAGAGGATGTTGGTGTAGAATGCTTAATGTATCAGTTCATCGACCGACATTCCGAAAAGTTCCGCCGTCCGGATAAGATAGCTTGCGGGAAGATCGTTCTTCATCTCCCAGTTGTAAAAGCGGTTTCGCCTTATTCCGAGCTTTCCGCAGTAACGGTCTATCGACCATTTGCGCTTTTTCAGTTCGGCACGGATATTTCTGAATAAATACAGCATGGCTATTGACTTTCCTTTCGCTTTGTATTATAATTGATACAAATATTGTGAATGGAGTTGCTTTAACTATGGATTTAATGATAAATGCTATTGACATCTCAGGAGGTGAGACTGAGCGACATTTTCGTATTGAATTGCCTTTTGCGTGTCCTTATTGTGTTAAAGGTGCATTTCCAAAACATCTGATTTCCTATTACAATGAACCCCGCTTTCAAAACTACCCTGTTGTAACTGCGTTATTTCTATGCCCGATATGTGAGAATCTTTTTTTGGCTACGTATCAAGATATCTCGGATTACGATTTAAGCCTTTGTTCTGTAATACCGTATCCTTCAAAAGAAAAGGGGTTTTCTGATAACATCAAAAACTTATCTCCCGATTTTTGCAAGATTTACAATGAGTCTTATAAATCGGAGCAGCAAAGCCTTTTTGAAATATGCGGTATGGGATATCGCAAAGCGCTTGAATTCCTTATCAAGGATTATGCAATAAGTTTAAATCCGAATAATTCCGAAGAAATCAAGCGAAAAATGTTAGGGCAATGCATTAACGACTATATGGAAAATGATAAATTAAAAGCACTTGCAAGAGCTTCGTCATGGCTCGGCAATGATGAAACGCATTATGTGCGTCAAAACATTGATTACAGTTTGAAAGATTTGAAAAACTTTATCTCCGCAACGGTCGATTTTATTGATATGGAACTTACGATTAAAGAAGCCCAAAATTTTACAAACCGTTGACTTTCTCACATAACAGTTTCCCGTCAAGTGTCCAATACTGCGCGACCTCTCTATAAGGATCGTCTTTCGTTCCCGAACCTTTTAAGGCTATTGTGACTATGACTTGTTCGATCTTGGCACTTTTACAGCCCCTCAATGATATGTTTTCCATTTCATCACCCCCCTCCCCCCGCCCTGCGCAACTCCCGACACCGAAAATTGTGCAGGATAGGGTATTGACATTCTTGCCGTCGTATGGTATAATGAATAATCATGGTAAGGGCGGCGGCAAGTACCGCCCGAACCTTGATTTTGTGTGGGTAGAAGTCTTAGTCCTTAGTGATTAAGGCTTCTATTTTTTTTGACCGCCTCGGTCTTGTCCTTGCTGTCCTCAATGATCTGAATTATCATCTTGATGAAGGTCTTGAACTGTTCGTTCGTCATATCTTCCATGCCGTTCTCCTTTCCGACACTTTCATCACCCCCTCCCTCCATCCTGCACTATAATACAATAAGCATTGTTTGTGCAGTGTGTGTCCAACTCCACAATTCCCGATCATACTCGCTTTTGAACTCGTGGTAGTGATGAATCAGCTTACCATTTTGGTATTTGCAAATATACTGTTTGCCGCAGCGCTGATCTACTATTACTATTTCTCCGTGCTCAAAATCAAATCCCTCGTAATCTTCAAGGAAACTTTTCAATGTGTATTTCATAGCTTCGCACCTCCGTTTCCCTTGCTGTGATTATATTATAGCACGTTTGTACTATTATGTCAATGGTTTTCAGTACAAAAATACTGAATAGATAGTATTTTTGTATGGTTGCACAGAATTTACGCAGTATTTTTGTGCTAAATTATCGCATTTTTTATATTGACACTTAGTACGAACGTATGATATAATAATATTGAAAGGTGGTGATATAATGGAAACTAAAGACATATTAAAGGAATTGAGAACGATTAAAGGCTTTTCAAGCGCAAAGGATTTTTGCGAAATGGCGGGAATCAGCTATAATACTTATCAAAACTATGAAACAGGCAAACGACTTCCAACAGCCGAAATACTTATGCAACTCGCCGACTTCTACCACGTCAGCACCGACTACCTTTTAGGGCGCACGCCCGTCAGGGCGATGAACACACTGCCGGTCGGGGCGCTCTCGGAAGAGGAAGTCAAGGACATAGATGCAGCGATCGTTTCGGGCTACACACAGCTGTCTCTTGAATCAAGACCGTGCATTCATTGCAATGCTGGAGGAACTGTTCGGGAATATCTTCGAGAGAGAAGACTTCGGCGAGGAAGAGCCGCCGCAGGACAGCACGGCATGACAGTCACGCGCGGAAAGCGGCAGAAATAGCCCCGTACAGCCACGCAAACCGAGGGGGTATAATTTACCCTTAGACACAACAAAAGCCCCGTACAGCGCATTTTCAGCGCCATACGGGGCAATCCCTATGATCCGAAAAGAGTAAAAAACCTTATGAAACAATCATCATATATATTATAGCATACTCTTTCGGATATGTCAATAGCTATATACCACATTTACGAAAGGATATGATACCATGAGAAAAGCAGTATTTTACGGTCGCTATTCGTCCGCCAATCAGACCGAGCAGAGCATAGAGGGACAGCTCCATGTCTGCGAAAAGTACGCCGCCGAGAACGGTATCACGATAGTCAGGCATTACATCGACCGCGCCATGTCCGCCACCAGCGACAAACGTCCGCAGTTTCAGAAGATGATCGCCGACAGCAGGCACGGCTCGTTCGATACCGTCCTCGTGTACAAACTCGACCGCTTCGCGCGCAACCGCTATGACAGCGCTATCCACAAGAAGAAGCTCCGCGATAACGGGGTGCGCGTCGTGTCCGCCACCGAACCGCTGTCCGACACTCCCGAGGGCATTATCCTTGAGGGTATGCTTGAAAGCATTGACGAATATTTCTCGAAAGAACTTTCACGCAAAGTAACAAGAGGTCTGCATGAGACTATCCAAAAGGGCTATTATATCAGCACTTCAACGCCGCTTGGGTACAAGATCGTGGACAGACGGCTTGAATTAAACCCCGAAACGCTGCCGATAATACGCCGCATTTTCACCGAGTACGCCGACGGTAAGGCGGTCAACCGCATTGCAAACGATCTGAACGCCGAGGGTCTGACCGTGAACGGCAGAGCATTCAAGCCCGACACCATTCACCGATGGCTCTGCAATGAGCTGTTCATCGGGCGTTACAAGTACGGTGAACAGGTCATGCCCGTTCCTGCCGCTATTGATACGGCAACGTGGGAACGTGTACAGTCCCGTAAATCTGAAGCCCGTACACGTTATCGTGAACGTACTCCGGATTTTCATTATTTTATGACGGGCAAGGCAGTCTGCGGAACGTGTGGCGGCAAGCTCTGCGGGCACCCCACAAAGACTAATTATAACTATTATTATTGCCGGAATTGCCGCAAGCACATCATTCAGGCGGACAAGCTCCACGACAAGATAAAGTACGCGCTGTATGAATATCTCACGCCCGAAAAGATAAAAGAACTCGCTGCCGCCGCTTATGAAGAATATCAGCACAGCAAGCCCGAAGATCCGACTATCCCGCTCCGTGCGGAGCTGAAAGAAGTCGAAAAGCGCATTGAGAACGGCACGAACGCGATACTTTCCGGCAAAGCTCCGGAAAGTCTGCTCACCGCCCTGCGTGAGCTTGAGGAGCGCCGCGATACGCTCAAAAAAACTATCAGCGAGTGCGACGGTATTTCCCCGATCTTTACGCGGGAGCATTTTGAATACGCGCTTTCACAGGTTCTTGAATACTCGGTGGAGGACATAGAAAAGCTCGTGAACATATTCATTGACCGCGTGATCGTGACGAAAGAGCAGGTCATCATTTGTATAAACCTCACAAACGAAGCCAACGACCCGCCATTAGACCGTGTTTGCATAGAGAGGACGGGAGAGTCCGCTTCTCGTCTCTATGCACACATTTCCCTTGGCTGGCTCATGATAGCCGCATAGTACAGATTTCAACCTCGAAAAGTGTCGAAATTTGTCGCCCGAAATACGCTTGACAAATCGCGGATCATGCTGTATAATGATTCACGGAGAGATTCATTCTTTTACAGAGACAAAAAGCCCCTCCGGGTCGAATTGGCGGCTCGGAGGGGCTAAAACTATCATTTCGTATTTGTCCCGAGAACATTACGCTCTATCCTGTCCTCAACGCGGCGGTTCAGCCACATAAGCGCTTCCTCAATGTGCGTGAGGGCGCAGGCGTTCTCGCGGCTCGAAAACTCGCCCGACTGAAAGCCTTTGAGCCTGTCGCGGACGATCTCCAGCAGGTCGGTATCCAGTACGCCGTGAACGCTGTCGGGCAGCTTACGTGCTCCGTGCTGAAACTCTATCACGGCGAGCACGTCATGCTCTCCGATTGCTTCAACATCATCTTCCACAGGGCGAATTTCATAGCGATGGCAAGCATTCCCTGCTCCTGCTTCATCAACGGCGTACACCCTGTTAAGTTTTTCTCTCTTCTGAATAGTGTTCAATTCTCTCATTTCAATACCTCCGTCATTTCATCACGATATCAACAAAATTTTTACCTATCACGCCCGTCTGCTTGTAGTCCCACAGCCTCAGCAGGTCGTTCACGGCTTTCTCGGTGCCGCCTCCGAAACCACCCGCGAGGTCAAGATACCCATACCCGAGAGCCTTCATGCGGCGTTTGACGGCATACAGCCCGTGATCCAGCTTGTCGCCGTGCTTCCACCATGCTTCGGCGGGCTTGTCAAGCTCTTTGAGGGCTTCGGGCTTGGGCTTTGGAAATCCGTTCAGTCCCGCCGCCTTGATGAGCTTCGGATAATCTTCATAGCAGATATCCGTGTCAACGTCGCCGTTAATGCCCGAAAAACGCCCCGTCGAGCTGTTCTGCCACATTCCGACCTTTGCGCCGCCCCAGTTGAGCTGTGAGCCGTATTCCGCAAGCCAGAGCGCGTATTTACCGCATACCTCGTCGGTCAGATAGCTCTGTGCGGGTGCGCGGCTGATGTAGATACCAGCGAAATATCCTGCCTTTTCGAGAGCCGTGCAAAAGGTCGCTGCGATAGCTGAAACGAGCGAACGCCCGAGCGCTCCGAGGTTCTCTTCAAGGTCGTAGTATATCGGATACTCGAACTGTTTACCCTTGATGACTTCCATGCAGGCATTAGCCTCCGCGAGTGCGTCTGCGGTGCTCTTGGCGTAACTGTACCAGTAGATCCCGACGGGGATACCGTGCTTTTTGCATTCGCTGTAACTGCGCTCGAATTCGCTGTCCTTCTGTGAGCTGTAACGCCCGTAACCCGCCTGCAAAATGATGTAATCGACCTCGCTTTCGAGCCTGCCGAAATCCGGCTTGCCCTGATACCGTGAAATGTCAATGCCTCTCGTGTTCATCGTCTTTTCCTCCTTCGTAGTTTTTCATGCGTTTCAAGATTTTTCGCGCCCATCGTGCTTGTGGCACTATCTCGGCGAAATTTTCAAGAATGCTTATCAATTCCATTACAGATATATACCCGAACACAGATAACGCCGTAAACATTCCCGCGATATCCGTCAGCCGTGTGTCGTTGTAATACTTTCCGAGCATATCCAGCCCGATAGTCAGCCCGACCGCCGTCCCCATGATGACAAGCTCCGCGATCTTGTGAAGCCCGCCGATACGGAGCGCCTTGCTCGATACCTTGTCCGCGCACTTAGCTTTGATGTATCCTGTCACAAAGTCGGCGAAAGCAAGCCCCAGAACGATCAGAAACATGATGATATATTTCATGCGGTCACTCCCTTAGCGCGATGCGCCCGTCGTATGCATACTGTGTTGTACCGACGGTCAGCACCGACGGCGTGAACGGGTACTGCGAAAACTGTGTGAAATACAGATATGGCGTGTAGCTCGTGCCGCCCGTTGTGAGCGGTATCTGTGTCAGGGTCGTAACACCGGATTGGAAAATGATCTTGCTGCCCGAACCGTTGGAATAAGTTCCGCTGCCGTAGTACCTGCGCACTACATCGCCGTTCAGAACATCGGCGGTGATGAATACCATTTCATTCGTAGCTGAACCGTCACATATGGCAACGATCGCGGTGTCGCCCGAATCCGTGTTCGTGATAAAAATTGATATCGGATACGCTGCAATCGAACCGAACAATGCGTAGCTGTACAGCCAAAGTCCCTTTGATGTCGCGTATGCGTATTCCCACTTGATATTCGCAAAGTAGCCCTGTCTGCTCGTGCCGTTGGCGGCGGATATTTTTACACTTTTTGTCGAGCCGTCGAAACCGAGTTTCAGGCAGTCAACACCGCCCACCGTGCAGATGATGTTTCCCGATTCGTCCTGTGTCACGCTGTCGAACCAGCCGCTTTTGTTCGCGTTCAAAAACGCATAGACTTCCGCGGCATTTGCCGCCTGTGTTGTGGCTGTGAATACTGTTTTTGTTATCGCCATATCAACTGTCCTCCCTTGTCGCCGTGCCTATCTCGCCGTTGAGCCCGCTCGTATTCAAGCTCGATACTACCGCCAAGCCCTCGACACCGCCGCCGCCGAGACGTGATGTGCCTATGTACGCCGTGATATCGCCGTTTGTCTCCTCAACAACGTACAGCACGAGGTTTGAATAGCTCCCCAGCGCGTCATATTCGGCGCGTGTCAGCCGTTTGAAACGCATACCGTCGAATGCGTCAAACCCCTGCACTATGCCGCACAGATCGTTATCCTCCCGCTCGTCGATGACCGAAAGCACCGATTCGGTGCCGACGATCAGCCGCGCAAGCGATATCTCGTAAACGGGACCGTTCCGCGTGAGAGCGGGCGGTGCATAGTCGGGCGGCGGCGTGCCCTGCTTGACCGCAAGCGATATGCTGCGCACCGCGTCGAGAGTGTTGAGCCGCAGCACGACGCGGTCTTGTCTCACGCCCGACGTACACGCCGCGACTTCGAGCGTTTCGGGCTCCGTGACGTTCACCCAGCGGGTGCGAAGAAATCCTCGCCCTTTTGAAACGCTCACCGTCAGCCCCGATGCTGTCACCTCCAAGCCGCCCGCCAAAACGCCGCTCGGTATCAGCCGCAGGAAGTAGCCCGTCAGGTCTTCCGCGCTGTAAAGGCGGTCACCCTCAATGCTGTCAAAAAATCCGTAAAGTATCGCCATTTATACCACCGTCCAATCCGTAAAAGTCGGGTAAATGCGGTATCCCTCCGCGTCCTCAACCTCTGTTATAGCATCGACCTTCGCCGTTCCCGTCACGCCGTAAGAATTTTCGACCCTTACCGTGTCGCCGAGATCGTAGTCGGTGCCGAGCTTGTAAAGCCCCGTTTCGATAGTCTCACCGCTTATGCTGTCGGTCTTCGAGTTCATCAGCGCCGCGCCCTGTTCGGCGACGGCGGCTTTGTACTCTGCAAGCGGGCGGTCGCGGAGTGCCGTATATGATGCGCTTGAAACGTCCGAGGGCGCAAGTGTTGACTCAATGCTTCGGTGTAAAGTTATTCGGAATTTGGTCGCACTCGTCGGCGGTGTTATCGTAT
The DNA here is from genome assembly GCA_017398595.1 of Clostridia bacterium. GTDB lineage: Bacteria > Bacillota > Clostridia > Oscillospirales > CAG-272 > UMGS902. The sequence continues at coordinate 21,685 of JAFQFR010000025.1, forward strand.
CGCCGTTTACAATGTACGTTGACGCAGTAAACTCCGAACGTGCGTTATAAAACTGCACATAGCCCCACGAGTGCTCTGTGTCTGATGTCAACGTCCATGTTACTGACACTTTTTCCCCCGACTGTATGTAGTCGGGACAATATACAGCATAGTTACTCGCAACGGGTTCGCCGTCTATAAGTCTACCCTGCACCCATTGTGCCACGCTTTCTTCCACTGTTGCCGTCGTATCTGCCGACCCCGTCATAAATCCCTCATACCTCATATAGTTGGACTTCTGCACATTCTCTGCGGGGTACTGCCCCGTGACCGTGTACGGGTTTGTGCCGTCAGCTTTGACGTGTTCTTCGTCGCCCTCGGCATAGACGAACACGGTGTTGCACTGACCTCTGATATCGCACTCGTACTCACTGCTCAAAAGGTTCTCGTTGTCGGGCGAGAACTTCACATTCGGACGATTTTGACCCTTATAAAGTTCAAGTGCGATAACTCCGTTTGCAAGCCTGTTCCGCAGACCGTAACCGCCCTCTTTGAGCAGACCGCCGACCGCTTTCAGCAGGTTTTCTCCGTTAAAACTCCGCTCAATGGCTGAGCTCGTAAACGTACCACGGTCAAAAGTAAACGGCGCGATAGTACGGTGAAGCGTGTCAAGCTGGTAATGTGTGTGCGGTTCGGGAGAGATCATGTTTTCGTTTATGAGCCGCTCGATCACGACCGACCGCGGAGTATACACGAAATGCGTAGGATATCCGATAACGCGCAGACCCATAACGCAGTCTATCGACCTGCCTTTCAGCAGTATGCGGTCGCCGTTCTCCGCACTCTCGGTTAGCTTGACATACTCGACATACATCACGTCCTGCCTGTCTTCACGGGTCACGAGCAGATAGCCGATGTTCTCCTTGACGAGCTTGAATATCTCCTTGTTTGCCGCGAAATAAAGCTCAAATTCCCCGGGGGTGTCATATCTGCGCACCCATATCGCCGACTCAAATTCGTCGATGACCGCGACGGGGAATATCTCCGCGCTCGTGCCACTGACCGCTATGATCTGTAAGTATAGTGTCATTTTACACACCCCCGTAAAGCAGGCTGACCGAGATTTCAGCCGTTATATACGATAGTCCTGTTGTCGCCGTGATACCCACACGGTTGACCCCGACGGGGAGCTTCACCCAGCGTGAACCGTCCGCTATATAAAAGATCAGATTGGAATCGGCTGTGCTTCCCGATCTTCTGCATATGACCGAGAGCTTCCCGTGCCGCGTGTCGAGGGTCAGCACGTCGCCGGATTGGAAGCTGTAATCGAGCTTGAAGAAATCGCCCGTAGTCTCGTTCGTGATCTTCAAGCCCGTGACCTCTCCCGTGAACGTGATCTTTGCGGTGAAACCGACCTTGCTGTCTCCGCGATTGACTATTATCGAAGTCGGGTGATCGACCACCTCCGAAAACGGTATCGGCTCGTCAAGTTCGATCGAGAACGGCGGCTCGAATGTCGGCACTTCGTACCCCGGTTCGTAGTCAACAGGCACCGCCGATTCGAGCCACGGCGACGGACAGATCAGCGAGATGACCGCACGTTCGGGCTTTGCGTAAATATCGAATTCAGGCGTTTCGACGTAGCAGACGGTTTTCACATCGCGCAGACGGTTCGTGAAGAACAGCGTCAGAGCCTGCTTCGGCGTGAACATCTTGTACAGCCGCAGGCGCTGTGCTTCAACGTCTCCGATGAGCGCCAGATGCAGAACGATGTTTCTCTGCTGTGCGTGAGCCGAGCGGAAGCTCGTGCCGTCGGTGGGAGAATACGCCGTGTTCACATCGACAGGCGGCGGGTCAAGCCCCTCGACCTTTTCGATGATGATGTTGTCGGTATCGTGCGACAGCTCGTACTCAATGCCGACGGCGTTTATGATCTTCAAAGTGTAGTCGTATGTCACTTACAGCGCCCCCTTTACCGTGCTTATGAGGTTTTTCGTCTGACGGTAGATGTCCCACTGACTGACGGCTTTCGGGCTGTTTATCGTCTGGTTGTATACGACCGCTCCCGTGCGTGCCTGCCTGCCGTCATCGTACTGCGGTTCATGAGACTGTTCCGCGGCGATATCAGCCGCATAGTCAATGACAGCGTTTCTCGCCGGAGCTATCGTCACGCCCCTGAACCCCGTCACGCTGTCAAGCTCTGCCGCCTTAACGACCGATTCAGCCATTTCGCGGGCGGCTTTTTCGGCTTCGGGTATCTCCTCACGCACGCCGACGGCTATGCCCTTAGTGAAGAAACTTCCGATACCCTCCGCAATGTGAGAGGGTGAATGCTCATCAAGTCCGCGTTTCATGACTGTTATCAGTGCTTCGGAAAGATCATAGCCCGATTCAAGCAGATACCGAACGGCTTCTTCGTCGTTTAGACCTTCCGTCATGCCGATCGTGAAATTCCTGCCGACCGGGGCACTCTTTTCGGGAGCGTCCGCAAGTGCAAGAAGAGCCTCGTCACCGAGCTTTTCTGCGGCTTTCCATGCGTCGTCGTAGCAGGAAGCAATGCCCTCGGCATAGCTCTTGCCCGACTTTACGCCGAGCTTTTCATACGCTTCTTTGAAGTCCTTGATATGCGCCCCGGGTATCCCCGAAAGCTCCGCAAGTTCCGATTCAGCTTGCTCTTTCGCGCCTTTCGTCATGCGGTCGAGAACGTCGCCCTGGTCTTTTTCGGTCTTTTCCCAGAGAGCCGTGTATTCCTTTAACTGCTGATCGGTGGCGTGATTAAGCGCGTAAACGGTACTCCAGCTGTCCGTTCCCATATCTTTGAGCGACTGCACAACGCCCTCGCCAAGACCGCGCTGTTCGAGCTGTTCGATAGCCGTCGCCCAGTCATTCAGGTAAAAATCCGTGCTGTTCAGATTCTGCCAAAGCTGGTCGAATGTGATATCCGTTTCAGCTTTAAAGCCGCCAAACATATCTACCGTGCTGTCAAGCGCCCGTTTCTGCGCTTCGTAAAGCTCGTCGTATTCGTCAATGACCCGCCCGATGCTTTCGGCGGTAGTGCGGTCAAGCTCGACCGACTGACCGCTTATCTCGGTATGCAGTGTCAGCGAATCTTCGAGAGCCTTTTTCGCGGCTTCAAGCTGTTTCTCCTGCGCGGCGGCGAGGTCTTCGGCGGCTTTAGCCTGTTCCTGCTGTGCGGCAGTTTCTTCCTCGGCGGCTGTGACGGCTGCCTGCTGTGTCTCGATAAGGTCGTCCTTGTTGTGCTTTGCGGTCACATATGCCGCCGAAAGCTCACCGACTGCGGCGTTCTGCTCGTTGATTTTGTCCCTAAGCTGCGGGATAACATCATTTGCAAGTTCGGCGGCACGGGCGAAACTCTCACTGTCACCTGTGCCTTTTTCCATAAGATCGTTATACTCACGAAGCGCAAGATTCAGATTGCTTTCGAGCACAAAACGCTCATTCTTCGCCGCGTGGAGCCTGTCTTCGGCTTCCTTGCAGCGGTTCGTCGCTTCGGTGAGGTCATCTGTCTGCTCCGCAAGGCTCTTGACAAAACCGATATCATCATCGTCAAGCCCCTCGTAAGCGTCGGGAATCTCGTTTATCTTTTCGGTGCATTTGTCGATGTGGTCGGCAAGCGCGGTCATGACTACGATTGCTGCCGTGCCTATCGCTACAAGAGGATTAGCTGCACAAGCTGCATTAAATGCGATCATCGCTGATTTTGCAGCGCCTATCATAGCGGGGAGCTTAATTGCCGCAAGCGCCGTCCCCATAGCTATAAAAACGCCTGTCAGCGTTTTCGTGTGGCTTGTCGCCCATTCAAGCCCCTTTGTGGCAGTCTGTACAAGCTCGCGCAGATCGGGCGTTACCTCGTCGGATATCGCTATCTGCAAGCCCTCAAACGCCGACTTCATAAGCGTAATGTCGCCCTGCAAATTGTCGAGCTGTGTATCAGCCATAGCCGCCGCTGCGCCCGAAGCGCCGTCTATCGCGCCCGCGACCTCGTCCCAACGTTCGGTGTTGGTATCAAGCAGGGCGTTCACGGTCGAAAGGTCGGTCTTGTTGAAAATCTTCCCGATTATGTCCTGCCGCTCCTGCGAGGTCATGTCGGCGGTCTTTTCGGAAAGCTCCCCGAAAATATCCGACATCTCGCGGAGATTGCCCTGCGAATCATACGCCGAGAAGTTCAACTCGTCGAAGGCTTCTTTTGCGTCCTTGGTGGTCGGGTTCATGGCGAGAATGATGTTACGCAGGTGAGTACCCGCTTCACCCGCCTTGATGCCGTTGTCAGCCATCAGACCCAGCACCTGATTCAGTTCTTTCGTGCCGCCCGAAAGATTCTTTGCCGTGCCGCCGATAGTCAGCATCGCGTCGCCCAGCTGTGAAACGCTCGTATTGGTCTTGCTCGATGTTTTAGCCATCTGATCGACGAGGACTTCCGTTTCATCGAGCGAAAGCCCGAGAGCCGTCTGCGAATCCGTCACCATGTCGGAAGCCCGAGCAAGCTCCATGCTCCCTGCCGCCGCAAGGTTCATGACGTTCGGGAGCATTTTCATCGAGGTATTTGCATCGTACCCCGCAAGCGCCATGAAGTTGAGCGCTTCGGCGGACTGTGTGGCGCTGAAAGCGGTCGAAGCGCCCATTTCCTTTGCGTAGTCCCGAAGTTCGGCGATCTCATTGGTGGTCTTTCCCATAGTCGCGGCTACCTGCGACATTGCGGTATCAAAGCCCATGCCCGTCTGAATGCTGTCCCCGATGAACTCTATCGCCTTTGAGAATGCAGCCGTCAGCCCCTCGCCGAGCTTCTTTCCCGCTTCGCTGCCGATATCTCCGGCACCGTCCCCGCCGCCGAGTTCGTCTTCGAGAGCCTTTTTCATGCCCTGCATCGACGGCACTATCTGCACATACGCCTTGGCGAGTTCAACGCCGTTCTGTTCAGCCAATTCTTCACCCCCTATTTTGAATGGGGGCACAGCCCCCAAGCCCCCGCCGCCGCCGGGAGGGCTTCGCAGTCGGTCGTTTGCAAGCTCGCTCCCTTTGTGCGAAGCGCGGCGGCTAACTGCTCATTATCCTCTGTCTCTCGCGCTCGAAATCATCGGCGCTGTCGAATCCGTCTGTATTTTTTTCGGACTTTGCCCCCGTCAGCTCCGTGTAAAGAGCTTTCGGGAAAGCCGCCTTGTACCCCGCGCCGCGTGCGGTGTAGAACCGTATCTGCGTGAGAACGTCGAACATGAGAACGGTCATTCGTTCCCCAAACCGCAGTTCCTCGCCGCGTATCTTTCGCCATGCGCGTGAGTCCGCAGACAGTCCGCAGGCAAGCCGAGCCGCCGTGAGGAGCGGCAGTTCGCGGAAGTCATACACACGGTAGACCTCCGCAAAGTCGCAGTACAGCTCGTCCTCCGCGTCAGCCCACAGCCGCGCGAGGGTCAGGAGTTTTTTAGTTCTTTTGAGGTGTTCCAGATGTCGAAGACGAGTTCCTGCATAGCTTCGGTTCTGACGAATCCGTCACGTCCGCGCAGGAAATCGCGTGCCCGCTTTTCACAGTCCTCCGCGCCCCTGAACATCTGCTCCGTGAACGCAACAAAATTATCATATGATGTCCTGCGGAAGAATTTGACGAGTGCTTCGATCACCTCGTAATCCTCGTGAACGTGGTCTGCAAGCTCGAACTCAAAACCGCTTTTTGTAGTGCCTGTAATCATTATCTTTTCCTCCAGGAATATTGCACGAAAACGCGCACGGCGTTATGTTCCGTGCGCGGTGACGTGCCTAATGGTTAATGCTTGTAAACGTTGACGATGTACATTCTGGTGTAGCCTTCGTTGGTAACGCTTATGCTCACGACGTTCTGTCCCGCTTCCCATGTCGCAGAGCCGCCGTTTTCGATCGTGTCCGAACCCGCTCTGATAACAACGGTCGCGTCACTGTCGGAAGGTGTGACCGTGATAGTGTTGGTCGAAGCGGTCGTTGCGGCGGTGTAGCTGCCGACAGTCGGGTCAAAGGCGGGTGTCAGATCAACCCCGCCGATAACGAGCGAGGAAAGCTCAAGATCGGGCGAAGCGGACGAGCCGGAAGCCTTGAAGTATTCATAATGCGTGTTGTTCTCGCTGTCGGGGAGCGCGGACAGCGTGACCGCGTAGCCCACTGCCGAGGTGTCGTCGTAGGTGACTTCGTTTACGTTCGTGACCTGACCTGCGGGGATAACGACACGTTTCAGAACGCCGTTCAGGATCATATCAACGACCCACACATATTCGTCGAGCATTGCCGAGTTGATCTTGACCGAAAGCCCCTCAGCGAGACTGCCCGTTACGTTAGCCGAACCGTGAACTGTTTTCAGCACATCGGGGTTCAGAGCTTCGATGAATGTCATCGTGAATGTGTCGCTCTTGTCTGTCTGGGCGATGTGTACCGTATCGCCGCCCCACGCTTTTATTGTCTGCGTGGTGCGGCTTTCGTTGTTCTTCAAGCCCTCGTCCGAGATGTAGCCGAGACACACGAAAGCCGACGAAAGTTCCGATGTCGCGGTCGTCGGGGGAGTTGTGCCTTTGACCGCACGGAATACCGCGCCGCCGACTTTGGGCTTACCGGTCGTTACATTGTCCTTGTTGTTCATAATATCACTCCTCATAGTATGTTATGTCGAACACCGCCTGATAGCGGTATCTTTTGGTTTGCGTATCGGTGAAGTTATAGTCGCTCACGCAGCGGCAGCGGCTTATCCTGTCAAGCTCGATAAAACCCGACATTGCCGCCTTTGCCGCGTGATTCAGCGACATCGCTTCGACGAGAGACGGCGCGTAGGACTGCACCGCTATTTGCGCCGATGTGATATGATCGTTCTCCGACGAGCCGAGCTTTTCCGCAAGGTAATAACTCCCGGGGCGGTGTGCCTTGTCGGGCTCTTCGAGGAACGCGGGATATCCCGTTCTTTCCGTGAGGAAATTCATAACGTCAAGCTCGATCATTTTTGAAGCACCGCCTTCAACAGTGAGTTTTCTTGCAGATTCTGCCGCCGCGCTTCGTCGGTATCGGTGTAAACGCTCGCGATAACTCGGGTCGGCATATGCTTGTGATCCGACTTGTAGCCCTCTCCGAGCCTGTCAGCCGCTTTGTCCGCATAGCTCCTGACACATTCTGCGACCTCGCGGGAGTGCAGGAACTGCTTTATCCCCGCACTGTTCAGCTCGATCTTTACGCTACTCATAGGCTTCCACCTGCACTTTCATGTTCCAGTCAAGCGGGATATTCGCTTCTATGCCCTGCGTGGGAACGCCGACCGTGCGGAACTTACGCCCCCAAAACTCCACCGTCACATCGTTCCAGTCGTGGGTGTCGCCTTTCGGAATGCCGAGAGTGTAGGCGATCCTATGCCCCGAAAGGTTAAACTCGTTCGTCACGTCCTCCGACGTGGGCGCACCGATCAGCACGTTATCGACCGTGATCGCCGTTTCGGTGTAGATCGGGCGGTTAGCCGCGTCAATGCCCGTCTGTGTGCGCTCATAGAGCGTTACGGGAATGCCTTTAATCCTGCTTGTCGCCAATGTCATACACCTCCAGCGCCCCGAACCTCTGCCGCAGAAGTCCTAAGTCTTTCAGCTCGTTTTTGAGGTAGTAAAGTGCCTGCCCCGATGCGAGCCATGTCATGCTGACCGAATAACCCATAGCCGCCTGTGAGGACTGCACCGCAGGCGGTGAGTTATCCGAAACACTGTTTAATGCACGGATAACCGCCTGCACGACAACCGACTTGACAGCCGTGCCGTAGTCGGGGTCGTCGGCGATCATGCCGTCAAGGTCACAGCCGTATTTTTTCGCAGTCAGCCGCAGCTTTGCCGAAGCGCTGTCAAGCAGTGGCTTCGCCTGTTTCTGCTCCTGCGCGGTCAGCGGACGGAACAGCTGTATATCCGCGACCGCCGCATAGACCGCGCCCATTTACTGCACCTCGCAGGTCAGACCCGTAAGGTCGTAGTAATCGACGTGCTTCTTCTTGCCGTCTGCCGAAGTGGTGACGATCATAAGGCGCTGTGTGTTCTTGTCGGTGATCTTGAACAGACCGTTCTTGTCGGGGTCGCTGAGAATGTCCGCAAGCCCGCTGCCCTGACTGTTGTCAAGACCCACCATAACAGACTTGTACGCTGTCCAGTCGGAAGCCGAGAAGTCGAGACAGAGGAAATTACCCTTGCCCCATACGCTTGTGATACCGTTGTCAGCCTTCATATATTTGAGCGTGCCTGTGATCTTTCCGTCGCTGACAGTCACGCCGCTCTGGAGGGAGGAAACGTTGACCTCAAACATCTTAGCCGCCGCAGTCGCCGAAACGGACGGAACCGCGAACGCCTGTGTGTTTACGATACGTGCGAAAGCGTCCGGGTCAAGGATTCCCCAGCCGATGTATGCTTCTGCTCTGAGACACACCTGATTGTAACGTTTCAGATCGCCGAGTCCGTCGGGGTCGCCCGTGGTGATGATCTCGAACTTCATGCGCTCCGCGTAGCCCCAGCGGAACATATTCGCAAAGTCGCCAACAACGGCTTCATCGGTGCCTGCGTTAAAGTTCACGGTGTTGTTGATATCACAGGCAAGCCCACCCGCAAAGGTCGAGGGATTGCCGCCGAATCTGAATTCGGGATACATTGCCGCGTGAGAATCAGCCATCTTCATTGCGCCCAGAGCCGCGCCGAAATTGGGCGACATAGCGATACCTGTCACGCCGTTATCGTCATTTCTGACAAGACCGATAGCGGTGTCAATGTTGTCGTCGGGATAGCTCGACATGAAATTAACGGTCTTTGTTACCTTGCCGTCAAAGCTGTTGTCGCCGATCAGCTCCGAAGCGTTGCCCGAATAGGGGTTCACGCCGTGGAAACCCGCGATATCGAGCGCCCTTGCGATCTTCTTGGAGAATCCGTCGGTAAATGCCGCCATGTAGGGGATCTGCTTTTCGGTCGCGAGGTTGACGAATTCGTCGGTTACGCGGTGCTGATAGATGAACTTGATAGGCTTGATGACTACCGGCTTCCAGTCCGCATTGTTCGCGGGCTTTGCGCCTGCTTCACCTACTACGGAAGCCTCGCCGTCCATTGTGAAGATGAATTCCTCGGTTCCCGCAAAGGGGATAGGCTTGCCGCCGCAGAGCTTGGCGAGTGCCGAATGCCCCTGCACCTTGCTGATGATCTCGCTTGCGAGCTCGGGCTTGAAAAGGGTACCCGAATTTGTGATCTTTGCCATTGTCATTTCCTCCTGGTCTTATTCCGAAAGTTCTCCGAGCATAGCCATAAGTGCTGCGTCGGTACCGGTCGCTGTCCCTGCTCCCTGCGGATTATACAGCGGAGCGGCGGGTTTCTGCGGAGCGTTTTCTCCGATGATCCCCGCCAGCTTTTCGGCATCTGCGGTAATGTCCTGCTCGGTCTCACCGGAGAGCCTTTCCGCAAGCTCGTAAGGCAGACCTTTTTCGTGGGCGATACGCGCTTTTACCGAAGCGGTCTCGTACTGTTTGTTCTTCGCCGTAAGGTCTGCAATAGAGCTGTCACGCTCGGTGAGCTGCTTTGTAAGAGCGTCCGCCTGTTCGGTGAGCTTCTTCGCTTCATCGGGGGAGATGTAGCCCTCGTAGCTCTTTTTCACCTCGTCGGTGACGGTCTTTGTGTTGCGGTCAAGACGCGCCTTGATTATCGCGTCAAGCTCTTCCTGTGTTTCGATTGCTTTAAATTCTGCCATAATGGTCGTCCTTTCCCCACTTGCCCCGTGGTAGGGTAAAATATATAAGCCTTTATCGGCTTAATAGCTTACTTTTTGCGGTTTGCGCTTTTTCTGAGCCGCACACAGGCTGTGTGCAAGGCTCACGGCTTCGAGGAGCGATATATCCGCCCCTTCGAGTATGGACTTCCAGCCGTAGCCACCGCCATTGCCGATAGCGCGGTGCTCGCAGTTGCTGACAGCCTGAGCAAGTGCCGGCTGCCCCGCGTGAAATATCTCTCCGCCGAAAAGCCGTTTCTCAAACAAGTCATTCGCCGCGATCACTTCCTTGACTGTCGGAAGGACGGGCTTTATCTTTATACCCGCCCGCTTCATGTCGTCCGCAAGTGCCTGCTGTCCGTTCGCTCCGTCGATAATTATTCCCCCGACGTGAGGGTTTTTCATGAACGGTATAAGCCAGTCGGTGCCGTCGCGTGCGTCACGGCAGTCTATGTCCTCAACGAATATCCCGCCGCTTTCGAGCCTTACCGCTGCCGCAAGCGTTACATTGCCCGTGTCCTTTGCGAACTTCACTCCGAGGAATATCTGCGGCTTGCCGGAAACAGGCGGCTTGCCCGTGAGCTTGTGCGCGTTCCATTCGGCTTCGCTTATCGCCGATTTCTGCGAATACGTTATCCATACACCGAGGCGCTGGATATTGTCGTCAATGCTCATCGGGTCGCTGCCCAGCTCGGAACGCACAGTCCTCTCGGTGAGTATCGTCCCGAGTGAGGGGTTCGTTTCATACCAAAGGTCAACATCGCGGGTGTTCGACAGCTTCGGTACGCTCCATTCAGCCCAGCCGCAGTTCTCACTGTCCTCCGCGCCCGAAAGCGTATCGGAGCGGTATTTTGCGAACACCGTACCGCCCGAAACAGCCGTCGGCGGCGTTCCGCACATAAGTGTCTGCGGATTCTTCGAGTCGGTCACAACATATTTCAACGCGCTTTCCTGGTCTGCTGTATATTCCTGTGCTTCGTCGATAATGAGTACGTCGTAGCCCTCACCGAGACCGCCCGTTGCCGTTCTTGTGCGGAAGTTTATCACGCCGCGCGGCTCGTCGCCTTTGAGCCATTCTATGTGCTCCTGCCCGTGAACACGGGTCGTCTTGAAATCATCGTTTTCGACGAAGCCCATAGATGTAAGAAGCCTTATGCATTTGCCCCAGGCATCGGACGAGGTGCTTGTGAGGTGCGCCGTGTAAAGCACCCTTTCGCTGTGAGTAAGCCCCCAGTCGGCCCGCATGATGAGCAGTTCGCTCTTGCCGTTTCGTCTCGGAATGCTCCAGCCGAATTTCATGTGCGTCCAGAGACCGTTTTCATCAACAGCCATTATGTCGCACATCATCAGCTCCTGCCATTCCATAGACTTGCGCCGTGACTGGTCGTATAGAAGCGTTGCCTGCAAGCCGAATGTCTCCTTGTACGGGAGAACTCGTGAAACTGTGGGGGTCTGACGACCGATGCGCTTTTCACACATGGTCGTTCCTCCCTGTTAAAATCCCGTCATGCGGTGAAGTTTGCCCTCATCGAAATAATCGGGCACAGCCTGCGAGAGCTTGCCGACCGCATCGCCCAGAGCGCCAAGCTCACTGAATTCGGGCGGTTCGGCAGGCAGCCATACGGGTTTGATGCCGCTCATCATTCGGCGACTGTACGCTTGTTTATCGCGCAGACACGCCGCAAGATAGCCTGAGTTCAGAAAACCCGTTCCGAAACTGCCCTGCGCGTCGCGTGCCGTGAGCTTCAGATTTCTGTGCGCCGCATTCCATGCTTCGGCGGTCGTCGGGTTCGCGGTCGTAAAGCCGAGATCGTCAAGGGTCAGGTCTGTTTCTCCGGCGAAAGCCGCCGCGAACATTTTTACCTGCTCGGTGTACGGCAGCATACTCTGCTGCTGGAACTGCCCCATGACGGGGTGTGCGCCGTCCTCGTCCTTGTCGATACGCAGGAACGAGCTGATCGTAGCAGCGCGGTTGTTGAACTCCGCATCTGCACTCATGCCGAGAACATACTTCTGCGGGAAGCTGTAAAACTCCGCAGATACCTCCGACCGCCAGAGAGTACGCGCAGCCGCCCTGACGTGTCCCATGCAGGCGCGTGAAATACGGCTGTGTCCGAAAGGTCGTCTCGCGTTCGGCTTGTAGATCATCGGGACGAGCAGCGCATATCCTGTGGGGTTGTCGTAGGTATCGGCGAGCCTGCCGTCCAAATAGATGTAAGTAGCTTCCGACGTGAAATACGCTTCCGTTTTCACGCTCGTACCGAGCGGCGAGAATTCCGTGCCCGTGAAAGTGTTATCGCGTTCAAGCACCGCATAACCCTCGCGGAGCAGGTTCGTTGTCGGGTCAATAACCCCCGTAGCATTGCCGCCGTCGATGACCTGCAAACGCGGGTACCCGTCCCCGTCTGCCGAGATGTAGATGAACGAACACGAGCCGATCAGCGCGTCGTTGACCGCCGAGCGTGTGAGAACGTCAGGATTGTTCATCTCGTATATCTCGCCGAGATAGAAGTCATCACCCTCAAACCCGTCGAACCTCAGCCGCACCGTGAGTGTGTCCACAGCCTTCGCACACCAGCCGAGCACGTTCGTCAGGTTCAGGAACTGCGTCGGGATAATGGTCGAGGGCGGTGTGAATACGTTCTTCATGTCGTAGAACCGATACCTCAGTCCGACCCTCACAGCCTTAGCCGCAAGCTGCCGCCGAAGGTACTCTATGCCGAAATATTTCAAATAAAATCACCTCCTGCGGCGGGTTTACCGCTCATACCGATGTATGCTTAACCCTGTCGTCAACTTCTTTGCGTTTTGCGTTATTGAACCGCCCGAGGTCGCCCACGAGATAGCCCGTTATGCGGCGTATGCGCTGAAATGCCACCGCCGAGAGTGTAGCTGTCAGCTCCACGTCTTCGCCCTGCACGTTGATGTCGAGGTAGGTCACTGTGTAACCGGGGTTGTCGTCCTCGATTTTCTTACGGTATGCGAGCATTTCTTTACTGCTCATTTCGATGTTGCTGTGAATGTCGGTCATGTGCAGCACCTCACTTTTCAAGCACTACCGAAAATACTTCTTTGGCGTTGTACATAGCGACCCACGCTTCGCCCTTCTTGATGATGATAAAGCCGTCACAAAGATCGTAATCGTCCCAGCCGCCCTCGTCTATCGTTATCGAACCCGCGTTGATGAAGGATATTTTGATTCTCTTGTACATCATGGCATTTGCTCCTTTCGGGTATAAGAAAAGCACCCCGAACGGGTCGGAGTGCTTGAAATATGTTTGGTTAAAAGTGTTCTTGTATAATGACTGCAATGGTTACCAAAGTAAGCAGTGTCAGCGAAATGCTAAAAATCAGGTGGCTGACAGCTTCTATCATTTCGACTTTCGATTTGTCTTTTTTATCCATGCCGTTCTCACCTCCGAGGGCGGCTTTATTCTTCTTCAAGCGGAATACCGTGTTCTACCAAAAATCTCAGTGCCGAAGTAGCAATTAACCGATCTTTTTCAACAGTATCGCCTGTCAGACGTTTGTCATCGTATTTTATTTGCGATTCTTTTGAATCAAGGGGGTAAGGTTCGGCACTTTTAGCAACATAGCGGATAAAATCAATATCTTCTTTCGTAATATTTGACTCCATACTTTTTACACTCCTCGATGAATCTTTCCTCTGTGTCGTCCGTATAAGGTTCAAAGCCTTTTGCTCTTTTTATGATTTTCATAAAAAGCCCTGTGTCATCGTATTCTTTGCCCTTGGCAAGTGCATAGCAATTGCCGTTATTACCGACAACGAAAATAGCTTTACAGTTTTTGAATTCCTGAAACTTGTAAATATCCTGAAATGAAAACGTTTCTTCGCTCGCATGGTTATGAATCGAAATATACGCTTCGCCATGGTCGAGCGGCTCAACATCACCCGCACCTATCTCGGAAAGAACGCCGTCAATGAAGTTCATGGTTTGGTAGTCGTACAGTGCGAGCCATTCCGTGCCGGGTTCTTTACCATCAACCTTGTTGAGTACATCACGCATAGCTTCCACGATCAGATGATCTCGCTGATCTCCAAACACATCAAGCGGTGTTATTCGGCTATACGCTTCGGGTGAAACGGGTTTGTATTCGGAATCACTGTCTGAATACATTGTACCACGTTTCGGAGCTTCTGTCAATCTCTTCGGCTCATCAAACCCGCCCTTTTCGCGTGCTTCCTCGTGGGTCATGACGTGCGGCGGCTCGTAGGGTATCTCCGCGAAGTTCCATTTCCTGCCGACAGCTTTGCCGCGAACCGTGCCTGCGCTGTTCGTGTAGTCCACCATGCACTTGCAGTTGTCGTGACAGCCGAACACGCCGTCGGGGGCGTTCTTCAGCTCCCATGAACCCGTCCGGGCTGAACACCATGGGCAGCAGTCCGCGCCCCCCGTGCGCCTGACCGTGACCTTGAAGCCCGCTCTGTCCCGCTGTTCGGCGTTGACTTCCATGAAGCGGTTGCCTGCGTCCTTCGTCATCGTGCCGATCTGCACAGCGAGGTTGTCGGCGGCGTTCTCGCTCTCCGAGTGCGCCGCTTCGCTCACGATCGCGCCGAACCTGCCGCTCTCGAATTCGGGTTCGGCGGGCTTTATCCGCAAGCCGTTCCGACTGTCAAGCGCCGTCTGTATCGCTGTGCCGCTCTCATTGACGAGGTGGTGCGCGTACCGTGCGGGGCTTGCAAGCTCATTTATCAGCGTCTCAAATCCGAGGTCGTCGGGGTCAACACCGAGCCGCACGCTCTCCTCGATCAGTTCCGCAAGCCTGCCGGCGTACCGCCCGAAACCTCGCATACCGAGCCGTTCGAGTGCCGCCGTGTTACCCTCTTCGACCGCCTGCCGCACCTCCGCGCAAAACCTGTCGTCTGCCACCCGACGGGTGAAATCTTCGCTTATATTCACAAAACGTTCACCCTTTTCCTATGAAATTTGAGCA
>JAFQFR010000026.1 GCA_017398595.1 Clostridia bacterium
GCGCTCCGCCTCGCGGATCTTCTGCACGATGACCTGCTTGGCCGTCTGCGCAGCGACGCGGCGGAAGTTATTCGGCGTCACCTCAACCTCGACGATATCGCCCTGCTCATAGCTGGGCTGGATCTTGCGCGCATCCTCGATGGAAATCTCGGCAGCCTCGTCGACGACCCATTCCTCGACCTGCTTGCGCGCATACAGGCGCACAGCGCCGGTCACGCGGTCGAGCTCGACGCGCACGTTCGCATTGGACGGCGCAACGCCGTACTGCTTGTTGAAATTGTTCTTATAAGCGCTCCTGAGCGCCTCCTCGATCGCGGAGAAAAGGACTTCCTTGCCGATGTTCTTTTCCTTGGCCAGCAGCGCCACAGCCTCGATCATTTCTTTGTTTTCATTCTTGTCCATCATCTTGACGCTTCTCCTTCCTCATCGCCATCAATCAGCTCCTCGCCCTCTGCGAGGTCCTCCTCGGTGATGATAACCACAGGTTTGCACAGCGAAATGTCCTTGAGCGCAAAGCTCATCTCCGTCTCGCCCGCCATAATCTTCACCTGGCCCTCGACGAGGCCCAGCAGTTCGCCTTCAAAACGCCTGCACTTGTCGACAGCGCGGTACAGATGCACCTCCACCAGATCGCCCACGTGCGCGTCATAGTCCTTCTGCTTTTTCAAAGGACGATCAATACCCGGCGAGCATACCTCGAGGAAGTCGTAATCCACGCGCTCCACCAGGGGCATCACGGCGCGATGATACGTCTCACAATCGCTCAAGGTAATTCCGTCGGGTTTGTCAATATAGATCCGCAGATACCGGCTTGCGCCTTCGCGCGCAAGCTCAACGTCGACCAGCTCAACCTGCTGCTGATCTGCAAGCTTCCTGCAGGCGGGCTCGACGACGCGGGTCAGATCGCTTTGTGCCATTCACACACTCCCAAGTCTACCACTCACATAACGGGTATTCATTTCAGAAAAAGCCGGTATTCAACAGAAAGAGTGGGTATTTCTCCCACTCTTTCCATCAAAACTGCAAGTGCAGTACCCAGCTCAAACAATCCTACGCGGCTATTATATCACCGCTTTTTCAAAAATACAACCCTTTATACACGTTTTATCAGCTATTCCGGCAAAAAACGTATGAAACACGTTCAAAAACCCTTGGAATATCTTCGAAAAAACGATAGGAAACATCGGATTTTCATATCCTTTTTTCCGGCTTTCCGATCCGATCAGAAGGAAAACAGCGTCGTCTGGTTGGTCTCCGGAAGGTTTTTGAGGCACCCCAGCTCGCGCATCATATCAATGAGCGTCTGGGAGACCTTGCCCCTGTTTCGCAGATCCTCCACGGAGATAAACGGCGACTGGTTCCGCGCTTCCACAATCGCATGCGCGGCCGATTCGCCAAGGCCTGGCAGCGCATTGAACGGCACACGGATGAGGTTGTCGGAGAGCACCTGGAACTGCGTCGCCTCGGATTTTTCCAGATCGACCTGTGCAAGCCTGATCCCGCGGCAGAGCATCTCCATGACCAGCTCCATGATGATCATCAGATCCTTGTCCTTCTGGGTCAGGTCCTTGGCGTTGTCCTCCATCTCCTTATAGCGCGCGCGAATGGATTCCAATGAGCCGCAAAGGATGCTGGCGTCGAAGCTGTCCGCGCGGACGGTATAATACGCGCAGTAATACGCAGCCGGACGATACACCTTGTACCAGGCGACGCGCAGCGACATCGTCACATAGGCAACCGCATGGCCCTTGGGGAACATATAC
>JAFQFR010000027.1 GCA_017398595.1 Clostridia bacterium
ATGGACGGCGCTATCCTCGTTGTTGCAGGTACCGATGGTCCTCTTCAGCAGACTCGTGAGCACGTTCTGCTCGCTCGTCAGGTTGGCGTTCCTGCAATCGTTGTATTCATGAACAAGTGCGACATCGTTGATGACGCTGAGCTGCTCGACCTCGTTGAGATGGAGATCCGTGATCTGCTTTCTCAGTACGAGTTCCCGGGTGACGATATTCCGATCATTCGTGGTTCCGCTCGTGAGGCTCTTACCTCTGCAAGCACTGACCCGAACGATGCAGTATATGCACCTATCAAGGAGCTGATGGATGCTGTTGACAGCTACATTCCTACTCCTGACCGTATGGCTGACAAGCCCTTCCTTATGCCTGTCGAGGACGTATTCTCCATCTCCGGCCGTGGTACCGTTGCTACCGGTCGTGTAGAGAGAGGTACTCTCCACATGTCTGAGGAAGTTGAGATCATCGGTCTGACCGATGAGAGAAGAAAGACCGTTATCACCGGTATCGAGATGTTCCATAAGCTCATGGACGAGGCTCAGGCTGGTGACAACATCGGTGCACTTCTCCGTGGTGTTCAGAAGAACGAGATCGAGCGTGGTCAGGTTCTCTGCAAGCCCGGTACCATCAACCCCCACACCGAGTTCATCGGTCAGGTTTACGTACTTACCGAAAAAGAGGGTGGCCGTCAAAAGCCCTTCTTCTCCGGTTACCGTCCTCAGTTCTACTTCAGAACTACCGACGTTACTGGTACGATCAAGCTTCCCGAAGGCACTGACATGTGCCGCCCCGGCGATAACGTAAACATGGATGTTCAGCTGATCACTCCTATCGCTATCGAGGTTGGTCTTCGTTTCGCTATCCGTGAGGGTGGTAGAACCGTAGGTTCGGGCGTCGTTACCGAAATCAAGGGCTAATTCATTAGACTTTTGTTCGATCGGAGAGAGTTTCGGCTCTCTCCGATTTGAATATTATTTTCATATAATTATCTTTGGGGAATGGTGCAATTCCATACCGGCGGTAAAGTCCGCGAACACCTTTGGTGCCGAACAGGTGCAATTCCTGTACCGACAGTATAGTCTGGATGAGAAAAGATAAACGCTACTTGTGTAATACACTATTTTTGTATTCTGCTCATGTAGCCCAAATCCCCTCTGCGAGGGGATTTTATTTTTTCTCCTACCCATATTAGGAGGACAAAATGACTAACAGTAATGATAAGATTAGAAAAATAATCGCAATGGCATTATTCACTGCTGTTGCATATATATTTGGTATTTTACCATCCATAAAGGTTAACTTTTTATCTTTGGATATCAAAGATGCGTTTATTGCCATCGGTGCGTTATACTTAGGTCCAACGACAGGAGTTGTTGTTTCTGCGGTCGTCTCTGTTATGGAAACTATATTTGGAAGCACTACCGGTTTTTATGGTTTGATTATGAATTTTTTGGGCTCTGCAGCTTTTGCAGCGGTTGCTTCGTTAATCTATACGAATAAAAAAAGTCTTGCAAATGCAATAATTTCCTTGGCTTTCGCCACTATAAGCATGACATTGATCATGCTTGTCGCGAATTTGATTTTTACCCCGTATTATATGGGAGTTGAAATACAAATGGTAAAAGATCTGCTCATACCTCTGTTTTTACCTTTTAATTTGGTAAAAGGCATTCTGAATTCTGCTTTGGTTATGATGTTCTACAAACCTATTTCTGTTGCTTTGAAAAAAGCACGGCTGTCTACCGGAACGACAACTTCTGTCGGGATGAATAAAAATACAGTCATAATTTTTGTGATCTCATTAGTAATCGTTGTACTGTCGTTCGTATTTATATTTTTCAAACTTGACGGTGTACTTGCAATTCCATCTTGATTTTATATATATATTGGTGTACAATGTAAATATCACATGAAAAATGCATAGGAAGTACAAATGTTAGAAAATATCCTCGGACCTGAGTTTTATACCTTTCTCATTTCCATGGTGCCTATTATCGAGCTGCGTGGAGCAATTCCTGTCGGACAGGCGCTTGGACTTTCCTTTTGGCAGTGCTTTTTTATCAGTACGATCGGCAATATGCTCCCCGTACCGATTATTTTGCTTTTTGTGCGCGCTGTTCTCGGCTGGATGAAGGGCATTAAATACCTTGATAAAATTGCACTTTGGGTGGAAAAAAAGGCAGCAAAGCACTCCGGACAGGTAACCAAATATGCAACATGGGGCTTGTTTATATTTGTTGCGATCCCGCTGCCCGGCACGGGGGCTTGGACAGGCTCCCTTATAGCGGCACTGCTCGATATGCGGATGAAAAAGGCACTTCCTTCCATTTGCGCCGGTGTGCTTGTGGCAGGACTGCTTGTCAGCGCGATTTCTTTCGGCTTTTTGAGCTTTTTAGATTTTCTTCTGTAAGGTGATTGTTTTGAGAAGATTGCATGTAAGCAGCGGTCGGCAGCAGAAAAAGGGTGAGTTTCTCACCCCTTTTCTGGCTGTTTTTTTGTTGATCGCCATTCGCTTTTTGTACTGTGGATTCAAGTATTATCCGCAGTTGGATGACTATATCCAACATCATAATTACGCCGCGCAGGCGGGTGTTATCGAAAATATCCAAACGCTTGGTCTGCTTGCTGCACGTCCGCTTGCAGGCGTTCTGGATATTACGCTGTGGTCATGGCTTTGGCCCTGCCAAATCATCGGCGTCCTTTTGATCAGTGCAATGTACGCAACGGCGGCAGTGCAGTTTCAGAAGCTGTTTGCAAAGCTGTTCGGCACTTCGTCGTTCTTCCTTGTGGTGTTTGCGCTTTTACCGCTCGGAATCGAAGGTACATATTGGATGAGCGCTTCCACGCGTATCATTCCGGGACTGATGCTTGCTGCGCTTTCGGCGTCTTGCTTTTTGCGTTTCTTGGAAGACGGCGGTCGGCGCTATGCGATCCTTTCTTTCCTGTGTCAGTTTTTAACCTTTTGTTTCTATGAGCAGGCAGCCGTGCTTTCCTGCGCGCTCAACGTGCTGATCGCATTGCTGCTGATCCGCAAAAGTGACAAGCGTTGGCTGTTTTGTTTCACTTGCATTTTGAGCGCAGCGCTCTATTTTCTGCTCTGCAAGCTCGCAGGACCGAGCATTTTGTATGACGGTCGAACCGGCATCATCCTGCCGAAACCCGGCTATTATTTTGACACGTTTCTGCCCGATCTGCTTTCACAGCTTTACTCCGCTTTTTGTGGCGGCGGTTATTATACGCTTGTGTACGGCTTTATCCGCGGTATTATGCAGATCCTCAAGGACGGTGCTTGGCTGTATTGCCTGTGCATCCTTGCGGCATGTATCTTTTTTGCCTGTGTTTCGATACGCCGACATAAGGAGGGCAGGGGAAAGCTGCTTGCCCCGCTCGGTATCGGCATTCTTTTGATCCTGGCACCGCTTGCGCCCTTTTTCATCATTGAAAATCCGTGGTTCTCTTTGCGCGGTACGGTGATGAGCTTTGCAGGTATTGCGCTTGTTGCGGATGTGGTCATTCGCCGGATCACCGGCAATAAGAAGCATGCGGTTGCGGTATTGGGGTCGTTTGCGGCGTGTATTTTCTGCATTTGCTCGGTATCGGAGATCGCTGACTATCGCTCCAACCATGAAGCGGATACACGCGTGGTCAGTACGATCGCGACGATCGCTCCCGAATACCCCGGCGGCGGAAAAGTGGCGATCCTCAATGTAGAGCCTTCTTACGTCAGCGAACTGAACTGCTATTACCACGAGCATATCACCGGCGTGACCGAATCATCGTGGGCACTGACCGGTGCAGTGCGCTGCTATAATGAAAACCCGAATGAATGGATCACCTATGTGCCGATTTCTATATCCGAATATCCCGCCTATAAAAAGTGGGAATACTCGACAAAGACGCTCGGTTCGATGGACGGCGTATATCTCTACGATTATGAGGATAACACGATCGAGAAACTGACGGTTTCCTACAACGGCGAAGGAGATTTTGCACTGTACCATGCAAACGGCGAATTTTTCGGCAGGATCGTCGAAGAAGACGGCATCGGCAGTTTTTTTGAAGAATAATCGATAAAACTATTGCATAAGTGCAAACTGTGTGGTAGAATAGATTCACAAAAAAATATTTTCTTATCAAGAGCGGCGGAGGGACTGGCCCTGTGAAGCCCGGCAACCTACTTTTTGAAAGGTGCCAAATCCTGAGAGATGAGATTTTTCGCCCTCGGGATATGCCCGAGGGCATTTTTTACGCCGAAAAGAAAGGATCAAATAATGAGCAAATATCTCTTTACTTCCGAGTCCGTGACCGAGGGACATCCCGATAAGATCTGCGACAAGATCTCGGATGCCATCCTGGACGCAATGCTTGCGCAGGATCCCAACTCCCGCGTTGCTTGCGAGACCTTTACGACGACCGGTCTTATCATGGTCATGGGCGAAGTTACTACCAATGCAAGCGTTGACATCTCCGAGATCGCGAGAAATACCGTCCGCGAGATCGGCTACGACCGTGCAAAATACGGCTTTGACGCAGAGACCTGTGCGGTGCTGAGCTCTTTGCACAAGCAGTCTCCCGACATCGCGCTCGGCGTAGATAAATGCGCAGAGGCAAAGTCGGGCGAGCAGAGCGACGGCCTCGACACCGGTGCAGGTGACCAGGGACTGATGTTCGGTTATGCATGCGATGAGACCAAGGAGCTGATGCCCCTGCCGATCTCGCTCGCACATAAGCTTGCAATCCGTCTTACCGAGGTAAGAAAGAACGGCACGCTGACCTATCTGCGTCCCGACGGAAAGACGCAGGTTACGATCGAATATGACGACGGCAAGCCTGTACGCGTAGATACCATCGTCGTTTCCTCCCAGCATGGCGAGGATGTAACCCTCGAGCAGATCCGTGCAGACATTATCGAGCATGTTATTACGCCCATTATTCCCGCAGATATGATGGATGCGGATACGAAGATCTTCGTCAACCCCACCGGACGCTTTGTAATCGGCGGTCCTATGGGCGACACCGGTTTGACCGGCAGAAAGATCATCGTAGATACCTACGGCGGATACTCCCGTCACGGCGGCGGCGCTTTCTCGGGTAAGGACCCGACTAAGGTTGACAGAAGTGCTTCCTATGCGGCAAGATACATCGCAAAGAATGTTGTTGCCGCAGGTCTCTCTTCCAAGTGCGAGGTGCAGATCGCGTATGCGATCGGCGTCGCAAAGCCTGTTTCGGTCATGGTAGATACGTTCGGCACCGGTAAGGTTTCGGACGAGAAGATCTCCGCTGCGGTAAACGAGCTGGTTGACCTCAGACCGGCGGCAATCATCAAGAAGTTTGATCTCCGCCGTCCGATCTACAAGCAGGTTGCGGCATACGGTCACATGGGCAGAGAAGACCTTGGTATGCCTTGGGAAAAGCTCGATCTTGTTGACGCTCTGAAAGAAGCTACAAAATAAAAATTTACCCCTGTTACAATGTTTTCATATATTGTAACGGGGGTGTTTTTCGTGTATAATGATAGTATTATGATTATTTTCAGCATTTTGGCGGTGTTTGGCGCGTACGCGCTTTTGCGAGAGCTTGTCATGCTGTTCGGGCGGAAAAAGCGTGCGGTGGCAGCGGTTCGGATCCGTGCAGATATGGATGCGAATGCATGCACCGATGCTGTGCGCTTCGTCGAACTGCTCTCCCAAAGCAATCGGCAGCTCGAGAGTGCACCCGTGCTGCTGTGTGATGCACCTGTGCCAAAGGATTTGCAAAATTACGGATATGAGATCTATGTCAGACAGACGGATACGGAGGAAGAATGTCGGAGGAACTGAAAAAGGAAATAACCGGCACTGTGGAGGCGGTCGTCTTTCGCAATGAGGCGAACGGCTACACGATTTTAGAGGTATACATAGAAGGCAAAAAAGAAGTCGCTACCGTCGTCGGCGTTCTGCCGTTTGTCGGCGAGGGCGAATCCATTACCGTGCGCGGCGATTGGGTATTCCACAGCGAATACGGCAAGCAGTTCAAAGCGGACAGCTTTGAAAAGCGCATTCCGAAGGATACGAGCGCGATCCTGAAATACCTGTCGTCGGGCGTCGTCAAGGGCATCGGACCGAAAACGGCGGCAAAGATCGTAGAAAAATACGGCGCGGATTCTCTGGACGTATTGGCGGAGCATCCCGATTGGATCACCGAGTTCAAGGGCATCACGGCGCGCAAAGCACTGGAGATCAGCGAGCAGATCCGCACGCAGACCAGCTTTTATAAGCTGTTTGACTTCTGCAAGGATCGCCTGCCTATGACGGTGGCGCTGCGCATTCATCACGCATACGGCGACCGCGCGATCGAGATGCTGCGCGAAAATCCATATCGCCTTTGCGGCGAGATCGAGGGGTACAATTTTGCCGCCGCGGATGCGATCGCTATCGAAAGCGGCTATGCGAGTGAAGGGCGCGAACGCATTTTCGGTGCAACGGTGCAGGTGTTAAAGCGTGCCTGTGAAGTCGGCGGGCACGCTTGCCTGCCTGTCAAAACAGTCATCGCCGAGGTGGCGGAGCTGATCTCGATAGATGCCAAAGTCGTCGCCGAGCAGGAAAAAGAATTTGCCATGAGCGGCGAGATCGGGTATCTGCACCGCGAGGGCGGCTCACTGCTGTATATCAATGAGTTTTTGAGCACCGAGCGGGGAATCGTCCGGCTCTTGCAGCGCTTGGATGCAAACTGCATTCGTTATGATTTTTCGGACATGGATGCCATGGTGCGCCGCGTCGAGCTGGAAAGCAGCATTTCTTTTGCCGCAGAGCAGCGCACAGCGATTTTTGAAGCGGCAGAAAGCGGCGTGATGATCATCACGGGCGGTCCCGGCACGGGAAAAACCACGATCATCAAGGCACTGATCCGCATTTATGAAAGCATGGGATGCGACGTGGCACTTGCCGCACCGACAGGACGCGCGGCAAAGCGTATGTCCGAGTCCACCGCGCACGATGCAAAAACCATTCACCGACTGCTCGAGGTAGAATATCGTGACGATGACGGCGGCGGTACCGTTTTTGCCCGCAACGAGCGTAACCTTTTAGACGAAGATATTATCATCGTGGATGAAGCGTCCATGATCGACATGTTCTTGATGCTTTCACTGTTGCGCGCAATTCGTCCCGGTGCAAGACTTGTGCTGATCGGTGACTGCGACCAGCTCCCGAGCGTCGGCGCGGGCAATGTGCTGCGGGATATGATCGGCAGCGGCGCGTTTAATACCGTGCGGCTGACCGAGGTGTTCCGACAGGGCAGCGAAAGCCTGATCGTGACCAATGCGCACCGTATCAACCGCGGCGAAGCGCCCATTTTAGATCGACACGATATGGACTTCTTCTTTATGCGTCGACAGGGCGGTGATGAGATCCTCGGCACTTTGATCGATGTTTGCATCAACCGCTTGCCGAAAACCTACGGCGTCAGTGCGTTTGATCGCATACAGATCATCACGCCGACCAAAAAGGGCGGCGCCGGCACAGAATCGCTCAACCGACTCCTGCAGCAAAAGCTCAATCCGCCGGCTGCCGGAAAGCGTGAAAAAAAGTACGGCGAGGTGGTATTCCGCGAGGGCGACAAGGTCATGCAGGTTCGCAATAATTATGATCTTTCCTGGCTCGAGGGCGGCAAAGAGCGGTTTGGTATTTATAACGGTGACATCGGTATCATTCAAAAGATCTTTGAAAGTCAAAGTTACATGATGATCGATTTCGACGGCCGCGAGGTGAAATATCCGTTTGACTCGCTCGAAGAACTGGAGCATGCCTATGCGATCACGGTACATAAGAGTCAGGGAAGTGAGTATCCGATCGTGCTGATGCCGATCACCGATTTTCCGCCGATGCTGATGACGCGTAATTTGCTGTATACAGCGGTCACGCGTGCTAAAGAAATGGCGATCCTGATCGGACGGGAAAGTGCGTTGACGCAAATGGTGGAAAATGCGCAGGAGTCTGTTCGGTACACGGGTTTGCAGAGCCTGTTGGAGGCGGCGAATGGCAAGGCTGATTGACCTGTTTCATGACTACCTCTTTGTGCCGAAATGCGCGGTATGCCGCACGCGCATGGATCGCAGCGGCAACGGGATCTGTGAACGCTGCCGATTTGCATACGAGGATCTGAAGGCGGAATATTGCGACTTCTGCGGTATGGAGGCATCGGTTTGCACCTGCATGCCGCAGAATCTGCTGATGAATGGCTGTACCGACTATCGAAAACTTGCATTTTACAAAAACGGCGGCGAGACAAATGTTGTGCGCAGTATGGTGTACGGCGTCAAGCGGCAGCACCCGCTTGCGCTGATGCGTTTTCTCGCACGGGAGATTGCCGCACTGGATCCCGACGGTATCACCGCCGAAACCGTTGTGACCTATGCGCCGCGCTCACCGCAGACCCTCAAAAAATACGGATACGATCAGGCAAAACTGCTGGCAAAATTCGTTGCCAAGGAGAGCGGCTGCCGTTTTCAAACCTTTCTTCGCCGCCGTCGTACAAAGCGGCAGTCCGAGCAAAAGCTCTTGAACTACAGTCAGCGCCTTGCCAATGTTCGCGGCGCGTTCGTGCTCTGCGATGCAAAGTCGGTGCGCGGAAAAGATGTTTTGCTGATTGATGACGTGGTCACCAGCGGTTCAACGATTGGTGAATGCATGTCCATGTTGTATGGCGCAGGGGCAAAATCGGTCACATGCAGAAGTATTGCGCGCACTTATCCAAAGAATAAACACAAAATAGATTGATTTTTAATTTTCTTTGTGATACAATTATCCTGTTAAGGTATGCACTTTAATAATTTATGCACCGAAAGGATCGTACAAAATGAGTCGTGACATTGGCATTGACCTTGGTACTGCTACGGTGCTTGTGTATGTAAAAGGAAAAGGGATCGTTCTCGAAGAACCCTCCGTTGTTGCCATAGATAAACTTACAGACAAGGTGATCTGCGTCGGCAGAGAGGCACAGCAGATGCAGGGAAGAACCCCGCCGAATATCGAGGTGGTTCGACCGCTGCGCGACGGTGTCATCAGCCGATATGAGGTGACTTTGCAGATGCTTCGGCATTTTCTTGCCAAAGCATGTGGCGGAACCCTTTTCAGACCGCGAATCATGGTCTGCATTCCAAGCGGAATTACCGAAGTGGAAGAGCGCGCAGTAAACGATGCTGCACTCCAGGCAGGCGCGCGTAAAACATATTTGATCGAAGAGCCTGTGGCTGCCGCGCTCGGCGCGGATATTGACATTTCCATGCCGAACGGCAATTTGATCGTAGATATTGGCGGCGGTACCACCGATATTGCTTTGATCTCTCTGGATAACCCTGTTGTCACCGAATCCATCAAGGTCGGCGGCGACAAGTTTGACGAAGCGATCATTCGCTACATAAGAAGAAAATACGGTGTCTTGATCGGCGAGCGCACCGCGGAAGATGTGAAACTGCACATCGGTTCGGCGTGTCCCCGTGCAGAGGAAAAATATATGGACGTCAAGGGCAGATGCCTCTCGCAGGGACTTCCCAAAGCGATCCGCCTTTGCTCCTCGGAGATGGTTACGGCACTTGACGAACCGATTTCCGCAATTATTGAGGCTGTATGCTCGGTCGTGGAAAAAACACCGCCTGAACTGGTTGGTGACGTGCTGGCAAACGGCATCGTGATGACAGGCGGCGGCAGCCTTTTATATGGCTTGGATTACCGCATTGCCAAAGCAACGGGCATCAAGACACGTGTGGCGAAAAATGCCGTGCAGTGTGTGGCGCGCGGTACAGGAAAGGCGCTGGATAACCTTTCTCGTATGCAGGAAGGCGTATTGAATTTGTCGAAAAACAGACAGGAAACATATTGAGAAAGTGAACGCATTCGCCGTTCACTTTTTCCATCGGTTACATAAAAATGAAGGTTGTATTTTTAGAAAAACTGTTTTCAACCGAATATATGGTAAAGCCGCAGGGACGTATGGGAGAGCTCCCGTCAAACCGTGAGGCGTATTCCGCTTTTGTAAAGCTTGCCTGGCCCGCAATGATCGAGTCGATGTTTGTGGCGATGGCAGGCTTTATCGACACTAAGATGGTCAGCCGCGCCAGCGAAACTGCGGTGGCAGCCGTCGGCATTACCACACAGCCGAGAATGCTGTTTTACATGCTGTTTTTTGCTGTCAGTGCTGCTACAGTTGCGATCGTCAGCCGCCGCTTCGGAGAAAAACGACAGGAAGCGGCAAGCCGTTGTGCGGCACAGACATTCAGTATCAGCGTTTTGATTGCTGTAGCGGAACTGATCATCGCATATTTTGTTGCTGAACCGCTTTTGTGGTTTGCAGGTGCGCAGACAGATACGATGCCGGAAGCATTGACATATTTCAAGATTTCGGTCGTTGGCATGGTGTTCTATTCTTTCAGCGGCGTGCTGAATGCAGCACAGCGCGGTACCGGTAGAACGCAGATTACAATGCTTTCTTCTCTGATCGGAAATATTATCAACATAATTTTAAATTATTTTCTGATCAACGGTATTTGGCTGTTTCCGCAGCTTGGTGTCAAAGGTGCCGCCGTTGCCACTCTCATCGGAAACATTTGTTCTTTTCTGATTTCGCTTGCGTCCTATTTCGGAAAGAATTCGTATCTGCGGCTCAAAATCTCCTATTTCTTTTCGTTTGAAAAAGAGACGCTGCGTACGCTTCTGCATGTCGGCAGCGGTGCGGGTGTAGAGCAGCTTTTCCTGCGCGTCGGTATGTTCATGTTTGCAAAGGTCGTTGCTGATCTCGGCACAGAAGCAATGACGACACATCAGATCTGCATGAATATTATCAATTTGTCGTTTGCTTGCGGTGACGGTCTCGGTGCTGCGGCTACCGCAATGGTAGGACAAAACCTCGGTCGCGGTCGTCCGGATATTTCGCTGCTGTACGGTAAAGTGGCGCAAAGGATCGCATGGGGCTTTTCTGCTGTGTTATTCCTGATCTTCAGCCTTTGCGGCAGGCCGCTGATGGATTTGTTTTCGGATAATCCCGCAATTATTTCCGACGGTATATCGATTTTGCTTGTCGTTGCTTTTGTCAGCCTTGCGCAGGTTTCGCAGGTCATCTTTACCGGTTCGCTGCGCGGTGCGGGAGATACTCGCTTCAATGCGATCATATCTTTTATCAGCATCGTTGTGATCCGCCCGATCATGGCATATGTGCTGTGCCATGTTGTCAAGATCGGTGTAATCGGTGCGTGGTTTGCACTGATGTTCGACCAATATTTACGTTTTATCCTCGTAACCGTGCATTTTTATAACGGTAAGTGGATGAAGATTAAACTGTAAGGAGAAAATTATGGCGCGTTGTCGCAAAAGCAATACAAATTATAAATTTATTTCGTCGCTGATCCTCATTTGCATTTTGGTTCTGTACTTCTTCTTTGCACCCGGAGAGGAGTCGGACTTGCCTGTCACCGTCAGCGGTGATGATATGTATGTGCATTTTATCGATGTTGGGCAGGGAGATGCTGCGCTGATACAGACGGCGAGCGGCAATTTGCTGATCGACGCGGGCACATCGGACAGCATCGAGACGTTGACCGACTATATAAACGCACTCGGCGTGGAAACACTGGATTATGCCATTTTTACGCACCCGCATGCAGATCATATCGGCGGTGCAACCGCTGTGCTGAATACATATACCATCCAAAATGTGATTATGCCGAACGCGGTTTCGACGTCCGCGACCTTTGAAAAGATGCTGGCTGCGATCGAAGCAGAGCAGTGTGAGGTCATCGAAGGCAAAGCAGGCGTTTCCTTTTCGATGGGCGAGGTGCAGGTGGATCTGCTTGCACCTGTGTCGGATGATTTTTCCGATCTGAACAACGCAAGCGTGGTGACAAAGATCACCTACGGCAATGTCTCGTTCTTGTTTACGGGGGATGCCGAAACATCGTCGGAGTCCGAGATGCTCGAACAAAATGCCGCAAAACTGAACGCGGATATTTTGAAGGTCGGTCACCATGGATCGAGTACGTCCTCTTCGGTAAAGTTCCTCTCCGCTGTTTCGCCTGAGGTTGCGGTGGTATCCGTAGGACTTTACAATGAGTATGGACATCCGCATGCGGAGATCGTCAGCCGCCTTGAGGATACCGGTGCTGCGATATACCGTACAGACAAAAACGGCAGCGTTGTGATCTATACCGACGGAACAAAATATGAGATCCAAACAGAAAAATGATGTGCAATGCACATCATTTTTTAGTATACGTTGACTTTTTGGCGCGGCTGCATTATAGTATAGGTAGATCCTTACGAAAGAGTGGTGATATACATGAAACTGCTGCTGCATGCTTTGCTGAAATTTATACTCGGGATCGTTTTCATGGGCGCGGTTTTGTTTCTCCCGGCAGGGACGCTGCAGTATCCGAATGCGTGGCTGTTTATGGCGCTCTTGTTTATTCCGATGCTGCTGCTGGGTGCGGTTTTGTTTTGCAAGGCGCCACAACTTTTGAAAAAACGACTGAACAGTAAAGAAAAAGAGAAAACACAAGCTTGGGTGATCACACTGTCGTCGGTTATGTTTTTAGCATCGTTTGTTCTCGCGGGATTGGATTTTCGATTCGGTTGGTCGAATATTCCGTGGTGGGGCGTTGCAATTGCGGCAGTACTGCAGCTTGCGGCATATGCGCTGTATGCCGAGGTCATGCGCGAAAACGCATATCTTTCCCGCACGGTCGAGGTGCAGGAAGATCAAAAAGTGATCGATACCGGATTGTACGGCATCGTTCGTCACCCTATGTATGCGGCTACGGTTTTGTTGTATCTTGCCATGCCTGTTGTTCTCGGCTCGTGGTATGCCTTCCTTGTGATGCTGTTGTATCCGATCCTGATCGTTTTTCGCATTCACAACGAGGAAAAGGTTTTGGAATCGGGACTTGCAGGATACGCAGAGTATAAGAAAAAAGTAAAATATCGGCTGATACCGTTTGTATGGTGAAATAAAAAAGACAGACTTCAAAAAGGAAGTCTGTCTTTTGGTTTAATAGAAGGATGCGACCGGTTCTTCGGGCGCGGTGGTTTTTTCAAGATCGGTAACATAAATGACCGGGCCTTTTCTGCCGTACAAGTTGTTAAAGCGGATCTTGATCTTTCCCGTCACTTTTGCCCAGTCGCCGTTTTTCAGCATGCTGCGCTTATCCGTTTTGCAGGCAAAACCCGCAAAGACGGTGTCATCCGCACAGCAGCTCATCAAGCGTCTGCCGCCGACAAACGTGTCTTCGGGGAACTCTTTGCCGATTGCGACGAGGGCTTTGAAAGAGACGGTCAAGCCATCGTATTTTTCCATCTCTTCGGATGTGTCGCGATACCAGAGCGCATAATCCCGGTCTGCGATCTCCACGATCGGAGCATTCAGGTCGAAGGGCAGGGGATCGACAATGTCGTCATATTCCGCAGTGCCATCCATGTATTCATAGGCGATGTCTGTGCGGCGGCTGACGGCGCGTACCAGCTTGTGCAGTGGCATTTTGTCCGCGTCTTTTTTACAGCGGTTGAAGATCACCAGCTCGCAACTGCTGAGCTTGTCATAGACGAGGCTGCGCATGTTGGAATTGTAATTTTCAAACGTATTGGCGTCCGCGAACATCATTTCCTGGTAAACGACCCAGTCCGCGGGCATCTTTTGATAAAAGTCGTTGAGCAGCCACATGCCGTTATATTCCACAATGACTTTGCTCGCTTTGGCTTCTTTTGTCAAGCGGATCAGATTTTGCTCGTTGAACTCGCTCTCATCTTCCAGAGTGCGAACCGTGATCGCTTCCATGTAGGGGGCATTGCATTCGTATTCTTCTTCGCCTTCTTCGCACAGCAAGAGCAGGGTAGGCTCGCCGTCATTGAAACGCCGATCCTGCAGTGTTTCGCGGATGAATTTTGTTTTTCCCGATTCCAAAAAACCGGTGAACAGATATACTTTTACTTCTTCCATATCGCTTATACTCTAAACAAAGCTTTGATTTTTGTCTCATCAATGCCCGAACCGATCACGCAGATCTTGCCGATCGTTTCGGCGCTGCCCATACGCACATTGGATTCCTCGGGAACGTAGTCAAAATGGATCCAGCCGTCTGCTGCGGGAACGATACCCTTGGAACGCAGGATGAAACCGTAGGTTTCGGTGTTTCCAAGCTCTTTGAGGATCGCTTGGATCTCCTCGAGAGTGTATTTTTTGATCGTCTCAAAACCGACAGAAGCGAACACTTCATCCGCATCATGGTGGTGATGGTGTCCGTGCTCATGGCAGTGACACTCTTCGCCGTGTTCGTGATGGTGGTGGTCATGCTCATGCTCATGACAGTGGCATTCTTCATTGTGGTCGTGATGATGCTCATGCTCATGCTCATCGTGCTCATGCTCGTGGCAATGGCATTCTTCTCCATGCTCGTGATGGTGATGCTCGTGTTCGTGGCAGTGGCACTCTTCATCGTGATCGTGATGATGTTCATGGTCGTGACAGTGGCATTCTTCGCCGTGCTCATGATGGTGATGCGCTTTTTCGTGTTCTTCTTCCAGCTCTTTGGAGAGAAGCTTGGCGGTCTCCATAGCGTGCAGGATCTGCTTACCGTCCAACGCATCCCAAGGCGTTGTGATGATGTTCGCTTCGCTGTTCAGACCGCGCAGCAGCTCGATCGTCTCTGCGAGCTTTTCTTCGCTTGCGTCCTGCGAACGGCTGAGAATGATGGCGCGTGCATTTTCGACCTGATTGCAGAAGAATTCACCGAAGTTTTTCAGATACATTTTGCATTTCTTCGCATCGACAACGGTGGAAAAACTGTTGAGAGAAATGTTGTCGCGGTCGATCTTTTCAACGGCATGGATGATGTCGCTGAGCTTGCCGACGCCGGAGGGCTCGATGATGACGCGGTCGGGGGAGAATTTGTCCAGAACTTCGGCGAGCGACTTCTCAAAGTCGCCGACCAGGCTACAGCAAATGCATCCGGAATTCATTTCGGTGATCTGAATGCCGGAGTCCTTCAAAAATCCGCCGTCGATGCCGATCTCGCCGAATTCGTTTTCGATCAGAACGACTTTTTCGCCGCTGAGCGCTTCGCCGAGCAGCTTTTTGATCAGAGTGGTTTTTCCGGCACCGAGGAAGCCGGAGATAATATCAATTTTTGTCATCGCATATATCTTCTTTCGTTTTTATTTCAATTACTATTATTATAACACTTTAAAATAAATTTTCAATAGAAAAATAAAATGCCCGCGGAAGCGGGCATTTTATTTTATCGAAAAAGTATTATAAATAAAATCTTGTTTTAAAGACGGACATGTGCCGGCTTTAAAACACCTTACAGGGGCGGTCGCGGTGAGCGACTCGCGAGACTCGCGCCCCTTTTCTGTCGAAAAACCTTGGTTTTCGACAGTCACAAAATGCCCGCGGAAGCGGGCATTTTGTAATTACGATTGTACGCTGTAGTTGGGTGCTTCTTTGGTGATGCTGATGTCGTGCGGATGCGATTCACGCAGACCTGCGGCACTGATCTTGGTAAACTTGCCGTTTTCTTTGAGTGCTTCAATGGTAGGTGCGCCGCAGTAACCCATACCGGAACGGAGACCGCCCATGAGCTGGTATACGGTGTCTGCAAGAGGTCCCTTGTAAGGAACGCGACCTTCGACGCCTTCGGGAACGAGCTTCTTGGTACCGGTCTGGAAGTATCTGTCCTTGGAACCCTTTTCCATAGCGGCGAGCGAACCCATACCGCGATACACTTTGAAGCTTCTGCCCTGATAGATTTCGGTTTCACCGGGGCTTTCCTCACAACCTGCGAGCAGGGAACCGACCATGATGACGTCAGCGCCTGCGGCAATTGCTTTCACAATATCGCCGCTGTACTTGATACCGCCGTCGCCGATGACCGGGATACCCATCTCACATGCGACGGAAGCTGCGTTCATGATCGCGGAGATCTGCGGTACGCCGATACCGGATACGACACGGGTGGTACAAATGGAACCGGGACCGATACCGACCTTGATGGCATCTGCGCCTGCTTTGATCAGGTCGCGTGCTGCCTCAGCGGTTGCGATATTGCCCGCGATGATCTGTGCTTCCGGATATGCATCCTTGACTTTTGCAAGGCAGTCAATGATATTCTTGGAGTGACCGTGAGCGGAGTCGAGCACGAGGAAGTCTGCGTTTGCAGCCAACAGTGCGCCTGCACGGTCGAGAACGTCCGCGGTAACACCGATAGCGGCACCGCAGAGCAGTCTGCCGTGGTTGTCCTTGGCAGAATTCGGATATTTGTGAGTCTTGAGAATGTCTTTGATGGTGATCAGACCGCACAGCTTGCCTTCTTCGTCGATAAGGGGCAGCTTTTCGATCTTGTGATGACGGAGGATCTCCTGTGCCTGCTCAAGCGTTGTGCCCTTGGGAGCCGTAACAAGATGCTCTTTGGTCATTACCTCGCGGATCGGCATGTTGTAGTTGTCGAGGAAACGCATATCACGGTTGGTGATAATGCCGACCAGATAACCGTGCTGATCGCAGATCGGAACGCCCGAGATGCGGAACTTGTGCATGAGATCGTCTGCCTCATAGACGAAGTTGTCCTCAGAAAGCGTGAAAGGATTGGAGATAACGCCGTTTTCGTTTCTCTTGACCTTGTCAACCTCTTCTGCCTGCTGATCGATGGTCATGTTCTTGTGGATGGTACCGACACCACCCTCACGAGCCATGGCAATTGCGAGGTCCGCTTCGGTTACGGTATCCATCGCTGCACTCATCAGCGGGATATTCAGTTTGATCTTGTTGGTCAGACGTGTTTCCAAATTGACCATATTGGGCGTAACTTCGCTTTTGGCGGGAATCAGCAGAACGTCGTCAAAGGTAATTCCGTCTTGAATGATCTTATTATTGAAATCGATTTTTGACATTTCAGACTCCTTGAAATTTTATTTTTAATATTATACAAAAAAACACGACGTATGTCAATCGTAAAATGCATTAAATTTTGACATTTTTCAAAATTTATTTTAGCAGTATCTCATATTGATCGTCTTCGCCGAGAACCGCATCGGCTCGCCTGTGCGTGGAGAGCTCGGCAAGGTATGCACTGCCGTAGATGCGGAATGCACCGGACCATACGGCGAATGGTTTCTTGGCAATCGGAGCGTGCTGTCCGAAAATGATATATTCCGCGTCGGCAATATCTGCGTCCCGTGAGAAAGCGGTCTCGTAGTAGGAGGAACCGAGATAGAGGATCTCCTGTTCCTTGGCTTCGATCTTCAGGCAGATCACATCGTGCGTGGAGCGCTTTATATCCTGCGGCGCAAACAGCGTTATGCTGCTGTTTGCGAAGAGAAACGGCTCGTCATAGCAAAACCAAACGATTTCAATATTTTTACTTTCCGCGATCTCGCAAATTGCATTTATTTTGCTTGTGTCATCGGGATCGTCGGAAAGCGGCAAATATACTGCATGCACGTTGGTTCGGTTGGTCAGCTTCAAAAACTGGTTGATATGGCGCTCGTGATAGTGCGTGAACATATAGCCTGCAAGCTCGGGACAGTAATTTTGTTCGGCGATATATTCGGCTTTGTATGCGGCTGCCGAGCCGCCGTTGGAAATATCGATGCAGAGGGCTTGATTGTTGTCCGTAAGTACGATTCCGTCGCTGGCGCCGGCGGTGAAATAGGTGACGGTCGTTTCGGCGGCGTGCGCATTGGTGAACAGAACGAGTCCGACCGAGATCGCGAGAATACTCGCTGCGCTCGGGAGCAAAACGAACCCTTTGCGGCGCAGCGGCAGTGCCAGCAGGACGACGGTAGCGATGCAGCCGAGTACGGCGATCCAAATGACAAAATCCTGTCGAACCGAGATGAGCAGTCCGTCTCTTTCGCAAATCGTTTGCGTAAGGGAAAGGATCCCTCCGCCAATTTCGTCCGCAAGGTCAGTCAGCGGTTGGAAGTTTGAAAATGCGGTTGCAAAGGGCGCTATGTATAAAAACAATGCAAACAGCGGCACGAGCAAAAGATTTGCGATCGGAGAAGCGATGGAAATTTCGCCAAAGGAGGCAGCCGTGATGGGAAGCGTTATAAACGAGACAAATATTGTAACGGCAATGTGGGATACGACCGTGAAGAGCAGTTTGCCGAGCGATGTACTTTGCGCGACAGACAGCTTCCCGACGGAAAACAATTCCATTAAGATCAGAATGGCAAATGTCGCCGAAAAGGAAAGCCAAAGACCGATACTGAGGACGGTATATGGCTTGATGAGCAGAATGACCGTTACGGCTATGAACAAGGCGGTATAGGAATCGCGCACACGACCGCACAAAAATGCCCAATAGGAAAGAACAGACATGATCCCTGCGCGGCAGACCGCGGCAGAAAAACCGGTCAATCCCATATAAAACAACGCGAGCGGGATCAGGATCACATAAATCGTGCGCTTGTTTAACCCAAAGAAGGAAAGCAGCAATGTGACCATGCCGAGCAGTGTGGTAAAATGGGTTCCGCTGATCGAAAGAATATGACTGATGCCGAGTCGACGAAAATCCTGCTTTGCCGTGCTGCCGAGCTCGTCTGTATTTCCGATGAGCAGTGCCTTGATCAGCGGAGCCGCTGCCTGCATATTCCCGGAGTCGATCCGCTTTTCGATCCATGTGCGCAGATCGGAAAACAGCGTGGAAAGAGAAGCGGCGGCTTTTGGGAGCTGTTCATATTCCGAAAACTCGGCTGCGACCAAAATGCCGTTTGCAATATTGCTGTTGCGCTCGTCAAAACCGTAGACGTCTTCGGAGAACGGGGAAAAGACCACCGTCGTTTGTATCCGATCCCGCTCGCGCAGGTCACATGCACTTGGATAAGTCAGCTCTACAGAGAAATTGGCGGTTTTGCCGTCGATGCTTTCCACTTTTGCCGTATATACGGTCGAATAGGATGCGCTGTATGTACATTCACGGATCTCGGCGATGATGGTCGCTTCTTCGGTTCGGTTTTCCAGTACCGCGAGTGTGTTATCAAAGAAATTGTGCGAGGAGAAGAAGGCAAGGAAGCAGAAAAACGCGCATAAACAGAGATCTGCAAGGATTTTTCGATTGAATTTGTGTATGCACTTACCGATGATCCAAACGATCAAAAGCAAGATGTCAATAATGAGGAAAATAAAGAGACCGATCTTTCGAACGCGGTCTGTTGCCAAAACGCTGAGTACATGTACGGTCAGAAAGAGAAAAAGGGCAAGTAATAACGGACGCTTATGAAAAAGATGGATCGCCGAACACCTGCCTTCGCAAAATATGACATTATTCTACAAGATTCTGCATAAAATGACAATACAAAATCTCGAATTTTCTTTTAAGCAGCATTGGAATTTTGTATTGAAAAGGAGGGGATCGGTATGGTATGATATAATTGTTATATTATAAATGTACAGCTCAGGAGGACGGTTATGGAGCTTCTTATTTCCGGCTACGGCGCAAAAGGCGAGCAAACTATTGTAAAATGCAATGCATACGGCGAGGTC
The DNA here is from genome assembly GCA_017398595.1 of Clostridia bacterium. Classification (GTDB taxonomy): domain Bacteria; phylum Bacillota; class Clostridia; order Oscillospirales; family CAG-272; genus UMGS902. Next base: position 19,496 of record JAFQFR010000027.1, read on the forward strand.
GTTTGGTCTGATACGATCGAGTCGCCGAGTTTCGCAGCGGCAAGCGGAGACCGCATGTTTGCGGTGACCGAAAATGATAATTATGCATGGATACATTCGTATGTGAAGGACGGAGAGGGGTATCGTCTGGTCGACAGTGCGCGCTTTGACGGAACCGATCTGTGCCATGTTTGCTATTGTGAAAAGTATAATATGGTATTCGGAGCATGCTGGGGATCGGGACATCTGCTCTATGCGAAACTGGATGCAGAGGGCAGATTCGTAAAAACAAATTCGATCCTGCAGGAGAACGAGACCGGAGATGCATCTTTGATTTCGCGCGTGCATTTTGTCGGCGTCAACAAAGCGGAAGATACGCTGATGGTCAACAATGTCGGACTGGATATTATCTATTTTTATTCGATCAGCGACGGTGAGATCGTGGAAAAGGATCGTATCTATACCGAAAGAGGACAGCACCCGAGACATTCTGTATGGAATCACGACGAGAGCCTTTTGTATGTGATCACCGAGCTCTCCAACGAGGTTCTGGTGTATCAGATGCCGCAGAAAAAGCTGGTGCAGAAGATCTCGACGCTCCCCGAAGGATTCGTCGGCAAGAGCCATTGTTCGGCGATCTGCATTTCGCCCGATGAAAAAACGGTTTACGGTGCAAATCGATACAGCGAGTCGATCGTGTGCTTCGGCGCAGATGAAAACGGATTGCTGCACGAAAAGCTTCGGGTACCGGCGGACGGCGAAAAACCGCGCCATATGATCTTGACAAAAGACGGACGCCATCTTGTCGTTTGCTATCAGACAACAGGAGAGATCTGCATCATGCCGCTGGACGAGCGCGGACTGCCGATCGAAGGAAAGGCGCACAAATTTGCTTTTCCGAATGCCGCATGCGCAGTGGATCTTTCTTAATTATTCACCAAATGTTCACATTGCCTTGCGTTTCGCCTCTTTTTATGCTACAATAATTTGGAATAATCGAATATGCAGTTGAATTGGAGATAACATGGAGAAAAAGAAACGCCGTTTCGGCGATAGAAAAGACGGAAGACGCGTACGCACTATGTCCCCGATGTCCTATGTAATTCCCTATATTATGCGTACCCGCAACGATGCGCAGAACTTTTTTGCGGTTTCGATGGATATTACCGAGACGGACAAATTTTTGCACGATCTGCGCAGGCAGGGATACAAAAATATCAGTATTCTCCATGTGATCATGGCGGCATACATACGCACGGTTGCGACCCGTCCGGGCGTAAACCGCTTTTGCTCGGGGCAGAAGATCTTTCACAGAAATACCATTGAGATCAATATGGCGGTCAAAAAGGAGATGTCCCTGGAGGCGCCGGACACAATGGTAAAAGTGCGCTTTGAGCCCGAGGATACGATCTTTGACGTGTATGAAAAGTTCAATTCGGTGGTGCAAGAGGCGACTGCCGATAACAGCAATACAAACTTTGATAAGACCGCGGCCGCTTTGGTCAAGCTGCCGGGACTTTTGTTTCGTTTTGCTGTCGATGTGCTGTATTTTCTGGACTATTTCGGATGGTTGCCGCAGATGCTTTTGGATGTCAGCCCGTTTCACGGGTCTATGATCATTACCAGCATGGGATCTCTCGGCATTCCGCCGATCTACCATCACTTGTATAATTTCGGCAATCTCCCTGTCTTTATTTCCTACGGTCAGAAGTATCATAAAAATATTATGAACGCGGACGGAGATGTGGAAAAGAGAACCTTTATCGATCTTAAAGTGGTTGTGGATGAACGTATATGCGATGGCTTTTACTATGCTTCAGCGTTCAAACTGATTAAGAAATATGTCACTTCTCCCACACTGCTGAAGACCGCGCCGGAAACGATCATTGAAGATATTGATTGATAAAATTAAGCAGCAGAAACTTTTTCAAGTATTCTGCTGCTTTTTCTTACGCCTCCAGCTGCTTTCCTAAAAAAGATGCCGCTGTCTGAATCAGTTTGATCTCGACGTCGCGCGCCAAAGCAGAGGCGTTTGCGGCTTCGTTTGCCAACAAGGAAGCTACGCAGCCGACAATGTCGCCCTCGCTGATGATCGGCATCGCACAGCTGACATAGTGGCTGCCGCCGTCGTTGATCACAGGGATCTTTGCGCTGTCTCCGTTTTGTACATACAGTGTACGGCTTTCGATGACATCTTCGATCTCTTCGGATACTTTCTTCTCTGTGTATTCTTTTTTGGAAACCCCTGCACACGCGATGATGACATCGCGGTCTGCGATAATGACCGACATACCGCAGGTTTTATTGAGCGTGTCGGCATACTGCGCTGCAAAAGATACCAGCTCTCCGATAGGGGAGTACTTTTTGAAAATAACTTCGCCTTCCCGATCGGTAAATATCTCCAGCGGGTCGCCCTCGCGTATGCGCATTGTGCGGCGTATTTCTTTCGGAATGACTACTCTGCCAAGGTCGTCGATTCTTCTAACAATACCGGTGGCTTTCATATATATCTCCTTCGTATTATGCGATTTTTTCGCGGATTTTCTGCCAAGTTAGTGTTTGTAACTGCTGAGAATTTATGCGAGATAAAGAAAAGTTTCTTGTTATTTCATTTGCAAGCAGCAAGCGCGGGAAAAGTTGTTGCTTTTTGCGCTGTGCTGTGTTAAAATGATTTGGATATATAAGTTTAATGTATACAATTGTGAAAGTGAGTTTCATAATGGAAAATAAACAAAAAGCGATCGGCATAATCGGCGGTATGGGACCGATGGCAACGGCAGATCTGTTTACAAAACTGATTCAAATGACAGATGCTGCATGCGATGCCGAACATATACATATTCTGATCGACAACAATCCGAAAACACCCGATCGCACGGGCGCGATCCTGCACGGAACCGAATCGCCGCTGCCGTATTTGATCCGCTCGGCAAACCGTTTGCAGACGGCGGGGGCTGATTTTTTGCTGATTCCGTGTATCACGTCGCATTATTTTATGCAGGAATTGACAGAGCAGATCGAAATTCCGATCATGAGCATGATCGAGGAAACGGCAAAGCAGCTGCAAAGCAGCCATATAAAAAAGGTCGTAGTTTTGGCTACGGACGGCACCCGCAAGGCAAAGGTGTTTGACAGAGTTTTTGTAAAATACGGTATTGAGATCTGTTACCCCTGTGCCGAGGCGCAGTCTGCTTTAATGGATGTGATCTATAAGGGTGTCAAAGCAGGCAGTTCTGCATGGGATATGACCGCTCTGAATGCCGAGATCGATCGTCTGCTGTCTGCAGGGGCAGAAGCGGTCGTGCTGGGCTGCACGGAGCTTCCGCTGGCGGCAAAAATGTATGGCATCAACGGTGTGCTGATAGATCCTACGGACATTCTCGCTCGCGCAGCGATTATATATGCGGGATATAAGCCGAAAGATTAAATTGTCTCTGTATTAAAGGTGAATTCTTATGTGTATAAAAATGATATTGTTTGATCTCGACGGAACTTTGCTTCCGATGGATCAGGATGCGTTTATTAAAAAGTACTTCGGTTTGCTGGCTGCCAAATTGGCGCCGTATGGCTACGAAGCGTCTTCGCTTTTGGATGCGATCCGCGTGGGAACGGGTGCTATGGTCAAAAACGATGGAAGCCGAAGCAACGAAACTGTGTTTTGGGATAGCTTTACCTCGCGCTTTGGCGAGAAGGCTCTGGCGGACATTCCGCTTTTTGAGGAGTTTTACAAAAATGAATTCGAAGGCGCCAGATCTGCGTGCGGCTTGAATCCCGAGGCTGCCAAAACGGTTGCAAAGCTGAAAGAAAACGGCTTTCGGATTGCACTTGCCACAAATCCGCTGTTTCCGGCGATCGCTACCGAGAATCGGATCCGTTGGGCAGGTCTTAAACCGGAAGACTTTGAATTGTATACCACCTACGAGCATTTCAGCTATTGCAAGCCGAATCCCGCATATTACAAAGCGGTGGCAGAGCGGCTTGGCGTTGCACCCGAGGAGTGCATGATGGTCGGCAACGATGTTTCGGAAGATATGGTTGCGGAGACGATCGGCATGCGGGTATTCCTGCATACCGACTGCTTACTCAATAAAGCAGGGGAGGATATTTCCGTATATCCGCACGGAGATTTTTCGCAGTTGTTGCGCCACATCGATAGCATTCAACCGTTAAAGTAAGCAAAAGACCGTTTTTCCATATATGCAGCCGCGAGAAGTGTTTCTTTGCGCAAATTATGGAAAAACGGTCATTTTTTTAATAATTTGCAATCAGAGTTCCAAAATTCGTCAAAATTCGCGTTTTGCTTTCTGCTATTATAAAGATAGCATGAAAGTGAGGTGTTTATGATGAAAAAAATCACATGCTTTTTGCTTGCTTGTCTGATGATCGTTTCTGTGTTCTCTGTAACTGTTTCTGCCGCATTGCCCGAGACGGCAGTTCCTCTGTGGAACAATACGAAGGCAGTGTACCTTGCGCACGACGCAGTCGGAACGACGGCGCACTGCTATGCAGATATTGATACGGATTCCGGTTCGAGCCTTAGAAATGTGGTCATCTATCTGACGGACCAGAGCACGGGAACCGTCGTTAAGACCTGGACGGATCCGGAGATGACCGTAGATGCATACAATACATTTTCATTCTATGGAACGGTAGCGAATATCACGCTTGGCCATACCTATTGTCTCTATTTGCAATGCGAGGTATGGCATAACGGAGTGCGCGACGATGTCACCGCATCGTGCGTTGCAACCTATAGTGCAACCGAATAAGATAAACAAAAAATACATACAGACAGCAAGCAAAAACGAACACGGCGTGATCTTCACGTCGTGTTCGTTTTTTGTATTGGAAAAATCTTGACAAAAATTTTGTCGTTTGCTATACTGAAATTGGTATACAAATGAATATAATCGGCAAGAACAACAGATTCGAGAAACGACATACGCTATAGAGTTGTTGGGAGGAGTACCATGCAATTAAAACCAATAAAATGCACAGGTTTATCGCGCGCCAAGGGAATTGCATTTTCGCATACATACATTGCGGCTTGTACAGGTCCGAGGGTGATGATTTATGACCGGCAATTCAATTTGCTAAAAGAATTTACCAATCTCTCCTATGTGTATCATGTATACTTTTCTCCTGACGAAACTATGCTTGCCTTAATCTCAACGGCAAACCTGTTTTATCTTGTTTCGCTGGATGATTTCAGCATTACAAAACATAGGATCGGTGGAAAGTACTGTGATAACCTGGAAGGACGAGGATGCTGGACTTTTGACAGTAAAGGTCTCCTTGTTCTGCCCATGAATCGAGAAACCATGAATTCCATTTTGCGTTGCTATTCCGTCGACCAAGTGATGACATTCAACGACCTTTTTCCCGAAAAATATTGGCTTGTCAGTATCAAACCGGTTCCCGAATTGAAAAAGTATTTTTTGGTGGGAATGGATAGAATTAAATACAGCCTTAACCGTCCGGATCGTTGGAGATTGATATGGTTTGATGGGGAATCGTTTGCAGAATATCCTATATTAGTAGGTGCCGAGAATGATACGATTCTTTCAGCGGATTTTGATTCGGAAACAGGTACGATCATCCTATATACCTTGGGGCGGACGATTCGGTGCGACATCCATGGAAAGATACTTGGCACAGTGGATATTCCGGAGGACAGAATGCTGACGGCTGCTTTTTCGAATGTCTTTTCTAACTGCGGCCTGAGTGAGCAAGCGTTCCGGGAGATAACGGAGTTGTCAGCATCTTTGGGACTTGAAGACCTATGTGTTCCGGATGCCGTCAGCCAAGTATGTACATCTTCCAATGGAAAATGGTCCTATGTTGCCACACAAAGCGGTATTTTTGTTACAGACAAGCAAACAAACGCTGTTTTGGCGAAAGTCGATTTGGAATATGGGGCGAGTTCCGTTGTTGAAATTTCCGAAAATGTTATTGCTGTCACTACATGGAGCGGTGTTAAGATCTTTGAAGTGATCGTATAACATAGGGACGTCTTTGCGCGTTTGTTTTATATTTGATTTATGACAGTAAAACAACAAAAGCCACAGAGACCTTACGGTTTTCTGTGGCTTTTGGCACCCCCAGCGAGAATCGAACTCACAACTAACCCTTAGGAGGGGCTTGTTATATCCATTTAACTATGAGGGCATACAGCGCGGCAAAAGCCGCGCATTTTTAGTTCAATTTACTTTGACACTTTGCCATGAAGCGGTCGATGTCGATGATGAAGCGCTCGTGCGTACCTTCGCCGATGGGTCCCTTCTCATCAGAAGCCTCGAGCGAAAATACGAGACGGCGACCGTCAACTTCCGTGAGCGTGGCGGTGCAGGTGATCTGCATGCCGATCGGGGATGCGGAAAGATGCTTGATATTCAGCATGGTGCCCACCGAGGACTTGCCTTCCTCGATATAGGGTGCTATGCACTCGGATGCACATTTTTCCATCAGCGCGATCATAGCGGGTGTTGCATAGACAGGCAAAAGTCCGCTGCCGACTTGCTCGGCACTTTTCTCTGCGGTGACGACCTCTGTAATAGTATGTTTCATTCCGATTTCCATATGCTTCCTCCGACTTTAAAAACTGCTTTTCCAGTATAGCATAGCAAAAAAGAGAATGCAAGACGAATTTCATTATTTTGTTGAAACATTGCCGCAAATGGTGTATAATACTATGTATTAAATTTTATGAGGTAGGCAAACGGTATGAGAAGAGAAATGCTGACCGAGCGCGTTGCGCTGAATTGGATCGAAACCGATAAATTTAAGTCGAATTTCCTTTCGGTTTCTTTTGCGGTTCCGTTTGAAAAAACAAATGCTGCCAAGAACGCATTGATTTTAAAAATTTTAAAGCGCGGAACGGTTTCCTATCCGGACATGATCGCGCTGTCGAAAAAATTGGAATATTTGTATTCCGCCGAGATCTACACCAAAACAGCTTGCTTTGGTGAAACGCAGCTGTTGCAGTTTTCGCTCGATGTACTTGACGATCGCTTTGCGATGGAGAATACCGATATTTTGGCAGAAGGGCTGAAGGTTCTTTCCGAGATCATCTTTGCCCCTGTTACGGAGAACGGTATCTTTAAACAAACGTATTTTGAAAGCGAAAAGCGCAATCTGCTGGATGACATCCATGCGGAGATCAATAACAAAGGAAAATACGCACTGCTGCGTGCGTGCGAGCATATGTTTGCAAACGAGCGGTATCGCATTTCCTCTCTCGGAGATGCCGAGACGGTTGCATCGTTTACGAATGCAGAAATTTATCGTTGGTATCAAGAGGTTTTGGACAGCGCGAGCATAGAGATCACGTTCGTTGGCAAAACGGATGAACAGAAGCTGAAAAACGCGCTGCGTGTTATGCTGGAGAATTACAAACCGAGCAAATCGGTTGCGATCGGCACGGAAGTTGTACGCAGTGCGCGGGATGTGCGGGAAGTACACGAGGAGTGCGTCGGAAAGCAGGGAAATCTTGTCATGGGCTTCCGCACGGGAACCGTGCTTGCCGACGGTGATTATCCGAAAATGGCATTGCTTTCGGAGTTGTACGGCGGTAGCGCTACCTCGATGCTCTTTATGAATGTGCGTGAAAAGATGAGTCTTTGCTACTATTGTGCATCGATCCCCGAGGCAGTCAAGGGCGTTATGTTCGTGCGCGCGGGTATTGAAAACAAAAACTTTGAAAAAGCGCGCGATGCGATCCTGGAGCAGCTTAACCTGCTGCAAAAAGGAAGCTTTACAAGCGAGGCACTGGACTCTGCAAAGCTGTCTTTGATCAATGCATATCGTGAGATCGCAGACAATCCGCAGTCTCTGCAAAACTGGTATATCGGTCGTACGCTGTCGGGCATCGTGCAGAGCCCCGAGGAAGCCATCGAAGTGGTGCGCGGCATTACAAAAGAGGAGATCGTTGCGACGGCGAACAAGATCTCGCCGGATACGGTTTATTTTTTGGAAGGCGTTCAGAACGGAGGTGTGTGCTGAATGGAGATCAAAGCGTATACAAATGAAAAACTCGGTGAATCTTACAGTGAATTTGTGCATGCGAGCGGTTTGACCGTCTATGTGTTCCCGAAATCTTTGAGCACGTCCTATGCGTTGTTTGCGACGAAGTACGGTTCGCTGGAGAATGTATTCAAGCTTTCGACGGATGAGGAGTTTACGACCGTTCCTGCCGGCATCGCCCATTTCTTGGAGCACAAGATGTTTGAAAATGCGAACGGCGTAGATACGTTTGAGCTGTTCGGTCAAACGGGTGCAAGTGCCAATGCATATACTTCGTTTGACAAAACCGCATATCTGTTTTCCTCTACGGATAATTTCTATGAGTCGCTTTCGATTTTGCTCGACTTCGTTACACACCCGTATTTTACAAAAGAAACCGTGGCGAAGGAGCAGGGAATTATTGCCCAGGAAATACAGATGTACGAGGACAACCCGAATACGCGCGTGTATTACGAACTGATGCGCGCCATGTACGAAAAGCATGATGTGCGCACCGAGATCGCGGGTTCGGTAGAGTCGATCGCAGAGATCACGGACGAACTTTTGTATAAGTGCTACAATACTTTCTATAATCTGCATAACATGGTCCTTTGCGTTTGCGGCGACGTAGAACTTGTAAAGGTACAGGCTGTACTGGATAAAGTTTTGAAGCCTGCGCCGAAACAGGAGATCGTTCGCAAGTACCAGACCGAAAAGGCGGAAGTATTCAAAGAGCGCACCGAGACCAAGATGCAGATCGCAAGACCGCAGTTTGCTATTGGCGTGAAAGACGTGATGATCCCCGAGAGTCCGACGGAATTTTCCAAAAAGGACTTCGGCATGCGGATCCTCAATGAGATCCTGTTCAGTTCTTCCACCGATTTCTATAATGAGATGTACGAAAAGGGCATCCTCAACTCGCAGTTTTCCTGCGAATATGACAGCACCGCCTCTTTTGCATATAACTATTATGCGGGCGAAACCGACGATCCGGATGCGTTTTTTGTAATTCTGAAGCAGTATATCGCGGACTGTCAAAGCAAGCCGATCGACGAGGATGCGTTCCTGCGTGCAAAACGCGTTGTATATGCGGATTTTATCCGTTTGTTTGACAGCACGGATGAGATCGCAAACGAGCTCGTCTCTTACGCATTTTTAGATATGCCGCTGTTTGACAATCTTGCGATACTGGATTCGATCGACAAGGCATATGTGGAAAGTCTGCTGCGCGATTGTTTCCGGGATGCGTTCTATTCGCTCTCGGTAATTTCTCCGATTCAGTGAGGGTAAACCATGATTCATGTACTTTCTAAGATTTCGACAATTTCTTTTCCCGGGCTCGGTATCGGCGAGTTTCAGGTCAACAGTACGGCGATCTCTGCGGAAAAACTGGGATTTTTGCAAAAATTATTCGGCGAGAACTGGGACGGCATTGCCTGGTACGGTGTCATTATCATGGTGGGCATTCTGCTTTCCGCAGGCTACGCACTTTGGCGCGCAAAGCAGGAGGGCATCAACAAAGACGATATGCTCGACGTGATCTTGGTTGCAGTCATCGTCAGCGTTCTCGGTGCACGCATGTACTATGTGATCTTCTATGGCGGCTATGATTCGCTGTATGATCTCATCGCGGTTTGGAACGGCGGCCTTGCGATCTACGGCGCGGTGATCGGCGGTATACTCTCGCTGATCCTCATGGCAAAGATTAAAAAAGTCAGTGCATTCAAGCTGCTGGATATTGGCGCCGCCTCCATCATTCTCGGGCAGGCAATCGGACGCTGGGGCAACTTCATGAATGCCGAAGCGTACGGTTATGAGACCGACCTGCCGTGTCGTATGGGCATTGGCTCGGGCGACAGTGCGATCTTTGTGCATCCTACGTTTCTGTACGAATCGCTTTGGAACTTCATCGGCTTTTTCCTCATGTGGTATTTGTATAAAAAGAAAAAGTACAACGGGCAGATCTTTTTGACGTATCTTGCCTGGTACGGCTTTGGCAGAATGTTTATTGAAGGGCTGCGCACAGACAGCCTTTGGCTGATTCCCGGCGTGATCCGCGTATCGCAGTTGGTTGCCGCGGTTTGCTTTGCGGTCTGTACGGCACTGCTCGTGTTTTTTGGAATCAAACACAAAAAGAAGGAGACTTAAAATGGCAGTTATTATAGACGGAAAAGCAACGGCACTGGTTGTGCGCGGTGCGCTGCGCAAAGACGTGGAAGCGTTTGCGCAGGAGAAGAACATTGCCCCCGGACTTGCGGTGGTAATCGTCGGCAGTGATCCCGCATCGCAGGTATACGTTCGCAATAAGCACAAGGCATGCGGCGAAGTGGGCATGTACTCGGAGGTGCATGCGCTTCCCGCCGAGACTACCGAGGATGAACTGCTGCTTCTGATCGACAAGCTGAACAAAGATGCCAAGATCCACGGCATTTTGGTACAGCTGCCGCTGCCGAAGCATTTAGATGAAGAAAAAGTGATCCTGGCGATCGATCCGAGGAAGGATGTCGATGCGTTCCATCCGCAAAATGTCGGCAAGATCATGATCGGCAATTTCAGCTTCGTACCGTGTACACCTGCGGGCGTAATGGAGCTGTTGAAGCAGTATAACATCGATCCTGCGGGTAAGCACTGCGTCATCATCGGCAGAAGCAACATTGTCGGCAAGCCGCAGGCGATGCTGATGCTGAAAGAAAATGCGACCGTAACGATCTGCCATTCAAAGACCGCGAATCTCGCCGAGATCACAAAGACGGCGGATATTCTGGTTGCGGCAGTCGGAAGGGCAAATTTTGTGACGGCGGATATGGTCAAAGAGGGCGCTGTGGTGATCGATGTCGGCATCAACCGAAATGCCGACGGCAAACTGTGCGGCGATGTGGATTTTGCTGCGGTAGAGCCGATGGCATCGTATATCACGCCTGTTCCCGGCGGTGTCGGTCCCATGACGATCACCATGCTGTTGAAAAACACGTTGACCGCGGCAAAGGAACAAACGAAATAGTAAAAAGGCGAACTTCGGTTCGCTTTTTTTGCTTTGTTTGACAAGATCTTATTTTTCTATAGCAATTTTGTGCGGAATGGTGTATAATGATCGCAGTAAAAATTGCTTTGTCTTGCAAATTGATGTGAGGATTTTTGAGTTTTCCTGCGACAAATGAACAAAGGCAAAGCGGTGGAGGGAAAATGTTCAACGGAACAGAATGCTACCGTCGCTTTTTACATGGAGACGACCGCGCTTTTGATGAGCTGATGGACGCCTACCACGACGGATTGATCTTATTTATCAATAAGCTTGTCGGCAATTATGCTGTCGCCGAAGAACTTGCGGCGGACAGCTTTGTCGAGCTGCTTGTACATAAAAAACGCTTTTTGGGAAACAGTGATTTTCGCACATATCTGTATTCGATCGGACGGCATAAGGCGATCGACTATATACGAAAAGATGCAAAGAAGAAAATCGTCAATCCCGAGGAGATCGTCGAGCTTTCGGACGAGGAACGTGTCGAAGAAAACTTTATCGAAGATGAGACCAAGCGCGCCCTGCACCATGCAATTGCGCAGCTCGGCAAGGATTATCGGGCAGTGGTGTATCTGATCTTCTTTGAAGAACTTTCCTATGAAGACGCTGCAAGGGTACTCGGAAAATCCAAAAAGCAGATCGATAATCTCGTATATCGTGCCAAAGGCGCACTGAAAAAAATACTGACAGAAGGAGGAAACGGCAATGCGCAGTAAAGAAGAGTTTAAAGCATGTGTTTATGAAAAAGCGGATGCCGCGCACGCGCGGAATAAGCGAACACATGCGGCATGGGCTCGCGGTGCGGTTGCTTTTTCTCTGCTGGTGGTCGTCGTCGGCGCCTTCCTCTATGCAAACGGCAATTCGACGGATAATGCCATGACTCCGATGATGACAGGTACTGTGAATGAAAGCGCGAAGATGATGATTTTGGATGCGGAGCCCGAGGCGGCTGCGGAAGTGTACGATTACGCCGGCTTGGCAGAAACCGTATCTGCGGAGGGTGGTGACACGGATCTGCCCGTCACCATGGCGGGTGCGGATACTGCATACAAGGCTGCGACAGAAACGTTTGCAAGCGACGATCGTGTACTGTACAGCTGTGTGGTTACGGTCGCATCCACTGCCATGAAAACAGAGTATACGATCGCCGCAACCGCATCGGAGTACAGCGGTGATCTTACGAATATTGACTTTTCTCAAAATGTCGCGCTGGTGTTTACCGCACAAGCGGACGTCGCAAGTTGGGAGATCACATATGGAAAAGATTCTATCGTCATCCTGCTTACGGCAGGAGAGGGAGAAAAAGAAGACTTTGTTTATACGATCCTGCTGGAGAAAGAAAAATATCTCGGTCAAAAGATAGAGATCCATTACCAATAGTCGAAAAAGCGTTGCAGATTGCAACGCTTTTTCCTTTGTGAAAAAACTATAGTTTTCCGAAAAACATGTTGCAAAAGAAAATCGGTTTTGTTATAATATAAGTTGTGATTTTATGTGATTTTTTAGTAAGGATACTATAATGAACGAATATATACAGCTTGTCCGACAGAGGAATGCATCTTTTGCAGCTGTCGGAGAAAAGCGCTATGCCTGTGTGGTTACCTTCGGATGCCAGCAAAACGAGGCGGATTCCGAAAAGCTGCGCGGTATGGCGGATGCGATGGGGTATACTGTTACCGAGGACGTAAACATTGCGGATCTGATCGTGGTCAACACCTGCGCGGTGCGCGAACACGCGGAGCTGAAGGCGCTCTCGACGATCGGACAGTATAAGCATCTGAAGGCAAAAAATCCCGATCTGCTGATCGGTGTTTGCGGCTGCATGGTGGCGCAAAAGCACCGCGTAGAGGAGCTGAAAAACAGCTATCCCTATGTCAGCTTTTCGTTTGAACCGTCCTCGCTTGATCGCTTCCCGCAGATCTTGTACGAAGCACTTGAGAAGCACGGGCGCAAGTTCAGCATAGGCGAAAATGCAAGAGAAATCAGCGAAGGCGTTCCCGTACTGCGTGAAAGCAGCTTTAAAGCGTGGGTAAGCATCATGTATGGCTGCAACAATTTCTGCTCTTACTGCATCGTGCCGTATGTGCGTGATCGCGAGCGCAGCCGTGCATATACCTATGTGGTAGAAGAAGTCAAAGAACTTGTTGCAAGCGGTGTGAAAGAGATCACGCTGCTCGGACAGAATGTCAATTCCTACAGTGGCGGTTGCACGTTTGCCGAGCTTCTGGAAAAGCTGGCAGCGATCGAAGGCGACTTTTTGATCCGCTTTATGACCAGCCATCCGAAGGATGTTTCGGACGAGCTGATCGAAGTCATGGCAAAAAGCCCCCGCATCGCAAAGCAGTTTCATCTGCCGATACAGTCGGGCAGCGATACGGTCTTGAAAGCGATGAATCGCCGCTATAATACCGCGCGCTATCTTGCGACCGTGGAAAAGCTGCGCGCCGCAATGCCGAATATCACGTTAACGACCGACATTATCGTCGGGTTCCCGGGGGAGACGGAAGAGGATTTCGAGGCAACGCTTACGATGCTGCGCACAGCCCGCTTTGACATGATCTACTCCTTTATCTATTCTCCCCGCAGCGGTACACCTGCTGCAAAAATGGAAAATCAGGTTCCCGATGCGGTCAAATCGGAGCGCATGCAGCGTCTGCTCGCTCTGCAAAATCAGATCTCTTTGGAAAAAAATGCGGATGCAGTCGGCAAAACGCTGCGTGTTCTTGCAGAGGGACCGAGCAAAAATGACCCCGAAACCTTCACCGGAAGAGCGGAGTCCAATAAACTGGTGCATTTTAAAGCAGAGGCTGATTGCATCGGTAAATTTGTGCATATCAAGATCGATCGGGCAGAGCCGTTTTGCCTGCAGGGCGATTTGATAAATAAATAATAATGAAAATTGAGGTATAAAACAATGACAGCAGAAGTATTGAAAGAAGCACAGGCACTGGGTAAGCTGATCGCCGCAAGCGAAGAAGTAAAGGCTGCAAATGCGGCAAAGGAAGCGTATGACAATGATGCTGCTATCCAGGCAGCGATCACCGAGTACAACGCGCATAACAAGGCACTTGCAGAAGAGTACAAGAAGTCCGAGCAGGATGAGGCTCTGATGACCTCTATCAAAAAGCGTATCGGTGAGCTGTACAATGACATCGTAAACAATCCTGTTTATATTGAATTTATGAACGCACAGGAAGCCGTCGGCGCGCTGATGAATGAAGTCAACGATGAGATCAACTTTATGATCACGGGCGAGCGTCCGAGCGCAAGTGCATGCTCCGGTAACTGCTCTTCCTGCGGCGGCTGCCACTGATCTGCTAAAATGTTGTCTTGGAGGTGAGAATACATGGGATATACCCCGATGATGCTGCAATATTTTGAAGTGAAAAACAATTACAAGGATTATATCCTCATGTACCGTCTCGGAGACTTTTACGAGATGTTTTTCGAGGACGCGTATACCGCGTCCCGCGAGCTGGAACTGACGCTGACCGGCAGAGACTGCGGTATGGAGGAGCGCGCACCGATGTGCGGTGTGCCTTTCCATAAAGCGGATGTTTATATCGGCAGACTTGTGGAAAAAGGATACAAGGTTGCCGTATGCGAGCAGACCGAGGATCCCGCACTTGCCAAAGGTCTTGTCAAGCGTGAGGTCATCAAAGTCGTAACGCCCGGTACGGTTACCGACAGCTCTATGCTTTCGGATCAGAAGAACAACTTTCTGTGTGCGATCAACGTCTCGGACAGCGCATATGCGATCGGTTTTGTCGATATTTCGACAGGTATCGTATATTCTACCGAATGTTTGGGGGGCGAGAGGGGAAAACGATTGCTCAACGAGCTTTCGTCCTATGCGCCGAGCGAGATTTTGATCAATGTACCCAAGGGGAAAGCTCCCGATCTGGATGCATTTATCGGTGAGCGTCTGAGCGCACTTGTCAGCTATGAGCAGGGATTTCGCTTTGATGATCCCGCGGCTTCGGACACGATAAAAAAGCAGTTTCCGGAGTACGGTACGGATAGGCTGAGCGCATCGTCGATACAAACGATCGCCGCTTTGCTCAGCTATATCAGGGAAACGCAGAAGAGCGACATTTCGTTCATCAAAGAGTTGCAGGTATACAGCGATACGCAGTATCTGGAATTTGATATTAACACGCATCGCAATTTGGAGATCACCGAATCCATGCGTACTAAGGAGAAGAAAGGCTCTCTTCTTTGGGTATTGGATAAAACCAAAACGGCGATGGGTGCGCGAATGCTGCGATCCTGGCTGATCCATCCGCTGCGCAGTATCCCGGAAATTATGCGCAGGCAGTCCGCTGTGCAGGCGCTTTGCGATGACTACATGACGCGTGAAGAGCTGCACGATCTGCTTGCAAACGTGTTGGATCTAGAGCGTCTGATGGCGAAAGTCGCTTATGGCTCTGCCAATGCGCGCGATATGTTGGCGATCCTCGGCAGTATATCGGTCATTCCCGAGGTGAAAAATCTGCTGACAAAGCTGGAGGGCGAGGAGTTTGCCGAGATCCTTAGCGGTATGGATGATCTTAGCGACATTCGGACAATGCTCTCCGAGGCGATTGACGAGGAGGCACCGCTGACCATTCGCGAAGGCGGTATCATCAAAGACGGATACAACGCGGATATTGATACACTGCGCGAGATACGCAACAACGGTGAAGGCTATAAACTCACCATTGAAGAAAAAGAGCGGGAAGCGACGGGTATCAAGACGCTGCGCGTCGGATACAACCGCGTCTTCGGTTACTATATAGAAGTTACCAAATCGCAGATCGAGCTTGTTCCCGAGCATTACATACGCAAGCAAACGCTGACAAACTGTGAGCGATACATTACGCAGGAACTCAAAGAGCTGGAGTCCACGATCCTCGGTGCGAGCGATAAGCTGGCGGCGATGGAGTACAGCATTTTTCAACAGATCCGCGAGTATCTTGCTGCAAATTCCGCAAGGATCCAGCAGAGCGCGGCGCTTTTGGCGCGGCTCGACGTGTATATCAGCCTTGCGACCGTAGCGACCAAGAATCGCTATGTTCGCCCCGAGCTTGCCGCGGACGGTCGTATTGAGATCAAAAACGGCAGACACCCCGTGGTGGAGAAGTTTATTTCGGATTCCTATTTTGTACCGAATGACACGCTGCTGGATACACAGCAGAATCGGCTTTTGCTGATCACCGGCCCGAATATGGCGGGTAAATCGACCTATATGCGTCAGGTCGCGTTGATCACGCTGATGGCGCAGATCGGCTCGTTTGTTCCCGCTGACAGCGCAGTGATCTCCGTGGTCGATAAGATCTTTACACGCGTCGGCGCATCGGACGACCTCGCTTCGGGTCAATCCACGTTTATGCTGGAAATGAACGAGGTGGCGTATATCCTTCGCCATGCGACCAAGCAGAGCTTGATCGTATACGACGAGATCGGACGCGGTACCAGTACATACGACGGCATGAGCATTGCGCGTGCGGTCGCAGAGTATACCCTCGGTAAAAAGATCGGTGCAAAGACGCTGTTTGCAACGCATTATCACGAGCTGACGGTGCTCGAAAACGAGTTTGACGGCGTGGTAAACTATAACATCGCGGCGAAAAAGCGCGGCGATGACATTACTTTCCTGCGCAAGATCGTGCGCGGAGCAGCGGATGACAGCTACGGTATCGAAGTCGCAAAGCTTGCGGGTGTGCCGAATGAAGTGATCCGCCGTGCCAAGGAGATCTTGAAAAATATTGAGAGCGGCGATACCGCGGTGCAGAAGCCGCAGGTAAAAGTCGTCGAAGAAGACTTCGACATGCTTTCCATGCTCAGTGCCGATGAGGAAAGAGAAGTGGCGGACAAACTGCGTCAAGTAGACATCAACACCCTCACGCCGATCGAGGCAATGAACTTGATTTTTGAGCTGAAAAAGAAACTGAAATGAAAGGTGGTGCGCGGAAATGGGAAAAATCAATGTGCTCAGCACACAGGTGGCAAACCTGATCGCAGCGGGCGAAGTGGTCGACAGACCTGCGTCTGTCGTCAAAGAGTTGATGGAAAACTCGATTGACGCGCACGCTGAACATATCACCGTTGAGATCAAAAACGGCGGCGTTTCTTACATTCGCGTTTCGGATGACGGCAGCGGTATCGCTCCCGAGGATATGCCGCTCGCGCTCAAACGGCATGCGACCAGTAAGATCGAAAAAGCAGCGGATCTTTCCGCGATCTTTACGCTTGGCTTCCGCGGCGAGGCGCTTGCCGCGATCTCTTCGGTCTCCAAGGTGCGTATCCTGTCTAAAACCGAGGATGCGCAAAACGGAACGCTGCTTTTTGCAGACGGCGGAGAGATCATGGAGGTGCGTGAGACTGGTTGCCCCAAGGGAACGACCATCACGGTGGAAGAGTTGTTTGCCAATGTACCCGCACGCCGCAAGTTTTTGAAAAAAGACTCGACAGAGGCAGCGGCGGTTTGTGCTGCGGTGGAAAAAGTTGCACTCTCCCATCCCGAAATCGCTTTTCGCTTGATCTCGGACGGAAATGTCAAGCTGGAAAGTGCAGGGGACGGCAAACTGGATCATGCGATCTATTCGATCCTCGGCAAAGATTTTGCCAAAAGGCTTTTGCAGGTAAAATGTCACAGCGACGGCGTAGATGTTTACGGTTATATCGGTCGCTCGGACAATGTAAAACCAACGAGAAATTTCCAAAACTTTTTTATCAATCACCGCTATGTAAAAAGCCGGACTGCTATGGCAGCGCTGGAACAGGCATACAGCTCCTACATAGCACCCGAAAAATTTCCGTCTTGTGTACTGTTCATTGATATTCACCCGGGCGCGGTCGATGTGAATGTGCATCCCGCAAAGCTGGAAGTGAAATTCTCTAATGAGAAGTTGATTTTTGATACGGTATATTATGCGGTCAGAAGCACGATCGAGAAAAACATCGACCGTCCGGATCTGATCTTACGCAGTCCGTCGCCCGCGGCACATTCGACGCTGAATGCATTCGTTCCGGTGATGGATCGCGCCGAGCGGCAGACGTTTATGCCCGAACAGGCGCGCATCGACCGACAGGGGCAGATCGCTTTTGCTTCCTCTGTCTCGGATCAATTCCGCGAGCAGGTGCGCAGGGAATGGAACCCCGATCCCGCACAAGTGACACCCGTAAAGGAGCCTTTGCCAAGCGAAGCGCCGAAGTTTGCACCGCAGATAGATATACCGATACCGCAAGCGCCTGTTTATACCGAACCCGTGGTACAGGAAACTGTCACGCAGGCAAAAGCAGAAATTGCAGAAACGCCGCTCCCGGATTATCGGATCATCGGTGCGGCATTTAATACATACATCTTTGTCGAAACCGAGGGCAGGGTCGTTATCATTGATAAGCACGCAGCGCATGAGCGCATTTTGTTTGAGTCGCTGCGCGGCAAGCTCCGCGGCTTTTCGCCTGCACCGCAGATGCTGCTCGTTCCCATCACGGTGGGACTTTCGCAGAGCGATTTTCATGCGGTTGTGGAATATGCGGACAGCTTCCGCGAGGTCGGATTTGATTTTGATTTGGAGCACGACCAGCGACAAGTCAAATTGATCCAGATACCGTCCGCACTGAAAATTTCGGATGTCGAAGATGTTTTTGCCACCATGGCGGATCGTCTTGCGGACGGAACCGGAAATGTGGAGATCACAAAACAGGATGCATATGAAAGAGCATTGTATCAGGCATCCTGCAAAGCCGCCATGAAAGGCGGTCGCTCGGACAGCGAAGCGGATATGCGCTTTGTTGTTGAAAAAATACTGACCATCCCCGACATCACGGTGTGCCCGCACGGCAGACCGGTCGTTATCAACCTGTCAAAGCATGATCTGGACAAGCAGTTCGGCAGGGAATAAGAGAAAAGGAATGCGTAATGTTTAAGTTACTGAAAACCGAAGGAAAAGCAAGACGCGGCGAGTTTGAGACCGTGCACGGCACCATACAGACGCCGGTATTTATGAACGTGGGCACCAGCGCTGCTGTCAAAGGCGGTATTTCCACGATGGATCTGCGCGAGATCGGCTGTCAGGTCGAGCTTTCCAACACCTATCATCTGCACATTCGCCCCGGGGATGAGCTGGTTTACAAGATGGGCGGAATTCATAAGTTTTTCAATTGGGACAAGCCTGTTTTGACCGACAGCGGCGGATTTCAGGTATTCTCTCTTGCCAAACTGCGCAAAATTACCGAAGAGGGCGTTTTCTTTAACTCGCATATGGACGGCAAACGCATCTTTATGGGGCCCGAAGAGAGTATGCGCATTCAGTCGCATCTGGCTTCTACGATCGCTATGGCGTTTGACGAGTGCGTAGAAAATCCCGCACCGTATAAATATGTGAAAAAGTCGCACGAACGTACGATCCGCTGGTTGTATCGCTGCAAAGCGGAGATGGACAGACTGAACTCGCTGCCTGATACTATCAATAAAAAGCAGATGCTTTTCGGTATCAATCAGGGCGGCACCTATGAGGATCTTCGTATTGAGAATATGAAGGAGATCGCCAAACTGGATCTGGACGGCTATGCCATCGGCGGTCTTGCCGTCGGTGAGGAAGCGGATGAGATGTATCGTATTATCGATGCGGTTGAGCCGTATATGCCGAAAGATAAGCCGAGATATTTGATGGGTGTCGGCACGCCGCTCAATATTCTGGAAGCGGTCAGACGCGGCGTGGACTTCTTCGATTGCGTCATGCCCAGCCGTAATGCGCGCCACGGCAACCTGTTTACCTGGCACGGCAAAATGAATATCAATAACGAGCGCTTCTTTGATGATCCGCGTCCGATCGATGAGGGATGCGGCTGTCCTGCGTGCCGCAATTACAGCCGTGCATACATTCGTCATCTGTTTAAGGCACGCGAGCTTCTCGGCATGCGTCTGTGCGTGCTGCACAATCTGTATTTCTACAATGAACTGATGCAGAAGATCCGCGACGCACTGGACGGCGGATATTATGAGAGCTTTTTTGCAAAGTATTCGCAGATTTTGGATAAGCGGACGGATAACTGATTTTTGTAATTATAGAGGGGGAAAACGGTCATGAATTATGATGTGATCATTGTCGGCGCGGGTCCCGCGGGCATTTTTACCGCTCTGGAGATGCTGCGTAACGGCAGTAAATCGAAGATTTTGTTGATTGAAAAAGGCAAGCCCGTTGAAAAGCGGCATTGCCCCAAGGCGGAGGTCGGTAAGTGCGTAAACTGCAAGCCGAGCTGTGCAATTACGACAGGCTTCTCGGGTGCAGGTGCTTTTTCGGACGGTAAGCTCAGCCTTTCTTATGAGGTCGGCGGCGATCTGCCCGATCTGATCGGCGCGGAATTTGCGCAGGAGCTTATCGACTACACGGACAAGATCTACCTTGCGTTTGGCGCTGATCCGCATGTGGAAGGCATCAGCGATGATGACGAGATCAAAGAGATCCGCAAAAATGCCATCAAGGCAAACCTCAAACTTGTAGACTGCCCGATTCGCCACCTCGGCACCGAAAAGGCGCAGAAGCTCTATTTGGATATTCAGAACTGGCTTCTCGAGCACGGCGTAGATATGATGTTCTCCACCGAGTGCGAAAACATCATTATCGAAGACGATGTTTGTAAGGGCGTTGTGATTCGTGAAAAGGGCGAGCAAAAGGAGTTCCGCGCTCCCGAAATCGTCATTGCTACCGGTCGCCGCGGCGCGGACTGGCTGGAAAGCATTTGCGAGAAGCACGGTATTGCTCATAGACCGGGTACGGTGGACATCGGCGTGCGTGTCGAATGCCGCAACGAGGTTATGGAAAAGGTCAACAAGGTGCTCTATGAGAGCAAGCTGATCGGCTATCCGAAGCCTTGGAAAAACAAGGTCAGAACCTTCTGTCAAAATCCAGGAGGTTTCGTTGCACAGGAAAACTATGACAACGACCTTGCCGTGGTCAACGGTCACAGCTACAAGGACATGAAGAGCAACAATACCAACCTTGCCATTCTTGTCAGCCATAACTTTACCGAACCGTTTAACCAACCGATCGCCTATGCGCAAAAGGTCGGTGAATTGACCAACATGCTGGCATCCGGTCACATTCTCGTGCAGCGTTACGGCGATATTCTCGACGGTAAGCGCACATGGGCAAAGGAACTTGCGTTCAGCAATGTGAAACCTACGCTGAAAGATGCCGTACCCGGAGATATTACGGCGGCAATGCCGTACCGCGCGATGACCAATATCATTGAGTTTATCAAGATGCTGGATCAGGTCGTTCCGGGGTTTGCAAGCACCGAAACGCTGCTGTACAGCCCTGAACTGAAGTTCTATTCCAACAAAGTCAAAATGGATGAGAACCTTGATACCAATATCAAAGGTTTGCATTGCCTCGGCGATAGCTCCGGTTGGACGCGCGGACTGATGATGAGCAGTGTAATGGGCGTGCTCATGGGCAGAAAACTGCTGGAAAAAGAATAACAAAAGAATAAAAAGAAGATCAGCTGCGAAACAACTGATCTTCTTTTCTATTTCACATATTCATTATATACAACATTCTTGGGTACGCCGCGGTCTTTGGCGGCGGCTTTGATGGCATCGTTTTTCGACATGCCTTGCGCAATGTAATGCTCGACATGCTCCGCGATACTCATTTGTTCCCAAAAGGCAAGGGAAGTATCCTGCTCCGTACAGCCTTCGATCACCAGTACATATTCACCGCGGGGATTATTGTTTTGGTAGTAAAGGCAGGCTTCCGCAAGCGTCGTGCGCATGATTTCCTCGTTGAGCTTGGTCAGTTCGCGGCAAAGGGAAACTTTGCGGTCGCCGAGGGTAGCCAAAAGGTCTGCGAGCGTTTTGGTGAGCTTGTGCGGCGCTTCGTAAACGATCAGCGTTCTTGTTTCTTTTTCCAGAATGTTCAGCCTTGCGTTTCGTTCATTCTTTGTAACAGGCAAAAAGCCTTCAAACGCAAAATAACGTGTGTCCCGTGCAGAAAGCGTCAGCGCGGTGATCGCGGCGCTGACACCGGGCGCTGCCGTGACGGGAATGTTGTTTTGGGCGCAGAGCTTGACAAGGTCTTCACCCGGATCGCTGATCGCAGGCGTGCCTGCGTCGGTGACGAGCGCACAGGATTCACCCGCCGTCAGCCGCGCCAGAATTTCTTCTCCGCGGCTTTTTTTGTTGTGCTCGTGGTAACTGACGGTTTCTTTTGCAATTTCAAGGTAGTGCAGAAGTTTCGCGGTGTTGCGCGTGTCCTCGGCTGCGACAAAGTCTACCTCGCGCAGAACTTTTACGGCGCGATAGGTAATATCGCTCATGTTGCCGATCGGAGTGGTGACCAGATAAAGCGTGCCACCCACAACTTTATTCTTACTTTCGTCCATTTGTCTCACTCCTTGAAGCTTCCGTTTTCATAGATATAGGCAAATGCCTCTGTGTATTCGGTGTGCGATCTGTCTTTGTACATAAGCAGCGGCTTTTCAATTTTGATCTCGGGAGATGCGCCTTTTTTTCCTTCTACGAGGATGAGGGAAGGGGCGGCATCCGAATCCGGATGTACAAGGCAAAGTCGCTTCGGCTCAATTTTTGCCTGCCGCATCGCGTAGAATAATTCGGTCATACGCTCGGGGCGATACACTGCATAAAATATGCCGCCGTGCTTGAGATTTTTCGCGGCTGCTACGCAAAATGCATCGATGCCGCCGAGAATTTCATGGCGCGCAATGGCTTTAGCATTGTGCGTGTTGACTGCGCCGCTGCCTGCACGCATATAGGGCGGATTGGTAAAAATAATATCCGCTTCCAGTCCGAGATCTGCAAAAGACAATTCGCGCACGTCTTTGCAGAGAGCGGTTACGCGATCCGAAAAGGCGTTGATCTCGATGTTGCGCGTAATGATCTGAAAAAAATCTTCCTGCGCTTCCACTGCATAGATCTTTTTGCATTTATCGCGTGCAGCGCAGAGAAAGGAAACGATGCCCGTTCCCGCACCGAAGTCTAACGCAACGGCACAAGGCGCGCGGCGAACAAAGGCGGCAAGCAGCAGTGCGTCGGTGCCGAAGGTCAAGCCGTCTTTCTTTTGTATCAGTAAAATATTTTCATTGACGCGGTCGATCCGCTCGTCTGTGTTGATAGAAATCACTTTATATCCTTAAATCAAGAAGCGGATGCGATAAATATCGGATCCGCTTCTCGGTTATGTATTCTGTTGGTGACGATTACTCAGCAGAGGGAGCATCAACAGGGCAAACGCCTGCGCACGCACCGCACTCAACGCAGGTATCTGCGTCGATAACCATCTTACCGTCCTGCTCGCTGATTGCGTTTACGGGGCACTCAGCCTCGCAAGCACCGCAAGCGATGCAATCATCGGAAATCTTGTATGCCATTCTTAACACCTCCGTTAAAAGATAATTCAATTGTAACACAAATTCCCGAAAAATCAATAGCTAAAGCGAAAAAACTGCAATTATTTTTTGGAAGAACTTGCCTCGCCCGAATTTTCTGTATTGACGGGTTTTTGATTTTTCAGATACAGCAGGGTGACATCGTCTACCGCAAAAGCTTTGGGGCTTTCGGTTTTTTCTTCCAATCTGACTTTGATGAGTCCTGCCAGGGGATTGGTCTCGATGACAACACCGTTGCCGTTTTCGGTTTTTACCGTAGAGCCGAGCGGCGGCGTTCTCTTAATTGCTTCTTCGTAGGTTTCGTGCTCATAGCGCAGACAGCACATCAGTCTGCCGCACGCACCCGAGATCTTGGCAGAATTGAGCGAGAAATTCTGCTCCTTTGCCATCTTGATCGATACCTGCACAAAATCCGAGAGGAAGGAGCTGCAGCAGAAAGGTCTGCCGCAGACGCCGAGACCGCCGAGCAGCTTTGCCTCGTCGCGGATACCGATCTGACGAAGTTCGATTCTCGTTCT
Source organism: Clostridia bacterium (assembly GCA_017398595.1). Lineage (GTDB taxonomy): Bacteria > Bacillota > Clostridia > Oscillospirales > CAG-272 > UMGS902. The sequence continues at coordinate 43,409 of JAFQFR010000027.1, forward strand.
GAACACAGAGGCGAGATCCTTGACGAGATCGCGGAAATCCACTCTGCCATCCGATGTGAAATAGAAGAGCAGTTTGGAATTGTCGAAGGTGTATTCCGCTTCCACAAGGTTCATATCCAGCTTGTGATCGGCGATTTTTTTCTTGCAGATGTCAAATGCTTCCGCTTCTTTTGCTTTGTTCTCCTCTGCGTGCTTCAGATCCGCTGCAGACGCAATACGGACTACCGGACGAAGCGGCGGAACGATCTCGGAAGATTTGACCATTTTGTTCGGCGTAGCTACAGCACCGATCTCGAGACCGCGAGCAGTCTCGACGATGACACTGTCGGCAGCATTTGCCCGGTGTTTGTTCGCCGCAAAATAATATACCTTTCCGGTCGGTTTGAATTTGACACCGATGATCTCTACCTCGGCGGGCATTTCTACTTCGGTGTTTTGTTCTTGATTATCGCACATAGTTTATCCTCATTCCATCATGATTCTTCTTGCATCGCCGCAAAAGGTTACGGATGCAAGGCGTGTATCTACATAAAATTTCAGTTTGTCGATCAGGTTGTCTGCGGCGACAGACAGCTTTAACGCCTTGGATACTGTGATCCTGGCGGCTATCGGTTCCGCTTCTGCAAGACTGCTGAAAAACAGAAGATCAGGGGTGGTATCAAATTTTGATACCGCGATGTCGCGCAGCGCTTTTTTCAAAGTTTCCAAAAATTCGGTCATACCGTCTCCGATGCCGGAAAGGCGGTCGCAAAAGAGATCGAGATCCGTCAGGGAAGGCGCCGTCCAAGCCGTGAGAAAATCCAGCACAGACTGCTGCAGCGCGGCATGCTTGTCGCTTTCCTCACACAGGGACATGGCGAGTCCGATGCTGCCGTCTGCGGCAACGGTGATCGCTTGCAGCTTTTGCGGGTCGCTTGTTGCCATTTCCCGTGCCCGCGGTGAATGCTCAAGCAAAAAAGATTGCAGTTCTTCTGCGGGCAGCTTTTCCGTATACAAAATGGGAGCGCGGCTTTTGACCGTTTCCAGCAGGTTTTCGGGATTGGAGCAGAGAAGCAGAAAGACCACATAAGCGGGCGGTTCTTCCAGCATTTTTAAAAAAGCATTTTGCGCGTTGGCATTCATGGTTTCTGCATCTTCGAGAATGTAGACGCGCTTTTCGAGTTCGTTCGGAGCAATATACAGGCTGTCTTTGATCTGACGGATCAAGTTTACGGTAAATTCTTTTTTGTCTGCATCCTTGCGAACAAAGATGACATCGGGGGAAAAACCGCCTAAGATCTTTTGACAGCTATCGCACACACCGCAGGGCAAAGCCGCGCGGCTTTTACAGGCGAGCGCAGCGGCAATATGCAATGCCAATGTTCGCTTGCCGCTGCCGGGGTTGCCGGCAAGAATATACGCATGCGGAAAGCGTCCTTCTGCGATCTCATCCGCAAGACGCTTGCAAAGCTTGTGATTCCCGCGAATCGCAGGGAAGTACCTTTCCACCGTTTCATTCTCCTTTATCAGAATATATCAATTATAACAAAAAGGCATAGCAATGTCAAATATATTTTGGAGGATTTCTTTTCCATAATAGAATGGTGCAGGCGCTGCAAACTATATATGGAGGTGAAGTCTATGCATACCCCGAAAATCAATTGGTTGTATGTCGTTATTGCAATTGCATGCTTTGTCGGAACGATCTGCGTTCTTGGTGTAAGCGAGACGAAGACAGAGGACGGCAGTGTGATCGCTTTCAAGCAGAGCCCGACGGAAAATGCGGAGGAACATGCGGAAGAATTGCTGCGTGCTCTGTACGGAAAAAGAGTTGTTTTTCGCCGTGAGATCGGCAGCGGCACCGATTTTACCACGCGGTATTATTGTTCCAATGTTTGTATCGATGCGTGTGCAGACGGCAGTGTGCGGTATCTCTGTGACATTCGCTCTGCCGGCGGGGCGGATCCGCTGCTGACATGGCTGTTTGGGCAAGAGAAAGTGCAGCTCGTACGCAGCAGCAGACAGTACGGCATGGAATACCGGGAAATGCAAAGTGCCAAATGCTTTGCCGAGATTTGTGTGAATTTGCAGACAGAGAGAGTGTTTGCGGCAAAAATTACTTTTAATTCTTAAAAACGAAAGCACAAAAAGGTATTGCAAAACGAAAACAAATCTGCTATAATCGTAAAGGATTTGAATAGCTTAGCCGCGTGATAAGGCCATACCAACCGGGGGAGTAGCGGACCCCTGTACTCACAATCCGCTGCAGTGAGGGTGGATTCCCGTTTTGAGGGTATCGACGGTGCGGTCTGCGCCAAGCTGACTGTGTTGACGGATGGGTCTTGCGCAATCAATGGCCGTGAACCATGTCAGGTGGGGAACCAAGCAGCATTAAGCGGTATGTTTGATGTGCCGCAGGGGTGCCTGTCTTGAGCAGAAGGTTTGGTTAACGCGTGTGGTCGTTTATCCGATTTTCGGGTGTATGGTCTTATCATTCGGCTAAGTTGCAGCGAGACGGCATTTTTTGCGCTCGCTTCATTTTTTATAAGGAGGGATCACGCTTGTATCAGGCGCTGTACAGAAAATGGCGGCCGGTCACATTTGATGATGTTTGCGGTCAAAGTCATATCACCGACATTCTGAAATACGAGACGGTCGAAAATCGTATTTCGCATGCCTATCTGTTCTGTGGTCCGCGCGGCACCGGTAAAACGACCTGCGCCAAGATCCTGGCAAAAGCGATCAACTGTCTCTCTCCTGTCAATGGCAATCCCTGCGGCAAATGTGCTGCTTGTCAAAGCATCGACAGCGAAAGTGCCACCGATGTTTTGGAAATGGACGCAGCTTCCAACAACGGCGTTGATGCTGTCCGCGCTATCCGCGATGAGGTCATTTATACCCCTTCGGGGCTGAAGTACCGCGTGTACATCGTGGACGAGGTGCACATGCTTTCCATTTCGGCATTCAATGCGCTTCTGAAAACACTGGAAGAGCCGCCGGCACATGTTGTGTTTATATTGGCGACGACCGAATTGCAAAAACTGCCTTCTACGATCATTTCCAGATGTCAGCGCTTCGATTTTCGGCGCATAGCAACGCCTGTGATCGCGGATCGCCTTTTGCACATTGCAAAAGCGGAACAGATCGACCTTTCCGAGGATGCTGCACGTATTCTTGCCAAACATGCAAACGGCGGTATGCGTGATGCGATCAGTTTGCTTGATCTTTGCAGCAGCAGCGGCGGTGTCTTGGATGCTGCGCGTGTGGAGGAACTGCTGGGGATCAGTAGCACCGAGAGCATCCAAAAGCTCGCTTCGTCGGTTCTGGACGGCGATCTGTCGTATGTCTTTTCCGCAATACAGAATGTTTCGTCATCCTCTGTGGATATGGCGGTATTTTGGCAGGATATTCTTGCATTTTATCGGGATATGCTGGTGGTGAAAACAACGGCAAATCCGGCAGAGTATCTGGACTGTACAAAAGAGGAGATCGACCGCATTCGCACAGTGGCGGAGCGGTATCCGTATGAGCGTTTGCTCTATCATATTCGCATGCTGGATGACGCACTCGTGCAGATGCAGCGTTCGGGCAGCACCAAGCGGATGATCGCCGAGCTGACCTTTATCAAAATGAGCGATCCCGCGCTTTCGGAAGAGCCGTCTGCGCTGCTTGCGCGCATTGCCGCTCTTGAAGAAAAGATCGGTCTTTTGTCGATCGGTATGCCGATCGCGCCTGTGCAGAATGCGGAAGCGCCTGTGAAAACAGAAACATTCGTGCCTGCGAAAGCAGCTATGCCGAAAGAAGAACCGTATGTGCCAGCGCCAAAGAAAGAGGAACGGCCTGCATCCGGTCTGCGACAGCTGCCGTATTGGCTGGAGCTTGTAGAAAGTCTTTCTAAACAGAGCCGCAGCGCGATGGGACTTCGTGACGGTTCCAAGGCGTTTAAAGATGCCGAGAATGACCGCATTTTGATCAAATTCGGAAACAGCTTTACCATGAAGCTCATGAGTGAGGACAGCGCAAAGCATGCGCTTGCCGCGATGATCTCTGCCCGTGAGGGAAAGGCATACAGCACGGACAAGCTGATCTACGAGCTTGCTGACAAACAAGAGCTCGCAAATGATGATTTATTGGATACACTTGAAGAATAAAAGGAGACAACCATGAGAGCAAATTACCCTAAGGGCATGGGCGGTGCCCAGAATATGAACAGCATGATGAAACAGGTACAGAAGATGCAGGAGGACATGGCGACTCTGCAGGCTGACCTGGAAACCAGAGAATATGAAGTCAGCGCGGGCGGCGGTATGGTCACCGTGAAGATCAACGGCAAGCGTGAGATCCTGAACATCGATATTCAGCCGGACATCGTAGATCCCGACGATATTGAAACGCTTTCCGATGTTGTTACCGCAGCAGTCAACGAAGCCATCAAAAAGGTGGATACTATCGGCGAGAGCGAAATGTCCAAGATCACGGGCGGCATCAATGTGCCCGGCATGTTCTGATAAAATCTACATTTTGGAGCAGGTATGAGTGAATATCTTCCGCCGCTTGAAAAACTCATTGAGCAGTTCCGTAAACTCCCCGGTGTAGGGCGTAAAAGTGCGGTTCGCATGGCGTTCTCGGTGTTGGATCTGTCGGACGAGGCTGCAGAAAATTTTTCGAGCGCAATCACGGATGCGAAAAAGCAGATTCGCCATTGCGAGATCTGCCATAATCTCTCGGTGGACGAGGTTTGCCCGATTTGCGCAGACGATACACGCGATCACACGCTGATCTGTGTCGTTGAGGATGCAAAAGCGATCCTCGCTTTTGAAAAAGTGCGCGGTTTTCGCGGTGTGTATCATGTGCTCGGCGGCGTCATTTCTCCGATCAACGGGATCACGCCCGATAAGCTTGCGATCGCCGATCTGATCAAGCGCGTAAGGGACGGCGTAAAGGAAGTTATTATTGCGACCAACCCGACCGTTGAGGGTGAAACGACCGCGACCTACATATCCTCACTGCTCAAAAATACAGGTGTGACTGTCAGCCGCCTTGCCTACGGTATTCCCGTCGGAGGCGACATTGAATACGCCGATGAAGTGACCCTCAATCGCGCAATTGAGGGAAGACGGGCGTTTTGAAACAGAGACAGCGCAAAAAAATGCAAATCACCGCAGATGATAAATCATCTGCGGTAATTTTTTATGCGTTTTCGTATACGACTTTGTCGTCTGCGACTTTTGCGAGGATCTTATCGCCTGCTTTGATCTTGCCCTCGAGCATCGCTTCGGAGAAGGAGTCTTCCACAAGGCTTGTGATCGCACGGCGCAGCGGTCTTGCACCGTAAACGGGATCAAAGCCTTTTTTCGCGACGAACTCGATGAGCGTGCTGTCAAAGGTGATCGAAACATCCAGTGATTCAATACGCTTTTGCAGCTGCGCCAAAAGCAGAGAAGCGATCTTCTGAATGTCGGCATCGCGCAGACGGTTGAACACGATGATCTCGTCCAAGCGGTTCAAAAACTCGGGACGGAATGTGTTCTTCAGCGCCTGCATGACGTTGCTTTCGATAGATGCCTGTTCACTTTCGGCAGAAGCGCTTGTCGTAAAGCCGAGCGACTTGGCTTTTTCGGTGATCGCGCCTGCACCGACATTGGAAGTCATGATGATAACCGTGTTTTTGAAGTCTACCTTGCGTCCTTGTGAGTCGGTGAGAATACCGTCGTCGAGGATCTGGAGCATGATGTTGAACACATCGGGATGTGCTTTTTCGATCTCGTCGAACAGTACGACAGAGTAGGGCTTGCGGCGGATCTTCTCGGTCAGCTGACCACCCTCATCATAGCCTACATAGCCGGGAGGGGCGCCAATCAGCTTGGAAACGCTGTGCTTTTCCATATATTCGGACATATCGATACGGATCATGGCGTTTTCATCGCCGAACATGACGCCTGCCAGCGCCTTGGTCAGCTCGGTTTTACCGACACCGGTAGGACCGAGGAAGATGAAGGAACCTAAGGGACGTTTGGGATCTTTGAGTCCCATTCTGCCGCGGCGAATTGCTTTGGCGACTGCGTCTACTGCCTTGTCCTGACCGATGATTCTTTCTTTGAGGATCTTGTCCAAATTCAGCAGTTTCTTGCTTTCTTCGCTTTCGAGCTGCTTTACGGGAATGCCCGTCCATGCAGTCACAATATCGGCGATATTGTCCTTGGTGACGACCAGTGTGCTGCCTTCGCGCGTCTGCTGCCATTTTGCCTTCTGCGCATCCAGCTTTTCGCGCAGTGCGTGTTCTTCATCGCGCAGGCGCGCTGCTTCTTCAAAGTTTTGCGCTTTGATCGCTTCTTCCTTGCTGCGTCCGAGTTCTTCGGCAGTTCGTTCCATCTCCTTGATGTCGGGGGGAGACGTGAAGTTCGAGATGCGAATTCTCGATGCCGCCTCATCGATCAGGTCGATTGCCTTGTCAGGCAGGAAGCGATCATTGATGTAGCGCATGGAAAGGTTGACTGCCGCTTCGAGTGCTTCGTCGGAGATCTTCAGCTTGTGATGCGCCTCGTATTTGTCGCGCAGACCTTTCAGGATCAGCAATGCTTCCTCGGCAGTCGGTTCACCGACCATGACCGACTGGAAACGGCGCTCCAGTGCTGCATCTTTTTCGATGTTCTGGCGATATTCGTTGATCGTGGTTGCACCGATGAGCTGCATCTCGCCGCGGGAGAGAGCGGGCTTCAGAATATTCGCCGCATCCATTGCACCTTCGGCGGCGCCTGCACCGACCAGCGTGTGGATCTCATCGATAAACAGGATGATTTCGGGTTTCTTTGCAACCTCGTTCATTACATTTTTGAGTCGTTCCTCAAATTCGCCGCGGTATTTCGCACCCGCGATCATCGAGGAAATGTCGAGCGTTACCACACGCTTGTTTGCCAGCATCTCGGGGACATTGCCGTCGGCAATACGTTGTGCGAGTCCTTCGACAACGGCGGTTTTGCCGACGCCGGGTTCGCCGATCAGGCAGGGATTGTTTTTAGTACGGCGCGCAAGAATTTGGATGACACGCTCGGTCTCGTTTTCACGGCCGATGATCGGGTCGAGTTTGCCTGCTTTTGCAAGCGCAGTCAGATCGCGACCGTACGAAGAAAGGGTGGGGCAGTCTTTTATATCGGCGTTGTTTTTGCTTTTCGGCTGCTTGCCGATCGCTCCGTTGTCGGCGGCACTTGTGCTGCCGCTTTCCATGCCTTCCAGATAGGAAAGCACATCTTTTTTCAGTTCTGCAGGGGAAATACCCAGCGAACTCAGGATCTGGTTGGCTACGCAGTCGCTTTCCTCGAGGAGAGCCAGCAAAAGATGCTCGGTGCCGATGTAGCCGTGTCCGTAACGTGCGGATGCATACGCGGACATCTCGATGATCTGCTTGGTGCGCGGCGTCAGATCCGAGGCATTGACATTGGTCGGGGAGCCTGTGCCCATGTTGTTTATGATCGTTTCTACGATTTTTTGTTTATTTGCACCTTTGGAGAGCAATGCACGTGCTGCCACGCTGTCCTCTTCGGTAGCAAGGCCGACTAAAAGATGCTCGGAGCCGACATATGTGTGTCCGAACTCTCTTGCCGCAAGCAGTGCATGGTTTAAGGCGTTCTGCGCCTTTTGCGTAAATCTGTTGGTCATAAGTATCACTCCTTTAAAAACCGTTTAAAAGGTCAGATTCGTTGCTTGATCGCTTCTGCGCGGAGTTTGTCGCGCAGTATCGTATCCGATGCCGCGTCTTTGTTCTTCGCGATCAGATGTGCAGGCATCGCTTCATAGAGCAGTTTGTCCAGTTCGGTTAGCTGTACCGAGTCGATCAACCCGAGAGAAATGCCCAACCGCACATAGGCGTAGCAGTCGAGAAATTCTTTGCCGGAGAGCATATGGGCATATTTGAGTATACCCAACGAACGAAGAATTTTATCGGTCAGTGCGTCTCGGCGTGCGCTCAGCAGAGAATTTCTGGCGCGCAGCTCGTCCTCGGCAATGCGGCTCGCGATTGCTTCGATCTTGCGCAGCAGCTCGTCCTCGCTGAGTCCCAGAGAGAGCCTGTTGGAGATCTGATACATATAGGCATCCGCCGCAGATCCCTCGCCGTACAGACCGCGGATGGTTACGCCGATCTTCTCGAGTTGGGATTTCAGGTCTCCCATGCGGCCGAGCATTGTCAGTGCAGGTAGGAACATCATCATGGATGCACGCATTGCCGTGCCGAGGTTGGTAGGGCAGTGGGTGAGGTATCCGAGCTCACGGTCGAATGCAAATTTGATCTTTTCGTTTAAAAGCCTTTCGGCTGCAAATGCACGCTTTCCCGCCGCGGCAAGATCGGCGCCGTCGGCAAAGCTCTGGATGCGGAGATGATCTTCCTCGCATATCATGATATAGGTATTTGCGTCGTCGTTGGAAAGCAGAGCATGCAGTTCTTTATCGTCCGCAAATTCTCGGCTGACGAGGTTTTCTTCGGAGAGTGCGTGCACTGTCACCGTATTGTCGATGTCGTTCCTGCGTGCGTATCCGTTGGCTTGCAGCGCGCTTCCCACTTTTTCGATGATCTCTTTACGGCATGCCGCGTTCAGTACGGGAGCAAAGGGGTAATCTACGATGTTGCGCGCCAGGCGCACACGGCTGCGGAGAATAACATCTCGCTTTTCGTCCATCAGTTTTCTCCTTTCAGCTCTTTGATCCTGTCGCGCAGTCTTGCGGCTTCCTCATAGTTTTCATCGCGAATGGCGGCTTCCAGTGCGACACGCAGCATTTCTTCCTCGGACGGTTCTTTTTGCGGCTCGGGCGTGATCGCGGTAGAGCGCTCGGGCGTCAGTCCGACGTGCTTAGCCGTGCCGTGGATGGAGCGGATGGTATCTCGCAGTTCCTGACGGAATGTGTTGTAGCAGTCGGGGCAGCCGACCTTGCCGAGGGAAAGAATGTCAGAAAAGGTCAAACCGCAGAGGTTGCAAGTTTTACCGCTGTCGCGCTTTTGCACCTTGCTTTCTGCAAAGGGATGGAACAGCGGGGAAAGAATGTCGCTGCTGTCGATGCCGGACTGCTTAGCGCAGCTTTTGCAGAGTGCCGCGGAAGTTTCTTTGCCGTTGATATTTTGGGAATAGAAAAAGGTCGCTTGTTCTTTCTTACATTTGGTACAAAGCATATCCATCACTTCTTTCTTTGTTGCTTTGCGTATTATTGCATCAGGGACAAGAGCATGTTGCGGAAACTGCTTGCACGCACTGCGTTCTGTACTTCTTTCGGCAGTGCGGCAAGCGCGGTTTGTGAAAGGCAGACACGGGCGAAGCGGTTCTCTCGTGCGGTGATGAGATCGGTGCTGTACAGAGTGTCCAGCAGGGAATACAGATCCTTTTCGGCAAGACTTTCGCCTGCTGCCTGAAACATCTGCATCAAGAGATCATCCTCGCTCATCACCTTGCGGATAATGCGGATGTATCCGCCGCCGCCGCGTCGGCTCTCGATGATATAGCCACGTTCGGGCGTAAAGCGGGAGGATACTACATAGTTGATCTGACTGGGCACGCATCCAAGGCGCTTTGCAAGATCGTTTCGCTTAATTTCCAGTGTACCTCCGCAGTCGTTGAGCATTTCGTCGATAAATGCGGCAATTGTATCCGATATTAGCATTTTATCAGTCCTTTCTGTTTCTTTGTCTATATTGTATGCCGAAGATCAACAAAAGTCAAAGTCAAACAAAGTCAAAAATAAAGCGAGAAAAACAAATTTGGGTTGTTTATCTCGCTTTTTTGCGCTTTTTTGAATTTTTTCAGCGATTTTCTTCGCTTTTTATTTAGCTATGCGGATTGCCGAACTTGTTGTAATTGCGCACCAGTGCATTCCAGGTTGCTTTATCGACGATACCGGTTGCGGGGAGGTTGTTGCGCATCTGAAAACGGCGGACGGCATTTTCCATGGTGTCATCAAATACGCCGCTCAGCTCGAGCGGTGCGAAGTCGTCATAGGCAACGGTCAGAGCGTTCAGCAGAATTTGCAGCAGCAGGACAAAGTCGCTCCGTTCGCCCTTCTTTACGGACTGCCCCTTTTGGAAAATATACAGCGGCAGCGGTTCGCTGGCTAAAAAATCGGCTTCCAGTGCCTTTTCATACAGCCGATCATAGGTTGCTCTGTCTACATCGCCTGTCACCGGCAAACCGTTTTGTGCCTGAAAAGCACGCACCGCTTCGGAAGTTGCCGTGCCGTAAATGCCGTCGATCGGGACCGTCACGGTTTCGCCCGCTGCGATTTGCAAAGAGCGCAGCAGTTCCTGGATATGCCGAACGGCATTGCGAGCGTCATCATTCTGATAGGTCATTTCATCTCACCTCATTCTGCCGTAATCGTATATCCCGGATACTGCCCGGGCGTGGTTGTGCTGCCGCTGTACAGGTCCTCATAGACTTCCGCGATGGCGTTCCAGGTTTCCACATCGGCAACGCCGTCCTCTTCCAGTCCGAACAGGCGCTGAAATGCCGAGACCGCGTTATAGGTCAGTGCGCCGAAGTAACCGGTTACGGGAACATAGGGAATCTGCGTGTAGGTCTTGCCGATATAATTGAGATATTCCTGCAATACGGTTACATATTCGTTTTCGGTTCCGACGCGCAAAGCAAAACCGGGATAGGGGACGGTGGTACCTTCCATAAACTGCGGCGGGATCGAGGCGATCAGTCCCTGATACGCGTTGTAAATGGCATACCAGGTTGCTTCGTCCACGATACCCGTGACGGGGAGGGAGTAATTCTGCTGAAAGCTGCGTACCGACTGCGTCGTTGCGGGACCGAAGAAGCCGTCAATGCCGGTAGGCTGCACTGTGGGCACGAAGGCAGCAATGTAGGACAGAAAGTATTGCAGCAGCCGCACGCCCGTACCTTCACTGCCTTGCTGAAGCACTTCGGGGAACTGTCTGGATACTTCCTCCAGCGTGATGCCCTCGGAGTTCAGCTCGGCGATTTTTTTCACACTGTTATAGATGCGCAGAATGCTGTACCAGGTGGCACGCCCCACGACACCGTCGGGTGTCAGGTTGAAAATGCGCTGATATTCCCGCACCGCTTCCTCTGTCTCGCCGCCGAAGTAGCCGTCAACCGGGGAGATCTTGGGGATGGCGGGATAGTTTTTGGAAATGCGGTTGAGGCGGATCTGCAACACGCGGACATCATCGCCTGCCATGCCGAGACGAAGCGGTACGCTCGGCACGCTCGTGTCGGGCGCCGTGAGCGGCACGTCGGTGACAATGTCGATGTTGTCTCCGTAATAGTGCTGGAGGATCTCATAGGGTATTTGCCCCTGTTCCGCCAGCGTGACCGTGCCCCATTGTGAGAGCCCGGGACATTGCGTCTGCACGCCGTCGCAGTATTGTGCAAACAAGGGTTCTACTACACCCTGCCGCCGAATGTAGCTGTCAAAAATTTCGTCCACGATCCTCGATATGTTTTCAAAATAGTCACGACCGGGTACAAAGTACTGGTCGTTCTGTGTTGTGTTCGTAATGTCAAAGTCATAGCCGCGGCTGCGGTAATATTCGGTATAGATGCGGTTAAGCGCGAAGGAGATCTGTGCATAGATATTGGCACGGATGGCGCTCTCGGGCCAGGTGGGATAGATCTCGCTGGAAGCGACGTTTTTGATATAATCCACGAACGGCACGGTGATATTCTGCGCATCCGATCCGGGAGGCCCGAGATGTACGGTGATCGTTTCGGGAATGGTCGGTAATCCGGTAGGCATATTCTGTGTATCTCCTTCCTCAGAGTTCCGGGTTTTGACCTTCTGTGATATTCGACGCGTCGGGGCGCAGCATATCCTGGTTATATTCGGTCAGGGGGACGAGATTGACGGGCTGAATGGATGTTGTTCCCGCAAAGACAGGAACATTGATAAAACTTCGCGGATAGTAATTCTCTTTATTCACCTCGATGTTATAGGTCGCATACGGCTTTTCCGTGCCCGGTGATTCGGATTCGGATGCGGGCGGTGCGGGCAGGGTGATGCGCGGCGTGTTGCCGCTTTGATCGGTGTAGAGAATGGAGAGCACGCCGGAGCTGTTTTGCTCGCCGCCGCGGATCGTAACCAGCGCCCCCTCCACGGGTATCGCGCCGCCTGCGGTATACACAGAAACGATCAGTGTGCCGGTGGAGGTGTATTCCTTAGGTATGCGGTTATTCATGTGTAGTTCCTTTCATCAATGAAAATGAATAGTATATAGTATAGAAAAAACATAAAAAACATGACCGCTTTTGTGCAAAATCAAAAAAAATTCAAAAAATGACATTTTTCTATGTTTTTTTATAAAAAAGATGGTATAATGGTATGCGTAGATAAAGCGCTTTGGCGCGGACAACAAATTGAGTAGCATATCGGGAGGACATATGAACGATTCATTCTACGGAGATCTCAGCATAATTGGTATGCGCGGTTGTGAGGCTTTCACCGCCGAAGTAGACGGCTATATCAAGGACTGGCGCCGCCATGTAGAGGACGAGACCTACATTACACAGGCAGATTGCCCCCGTTTTGGCTCGGGTGAGGCGAAGGGTCTGATCCATGAGTCCGTGCGCGGACGCGATGTGTACATCATTTGCGATGTATTCAACTACGGTGTGACCTATAAGATGTACGGAATGACCGTTCCGATGAGTCCGGATGATCACTATCAGGACCTCAAGCGCATTATCAGCGCGATCGGCGGCAAGGCACGCAGAATTTCGGTTATCATGCCCATGCTCTATGAGGGCAGACAGCATAACCGCACGGCAAGAGAGTCGCTGGACAGCGCGCTTGCTTTGCAGGAGCTGGTCAACATGGGTGTCAGCAACATCATCACCTTTGATGCACATGACCCTAAGATCCAGAACGCAATCCCGCTCAGCGGCTTTGACAATGTAAGACCGACGTATCAGATGATCAAGGCACTGGTCAAGGCGGTTCCGGATGTTACCTTTACGCACGACAAGCTGATGATCATTTCTCCCGACGAGGGCGCAATGACCAGATGCATGTTCTATTCTTCGCTGCTCGGACTCGATCTCGGTATGTTCTACAAGCGCCGCAATTATTCGGTTATCATCGACGGCAAGAACCCGATCGAAGCACACGAGTACCTCGGCAGAGATGTCAAGGGCAAGGATGTCATCGTCGTTGACGACATGATCTCCTCGGGCGAGTCGATGCTGGATGTATGCGAGCAGCTCAAGGAGAAGGGCGCAAACCGTATCTTCGTATTTGCAACCTTCGGCCTGTTCTGCAACGGCTTTGAAAAGTTTGATGAAGCATATGAGAACGGTATCTTCACCAAGATCTTTACCACGAACCTGATCTACGGTAAGGATGAACTCAAGGCAAAGCCGTGGTATCAGTCGGTCAATATGTGCAAGTATGTTGCATACCTCATTGACACGCTCAATCACGATGCAACCATCAGCAATCTTTTGAACCCCGCAAAGCGTGTACACAAGTTGATTGATAATCACGCACAAAAAAACGCACACGAAGAGTAATTTAACTTTTTAGAAGAATGAAACCGCCAACGGATCTCCGTTGGCGGTTTTGTTTATGCGATTAAAATATACGCAAATCCGATTACCGATTATGTTGACTTGTTCCTGAATGTGTGGTATTATAACATTGTCGAATTCGATAACACATCTTTTCTATTTTGGAGGTAACCTATGTTTATTGAGGAAAGGCATCAGGAAATCGCGGAATTTATTCAACGGAACAGTAAGATATTGATTTCTGAAATTACAGAAAAATACGGCATCTCGGATGAATCTGCAAGAAGAGATTTAAGAATTCTTGAGCAAAAAGGTATGTGCAAGAGAACACACGGCGGGGCTATCAAGCTGCAGCAAGTAGGTGTTCGTGCATCGGCGGATTGCGACTTTGGAAAAATGCCTGTGTATGATAATTACAAGGCAATTGCCCGAGAAGCAGCAAAGTATATCCGCGAGAATGATATCGTTTATTTGACCGGCGGATCTTTTGGTTATATTATGCTGTCTTTTCTGCCGAAAGACGTTCACTATACGATTGTTGTGAATTCTGTAGATCTCGGAAAAGAGCTGCGTGCGTGGGATAATGCAGATGTTTACATTGTCGGCGGAAAGATGCGGCAGAGCGGATCTATTGTAGACAGCCTTGCTACTGAATTTGTAAGCCGAATACACTTTGATGTTTGTTTTATAACAGGTGCCGGATTGACTGCGGCGTTCGGTTTGTCAAATGGTACGGATGAAACGGCTACATTTCAGCGAAAGGTTTTGGAAAACAGCCGCAAGCGTGTTCTGCTCATGCCAAGTGCAAAAGTTGGTGTGGATGCTTTTATTAAAGTTTGTGAAGCAGATGTATTTCATACCGTGATCACGGATTGGAACAGTGTAGAGGATCAAATAGTTGCTTTAAGAGAAAAGGGAATAGAGGTAGTTGTTGCGGAGGCTTGACATGGAAAGCAAGATATATGTACACGGCGGGAAAATACTTTCTGGCGAGGTAACAGTTGATGGCTCAAAGAATTCCGCCTTAGCATGTTTGGCAGCTGCATCATTGTCGGAAGATGCAATTACTTTGACAAATGTTCCGCGGACAATGGACATTGATGTGATGGTTCAAATTTTGCAAGATGCAGGGAAAAAGGTAAAATTTTTAGATGAGAATACTGTAACGGTACATGGATGCATTCAAAATACAGTGCTTCAATCGGAATTGGCGTCGAAAATACGTGCATCCGCCTATTGTTTAGGTTTGTTTTTAGCTACTAACGAAAAGGCGCAAATTTCGTTGCCGGGCGGAGACAAAATCGGTGATCGCCCTTTGGATATCCATTTGGAATGTATGGAAGATCTTGGCGTGGAGTATGAAATAAAATCAGGTGCTATACATGCTGAAAGAAAAGAAAGTATAACAGAAGAGGTAGTATTTTTAAGATACCCGAGCGTAGGCGCAACATGCAACCTGCTTATTCTGGCATCTAAAATAAATAGAAAAATTATTTTGAAGAATGTTTCTAAAGAACCGGAGATAGTAGATTTGGCGAATCTGTTATCCGCAATGGGCGTGAGTATTTCCGGTGCGGGAAGCGATAGTATTACAATCAAAGGTACCGAGCAGCTGAAAGGTGGAATCGCATATGAAATCATGCCGGACAGAATCGAAAGTGGTATTATTATGACCGCCGTAGCTATTACAGGTGGTGCTTGCAAAATCAACAACTGCATTCCCACGCACAATTTGGCACTTATCCGTACATATAAAAAATCGGGGGTGGAGGTTATTCAAGGCGGTGAGGATTCTCTGTATATAGACGGTAAATCCACATATAAACCTATAAATGCGATTGCGATGCCGTATCCCGGAATGCCCACGGATTTACAGCCTTTGCTGGCTGTGTATGCACAAAGATGCGAAGGAGAGTCTGTAATTAAAGATAGCGTTTTTCCGGAGCGATTTTCTTATGTAAACGAATTAAGAAAAATGGGCGCAAATATCGTTCGTCGTGGAAATATGATTCAAATCATCGGAAATAAATTGTTGAGCGGCGCACCTTTGAAAGGTTCGGATATTCGTGCTACGACTGCATTGGTTTGCGCAGGATTGATTGCAAAGGATGACACGATAATATCCGGTATGTATCATATCAATCGCGGGTATCCGAATCTTTGCGGTATGCTTCAAAAACTGGGTGCGGATATAGTAGTAAAGTAATTTGAAATATGACTTTAAAGCAATAGCGCGGTACTTGAAATTCAAGCGCCGCGCTATTGCTTATCTTTTCAGTTCTTTTTCAAAGCGATTTGTGACCGCTTGGCTTTCTTCGGGACTGAGTATCGTATACAGCAGATACCGACCTTCACAGGTAACGACGGCGTTTTCGATTTTAGACAGTTCATCGCTGCGGTAACGGGTGTCCCAGTTTCGCTTTTTAAAGGCAAGATAGCGGCGGATCTCGGCGATGCCTTCTTCTGTTTCGGATGCATCTTTTAACTTGAAAATGCCGATCTCGTTATATACCGTGCCCGCAAAAGGATAAAGCACGATATATTCTTCATACAGCGACAGGTCGCTGTTCATGCAGTAGCTGATATAGTCCGAGCTTGCCTGACCGAGATTTTCGTATCCGTCGATCTCCTTGCCCAGTGCGTCCGCTAAGATCTGCACGGGTACAGCGTCGTTGACCTGCCCGCAGGACGCGAGCAGCAGACAAACGGTGAGTAAACAAAAGAATTTCTTCATGCTATTTGCCTCCGATCATGTGTGTGCATATATATTCGAGCTCGACATCCAGTCCGAGCGGCGTCAGGTGGCAGCCGTCGGTAGAATAGTCCTCTATCAGGTATCCTGCTTCGTCCGCTAAAACTTCCTGCGTGTTGAGGTAATAGACCTCTGCACGTTTGGCAATTTCTACGATCCAATTGTTTCCCTTACGGATGGAATCATTGGAAATCAGCGTATAGGAGCGGCAGACAGGGAACATGGACTGCAGAACGATTTTCGTCTGCGAACTTGCGCTTTGAATGGATTCGATCAGCTTCAAATACTCGGAGACAAAGTATTCTTTCTGCACCAGTTCCACTCCGTTAAAGCCGAGGGAGATCACAAGAATTTCAGGCTGCTTGAGAGCGGCGGCTTCGGCACAGGTGACCTCGGTGTTTGTCTCGGGGTAAACGATCTTTTGCTGCTGCATGTCCCAGATCGACATCGTACCGCTGCGCGGCGTCCATACCTGTGCGGTCTCCTCGCCGTCGTCCAGCATGGCAAATGCCTTGAGTCCGTAGGTACGCGAATCGCCGAGAAAGACGATGCGGCTGAGATAGTCGGCACCGCCGTGCTCGGTGGATGCCAACAGCACATTATCTTCGGGAACTGTTTCGGAGAGGGCGGGGGTAAAAGAAAACGCCTGCACGGTATTGCCGTGCAGGCGCGTTGACTTATATTCCGATGGTGCAGCGGTCAAACACAGCGCAAAGGCGCATGCTGCCGCCAAAAATTCGGTATTACGCATCAAAGCACCTGCTTAAATTGAAGTGCTTTTGACATCCCTTATTTTTTGAACATAGAGGTATATGCATCTTTTGCATTTTTATCCTGCTTGCTCTCGAGGAATGCATGGGCAAGCGCGAAGACTGAATAGAGCAGCGTAACGACAGAAAGCATGATCAGCGACTGGATCGATGTGGAGACGATGTTGCCGATCACGGCAAATGCCAGGAATGCCGAACCGAGTACCAGCAGATAATGCGCGAGAATACGCACTGCCATCGGCAGCTTTTTATATGTAAGTATGCCGCGGAAAATGCTGAGCACGACACAGGTTGCGAGTAGCATCGCCGTGCCGCTCAGTGCCAGTGTGACGGATTTCTGCTGGAAACAATATCCGGCTGCATATATAATAAATACAAATATCGTAAAAAGTATGCAGGAATCGGTCAGAATCTTTTGAATTTTTTTTGACATGATAGTACCTCATCTAAAAAACTATGCAATAGTATCATACCATATTTTTGCGCATCTTTCAACAAAAACTTTGCATAGGAAAACTGCGTGAATATTGGTGAATATTCATTGACAATATTCACTTGATATTATATAATATAAAGTTGATAGACCATGCATTTTTGTATACAAAGAAATGGAGCTGCTATGCTGAACAGACATGAATCGAGAGAAGCCGTCCTCGGACTGGTTTTCGAGAATGAATACGGAATCTACGAGGACAAGCAGGAGCTGTATACCACCGCTCTGGCTGCCAGAGAGATCGAAGAGAATGAATATATCAAGACGGTGTTTTTCGGTGTGATCGAAAAAGCCGATGAACTCGACGCATATATTGAAAAATATGCAAAGGGAAGAAAGCTTGCACGCATTGCCAAGGTAGCAAAGTCGATCATGCGCATCGCGATCTATGAGATGCTGTATATCGATTCGATCCCTGCGAGCGTTTCGATCAACGAGGCGGTCGAGCTGATCAAGGAATACGACGATGAAAAAACCAAGGGCTTCGTCAACGGTATTTTGAACGCCGTGAAAGAGGAAATCGAAAAATGAAAAGCTGCTTTGTCGGTATAGACACAAGCAATTATACGACCTCTGTCGGCATTGTGGATGCGGACGGAAAGATCGTTGCAAATATTAAGAAACTGCTGCCGGTCGCGGCGGGAGAATGCGGACTGCGGCAGAGCGACGCGGTGTTTGCACATATCAAGAATCTGCCGGAAGTACTTGCGGCTGCCGATGCGGCGCTTGCAGGATATGCAGTACTCGCCGTCGGCTATTCCGCAAAGCCGAGAAATGTGGAAGGCTCGTATATGCCGTGCTTTCTGTGCGGGCAGGATGCGGCGCTTGCTTTCAGGCTCGGGAGAGGGATCCCGGCATATGCTTTTTCGCATCAGTGCGGGCACATTGCGGCAGCGCTGACTTCGTCGGATGCATGGCGCATTGCCGAAAAGCCGTTTATTGCTTTCCATGTTTCGGGCGGCACCACCGAGGTGGTACTGTGTAACAAAGCCGAGGAAGGCTTTACCACCGAAATTATCGGCGGTACGTGCGATCTCAGCGCAGGGCAGGCAATCGACCGCACAGGCGTGATGATGGAGATGCAGTTTCCATGCGGCGCGGAGCTGGAACGTGCGGCTGCTGCATACAACGGTAAGATTCCCAAGCCGAAGATCAGCGTACGGGAAGGATACTGCAATCTTTCGGGACTGCAGAATCTTTCGGCGAAGCTGTATGCCGAAAGCGGCGACAAGGCAAAGACCGCCGCGTATGTACTGCGTTTCGTAGGCGAAACGCTTTTGCAGATGGCAAAGGATGCGCGCGACCGATACGGTGACTTGCCGATTTTGTTCGGCGGCGGTGTCATGAGCAATCAAATGATCCGCGGTATGCTGGAGCCGCTCGGAAATGCATACTTTGCCGAGCCTGCTTTGTCGGCGGATAATGCGGTCGGCATTGCGGAATTAACAAGAAGAAGTTTTCAAAGATAGGAGGCGGCGGCGTGGAAAATTTCGAGGATATGTTTGCAGTGCCGAAGAGCACGACGGACGGTGCATTGACGGTTACACAGCTGAACGAATATATCAAAGCGAAGATCGATGCCGACGGCTTCCTTTCCCGTGTGATGGTAAAAGGGGAGATCTCCAACTTTACCAATCACTATAAAACAGGGCATTTTTATTTTACGGTCAAGGACGAGGGCTCTCTCATCAAGGCGGTCATGTTTCGCAGTGCGGCAAGCAAGCTGAACTTTGTGCCCGAGAACGGCATGAAGGTTCTGGTGCGCGGCAGGGTTTCGGCTTTTGTCCGTGACGGACAGTATCAGCTGTATTGTGATGGCATGGAGCCTGACGGCATTGGTGCGCTGTACTTTGCCTTTGAACAGCTGAAAAAGAAGCTTGCGGCAGAGGGGCTCTTTGACGAAGCGCGCAAGAAGCCGCTTCCGAAGATCCCGACCCGCATCGGCGTGATCACCTCGCCGACGGGCGCGGCGATCCGCGATATTATCAACATTCTCGGCAGACGGTTTCCATATGCCAAGGTCATTTTGTATCCCGCGCTTGTGCAGGGAGCCGAGGCGGCGCCTTCCTTGATCGCGGGTATGCAGTATTTCAATGCACAGCGCAATGTGGATGTCATCATCATCGGACGCGGCGGCGGTTCGATCGAGGATCTTTGGGCGTTTAACAGCGAGGAACTGGCACGAACGGTGGCGGCATCCGCGATCCCGACGATCTCGGCAGTCGGACACGAGACCGACTTTACGATCTGCGATTTCGTGGCAGACAGACGCGCGCCCACACCCTCGGCGGCGGCAGAGCTCGCGGTACCCGAAACGCACGAGCTGATGCACAAGATCGACAATATTATCGGACGTATGTCGTTGCTGATTTCCAAGCGGATCGAGGGCGGCAGACAGATTTTGAATTTTTACAGCACGCAGGGCGTTTTCGCGCATCCCGAACGGATGTTCGAGGAGCGCAAAATGCAGCTTTTGATGCTTGGACAGCGCCTGGATGGTGCGGTCGGAAATAAACTGATACAAGAGCGGCATCGCCTGTCCGAGCGCACGGCAAAGCTCGAGGCGCTCAGTCCTCTCGGCATTTTGTCCCGTGGATACTCGGTTGCCACAAACGAAAGCGGCAAGGTGATCGCTTCGGTAGCCGATGCAAAAGAAGGCGAGCATTTTTCACTGAGATTGCGAGACGGTACGATGCAGGCGACCGTGGATAGTTTGGTTAGAAACGGAGAATAACGATGGCAGATAAAAAAGAAAAATCCTTTGAAGAAGCGATGGCGCGCCTCGAAGAGATCGTTCGTTCTTTGGAAGGCGGCACGGCGGCTCTGGATGATTCGCTCGGACTCTTTGAAGAGGGAATTTCACTGGTAAAGCTTTGTAACGCAAAGCTGGAAGGCGCGGAACAAAAGGTCAAACTCCTTTCCAAAGGCGAGGATGGCACCCTGACCGAGATCGATTTTACCGGAGGCGGCAGATGATGCCGACGCTTTCCGAGCAGATGTGTCAGCAGGCACAAGCCGTGCAGGATACGCTGAAAGCATTTTTCGATGCGCACGCAGATACCACGCTGTATAAAGCGATGGAATACAGTACCATGTGCGGCGGCAAGCGTATTCGCCCGTTTTTAACGCTCGAATTCTGCAAGATGCTCGGCGGCAGTGCTGAGGCAGCAATGCCGTATGCCTGCGCGCTGGAGATGATCCATACCTTTTCGCTGATCCATGACGATCTTCCGTGCATGGATAATGATGATCTTCGTCGCGGTAAACCTACCAATCATAAGGTGTTCGGCGAAGCGCCCGCACTGCTTGCGGGAGACGCGCTGGTCTTTTCGGCGTTTGAGTGCGCACTGTCGAATGCGCATACCGATGCCGCAAATCGCCTTGCCGCGGTACAGGTGCTTGCGAAAGCATCGGGCGCGGACGGTATGTGCGAAGGACAGATGATCGATATTGACAGCGAGGGAAAAACGCTTTCGTTTGACCAACTTTTGAATCTGCATGCACATAAAACTGGTGCGTTGCTTCGCGCCGCAGCAAAGCTCGGTGCGATCGCTGCTGGCGGCAGCGATGCGGACATCTGCGCGGCAGATACTTACGGTGCGGGTATCGGACTCGCGTTCCAGATCATAGATGATATTCTCGACCGATACGGCAGCACCGAAGAACTCGGCAAGCCGATCGGCAGTGATCAGAAAAATGAAAAAACGACATTCCTCTCGTTCATGAATGCAGAGGAAGCGTTGGAATATGCTAAAAAGGTTTCTGACGAAGCCTGCCAAGCCATCCGCGGGTATGCAAATTCCGAGACGCTTTGCGAGCTGTCGGAATACCTGCTTACGAGAAAAAGCTGATGCGTTTGGATGTATATTTAACCGAAAACGGTTTTGCAGACAGCCGTCAACGCGCGAAGGTCATGATCACAGGCGGTTGCGTAACTTTAAACGGTAAACCGGCAACAAAACCCTCCGCGGATGTGCGGGAGGGGGATAGGATCGAGGTCAGCGGTGATCCGATCGGCTATGTGAGCCGCGGCGCGCTGAAGCTGAAAGCAGCTTTTGAAGCCTTTGGTCTGTCAGCGGATGGAAAAAATGCTGCGGATATCGGCGCTTCCACCGGTGGATTTACCGAATATCTGCTCGAGCAAGGTGTTGCACGGGTCTATGCTGTGGATTCGGGTACCAATCAGCTCGCGGCGAAGCTGCGCGCGGATAGGCGTGTGGTATCTATGGAGAAGTATAACGCGCGCAACCTGTCTATCGACGATTTTGACGGCGGCGTGGATCTTGCGGTGATGGATGTGTCGTTCATTTCGCAGACTTTGATATTGCCGGCGCTTGTCGGCATATTGAAAGAACAAGCTTTCTTCGTGGGATTGATCAAGCCGCAGTTTGAGGCGGGGCGCGATGCCATCGGCAAGGGTGGTATTGTCAAAAATGCGGTTTCCCGTGCCATGGCGATCAAAAAGGTAATTGACTGCGCCGCCGCAAACGGACTTGCTTTTTGCGGGCTGATCGTCTCGCCGATCCTCGGCGGCGACGGCAACACCGAGTATCTTGCCTGCTTTTCCAAAGGCGGTGCAATAGAGCCTTTTGACGGCAATATAGATCTTTTGATTTCCGAGACAGTAGATATGAGGTAATTATGAAACGAGTTGCGATCCTTCCGACGATCCGCAAAGAAAAAGACGATATATACATCCAAGAGACCGCCATGCGTTTCTTGAAAAACGGTGCAGAGGTTTGGATGGAAGATACTTTCGCAGGGGAAGCGTATGCGGAAAGTGTGCACTTTTCCGCGATAGACGCAATATACCAGAATTGCGATCTGATCGTTGTGCTCGGCGGCGACGGTTCCATTCTTCGTGCTGCGCAAAATGCACTGCGATATGATATACCGTTGCTCGGAATCAATCTCGGCAGACTGGGGTACATGGCGGAACTGGAAAAGGATGAGCTTGACCTTATCGATAACATATACATCGGGCAGTATACGATCGAGGAGCGCATGACGCTTTCGGTCAGCGCCTGCAATACCGATGGGGCAATCTTGCCGCTCGCAACCGTGCTCAATGATGTTGTGATCGGACGCGGCAGTTATTCCCGCGGCATTGATGTTGAATTGCGTGCCGATGAAAAAAATGTGCGCACGATTCGCTCTGACGGCTTGATTGTGGCAACGCCGACGGGATCGACCGCATATTCCATGGCGGCAGGCGGCAGTGTTCTGGACCCCACGCTGCAATGTATTTGTGCCACGCCGATCGCGCCGATCTCGCGTTACGCATGTCCGATTGTCTTTTCGGGTGACAGTGTTTTGGAGATCGTGCATAGCGACGATCGCGCACAGCGGTGGATGATCACGGTGGACGGCGAGGAGACAAGACCGCTGTATCTCGGCGAGCGATTGATCGTGCGGCGTGCCGATACGGCTTTGAAAATGCTTTCGCTAAAAAATGACGGCTTCTTTGAGACGCTCAATAACAAAATATCCAAGTACGAATTGAAGAATTAGAAAAGAGGAATTCACGTGAAAAGCAAAAGACAGGAAAAAATTCTGGAGCTCATTGCGGAATATGAAATCGAGACGCAGGAAGAACTGATTTTTTATTTGAACAAATTTGGCTTTGAGGCGACGCAGGCAACGATTTCACGCGATATCCGAGAGCTGAAGCTGACCAAGATCGTCGGCAGTACGGGCAATTACCGATATGCGGCGCATGAGCGTCAACCTGTTGCCAATCCTACTCCGAAATTCAACGGCGTACTGGTAGATTCGATCACGAAGGTATCTTATGCAAACAATATCATCGTGCTGAAAACTTTCCCGGGACTTGCCAATGCGATCGGATCAGGCATTGATTCGATCCATTCGCCCGAGATCCTTGGCTGTGTTGCCGGCGATGATACGGTCATTATCGTTTTGTCGAGTGAAGCGGCGGCAAAAGAAATTTCCGAGAAGATCAAACACATGATGCGCTCGGTGTAAGGAGGTTGGCAAATGCTTGTCTCACTGCATATTGAAAACATTGCGGTGATCAAGTGCGTGGATATTGACTTTTGCGGCGGCTTCACGGCACTGACAGGTGAGACCGGCGCGGGCAAATCCATCTTGATCGACAGCATCAATTTTTTACTCGGCGCGCGTAGTTCCAAGGATATTTTGCGCAGCGGCGAGGAACGGGCACTGGTCAGTGCCATGTTTTCGGATTTAGATAAAGAGCTGGAAAAGCGCCTTGCCGAAAATGATCTTGCACTTGACGAGGATGGGAATCTGCTCATCAGCCGCACGATGAGTGCCGACGGAAGAACGCAAAGTAAGATCGGCGGTCGTGCGGTCAGTTCGTCTACAGTGCGTGCGATCGCACCGTTGCTTGTAAATATTCATGGACAGAATGACAGCCTCCGTCTTTTGGAGGACGAAAATCACATTTTGTTTTTGGATGCATATGCACAAAATGAAGACGCGCGTGCCGCTTATGCAAAGTGCTATGCGGTAATGAAGGCTTCCGACCGTGCGTTGGATGTACTGCGAGCGCAGGAAAGCGAAAAGGCAAAAAAAGAAAAAGAATTAAAGCAGACGATCCGCTTGTTGGAAAGTGCAAAGATAAAAGTCGGCGAGGAAGAACAACTGCTTGCCGAAAAGAAGATCGTCGCGAACGCCGAAAAAATCTCCAAGCAGACATCGTTTGTTTACCGTGCCTTGAAAGGGTCGGAAAAGGCAAATGCTGCATATATATTGGACCGCTGTTCAGCGGCACTCGTGCAGATCGCCGATACCGTTCCCGAGGCGGCAGAGCTTGCCGCAAGGCTCAATACGATCAAATTTGAGGCAGAGGACATTGCCGAGACGGTATATGATCTTACCGGTGACATCGGCGAGGATCCCACGGCAAGACTCGATCGGATCGAGGGCAGACTGGAAACCATCAACCGTTTGAAAAAGCATTTTTTAACAGACGAGGCGGGGCTTATCGAGCTTTTGAAACGATCAAAAGCCGAGCTTGAAACACTGGATGAGATCGGTGATGCACTGATGCGTGCCGAGCGCGATTGTGCCGAGGCAAAGCAGGCCGTGACTGATGCGGCAGCGGCTCTGACCAAGACGCGCAAAAATGCAGCGGAGAAGCTCATTCCTCTTGTTCTCTCGGAACTTGAATTTTTGGACATGGAAAAAGTCGTGTTTGACATTGCGGTCAAGCCGACGGAGCTGACGCCAAGCGGTGCAGACAGCGTGGCCTTTCTCATCTCCGCAAACAAAGGAGAAGAGCCGCGTCCCATATCCAAGATTGCATCGGGCGGTGAACTGGCAAGGATCATGCTTGCCGTGAAAACGGTTTTTGCAGAGGCATTCGGCGTGCATACGGTCATTTATGACGAAGTGGACACCGGTGTATCGGGCAAAACCGCGCGCAAGATCGGTATAAAGCTAAAAGAAAGTGCGAAGAAGGCGCAGACTGTCTGCGTGACGCACTCTGCACAGATCGCTTCGCTTGCCGATCAACATATGCTGATCCGTAAGAGCACAGTCGGCGAGCGTACCGAGACAAAAGTGACGCCGATCGACGGCGAGGATCGCGTAAAAGAGATCGCGCGAATTCTCGGCGGTGTAACCATCAGCGAGAGCATGCTGGTTTCCGCAAGAGAATTGATTGAAGAAGGAAAAAATAAAAATAAATAACATAAACTATATAGGAGACCCTACAATGACTTTATTTGAAGAACTCAAAGCCAGAGGACTTCTGGCACAGCTTACCGACGAGGAACAGATCAAGGAAATGATCAATGCCGGCAAGGCAACATTTTATATCGGCTTTGACTGCACAGCAGACAGTCTTACCGCAGGTCACTTTATGGCGCTCACACTGATGAAGCGTTTGCAGATGGCTGGTAACCGTCCTATCGCGCTGATCGGCGGCGGTACGACGATGATCGGTGACCCCTCGGGTCGTACCGATATGCGCAAGATGCTCACCAAGGAGGATATCGACCACAACGCTGAATGCTTCAAGCGTCAGATGGAGCGCTTTATTGAGTTTGGACCCGGCAAGGCACAGATGGTCAACAACGCAGATTGGCTTTTAAACCTTAACTATGTAGAGCTGCTGCGCGAGGTCGGTGCTTGCTTCTCGGTCAACAATATGCTGCGCGCTGAGTGCTACAAGCAGCGTATGGAAAAGGGACTTTCGTTCCTGGAATTCAACTACATGATCATGCAGAGCTATGACTTCTATCATCTGTTTAAGCACTACGACTGTAACATGCAGTTCGGTGGCAACGACCAGTGGTCGAACATGCTCGGCGGTACCGAGCTGATCCGCCGCAAACTCGGCAAGGATGCACACTGCATGACGATCACACTGCTGACCGACTCGCACGGCAACAAGATGGGCAAGACCGCAGGCAATGCTGTTTGGCTCGATCCCAATAAGACCAGCCCGTTTGATTTCTTCCAGTACTGGAGAAATGTGGACGACGCAGACGTTATCAAGTGCATGAAGATGCTGACCTTTATGCCTCTTGAAGAGATCGACGAGTATGCAAAGCTGGAGGGCAGCGAGCTCAATCGTGCTAAGGAAAAGCTGGCATATGAACTGACCGAGCTGGTACACGGCAAAGACGAGGCGGAAAAAGCGCTTGGCGCGGCAAAGGCTGTTTTCGCAAACGGCGGTCTCTCCGAAAATATGCCTTCGACTGTTCTCACTGAGGAAAACTTTACCGACGGCAAAATTGCAATCATTGATATGCTGGTGCTGTCCGGTCTTGCACCTTCCAAGGGTGAGGCACGCAGACTGATCCAGCAGGGCGGTGTGCTTGCAGCGGATGTCAAGGTAGAGGCGTTTGACAAAACCTTTGATAAAGAGGCATTTGCCGGCGACGGTATGGTCGTCAAAAAGGGTAAAAAGACCTTCCATCGTTTCACTCTGTAATTTAGAGAAGGACTGTTTTTATGTCTGTTCAGAATTTTGAGAATGCGCTCACCGAATACTCGGGGCAAGCGGGAAAAAGTAAATTCTTTGTTCGCGCCGACTATTCGATGAAGCGGATCACCTCGTTTCGTATCGGCGGTAACGCCGATCTTGCGGTCTATCCCGCCGACGCAAAGGCATTTGCCTTTGCGCTGGATGCCGCAAAGCAGAATAATGTTCCGTATATCGTGATCGGTAACGGCAGCAATACGCTTGCTTCGGATAAAGGTTTCCGCGGCGTTGTATTTGTCACGACCGATATGCGCAAGGTGCAGATCGACGGGGAATATCTTACCGGCGGCTGCGGCGTGCTGCTCGGCAGCGTCGGTACAAACGCAAGTACAGCAGGGCTCAGCGGTGCGGAATTTGCCAACGGTATTCCGGGTACGCTCGGCGGCGCTGTGTATATGAACGCAGGCGCTTACGGCGGTCAGCTGTCGGACATCGTGTATTCGACCGAGTGCTACGACCTTGACGGCGGAGAGTTCTTGACGCTGGACAATGCGGCACAGCAATTTGGTTATCGCCACAGCATTTTCATGGAGAAAAACTATATTGTGCTTTCTTCCACTTTGAAACTGCAAAAGGGCGATCCCGAAGCCATTCGCGCGAAGATGAGCGAGCATCTGCAAAGTCGTCGTGAAAAGCAACCGCTCACATATCCCAGCGCGGGCAGTGTATTCAAACGTCCCGAGGGGTATTTTGCGGGTAAGCTGATCGAGGATGCAGGACTCAAAGGCACATGCGTCGGCGGCGCGATGGTTTCTCCCAAGCATGCGGGCTTTATTGTTAACACGGGGGATGCTACCGCAAACGACGTGCTTTCCCTGATTGAAATTATCAAGGAAAAGGTCTATGCAATGTTTGGAGTTGCGCTGGAATGCGAGATCCGCTTTGTAGGTGAAAAGTAATGTCGTTTTCTTCGGAAACCAAACTGGAAGCGGCTTCTTTTCAGATGAAGAAACCTTGCTGTCGCCGCGCATTTATCAGCGGCGTACTGCTCGGCGGTGCGGACGCGAGCGGTGGGGACATTTCTCTCTATATAGAGGGACTCGAACTTGCCGAGATCTGTGCAAAAATGATTCGTGAACAATTCGGCAGAGAGACTGTACCCGAGAAGATCGGGGGACGCGGTATTCTTTTGCTTGCGTTTTCTTCTAAAAGCGCGGGTGAGCTTTTGCATAATTGCCGTTTGCAGGCGGATCTTTCGGCGCAGTTCAAATGCGAAGAATGCGCTTGCGCGTTTTTGCGCGGTGTATTTGTCGGCGGCGGCACGGTCAGTGCGCCCGATAAGAAAAACTATCATTTAGAGATCAAAAGCCGTTCTGTCGAAAACTTATCTGCGCTTTCGCTTGTTTTTGCCGATGCAGGGTATGCGCTGAAAACTTCGGTGCGACTCGGAAAGCAGAGCCTATACTCCAAGGACAGCGGTGTGATCGAGGAATTCCTGTTCTACATCGGTGCGAGCAAGCAGGCGTTTGATTTTATGAACGCTAAAATCGGGCATGAGATCAAAAACGACATCAATCGCCGAACAAACTGCGAGACGAGCAATATTGCGCGTTCGACTGCGTCTGCAGCAAAGCATATTTCCGCAATCCGCTACCTTTCCGAGCGCGGAAGGCTCTCGGAACTCGGACCGGAACTGGAGTATACGGCGCAGATGCGTTTGAAATATCCCGAAATGTCACTTTTGCAGCTTGGGCAGACGATGACCCCTGCGGTCAGTAAGCCCGGACTGTATCATCGACTCGAAAAGATCTGCGCATTTGCAGAAAATATAAAAAGCAAAGATCTATAAATTAAAGGAGGATGACGGCAATGGATTTTGTACATTTGCATTTGCATAGCGAATATAGTTTGCTGGACGGTGCATGCCGTATTGCCGACATCCCGAAGGCGGCAAAATCGGCAGGGCACAGTGCGGTGGCACTCACCGATCACGGTGTCCTGTACGGTGCAGTCGCATTTTATAAGGCGTGCAAAGCCGAGGGGATCAAACCGATCATCGGCTGCGAGGTATACGTTGCACAGCGTACACGCTTTGACAAGGATGGCAGACGCGATCTCTCGGGCAACCATCTTGTTCTCCTGTGCAAAAATCAAAAGGGGTATGAAAACCTCATTTATATTGTTTCCAAATCCTTTACCGAAGGCTTTTACCAAAAGCCGCGTGTGGATATGGATCTGCTGCGCGCACATTCGGAAGGCTTGATCGCACTTTCGGCATGTCTTGCCGGATTTATACCGCGCGCGATCACGAGCGGTGATTATGCAGGTGCACGGGCGCATGCCAAACAACTCGCCGACATCTTCGGCGAAGGAAACTTTTATCTGGAACTGCAGGATCATGGCATTCCCGAGCAAAGAGAAGTCAATGAAGAACTGATCAAAATGGCAGAGGAGATGCATTTACCGCTGGTCGCAACGAACGATGTGCACTATTTGCGCAAGTTGGATGCGGAATATCAGGCGGTGATGATGTGCATCCAAACCGGCAATACGCTTGCGGAGGGAAAGCCGATCGGTTTTGAAACCGAGGAGTTTTATTACAAAAGTACTGCCGAGATGGAGAAGTTGTTCCACCATGTACCCGAGGCAATCGGGAATACGGCAAAAATCGCAGATGCCTGCAATTTCGACTTCACGTTCGGCAATTTGTATTTGCCGAAAATTGCCGTGCAAGACGGAAAAACACCCGCCGAGTTATTGCGCGAGTATGCTTTTAACGGCTTAGAAGAGAAAATTAACAAAGGGTATATTACCTTTGATACCTATACGAAAGAAGACTATGTTTCGCGCGCGGAATATGAGTTGTCGGTCATCGAACAGATGGGCTTTACCGATTATATTTTGATCGTGCGAGACTATGTCACCTATGCAAAGGACCATGGCATTGCGGTCGGACCGGGCAGAGGTTCGGGCGCCGGCAGCCTTGTCAACTATCTTATCGGGATCACTGATGTAGACTCTATTCGGTTTGATCTGCTGTTTGAGCGATTCCTCAATCCCGAACGTGTCAGCATGCCCGATATTGACGTGGATTTCTGCTACGAGCGGCGTGACGAGGTCATTCGCTATGTTTCCGAGCATTACGGTATCGAGCATGTTGCGCAGATCGTTACCTTTGGTACGATGGCAGCGCGTGCGGCGATCCGCGATGTCGGGCGAGCGCTTGGTATGAGCTATTCCGAGGTCGATAAGGTCGCAAATCTTGTGCCGCGTGAGCTTGGTGTTACGCTCAGCGATGCGCTGAAGCGCAGGGAACTGAAAACGCTGTACGAAAGCGATGCCAACATAGCAAGGCTGATCGACACAGCGCGTGCGCTCGAGGGCATGCCGCGGCATGCTTCCACACATGCCGCCGGTGTAGTCATTACCGACAAAGAGGTTTCTTCTTACGTTCCGCTTGCGGTCAACGGCGATACGATCGTTACGCAGTTTGACATGGATACTTCGGCGGAACTCGGACTTGTTAAATTTGACTTTCTCGGTTTACGATACCTGACGATCATTGCCGATGCCGAGCGGCTTATCAAAGCCGAGCATCCCGATTTTGACATTCAAAAGATCGGATTTGATGACGCGGCGACGTATGCACTGATTTCCGAAGGGCGAACGGACGGCATTTTTCAGCTCGAGTCTAAAGGAATGAAGCGGGTGCTCACCCAGCTTTGCCCGGACTGTATCGACGATATTATCGCTGCGATCGCGCTCTATCGTCCGGGACCGATGGATTCCATCCCCCGGTATATCGAGCGTCGGCACAGCAAAACGAAGATCGAGTACACGCATCCTGCGTTGGAAAAGATCCTCTCCAAAACCTATGGCTGTATCGTTTATCAAGAGCAGGTCATGCAGATCTTCCGGGAGATTGCCGGTTACAGCCTTGGTAAAGCAGACATCGTTCGCAGAGCGATGTCCAAGAAAAAAGCCTCCGTTATGGAGGCAGAGCGCAGTGTATTTGTCGAGGGGGCAAAGCAAAACGGCATGTCCGAGGCAGACGCGATGTCGCTTTTCGAGGACATGGCAAGCTTCGCGAGCTATGCCTTCAACAAAAGTCATGCGGCGTCGTATGCGGTTCTCACCTATCAGACTGCATATTTGAAAACACATTACATGGCAGAGTATATGGCAGCGCTCCTTACCTCAGTGCTCGGCGATTTCGGCAAGACTGCCGAGTATATCGGCGAGTGTACGAAGGCGAAGATCGAAGTTCTGCCGCCCCATGTCAATGAAAGCATCGCTTCTTTCGGCACGGCGGGCGGAAAGATACGTTTTGGGCTTTTGGCTCTCAAAGGTGTCGGACGTTTGTTTGTTGATCAGATCATTGCAGAAAGAAAACAAAACGGAATCTTTACGAGCTTTGAGGATTTTATCACTCGTATGGGCGGCTACGATCTCAACAAGCGGCAGGTCGAGTCGTTGATCAAGAGCGGCGCATTTGACGGTATGGGGGCACATCGCAGTCAACTGCTTGCGTCCTATGAAAAGATCATCGAAAATGCGCAAAGCAAGAATCGTTCCGAGCTGGATGGGCAGATCGACTTTTTCTCGCTGATGAGCGAAGCGGTTACGGCGGCGCCTGTTCGGTTTGTATATCCCAATATTCCGGAATTCCCGCTCAGAGAAAAGCTGATGCTGGAAAAAGAATGCTCCGGCATGTATTTTTCCGGGCACATTTTGAACGACTATTCCAAGCATATGGACGCACTCGCCGTCGATTCGATCGCGGATATTTATTCGGCTTTTGAAGAGGACGGGGACGGCGGATACAAAGATCGCCAGACCGTAACCGTTGCGGGCATGATTACGAAAAAAACGGTCAAAAATACAAAAAACGGCGAAGCTATGGCATTTGTCCTGATCGAGGATAAAACCGCGGAAATCGAAGCAGTCGTGTTTGCAAGGCAATATGAGCGATTCGCAGATCTGCTCCTGCCCGAAACACCTGTGGCAGTGCGCGGTACGATCTCCATCAAAGATGAAGAAAAGCCGAAGATCCTGCTGAATGATTGCAAAATGCTTTTACCCAATGCTGATTATGTTGCGAAAAAGACACAAACGCTGTATCTGCGCGTTCCCTCTGTGGAGGATCCGCAGACCGCGCAGGCGCTGGACTTGATCGGGAAGCCGAAAGACGGCGCAGCGGTCGTGCTGTATGACGGGACGACAAAACAGTATGTCAAGGCGGTCGGTCGCCGTGCAGCGGTCACGGATGCACTGCTTGAAAAGCTGGCGGTGCTTCTCGGCAGGGAAAACGTCGCCGTAAAATGATCAGGTAGAGAAATCTTCTATGATTTGTGCGAGATCGGAAAAGGCGTAGATCTCGATTCCCTTTTTCAGTGCAAGTCTGTCGGCGGAAGGCAGAGTGGTGACCAGTACATCGATGATGTCTATGAGCACTTCGGTTTTGGCATCATAGATGCCGATTTTTCCGCCGCATTCGTACAGGCGGTAGATCGCGTCACCGGCGAGCATCGGGGCGTCCGCCGCGTACACGCTTCGGCTGTTCGTCTCTTGCTGTTCTACTTGATGCAGCAGTTTGTTGGTGTAAGACAAATTGATGCATTGTGCTACGCAGCAAAAGAGCAGCGCAAAAAGCAAAGCCCCGTAGAAAAACGTTTTTTTACTTGGAATTTTTATTTTCATATCTGCAGAATCCTTATTGTTTCGTTGTGAATATTATTTGCAGTGCGTGGTGAACTATACAAGGAAAAGCGCAATGCAAAATGATGCGTAAGAGGTTTGTTGTGAAAAAAAGAGAAAAACAATTGACAATCGACAGTTTCAAGAAGGAAAAAAAATCCGCAAAAGGCGTGCTTTCCAAGATCGGAAAGGTGATCGGATATTTTTTCAGCGCGATTTTGACCTTTGTGCTGGTATGCTTTATTACCGGTATTATTGTCGGATGCGTGTTCGCGATCTATGTCAGCAACAATATTGATCCGACTATGGATGAATCACTGCTCGTAACCGCGACAGGCGACCAAACCACAAAGATCTATTATTACGACTTTACCGATAGAGCCAATCGTATCGGCACAGCGGTGGAACTGGAAGACGCGCGCATTTACGGTGCAGAGAACAGTTTGTGGGCGTCCTACGATGAGATTCCCACCTATTTGCGTGAAGCGTTTGTTTCTATTGAGGATGAGCGCTTTTGGACGCACAACGGCGTAGACTGGAAGCGAACTGCCGGTGCGGTGCTGGAATTTGTCTTTGGTAATTCTTCTTACGGTGGCTCCACGATCACACAGCAGTTGATCAAAAATGTTACCGGAAATAATGATGCTACGATCCAAAGAAAAGTTCAGGAAATTCTCTGTGCGCTGAATCTGGAAAAAAGCAAGAGCAAGGAAGAGATCATCGAACTTTATCTCAACATTGTTCCGCTGTCGCAAGGCTGTGTAGGCGTTCGCTCCGCGGCAAAGACCTATTTCGGCAAGGAACTCAGCGACCTTACGCTTACGGAATGTGCGGCTCTTGCGTCCATTACCAAGTTCCCGACCAAATACGATCCCATTCAAAACCCCGATAAAAATTTGGAGCGCCGCACAACTGTTTTGTGGAAGATGTATGAGCTCGGCAAGATCTCGGATGAGGAATACAACGAAGCGCTGGCGGAAGAGTTGGTGCTGGTGGACAGCAGCTCCGGCGAGCAAGAGACCGTTGATAAAAACAAAATCAACTCCTGGTACATTGATACGGTATTCTGTGATGTGCGCGATGATTTGATGGAGAAGTACAATATCTCCAGTGAAATCGCAAGTAACCTTATCAACTCGGGCGGTCTCAGCATCTATACGCTGATGGATCCGAAGGTACAATCTATTATGGAAGAAGTGTACGCGGATGAAAGCACTTTCCCTGAGAACACAGGCGGTATTCCCGCGGAATCGGCCATGGCGGTAGTCGATCCCGAAACAGGCGACCTGCTCGGTGTGATCGGTTCCCGCAGCGAAAAGCGCGGCAACCTTGTGCTCAATTATGCGACGCAGACACAGCGCGCCCCCGGATCGTCGCTGAAGCCGCTTTCGGTGTATGCACCTGCGCTGGAAGCCGGATTGATCACCTACGGTACTGTATATGACGATACACCGCTTTGGTTCGATGAAAACAATAACCCATATCCGCACAATTTGCCGGATGTGTATAAAGGGCTCACGACGATCAACAGTGCTGTAGAGCGTTCGGTCAATACGGTTGCGATGAAGGTGCTCGAAGATCTTACCATTGACGTTTCCTATGATTATCTTAAAAACAAACTCGGTTTTGAGTATTTGATCGATTATGCGGAGGATAAAAACGGAAACGGCTACACGGACAAGGGACTTGCGGCACTGTCGCTCGGTCAGCTGAACTACGGTGTGACAGTGCGGGATATTGCAGCGGCATATACCGTATTCCCGAATGGCGGCATCTATCATGAGAGCAATTCTTATTTGTATGTCTATGACAGCGAAGGAAATTTGCTGCTTTCCAATGATAACGCCGGCGAGATCGTCTTCAGCGAGCAGACCTCTTATATCATGACTAAGATGCTGCAAAACGTTATGAACAACGGTACGGGTACCAGCGTATCTTTGCGCAAGACCGTGGATGTAGCAGGTAAGACCGGTACGGCAGGTAACGACTATGACCGTTGGTTTGTCGGTTATACACCGTATTATGTAGGTTCTGTTTGGTACGGCTATTCCTATCCCAAGTCGCTCAGCAATCTTTCGTCCAATCCCTCTAATAAGATATTTGACCTGGTGATGACCCGCCTGCACGAGGAAATCATTGCGGAGGCGGCGGAAACAGGAGAATCGCTGCGCAGCTTTGACGACAATCGCCCGTCGGATATAGTGCAGGTCACTTACTGCAAGGATTCCGGAAAGCTGATGACCGATGCTTGCCGTTTGGATCCGCGCGGCAGCCGTGCGGATACCGGATATTTTACGGTTTCGACAGCGCCGACCGAGTATTGCGATACGCATGTGATCGTAGACTACGATGCGACTACCAATGCATATGCGCATGAATATACGTTGCCCCAAAACATCAAAAAGGTAGCGTTGATCCGAGAAAATACGCGTGCTTTTCCTGTACAGATCTATGTAGAGGATGCGCAGTATGTTTATCGTGATCTGCCTATAGATGTCCGTCCCTGCGGCTGGTGGGGCGAACCGTACTTTATCAATGCGATTCCGGAGGGAACCTATGTCGGTACCACCAACTTAAAGGGTGGCAGACAATTCAACTCGTTCAGCTATGAAAACTATGATTTTTCACGTTTCGAGAAGGCAGAAACTACGGCACCTGCCGAAACGACAACGGCGCCCTTGGATACGATTCCGCCGTCGGGCGATGAAAATACGGTTTACGAAGATGAATCATAGCAAAAACATGCATAAAAATTACAGTAATTTTATTGACAAGAAAACTATCTTCAAGTATAATGAAAAAGTAAAATAGGCAATGAAAGGAGCAAAGCTTATGAACACGTTTTTTATCAAGCTTTCGACAATTGAGGAGATCCGCAAGTTTGTGGAGATCGTTACCCGTCAGGAATATGACATTGATCTGTCTTCGGGCAGATATGTTGTAGATGCCAAGTCGATCATGGGTATTTTCAGTTTGGATCTGATGAACAAGATCGAGCTTACTGCACATACCGATAATGCAGAAGCGCTCAGAGCAGAGCTCGCGGCATTTATTGTTCAATAATTTACAATAAAAGCTGCTCGTCCCAAGCAAATCTAAAATACAATGTTTGGGCATCCATTTTAATGGATGCCCAATACTTTTTGAAGGAGTCTATATGGTTTCGGAAAAGGAAAAATACATATCCCCGTTTAGTACGCGCTACGCCAGCAGCGAAATGCAGTATCTTTTCTCCGAGGAGAAGAAGTTTAAGACCTGGCGTTGTCTTTGGATCGCACTTGCCAAGGCAGAGAAACAGCTTGGACTGGATATTACCGATGCACAGATCGATGAGCTCATAGCCAATGCAGACAACATCAATTTTGAAGTTGCAGAGGCGCGTGAGGCGGAGGTAAGACACGATGTTATGTCGCATGTGTATGCATACGGCAAACAGTGCCCGAATGCAGAGCCGATCATTCATCTTGGCGCAACTTCCTGCTATGTCGGCGACAATACCGATTTGATCATCATGCGCGAAGCGTCTGAACTGGTACTCAAAAAAGCGGCACAGGTTTTGAAAAATCTCTCCGAATTCGCAGAGAAGTACAAGGCTATGCCGTGCCTTGCATATACACATTTGCAGCCCGCACAGCTTACCTCTGTCGGCAAGCGTGCAACACTGTGGGCAAATGAGCTGGCTATGGATGTAGCAGAGCTTGAGCACCGCATCGAAACTATGCAGCTCCTCGGCTCCAAGGGTACCACCGGTACACAGGCAAGCTTTATGGAACTGTTTGACGGCGATGAGAAAAAAGTAAAAGAATTGGATCGTTTGGTTGCAGAGCAGATGGGCTTTGACTCCTGTGTGATCGTATCCGGTCAGACGTACTCCCGCAAAGTGGACGCATATTTTCTGGCAGTACTCTCCGGTATCGCACAGAGCGCACATAAGTTTGCAAATGACCTTCGCATTTTGCAGTCTTTTGAAGAAATGGAAGAGCCGTTTGAGAAGAATCAGATCGGTTCGTCCGC
>JAFQFR010000028.1 GCA_017398595.1 Clostridia bacterium
GGAGGTGCCGAAATTGAGTAACAAACTTCATGTGAAAAAGGACGATACCGTCCTCGTTATCAGCGGCGATGACAAGGGCAAAAAGGGCAAGGTCTTAGAGGTCAGCCCGAAAGAAGGCAAGGTCATCGTGGAAGGCCTGAACATGGTTAAAAAGCATGTGAAGCCCCGCAAAATGGGCGACCAAGGCGGCATTGTTGAGGCCGAAGGCGCTATGTACGCCAGCAAGGTGCAGGTTGTCTGCCCCTCTTGCAAAAAGGCAGTACGTGTAGCTTATAAAAAGTTTGCCGACGATAACGGCAAGAACCGCTCGGTCCGCGTTTGCAGCAAATGCGGCGAGACACTGTAAGAGGAGGGACATACGTAATGGCTAGATTAAAAGAGTATTACAAGAAAGATGTCGCTCCCGCGCTGATGAAGAAATTCGGCTACAAGAGTGTCATGCAGATCCCGAAGCTGGACAAGATCGTTATCAACGTTGGTTGCGGCGAAGCGCGTGACAACGCGAAAGTTATTGATGCGATCAACATCGATCTGGCAGCGATCACCGGTCAGAAGCCGGTTGTTTGCAAGGCGAAAAAGTCGGTTGCTAACTTCAAACTGCGTGAAGGCATGAACATCGGCGTGAAGGTAACGCTGCGCGGTGAGCGTATGTATGAGTTCCTGGATCGTCTGTTCAACGTGGCTCTGCCCCGTGTTCGTGACTTCCG
Organism: Clostridia bacterium; assembly: GCA_017398595.1. GTDB lineage: Bacteria > Bacillota > Clostridia > Oscillospirales > CAG-272 > UMGS902. The sequence goes on from JAFQFR010000028.1 coordinate 708, forward strand.
CGGCATCAACGCCAACTCCTTTGACGGACGCGGCAACTACAACATGGGTATCAAGGAGCAGCTCATCTTCCCCGAGATCCAGTACGACAAGATCGACAAGGTCCGCGGTATGGATATCTGCTTCGTTACCACTGCAAACACTGACGAAGAAGCGCGCGAGCTGCTCACTCTGATGGGCGCTCCGTTCGCGAAGTAAGGAGGGAAAACGAATGGCAAAGACTTCTATGAAAATCAAGCAGCAGAAAGCGCCTAAGTTTTCCACTCAGGCGTACAATCGCTGCAAAATCTGCGGTCGTCCTCACGCGTATCTGCGCAAGTACGGCGTTTGCCGTATCTGCTTCAGAGAACTGGCTTACAAAGGCCAGATCCCGGGCGTGAAGAAGGCCAGTTGGTAAGCAATAGCTAGAAGGAGGTTGACGGTATATGCAAATCACCGATACAATTGCCGATATGCTGACCAGAATTCGCAACGCGAGTTCCGCAAAGCATGACACGGTGGATATTCCCGCTTCCAACATGAAGAAGGCTATTGCCCAGATTCTTGTTGACGAGGGATATGTCAAAAACTATCAAGTCATCGAAGATGGCAAGCAGGGCGTTATCCGCGTGACGCTGAAATATCAGGGCCCGTCCAAAAAACCGGTTCTGATGGGTCTGCGCCGCGTGTCCAAGCCGGGCTTGCGTATCTATTCCAGCAGTGAGGATATGCCGAAGGTCATGAAGGGCATCGGCACCGCCATCGTGTCTACGTCCAAGGGCGTTATGACCGATAAGAAAGCCCGCAAAGAAAACGTGGGCGGCGAAGTCCTCGCATTTGTGTGGTAAGGGGGAGAAGAACATGTCGAGAATTGGACGCAAACCCATTACCATCCCCGCCGGTGTGCAAGTCACCATGGCGGACGGCGTGGTGACGGCCAAGGGCCCGAAGGGCACCCTGACCCAGAA
>JAFQFR010000029.1 GCA_017398595.1 Clostridia bacterium
GATCTACGCGACCGCCGACGACGTTGATCTGGCGGTTCTGGTCGCACAGGCGGACAAGTTCCCCGGAGCGCCGGAGCACACGCTGATCGACCGTCTGCGCAAAAACGAGATCCCCTGCATTCTTGCGCTGAATAAAACGGACGCCGCCAAAAAGGACGAGATCCTGCCGATCATCGGCAAGTACGCCACGCTGTATGAATTCGCGGCTGTCGTGCCGATCTCTGCCCGCACCGGCGACGGCTGCGACGCGCTGCTCAAAGAAATCGAGGCCCTTCTCCCCGAAGGCGACCATATCTTCCCCGAAGACGCGCTGACCGATCAGCCGGAACGCGTTTTGGCTGCGGAGCTCGTGCGCGAACAGTTGATGCGTGCGCTGCACGACGAGATCCCCCACGGTGTTGTCTGCGAAACCGAGCGCTTTGAAGAGCTTGAGGACGGGCGCGTAGAGGTCGACGTGCTGATCGTCTGCGAAAAGGACAGCCACAAGAGCATTATCATCGGCCGCCAGGGCGCGATGCTAAAAAACGTCGGCACCGCCGCTCGCAGAGAGATCGAAAAAATGCTCGATACCCAGATCTTTTTAAAGCTTTGGGTCAAGGTTAAAAACGACTGGAAAAACAACGCCTACTTCCTCTCCGAGCTTTCAGTCATGCAGGAAGACTGATCGCCGCCAATATCTGCCGCACATAGACCACCGCCGTCCCGCAAACGCTAACTCTGACACCATAAGGAGGCAGCGAATATGACGGACAGAGAACGGTCATGGTATTTTTTCAAAGAAACCGGTCTGCCGGAAGCGTATCTGCTTTACGCGGCGACCAAAACAAAGGACGATCGCCTTGTTCACACAAATCAGAGGTCTCGTCACGCGCGAGATCCGCTACAAGGAAAACGATAAGATTCTGACGATCATCACGGCTGACAGAGGCCGTCTTACCGTGCGGGCAAAGGGTGCGATGCGCATGCGCAGTCCGCTGGCGAGTGCCTGTCAGCTTTATACTTATGCGGACTTCACGCTTTTTGAAAACAAGGGGCGCATCACGGTCAACGCAGCCGAGGCAGTCGAGCTCTTTATGGGGCTGCGCAGCGACGCGCAAAAACTTGCTTTGGCGGCATACATCGCCGACATCGCCGAAAAGATCGCCGATGCCGACGTCGGTGACAGCGAGCTTCTGCGGCTCACGCTCAACTGCCTCTACGCGCTGAGCGCACTCGATCACCCGCCGGAACTGGTGCGGGCAGCATTTGAAATGCGGGCCGCACAGATCGCCGGGTACGAACCGCAGCTTGACGCTTGTATCCATTGCGGCGAAGCGCCGCACGTCCCCTATCTTTCGCCCGTTTCCGGCGGCGTCTGCTGCCGGGACTGCGTGACCGCCGACGACGGCAACGTCATCCCCTGTGCGGAATCGGCGCTGCCGCTTTTGGAGTATTTTCTGGCCGCTCCCATCCAAAAGCTTTTGCCCACAAATTGCAGCAACGAGCTGATCGACAACGCGGTTTACGTGACGGAGCGCTATCTCTTCTCGCAGCTCGATTGCGATCTGCGCGCGCTGCGATTCTACAAATCCTTCCGGTCGCCGTTGTGACCGATGGGCTGCGGCTGTTGCAGTCCGGAAAGAGACATAAGTTTGAAACAAACAAACAAGCAACGGTCAACTAATAGGCATAACAACAAAGACTACCGAGAGGTAGCCGAAAAAACAGTATAGAACAGCTTAAAAAGATGCAGGGGTAACAAGATACCCTTGGCGTTGAAGAATAAAGATAGCCTCCTCTACGGAAACAGCTCTATGTTCCGGCGGAGTGTCGTATGAGTGAGTGTAAAGCTCGGCTTTGTAAGGCTCATTCTTTTTGAGGATGTTGTAAATAGCTGTAAGCAACATTCTCGCGATAGCGATAATGGCTTTCTTGTGACCTCTGCGCTTTTTAATAGATAAATATCGATTGCGTATTTCGGGATTGCTCTTCTTGCGGATAGCGCAAAGAGCACATTGCACGAGCAAAGGTTTGATATAGTCGCCTGAACGACCTACGCGAGTGGTTTTCTTCTTACCGGCACTCTCATTGTTCTGCGGAGTAAGACCAGCCCAAGAGCAGAGATGCTTTGAGGAGGGAAACACGGACATATCCACGCCGATCTCGGAAATGATTCCGATAGCGGTAAAGGTCTGGATACCCGGCACCGTAGAAACTAGATTAATCTGCGGAATATACTTTTCACAGGCGGTAAGAATTAAAGACTCAACATTCAGTTTACACAGTTCAAGACTCTCCATGTGAGAACGGATAATGCGAAGCTTCTCCGCTTGTTCCGGACAAAATTCACCGTCCACGGCAGCAAGCACTTCATCGTCGGTTGCTTTCATCCCTTTAGTTCTGAAATCTGCCACATTGGTGATCTTCTCGGAAGGGTTGTCTAACATCCGAGATATGATGTTAGAGGAAGCCTTTCCAAAAACATCGGAGAAAACGTCATCGAGTTTGATGTTGGAAACAGTGAGACAGTTTTGAGCGCGGTTCTTTTCACCGACCACAAAATTAGTGAGCTTCCAACGATAGCGAACCAAGTCCCGAAGCTGACGAATGTCCGCAGGAGGAATAAAACTCCCCGAAACAAGATCGTGTTTGAAGATGTCCGCTATCCATTTTGCATCCTTTTTATCTGTCTTTTTACCCTTGATCGCCTTGACGTATTTGGGATGAGCAAGAACGACGTTGCAAGACTGTTCTAAGATGTTGTAAACGGGAATCCAATACTTTCCCGTGGACTCCATACAAACGTCCTTGCAGTTATTTGCAGTAAGCCACTCGGCACAAAAGCGAAGATCTTTTGTGAACGTAGAAAAGCGTTTGCTTTTGTAGGTGGTAACACCTTGTTCGTTGGTGGAAGCAATACAGGCATAGACAAATGATTTGTGGACGTCCATTCCACAGCAGATCGGGTAAACGATTTTAAGCATAAACACATCCCCTCAAAAAAGTATTTGAGAAAACAGGCAGGGACTGAATGCTCACTGAAAGATTGAAGTAACGTCTCTCCAAAGATAAGTTTACAGGGTTCTTTGCCCTACTCATTTGTGCTTGAAAGAGCATTCGACACACATAATTATTCGGCTGGCGAGATGCCATGCCACTCACCTCCGCGTGTTGTGTAGTGTGTCTGCTTTCTCAAGTAATATTTTATCACAAATTTTTGAATGCTGCGTGGCGGTTCTGGATTTCATATCCCTTTTGTGCCTTGTAGCGCAGCGGAAAGGAATGGTCATAATTATGAA
>JAFQFR010000030.1 GCA_017398595.1 Clostridia bacterium
ACGCCCCGCGCGGCATATGCCGCGCGGGTCTTGTTTTGGCGGTCATAGTTTATTTTATACGAATGATGCGAAGCACATAGTTGGTTTTATTGGTTTACAATGCCAAAATTAGGTGCTAAAATATAAATAGATTTAGCGATATTGCCCAAAAATACGGCGATGAAAATCCGATCGGCAGCCGTGCGGCTTCTGCCACGACCGTCACAAAGTAATACTTGCAGTCAAAAAGAAAAGCATGCCTTTTGTCGATAATGAAGTGTCGGCGATGCCGACAGGAAGTGACTTTGTTTCATTCTATTAAAAAGCACATTGCGTTTCGCAGTGTGCTTTTTTGACCCAAACAAGCATGCGCATATTCAAAATTTCGACAAACCGTGCGGTTTGTTCCATATGCCCTGTTTCACATTTTGACGCAAACGTGTTTGTTTTCTTGGGAATCTCGTTTGCTTTGTGGATGTATTTCGGCATTGTTTTGTAGTAAAATTGATATGTAAGATAGGAAATTTATGTTTGCCTGGAGGTGTTTGCGGTGAAATTTATGGTAGGACTGCAAAACCATAACGATAATTTCTTACACAATATAATCGAAAATAAAGAGCACATCTACGAGGTGTATTTTTCCTGGGGCGATTTCCCCAACGGCAGAAACAATCAGATCCACAGTGAAGACTACACCCCCTGGGAGATGCAGCAGTGGCAGATCGATGCGCTGCGGCAGCTGAGCGATGCCGGCATACCGCTGAACATCCTCTTCAACGCAAACTGTTACGGCAGAGACAGCCAATCAAGAGCCTTTTTCCAAAAGATCGGAAGCACGGTCGACTACATCCAAAGTTCGTTCGGTCTGCAGTCCGTAACGACGACCTCTCCGCTGATCGCAAAGTTCTTCAAAAACAATTTCGAAGAGATCGAAGTGCGCGCGTCGGTAAACATGGAGATCGGCACCGTGCAGGGCATGGAGTACATTGCACCCTACTTCGACAGCTATTATATGAAACGCGAGTACAACCGCGATTTCGGCAAGATCGAAGAGCTCAAGGGCTGGTGCGATGCAAACGGCAAAAGACTGTTTATGCTGGCGAACAGCGGCTGCCTCAATTTTTGCTCCGCGCACAATTTCCACGACAATCTCGTGGCGCATGAGAGCGAGATCTCCAAGATGGACAATGCCTACAACTTCGGCGGCATTTGCCACGAATTTCTCAAAAATCCGGACAACTATCCGAAGCTCATCGAATACACGAACTTTGTCCGTCCCGAGGATATGCACAAATACGATGACTACTTCGTAGCCGCAAAGCTCGCGACCCGCGTACACAAGAATCCCACGATGGTACTGCAAAGCTACATCCGCGGCAAGTACAGCGGCGACATCCTGCGGCTGCTCGAGCCGTCCCACAGCATATACCCCTATGTGATCGAAAACGGCGATCCCCTGCAATTGAAAAAAATAAATACTGATTTATATATAGAGGAGGAGAAACAATGATCAGCAGCAAACTTATTAAAGAGGTAGCATTGGCAGCAGGCGCAGATGCGTGCGGCATCGCGCCTATGTCAAGATTTTCCGGTGCTCCCGACGAAATGAATCCGCAGTTTTTGTTCCCCGAAGCAAAGAGCTGTATCGGATTTGTTTTCAGAATCCCGAGAGGCGTACAGAGAGGTATCGAGGAAGGTACCCAGTTCTACCAGTACCCCTCCATGGCGTACGGCGGTATCAACGAGATCTTTGCGCCTTCCGTACTGTACCAGGTAGGTAAAGTCATCGAGGATGAGGGATACGAAGCCTTCGTTTACCGTAACACCGGTGCCAGAGGCGTCGTCTCCGATATGGACGGCTCTCCCGGAAACACCCTGTCCCCCGAGGAGCAGATCGAAGTCAACGAAAATGCAAAGACCTCTACTGCGCACCACAGAAGCGTGCAGTTCACCAGAGCGACCAGAGACGACAATGTTGCGCCCGACCTGCAGTTCCAGTTCAGAATCGCGGCAGTTGCCTGCGGTCTCGGTGAGATCGGCTGGAGCAAAATGCTGCTCACACCGCAGTTCGGTCCTCTGCAGCGCGTTGCGTTCATCTTCACGGATGCAGAAGTAGACGAGTACGATGAGATGTACCACGGCGAACCGCTTTGCAGAAAGTGCGGCGCCTGCGTAAGACAATGTCCCGGCGGATGTATCCCCGCGATCAACTCCGGCAAGACCGTCACCGTCAACCTCGACGGCAAGATCCTGGAATGGGGCGACATCGACATGTGGCGCTGCTATGCATTCTACACGCATGCCGGCAGATACTACAACCCCTTCGTTCCCAAGGAAGTATGGGATGCAAACGAGAACGGTTCGCTTGACCTGATGGAAGGCGTGACCGACGTTGCAAACGAAAAAGAGATCATGAAGGTCTACACGGCACTCCAGAAGTACTTCCCGAGCTGGGTCGGCTACAACATGGCGAAATGCGGCGGCTGTATCAGAGCCTGCGTATCCATGCTGGAAGCAAAGGGCGGCTGTATGGAAGGTCGCTTCAAAGAACCGCTCAGAACCAAAAAGGCATGGAAGCTCGACAGATAAATATGTCTTTCGGCGATGACTTTAATGTACTATATTTTGAATGACAGAAAGGATGATTTGGAATGCTGACAGCTGAAATGATCAAGCAAAAAGCAAAAGAGCTCGGCGCAACCATCTGTGGTATCGGACATATATATGAGGAAGACAATATACAGCGTGATCCCAAGATGATCCTGCCCAATGCCAAGTGCATCATCGGCATTGGCTTTGCGATCCCGAAGGGTCTTTACAAGGTCATGGACAGAGGAACGCAGTATTATACATACACCACCATGGGTGTAAAATATTTCGACGAGGAAATGGCAGAGATCTTACTCCTGAAAATGGGTCAGATCATTGAAAACGAGGGTTATGATGCCTGCCTGCAAAAGGCGATCCCCAACCTGCGCATCAAGGGCGACAAAACGACCAACCCCGAGGTGCTGGACACCTATGAGCTGATCTCCGACGCGGTCGCAGAGGGCAAGCCCGCCCCCGATGTTATCATCGACGCCGGCAAGGCGGCTAAGGCATGCGGACTCGGCGAAATGGGACTGAACGGCAAGATCGTCAACAAGCAGTACGGTCCGTTCATGCGTTATTGCTTCATTATCACCGACGCACCTCTCGACTGCGACGAGGCGCTCACCGAGACCGTATGTGACAAATGCGGCGCCTGCATCGAGGCATGCCCCGGCAATGCAGTCAGTGAAAACGGCCTTGACACCTGGCAGTGCAGCGTATATTACAAGGGCGCGCACAAGTCCAATCCGTTTATGACCGAGGACTTCTTGAAGGGCGATCCCGAGAGAGAAGCGATCCTGAACGGCGAAAAGAGATTCAACGCAGAATCGGCACGCAAGATCTACAAGGAGATGAACTTCCTGCCCAATACGCAGTGGGGATATTCGCCTTGTCTGTGCGGCAGAAAGTGCGATATTGCATGCTATAAGCACCTGAAGGGAGAACTGTAATTATGAAAAATAGAATTATAGAGCTTGCGAAAGCAAACGGTGCGGATATTGTAGGTTTTGCACCCGCCAGCCGTTTTGCAGCCGACAATCCGATCTTCAAGATCATGCCCGAGACCAAGACGGTCATTGGTATGGCATTCCGTGTTCTCCGCGGTATTTACAGAGGTATCGAGGAAGGCAGTACCTATTATCAGTACACCACCATGGCTGTGGAAAACATGGAAGAGACCATCATGCCGATGGCACAGCTGAAAGTCGCTATGATGCTGGAAGCAGAGGGCTTCACCGCGCTTCCGCAGCGCCGCCATCAGCAGATCATGGCTGAGGAAAACAGCACCAATCCCGAAGTCGCATACGATGCAGTCTACAGAAACAAGACCGCAGAAACGCAGATCGACTTCTTGGATACCGCCGTGCAGTGCGGACTCGGCGAGAAGGCTCTGCATAATGCCCTTCTGACCGACGAATTCGGTCCGATGGTCAGATACTGCTTCGTACTGACCGATGCGGAGATCGAGGCGAGCGACGTCGTTGCGCCCCATCTTTGCGACAAGTGCGGCAAGTGCGTAAAGGGCTGCCCCGGACACGCTATTGACGAAAACGGCAACGTAGACGCATGGCAGTGCGCCGTATACTACAACGGTGCAAACGGAACCAAGAATCCCTTTATGCCCCCCGAAGCATTCGCGGATTTTGACAACAGAATGGAAATCATTGCGGGCGAAGCAAAGGTTACCCCCGAGACTGCAAGAAAGATCCTCGACAAGATCTATTTCTATCCGCCGGCACAGCACGCTTACCAGTGCTCCATCTGCGGCAGAGCATGTGACGTTGCATGCTATATCCACCTCGAAGAAAAGGGTCTCCTGACCAAAAAGTTCAAGACCCCGTTCAGAAAGCGCGAGGAGTGGAAATTCGACCTCGAAGATTTCAAATAATGTGAATTCGTAAAAAGAAGCATGGCGATTGCCATGCTTCTTTTTGCTTAGGGAAATATTTACTGCTCTTTGCTTTCGACAACTTCAACGGTGATCGCATGCAAATATCTATCGTCATGCCAATGGCGTAGGTCTTCAAGTATTTCAAGCATTTTTTCCCCGCTTCCCGGAAATTTTTCTTCCAATACATCCATGCCGAAAATTTGAATGTGGATAGATCTGCCAACCATGTCGGTAAGACAGTCCCAAAAAGCATCCCAGTTTTCGCCGTAATAATCGGGAAAGTCGAGCGCTTCTTTGATAATCTGATGCATTTCTCCGTAGTATTGGATGTTTCTGAAATCAAGTATGTATGGATTTCTGTATTCGTACATTGTGTGACTCCCTAATTTACATAAACAACGGATACATTTTTTATGTATTTGTCATTATTGAAGTGCCGCATATCTTCCAGCAGTTCTGTCATTATTTTTGCATCTTCCGGATACTTGTTCTTTAAAGTACCGTATCCCAATATTTGTATATTAAATTTCTCTTCATCCACCATATCGGTAATGCAGTCCCAAAAAGCATCCCAATTCTCGCCGTAATAATCGGGAAAGTCAAATGCTTCTTTAATGATCTGGTGCACATCTCCGTAGTATTGGATATTTGTGAAATCAAGAATGTATGGATCTCTATATTCGTACATTGTTTGCTCCTTATTGTAATACTTCATAAAAGGTTTGGTAATGGTCATATGTGGCAAAAATCAAGCCATCATTGGAATAGACTATGCGGGAATGGTTACGGTAGCCGCTTTCGTAATCAATGTCAGCTTCATACCAAATCCGATCAGGAGTTTCCGGTAGTTTGTGGTTTGTATTCTTGTATATGCCACCACCAATCATTTTTCCCGGCAACACATCTGATAAATTTGCTTTTTTCGGGTCCCATTTGGCGTTTTTTGCTTGATCTTTTGTAACATAATTATCCGGCAACTTTCCTAGACACGAGATATAAACATCTGCGCCATTCCAGCGGTCTTGTGTAACATAACCAAGCTTTTTTGTGCGCATGGAAACAATAATACACTGACAGTGAGGATGCATCAGCACAGAAAACGGCGGTTCATACAATGGATAGATCGTGCCATGCAACTTGCGGCACTCTTGACAGGTGGTCGGTGTCAAACGTGCCATCCAGTTTTTCCAAAGGTTGCTTTCTTCATAGGCATCAAATAAGATTATGTCGGACGGTGTGTACATTATTTTCTCCTTTATTATAGCATATTTTTAACGGGGCAAATATATTATGCAATAAAAAAGTCGGGATTTTTCGGCAGGTTTTAGAAAAGCTCGCACGCGTGGCCTACATTCGTCCCCGGAACGTTTTGCCCTACGTCCCGGTTCGGGACTCCGCTGCCGCGTGCAGGAAGCTGCCGTGCCGACCAAAAAAAGAAGCATGGCGATTGCCATGCTTCTTTTTTTGGTCGGGGTGACGGGATTCGAACACGCGACCTCTACGTCCCGAACGTAGCGCTCTACCAAACTGAGCCACACCCCGGTAAAATAAACAAATATTCAATTAAAAACTGACTGCGGAATTCGGGATCGGTCCCGAACGTATGCGCTCATTGTTTCGCTCCGCGAAACATTACAAACTGAGCCACACCCCGAAATATTCAATTACAAACCGAGCCACACCCTGATATTATTTATCAGCGGTAATTATTTTACCACACAGCAATTCATTTGTCAACCATTTTTTGCACATAAAATTTTTCAGGCATATGAACTTTTTTTCCATATCTATTTACAACTGCCATATTGATATGGTAGAATAAATCAATACTATATATTGTGTATTAAGGAGACCCTTTTATGAAATGTCCGGGCTGTGGCTATCCCGAAAGCAAAGTCATCGATTCGCGCCCTGTCAACGACATGAGCAGCATACGCCGCCGCCGCGAATGCCTATCCTGCAAACGGCGCTTTACGACCTATGAGGTTATAGATTCTGTGCAGATCATCGTGATCAAAAAAGACGGCACCAAGGAGTTTTTCGACCGCATGAAGCTGGAAAGCGGTCTGATGAAAGCTTGCCAGAAGCGCCCTGTGGACACTGCGGCGCTGGCACTGGAGATCGAAACCGAGCTGCAGAACTCGCTGCGCGGGGAGATCACCACGACCGAGATCGGCGAGATCATCATGGAAAAGCTGAAAAAGCTGGACGCGGTTTCGTATGTTCGTTTCGCCTCGGTATACAGAGAATTTAAAGATGTAGCTACCTTTATGGAGGAGCTCGAGCGGTTGAATAAAAAATAAGGAAAATTCAGCCCGCAAATATGATTTGGAGGATGCGCCATCGCCGTTGATAGGGAAAAACGGAGTGGCGTATGATAAAATGGAAATAGAATTTGTAGCAACCTGTCTGTTCGGGCTGGAACATTTTCTCGGTGAGGAGATCGACCGTCTCGGCTATCGCCGCACCGAAACCATCGACGGCAGAGTAACCTTTGTCGGCGATGAGCGCGCGATCGCGCGCTGCAACATTTGGCTGCGCTGTGCGGAGCGTCTGTTCATCAAGATGGGCAGTTTTCGCGCGCGCACATTCGGCGAGCTGTTCGAGGGCACCAAGGCACTCGAATGGGAGCGCTTTATCGGGCGCGAGGATGCCTTCCCCGTAAAGGGGCATTCGGTCAAAAGCAAGCTCTTTTCGATCCCCGACTGCCAGAGCATCGTCAAAAAGGCGGTGGCACAGCGGCTGGACAACGAATACGGCATGTGCTGGTTCCCCGAGACCAAAACCAAGTATCAAATCGAATTTTTCATTTTAAAAGACGTCGCCACGCTGATGATCGACACCTCGGGCGTCGCGCTGCACAAGCGTGGCTACCGTGCGATCGCGGGCGCCGCGCCCCTGCGCGAAACGCTTGCGGCAGCGCTGGTGCTCAATTCGCGTCCGCGCGAGAATGTCCTGCTTTGGGATCCGTTCTGCGGCAGCGGCACGATCGCCATCGAGGCGGCAATGATCATGAAAAAACAGGCACCCGGACTGTTCCGTCGCTTCGCCGCGGAGGAGTTCCCCGTTGCACCGCCCGAGATGTGGGCAGAAGCGCGTGACGAAGCGCGCTCGATGATCCGTCAGACCTCGTTTGAGGCATATGCTTCCGACATTGACGAGAGCATGGTGCAGCTCGCGGGCGAAAATGCCGAGCGCGCAGGCGTTGCCGACATGGTTCGCAACTTTGTGGCAGACGCGCGCACGATCCGCACGGGCGGACGCCGCGGCACCATCGTGTGCAACCCGCCGTACGGCGAGCGTCTGGGCAGCATGGCAGAGGTCGAGCAGCTCTACACGCAGATCGGCAGACATTTTCAATCGCTTGCGCCCTGGCAGGTCTATGTGCTGACCTCGTCGGAGAAATTCGAGCGGCTCTACGGCAAGCGCGCGGACAAGGTGCGCAAACTCTATAACGGCATGATCCCGTGTAATTTGTATCAGTATTTTAAATTTGATAAGTAGGGGAATAGCGACCTTCGGTCGCATTGCCCCGTCCTTGGTCATCCGGTAGGGGAGGGGCTTGCTCCTCCCGTTCTGCCCCGTGCGATGTCGTACATGCAGAAAAGTCCCTCATCCGTCACCGTTCGGTGACACCTTCCCCCATTGTGCAAAGCATGTAGCCATATCTTTCTTCGTTGGGGAAGGCTTGTATTGCAATGGCGTCATACCCATCGTAGGGGAATAGCGACCTTCGGTCGCATTGGTTTCGCCTCCCGTTTGCCGCGGCGCGATGTTGTACATGCAGCAGAACCCCTCATCCGCGGTTTACCGCAATGCGACCGTAGGTCGCTATCCTTCCCCCCAAGGGGGAAGGCTTAAAACAAATTTCTGCATAAAAAGCCGCACCTTCGTACACACTAACAAAAAGTGTGAAACGGAGGTGCTTTTTTGCAGTTTTCCAAAGTGTATACCGAAAATGTCAAGCTGCTCGACGACATTCTTTCCCCCGACAAGAGCTTTGACCTCATCAAGCGCCGTCTTGTCGTGGGCGAGCACGAGGCAACCTTTTATTATATCGACGGCATGGTGAAGGACGATACCATGCTCAAACTCATGCAGATCTTCACGGGGTTGAAAGGGCTGCCCACGGGGGCGGATGCCGCCGCGCGCTTCGCCGACAGCAATGTGCCCTATGTCGAGGTCGAGACGGCAGAGGACACCGACAAAGCGGTGCTGCTGATCCTGTCGGGCGGCGTTGCAATGGTGGGCGAGACCTTCGGCGAGAGCGTGGTGCTGATCGACGCACGCACCTACCCCGTGCGCGGCATCGAAGAACCCGAGAGCGACCGCGTGATGCGCGGCGGGCACGACGGCTTTGTGGAGACGCTGATCTTCAACACCGCGCTGATCCGCCGCCGCATCCGCGATCCGCGCATGCGCGTGGTGTACAAAAACGTCGGCAAGCGCTCCAAGACCGATATTGCACTGGTATATATCGAGGGCGAAGCGGACGAAAAATATGTGCAGTGGCTGTCGGAAAAGCTCGATTCGATCGACACCGACTGCCTGCCGATGGGGCATCAGAGCCTTGCCGAATGCCTGATCCAAAGCAAGTGGTACAACCCGTTTCCAAAGATCCGCTATACCGAGCGCCCCGACACCGCCGCGGCGCAGCTCTCCGAGGGCAACGTGCTGATCCTGTGCGACAACTCGCCGCAGGCGATGCTGTTGCCGACCTCGATCTTCGACTTTCTGCAGGAGACGGGCGACTACTATTTTCCGCCGCTCACGGGCACCTATCTGCGCGTGGTGCGGCACTGTATCTTCTGGCTGACGCTCTGCCTCGTGCCGCTGTGGTATCTGCTCGTGATGCACCCGCAGTATGTGCCCGAGTGGCTCATGTTCATCCTCCCCGAGGATCACGGCTCGCTGCCGCTGATCGTGCAGCTTTTCCTCGTCGAATTCGTCATCGACGGCTTGAAACTCGCATCGATGAACACGCCGAGCATGCTGACGAACTCGCTGAGCGTCGTCGGCGGTCTGATCCTCGGCGATTTTGCGGTGGACATCGGCTGGCTGATCCCCGAGGTCATCTTGTATATGGCGTTCGTTGCGATCGCCAATTTCACGCAGTCGAGCTATGAGCTCGGCTACGCGGTCAAGTTCATGCGCATGCTGCTGCTCGGCGTGACCGCGCTGTTTGGCGTGTGGGGATTTGTCATCGGATTCGTCGGCATCCTTTTGCTGATCGCAAGCAACGCCACTGTCAACCGCCGCCACTCGTATCTGTATCCGCTGTTTCCTTTGAACGGCAAGGCGCTCTGCAGACTGCTGTTCCGACTGCCGAAAAAGTAAAGGAAAAGCCCCCTCACAACAGCGATTCAACCCCGCATCCACCGCCGTTCGGCGGTTCCCCTTCCCCCGAGGGGGAAGGCTTATTACAAAAAAGAAGCTGCTGCGTGAAACGCAACAGCTTCTTTTTTGTAAAATCCCCGCGGCGAAGAAGAAAGCCGCGTCTTTCGCATTTTGCGGCGGCACAGACCGCCCTCCATCAAATACCCTGCCAGGTACCCAGCAGATCGTCTAAGATCTCGGGCACGTTTGAGGGGAACACAAGATTCTCTGCAAACAGCATCTGGATACTTTTTGCCAATGTAAGATCTCTCGCAATGTCGTCTACCCGAACCTGACCCTCTTGTTCCGCATCCGAGCTGACGGCGATGCCGTAGGTTCCCGAAGATCGGTACAGCGTGTACGTCAGCCGTGAATTGCCGGCTTTTCGTCTGCACGGTGCAAAAAGGGAGCATGCTTCCGCTTGGTTCATGTGATTCACCCCTATCGCGTTTTCGATGTGTCATCAGTATACCGCGGCAAAAAAGCGGCGCGCTTCTGCGGCAAACCGACTGCCTGCACAAATTCGCGCGTCCCGTTTTGGGGGAGAAGCACAAAGCCGAAGCGCTTTTTGTCAAAATCGCACGACTTTTCCTGTGCACTTTTTCCACATACGGTGGAAAAAACAGGGAGATCGTCCCACACATCCAATCCTTTTCCGATGCGGAAATCCACTTTTGCATAGCCTTTTTCTGTCGCGGCTGCCTGTTTTTCCGAATTTTCTGCAAATTTCTACAGAATCTTTAGAAATTCGACAGATTCTACATTTTTCGACAAAAATTGTCAAAAAAACATGGGGATATTTTATGCTATAATAGCTTTAGATTTAGAAATACGGCATACATATAAGGAGAACACTATGCACCGCACGAAGAAACAACCATTGCCCGCGCTCACCGCCCCTGCGGTGCGCCTGCTGACCGTCTGCGCCTTTTTGATCCTCGCTTACCTGCCTTTCGTCTGCGTCTACGCATGGCACAGCGGCGGCGACCCGCATGCGCGCACCCTCGTCCTCGAAATGCTGCACAGCGCGGCGATCTCCGTCGTGCTTGCACTCGGCTGCGGACTGCTGCTCGACTGCGAGCTGCGCGCCCGCGAAAAATCGGGGCGATAGGCAGAGTTCTCCCCCTTGAAAAATGTTCGGCGGTGTGCTACTATATAGATGAGAAGAAAAATTTCCGAGCGGGAGCGGTGTCTCCCGTTTCTTACAGCGCCGCATGTTGCAAAACAGGCGAATTCTATATACGAGGTTGCCTATGGACAGCAAAGATTATTCCTATTTGAAAGAAGAAAAGATCGACGGTGCGCAGATCTTTGACGGCAAGGTCGTCAATCTCCACCGCGACCGTGTGCGCCTGCCGAACGGTCATGAGGGCGTGCGCGAGGTCATCCGCCATGTGGGAGCGGTCTGCGTGATCCCCGTGTTTGACAACGGCGACGTGCTCATCGAGCACCAGTTCCGCTATCCGCACGACAAGGTGCTCATCGAGATCCCCGCGGGCAAGCTCGATTCGAGAAGCGAGGATCATCTCGACGCGGCAAAGCGCGAATTTTTTGAGGAGACCGGCTACATCGCCGAGCGCTACACGCCGCTCGGGGAGCTGTACACCACGCCCGCCTTCGTGGACGAGGTGATCTGGATGTACCTTGCCGAGGGGCTTTCGATGGCGGACGGCAAACAGCATCTCGACGAGGATGAATTCCTCTCGGTGGAACGCGTACACATCGACACGCTGTGCGACATGGTGATGCGCGGGGAGATCCCCGACGCCAAAACGCAGATCGCCGTGCTGAAAGTAAAGAGGATCTTAGATGCGAGAAAGAAGTAATACCTGCTGCTTTACCGGGCACCGCGACATCTCCGCCGTGACTTTCCACCAGCTTGCCGAACGCGTGGAGCCGCTGCTGATGCGGCTGATCGACAACGGATACGAATATTTTGCCTGCGGCGGCGCACTCGGCTTTGACACCTTCGCCGCAAGCTATATCAGCTCGCTGAAAATGCGCGGCTTTCCCGTCAAGCTCGTGCTGATGCTGCCCTGCCGCGATCAGGCGGCGAAGTGGAACGCGGTCGATAAGCAGGTGTATGCCAACCTGCTCGGACGTGCGGACGAGATTATCTACATCAGCGAAAGCTATTACACGGGCTGTATGCAGAAGCGCAACCGCGCACTGGTGGACGCAAGCTCCGCCTGCATCTGCTATCTGACCTCGGCGGGCGGCAGCGGCACGCGGCAGACGGTCGAGTACGCACAGAAAAAAGGACTCGCACTGGTAAATGTTGCGAGAGATTCGTTTTTTTAAAAAGTTTTTTTGAAAAAGTCCTTGACAAACCGAAAAATTTCCTGTATACTGTAATCAAGATAAGAACAATTCTCATTCTTAACAAAGGAGATCAACTATGGAACTTAAAGGATCGAAAACCGAAAAAAATCTGATGACCGCATTTGCAGGCGAGAGCCAGGCAAGAAACAAGTACACCTATTTTGCAAGCGTAGCAAAGAAGGAAGGCTACGAGCAGATCGCAGCCATCTTCCAGCAGACCGCTGACAACGAAAAGGAACACGCAAAGATGTGGTTCAAAGCGCTCGGCGAGCTGGGCGACACCGCGCAGAACCTCCTGTCCGCTGCCGAGGGCGAGAACTATGAGTGGACCGACATGTACGCAACCTTTGCCGACGAGGCAGAGGAAGAGGGCTTCACCGCTCTGGCAAAGAAATTCCGCATGGTTGCCGAGATCGAAAAGACGCACGAGGAGAGATACCGCGCACTCCTGAACAACGTCGAGATGCAGAAGGTCTTCGAGAAGAGCGAGGAGACCATGTGGGAGTGCCGCAACTGCGGACACCTCGTCATGGGCAAAAAGGCTCCCGAAGTATGCCCCGTCTGCGCACATCCCAAGAGCTACTTTGAAGTCAGAAAAGAAAATTATTAAACAACAACAAAAAAGCCGCCATTGGCGGCTTTTTTGTTTCGCGGTTGCACCGCGAAACAAAAGGGAAAAAGTAATAGTGAAAAGTGAAGAGGTCCGGTTGATTTTTGCACCTGCGGTGCAAAAATCTTCATTACTTTTTCACTATTCACTATTCACTCTTACCTTTTGCGTAAATACGAGTTTTGGCTTCGCCGAAAACTTGTATTTACGCTTTCGTCAGTCCATGGGCAAAGCCGGACGGGTCAGCGGAGCAGATGTCACCGCCGACGACTTTGTTTTTATACACGAGCAGATTTGCATACACGGGCTCGCTGTAGCCGGGGTAATTGGTGACCTTGTAGGTGTAGCGCATCACGGTCTTGCCCTTGTAGCGCCCGAGGTCGAGTCCCTCTCCCTTTTGCAGCTCGTTGTAGGCGGCAAACACCTTGTCAAACTCCTTCGGGATCGTGACTTCCACGCTCTCGACAGGCTCGCTCTCGACCGTGTATCCAAACTGCGACAGGAAGTTCACGCGGTCGTCGGCGCTCTTGACCTTATCAAAGCGGATCTCCCGCACCGTATCCACCTCACCCGCTTCTGCGGCGGGACTGTCATAAGAGGGGATAAAAAGGATCAGCGCGGCTATTACCAGCACCGTGAGCGTAGTGATCGACACCAGTTTAACGGTGCTCATGCGTATCGAACGGACAAACATAAAAAAATTTCCCCCTTTGCCGTATTCTTACTACAGAATATGGCGGGAGGAAAATTTTTATGCGTAAAATATCCGGTCGGAAGTCTTTTTAGCAAGAAAAGCGGGAGGCGAAACGCCCCCTACCGGTAGGGAATGCCCCTCATCCGCCGATTGCATCGGCACCTTCCCCCAAGGGGGAAGGCTTATAAGATATTCTATCCTTCAGGCTTCCCCCTGGGGGTAGCGAAGCGGCGACACAGTAGTGAATGACAGTCCGGTGGACTGTCAGAGCCGTGGCGTGACCGAGCCACAGCGAGACGCTGTCACCATAGGTGACTGATGAGGGGATCACAATGTTCTAACTTTATTCTATACAACCAATATATTTTTGTTTCAGTTCGATCGGGTTATAGGACTTTTTGGAGCGGCGTAAGCCCTCGTTGCCGTCGTCTTCCTCGCGGTTGATATAGCGAATGTGCGGGTAAGCGCTCGCCTCGAGGTGTACAAGCATCGGATACACGCCGCGGTAGGACGTCAATCCCTTTTCGATGTGGATCATCAGCGTGTCGCCCACCGCTTCCATCACGACAAAGCCGCAGAGCACGCCGTCCACACGCAGCATGCGCGCATCCAGCGAGAGCGCGGGCAGCATCGGGATCAGCCGTTTGCAGGCAAGCGACTCCTTTTCGGCACTGTCGCTCTGGTCTGCCGCCTCAGCTTCGTACTGGTCGAAGAAAGCAAGCAGCTCCGCTTCTTCCTCCGGCTTGTACGGCAGGAACGTGTAGTGCGCATAGTTGCGCAGAAACGCGTTCAAATGGTTCTTCTGCGAGTGGTATTTTTTGCCCGCAAAGGTGCGCAGCGCCGCGGCATCGTAGAGATAATCCGCCGCGCCGTCCTCGCCCTCACAGGAAAAGCGGTCGCCGAACGCATCGTGCAGTGCCCCGACCTCGTGATCGGTCATCGAGCAGAGATGCAGCGGCGTGCCGAACTGCTCCATGAGCGCGCGAATGCGCTCGACATAGCTGCCGTCCGAATACCGCATGGCAAAATAGGTCTCGCCCTCGTAGTGCTCGGCAAGGCAGAGCGGTCCGTCGCCGACAAGGTCGGTATCCAGGGTATCTTTCCACATATAGATATTCCCGACGCTGTGATCGCAGATCTCAGCGGTCGGCTGACCGAGCAGCGCATGTATATGCGAAGCATCGGCGGTCTCGATCGGTTTTACGGTTTGTTTTTGCAATATCATACAGAATATTTTTCCGCCTCTTTTACAGCAAGACGGTCGCAGCGTTCGTTATATTCGTGCCCGTCATGCCCTTTTATCCATACAAAAGTGACCTTGTGGCGCTCCAGCTGTTCGAGCAGGCGCTCCCACAGGTCGATATTCAGTGCCGCCTTGCCGTCCGACTTTTTCCAGCCCTTTGCGCGCCAACCGTAGACCCATCGTTTGGTCACGGCATCGACGAGGTACTTCGAGTCGGAAGTCAGCGTGACTTCGCAGGGCTCTTTGAGCGCGGAGAGCGCCGTGATCGCCCCGAGCAGTTCCATGCGGTTGTTGGTGGTCATGGCTTCGCCGCCCGAAAATTCCTTTTCCCTGCCGGCGTACACTAAGATCGCGCCGTATCCGCCCGGTCCGGGGTTGCCCTTGCAGGCGCCGTCGGTGTAGATGTCAACTTTTTTCATCCCGCATCCTCACTTTCCGCCTTATTGTACCATTTCTACTGTGCGAAAGCAATAAAAACTTTGCCGCATCCGCAAGGAAAAGGCAGGAAATTTTCGACAAACAGGAAAAAAGAATGCAAACCCCTTTCGCTTTTCCACAAACCTGTGGTAAAATGATAGAAATGAATCGGTTTTGCTATACGGCCATTGGTGTGTCACCCGTAGGGGAGGGGTTCCCCCTCCCGTCGTACAAAGGCTAAATGCGGGAGGCGAAGCGCCTCCCCTACGATGTTTCTTCCGAGCCGCTTTGCGCGTAAACCAATCCTTTCCCGTACTATCCGACCCCTGCTTTGCATACATTAGGAAAGGGACAACCTGTCCTGATGGGAGAAAAAATATGCTGGATACAAGATTTAAAATTTGCATATCTGCCGCGGTGCTGCTGCTCGTTTTGTCGGCTGTACTGCCGCTCGTGTACATTTTCGGCGGCGGAAACACCGTGTTTGCCGCCGAGCCGCCCGCCGCCGAGACATCGGTGCAGACGCTCGCCGCCATGCAGGGCGTCGAGGACGAGATGCGCGGCATCTGGATCGCAACGGTCAACAATATCAATTTTCCGTCCAAGCAAACGCTGACGGCAGCGGAGCTCGCCGCCGAGCTCGACGGCATCGTTGCCTTTTCCAAGGAAAACGGCTTCAACACCATTCTCTTTCAGGTGCGTCCCGCCGCCGATGCGCTCTACAAATCCGAAATTTTCCCCGCGTCCAAATTCGTTTCGGGCAGTGCGGGCGTGACGCCCGACGGCGACTTTGACTGCCTTGCCTACCTGCTTGAAAAAGCGCACGCCGAGGGCATCGCCGTACACGCATGGGTCAATCCCCTGCGCGTGACCACGGGCAATGCTTCCTACCCGCAGACCGACCTTTCGGCACTGCCCGCGTCCAGCCCCGCGGTGCAGAACCCCGATTGGGTCGTCGCCTACGCGGACGGCAAGCTCTACTTTGACGCGGGCATCCCCGCCGTGCGGCAGCTCGTCGCCGACGGTGTGCGTGAGATCTGCGAAAACTACGACGTAGACGGTATTATTTTTGACGATTATTTCTATCCCTATCCGTCGGGCGACGCAGAATTTGACGACGCGGACACCTTTGCCGAATACGGCGAGAATTTCGAGGACATTGCGGATTTTCGCCGTGACAACATCAACCGCTTGGTGGAGCTCTGCTACAACACGGTCAAGGACGTGGATGCAAGCATCCGATTCGGCGTATCGCCGTTCGGCATCTGGCAGAACAACGACGGGCAGAACGGCGGCAGTGCCACCCGCGGGCTCAGCGCCTACGATCAGATCTACTGCGACGCGCTCGCCTGGGCAAACGGCGGCTATGTCGATTACCTTGCACCTCAGCTCTACTGGTCCTTTGACACCGCGGCAGCGCCGTTCGACACGCTTGCCGAGTGGTGGAGCCGCGCGCTGGACGGCACGGGCGTGACGCTCTACATCAACCACGGCGCCTACCGTTATGCCGACGGCGGCATGGCGAGCGGCGAGATGCAAAAGCAGACCGAATATGCGCGCGATCTCTATTCCTGCCGCGGCAGTATGTACTACGGCTACGCCGCGCTGCGGGACAATGCCGAGGGGATCCTCACCGAGCTGCACGCGCTGTTTGCAACCGGGATCACCTGCTTTGACTATGTGGACAGCGGCTCCCTCACGCTCGACAGCTACAGCGACGGCGACACGACCGCTTCTGCCTCGGCGCTCATCTGCGGCAGATCCAACCTCGCCTACCCCATCAGCGTCAACGGCATCACGCCCCTGCGCCACAAGGACGGCAGCTACTCCATCACGCTGGCGCTTGCCGTGGGCGACAACCTCATCACCGTGCAAAACGGCGAGGAGCGCATCGACATTCTGCTCACCCGAAAAGATTAAAATTCCGACAGATATTGACAGTCATTTCCGACTATAGTAAAATTATGTTACGGAAGTATACTACACAGGAGGTTTAAAAGAATGAAAAGAACCGTGATCACCTTGCTGTGCCTTGCCGCGGCGGGTCTGGCGCTGACGTTCGGCGCATCCGCAGCAACGACCTGCGAACACAACTGGCGCATCGACTTTACAAAATGTATTGCCCCCACTTGTACCAAGGCAGGCAGCAATTTCTATACATGTTCCCGCTGCTCGGACACCAAAACCGAGACCGTGGCGGCGACCGGACACGACTACGTTGCAAAGTCCGGCGTAGATCCCACCTGCACGCAGAGCGGCACGGCGGTCGAAAGATGCTCGGTCTGCGGCGATGAAAAATCCACCGTAAAAGCCGCGCTCGGACATGATTTCAAAGAAACCGCGCGCAAAGCGGCGACCTGTGACGCAGCCGGCAGCATCACCTACAAGTGTTCGCGCTGTACCGAGACCAAGAGTGAGACGATCGCGGCACTCGGACACGATTTTTCCAAGTTCATCAGCACCTCCGCGACCTGCACCGCCGCGGGAAAGTCCACCTATCAGTGCTCCCGCTGTGACGAGCTGACGCTCAAAGCATCCGCAAAACTCGGACATAACTATGTCAAGAGCGGCGGTCCTACCTGCACGGGAAACGGCAAGTATGTCAACACCTGTTCCCGCTGCGGCACGAGCTACACCGATACAAGCATCACAAAAGCACTGGGGCATGACCTGCCCGACGACGATTCCTCGCTGTGGCGCGTCACCAAGAAGGCGACCTGCGGCGAGGCAGGCTCCCGCCGCGCGAAATGCGCCCGCTGCAGCGAATATATCACCGAAGAGATCCCCGCACTGAAGCATGAATACGGCAGCGAGCTGTATCTGATCAAGGTGCCCACCAAAACCACCACGGGCAAGGCGCAGCAGATCTGTGAAAACTGCGGTGAGACCGTGACAAAGACCATTAAAAAGGGCACGACCGACCTCTCCGACTACACCGTGCCGCCGATCGTTGCTTCGCATGACGACGGTATCGTGACGCGCGGCACGGCGATCACGCTGGAATGTGACCTTGCAGATGCCACGATCTACTATGCGCTGGGCGGCAAGAGCCCGACCGCCAAGGCCTACCGTCAGACCTATTCCGAGCCGATCATCGTTACCGAATCCACCACGATCACCGCGTATGCCGTCTATACAGACGATCTGGATGTCACCGTTTCCGACACGTTCTCGGTGACGCTGTTGGTGAAAAACGGCGATTCCTGGCTGTACATAGAGGCGGACGCCGAAGAGGGCGGCTATATGTCGCTCGAAAGCGGTAAAAAGTTCCGTCCCGACGACAATGCCACCCGCTATGAGGTGCTCGAAGCCATGGACCCGATCTTCGGCTCTTTTGCAGACGATGCCACCGTTACATTCACCGACGTGACGAAGGAACATAAGGCTGTCGTCAGCAAATTCGTCGGTGCAGAGCTGCTCGACGGCTACGAGGACAAGACCTTCCGCGGCGAGGAAAACATCAAGCGCAGCGAGCTGTGCAAGCTGCTTGTGCTGGCGCTCGGTATGGAGACCTCCAAGAAAGACACAGTGCAGTTCAAAGACGTATCCGTCACGCACTGGGCATACGAGTACATCGCGGCACTGACCAAGGCAGGCTACCTCAAAGGAGACATCGACGGCAATTTCCGCCCCGATGATCCGGTTTCGCGTGCCGAGCTTGTCACGCTGCTCAACCGCATCGCCGGCATCGACACTGCCAAGGGCGTGACGATCAGCGACGTTGCCACCACCCACTGGGCATACGGCTACATCTGTGCCGCAGTAAAGTAAGTGAATCCATATAAAAAATGCTCACCGAACGGTGAGCATTTTTGCTTATATCGAGCAGAGCGTTTTTGCCCCACGAGATTCCGCAATGCGTCCTACGGACGCTATGGCGCTATTTGGCGGCTCACCGCCAAAAGTTCGACTGCGCCCCCACGCTGTCATCTTGAGCGAAGAGCGAAGCTCGTAGTCGAAACCCGTAGGGCAAACGGCATCGCCGTTTGGATCTCGTGGGGGCTTCGCTCAGAATGACCGGGTGGGACAAAAACGCCGCAGGCAAACTTCCTGCGCAAAGCGCGCTGCATTTTATCTTTACACGCCGAAGCCGACGGGGCGGGAGCGCTTTTCTACGGTCTTTTGAAACTCGCGGTCGGCGCCCGCGGCGAGGAAGTCCTCTTTGCGCAGGCAGAGCTCGGCATCCTGTGCGAGCTGGGTACGCATGACCGCCTTGCCCCAGGTGCGCTCAAACAGGTTGCGCACAAAGCGCGCATTGCTGAACGTCTTTGCCGTGATGGCTTCCTCGGGCAGCGCGTCAAAATACGCGCGCACCGCCTCGGCAAAGCCCTCGTCATAGGCAAAGCT
Source organism: Clostridia bacterium (assembly GCA_017398595.1). GTDB lineage: Bacteria > Bacillota > Clostridia > Oscillospirales > CAG-272 > UMGS902. Next base: position 19,472 of record JAFQFR010000030.1, read on the forward strand.
CTTGTCCGCCATGCGCATAAAAATGCGGTAGAGCTGCTCGCGCGTGTAGTTGGGAAACTCGATCACATACGGCATGCGGCTCTCGAGTCCCGCGTTGCCGCGCATAAGTGCTTCCATCTCGTCGGGATAGCCCGCCATGATGACCACAAAGTCCGAGCGGTGGTTCTCCATCTCGGCGATGAGCGTGTCGAGGGCTTCTCTGCCGAAGTCGCGCGAGGAACTGCTGTCGTCGCCGTAGAGCGAATATGCCTCGTCGATGAACAGCACCGAGCCGTAGGCGTCGCGGCACATGCCCGCCGTTTTCGGCGCGGTCTCGCCGACAAAGCGGCCGCAGAGATCTCTGCCCGAATATTCAAAGAAGTTGCCGTTGCGCAGGACGCCGCGCTCCTTCAAAATTCTGCCGAGGATACGCGCCGCCGTGGTCTTGCCCGTGCCGGGGTTGCCCACGAAGCGCATGTGGATGCAGGGCGGCTCGATGGATTTATTCTTCAGCGCCACCTCGATCTGCGCTACGATCTCGAGGATGCGCGCCTTGACCGTTTCCATGCCCACATAGTCATCCAGCAGCGCAATGCCGCCGCGGCTGTCGGTCTCGTAGCTCTCGGCGAGCGCGGTGATCTCGCCGCCGCGGATGCAGGTATCCGACACGCCGCGCCGCGCGCTGTCCAGATGCTTCAGATAGATCATCTCGCAGACGATCTTATGCACCGTATTGATGCCGTAAAAATGTCCGTCGCTCTTTTCTTCGGACACACGCGTTTCAAACACGCGCCGTGCGTCCGCGTCCATCGTGAAGCCGTACTTTTCCAGTGCGGCATCCGCACAGAGCAGCAGGTTTTCGGGACTGAGCGGCGCAAAGGTCACGTCGGTGACGCAGAGCAGGTCGCGCAGTCCTTTTTTGATGTCGTTGAGGATGCTTTTTTCGACGAAAGGCACGCGGAATACGATCTGCAGCTCGTCGAGGTGATCCTCCAGCTTTGCCAGAAAGCCGCGGAACACGCGCCCCTCGATGCGCGTCATCCACTCGCTGATGTCGATGCAGAGCAGCTTGCCGCCATCCTGCCCGAAGCTGTGAATATGCGGGCGAACGCGCGCAAACAGCTCGTCTGCGCCAACCTTGCCCTCGGGAGCGGGCAGACAGATCTCGGCGACGGGGTCATCCTCGGCAAAACGGAAGATGCCGAGCTCGCCGAGCAGCCGTGCGAACAGCGAAAGGCAGGTGGAAAGCCCATTGCCCGCGTTGATCGCAAAGAGATAGCTGCGGTGGGAAAACGCCGAAAACGTCTTGTGCCGACGGATCTCGGGCGCGACACAGGCGCACTCCTCGCAGAGCGCCTTGAACTCCTGTGCGCCGATCAGCCCGCGGATCTCCGCAAGCGCCGACGGCACCTCGGCGATTTGCATGTCTGCCATAGAAAACTCCTTTCGATAACGCTTTTTCTCCATTGTATACCGAATGCCACGGTCTTGTCAATAATATTCCTTTCCATGTTTGTAAGGGACAGAATATGCGGGAGGTGTTTCCCCGCCGAATGCGCAAAAAAGGAAGGCGTAAGCCTTCCTTTTTTGCACCTTTGTTAAAAAACAAATTTCGTTTTAAAGACGGACATGCGCCGGCTTTAAAACACCTTACAGGTCGCGCACGGTGAGTGCGTCGCGAGACTTGCGACCTCTCCAGTCGAAAGGCTTGACCTTTCGACTGCTTTAAAAAAAGGAAGGCTTGCGCCTTCCTTTTTTGCGTTGGATTAGTTCATCGCGGTGAGGATCTTGGCAACGTTCAGGGTGAGAACGCCGGTGTCCTCGTTGTAGGATGCCATGATCTTGAGGGTGACGGTGATGGATGCTGCGCCCTCATAGGTCTTTACATCTGCCTTGGGCACGAGGATCTCCATGCCCTCGCTGTCGAGGATGAACTGGTTGAGGATGCCCTCGGTGGGCTCGCTGATCTGCTCGGTGATGTCACCTGCAACGGGGTACTCGTAGCCCGAGAACTCGTCGGTGATGGCAAGCTCATTGCCGCCGAGACCGTTCTCTGCGTCAAATGCAACGTTGAGCGCCATGCGGTCAAAGTCGTACTTGTCGGTATCGAGACCGGTCGCGTCGATGGTGACAACATTTGCAGCCACGCTCGCAAGCGCATTGGGCAGGTTGAGCGCGCCGCCGTTTACAACAACGGTGTCCGCATCGGTAAAGGTGATGTCGGATGCCGCGATGTCGACAAAGGTCACGTCATTTGCATGGCCCTCGAGCAGCATTGCTGCCTTGAACGCCTCTGCAATGGTCTTGTTCGCCTCGGTGATCACACCGTGCTCATCGGCGTAGAGCGCCTTGGAGAGATCCAGCGTGATCGAGGTGTTGCTGCGGAATACGCACTCATCCACGATCTGCATGGTGCGCAGGTCGAGCAGGTCGGTGATGGTGACCGTGTACTTCTCGGTCACGTCCTCGCCGCTGTTCTCTACGCGGATCTCGGAAGTGGGCAGTGCCACATAGTAGGTCTCGCCGGTGGTTGCCGCGCGGCTCTCACCCCAAGCGGATACGTTTGCAAAGCCGCCGGTAAAGGTGGGCTCTTCGATCACGGCTACGATCAGGTCGGAGGATGCCGCATAGAACTTAGCATTGCCGTTTACGGTGTACTTCGCCTTCTGCACGCCGGTACGCACGCCGATGTTGCCCTCTCCGTCAATGATGACGATGACGGTATCGTCGTCCAGCGTAACTCTTGCTGCGGTCGCGTCGGGATCTGCGGTGATCTTATTGGTCTTATTGGTAACATCCGAGAAGATCAGACCTTCTGCGATCTCGGCGTACTCCACTGCGCCGCCGACCGTACCGAGGTCAAGCATGTCGCCGCGCTCGTCCACGATCGCAAAGATGCCTGCGGTCTGCAGCTCGGCAGTCAGTGCCGCATACTCTGCATACTTCGAGAAGCTGTCGCCCATCAGCTCTGCATAGCCCGCATACGCGCCCATGTCGCCGCTGATCGCATACTTCTCGGTCTCGGTGTTGTAGTCCTTGTAGAGCTTCTTGAGAGACTTCAGCTCCCACTCGCCGCTCTCGGTGTTGAGCACCGCGATGGCAACATTGCCGTTGTCATCGAGCACGAATGCGTCGGTGTACTCGAGCTTGTCCTCGGCAACACCCATCAGATCCGACAGGATCTCGGGGTCAACGGTCACGATCGCAAAGCCGTAGGTTGCCGCGCCGGACTCGCCGTCGTAGCTCTCGAGGTATACGATGTTGCCGTCCACGGAAACGTACTTCGCATTGTTCTTGCCCGACTCAAAGTTACCCATAATGGTCTTGATGAGGGCTGCATTTGCCTTGTAGGTCGCGTAGTCTGCGGTGTACGCACCCTTGAAACCGAAGGTGTGATTTACGCCGCCGATCTTAACGGTCTCTCTGCCCGCAGAGGTACCCGTGAGCTGACCGGTGCGGAAGCCGCCGTGGTTTGCCGCAACGGTGAGGATGTTATCCACTGCGTTGTAGTAGTAGAACATGAACTCGCCCGACTCGATGTCCTCGCCTGCAAGCGACGCGCTCTTGGCAAGCTCGCCGTTCTTCTTGGAAACCGAAGTGGTTGCGGAAGTTACCTTGGAGGTAGTGCCGAGCAGGTACTCGACGAAGTTCGACTTGTCGCCGTCCTTGTTTTCGACCTTGGTCGCCTCATAGCTGCCGATGGTCACAAAGGATGCGTTCTTGCCGGTGGTGGAATCCTTCAGCGTGCGGACGAAATACTGACCGAACGCATAGGGCATGTAGTAGATATGGAGCGTCTTGACGGTCTGATTCTCCACGGTGGTCTCGCGAACGATGTAGCGGACTGCGCCGTTCGAGTTTGCACCGATGTAACCGTCCTTGGTGTCGTAAAGGAAGTTGTTTTCAAAGTTTTCGCCGTCGGTGGTCGCCCAGCCGTCTGCGCCGAACTCGTAAACAACGACTTCGTACTTATCGGTTACGAATTTCAAGCCGCCGAGCGTGATGTACTCGCTGCCCGAGGTGGGCTTGACGTAGCGGATGCTGCCCGCGTCGCCGAGGTTTTCCACAGCAGTGAGTGCATCGGTGTTGACAAAGACAACACGTGCGTCGCTCTCGTCAGCGTCGGTGTCGTACTTGTCAAAGAATTCGTCTGCCTTGCAGTTGACGAACATGGTCATGGGCAGACCGAGGTAGTCGATCTTGGGGGTATCGGCAGTGATGCCGAGGTCCGCTGCTGCGAGCGTGTAGGATGCATCCGCATACTGTACGGTGACAGTGTCGATGTCGTCCTCGCCGTCCGCTTCTGTAAATGCGGTAACGGTCACGACCATTTTGCCCGCTGCGAAGCCGGATTTCTCAAGATAGGTCTCTCTCTTGATCTTGCCGGGGCCGACGATGATGCCGTATGCAGACTCATCCTGCTTGCCGGGGTATACGATCTCGCCCGAGATGGGGTCGGTGATCGCGATCTCGGTGCCGAGCATATCCCAGATCAGCTGTGCGGTCTCGTCGCGGCGGAGCTGTGCCTGGAAGTTGACATTTTTGATATTGTCGGTCAAGCCGAGCTTCTGCGCCTCGATGATGTAATCATACGGATAGGACATGTTCTCGCGCTCATAGCCGAGTGCGCGAACTGCCAGCGTCAGCATTTCCTGATAGGTGATCGTATCGTTATAGCCGTAGATGCCGTTGCCTCTGCCTACGATCAGACCGAGGTTTGCGAGGTAGTCAATTGCCGTACCGTACTCGGGTACGTCCGAGAAGATAGCGCTCTTGTCTGCGTTCCATACGGAGGAGTCGGTCTTACCGGTGATAGCCTGAACGAAGAACAGCGCTGCCTGATAACGGGTTACATGCTTATCCAGCATGAGGTTGCCGTTCTCGTCGCCCTTCATCACGCCGATCGCCGCGAGGTGCTGTGCCGCGTCCATATAGTCCGCGTCCACCTCTGCTGCACCCGTCGTGAGCACCGTCATGCCAAATACCATCAGCATTGCCAGTGCGAGGGAAAGAAATTTTTTGAAATTTCTCATTGTGCGTTCTCCTTATATAGATTTTGTTCGGCGGCGGTGCCCCGCCTGCCGTGACACTATCCTACCGCATCCGAAAAGTTTGCGCAAGGCATGACAGGGATCTGTAAAGGAGTTGTAATGTTGCGGCACGCATTTTGTAAAATTTGAACCAATGTGTGGAAGTAATGGGAAATCGCGGAGTATCCATCCTCTACACCGCCCCATTCCGCAAAAAAGCATTGCATTTTTACCATGCGCGTACTATAATATAGATGTTAATTAAAGTAGACTGGGTTTTTATACCCAAAGGGAGGTTTGGAATTGAGCACAACACCAAAAGTGCGTAAAGCGATCATTCCCGCCGCGGGGCTCGGAACCCGCATGCTGCCGATCTCACGGGCAGTTCCCAAGGAAATGCTGCCGATCATGGACTATCCCGCGATCTATTATTTAGTCAAGGAAGCAGCCGACAGCGGCATCACCGACATTCTCATTATCACGGGCAGAGACAAGGATGCCATGGAAGAATTTTTCGATTATTCGCCCGAATACGACGCGGTGCTCACCGCAAAAGGCAAAAGCGACGAGCTCGCGGCACTGCACGCCGTCTGCGACCTTGCCAATGTTTATTTCCTGCGGCAAAAACAGCCGAAGGGTCTCGGGCACGCGGTACTGCGCGCCAAGGACTTTGTCGGAGACGAGCCGTTCGCCATTCTCTACGGCGATGACATCATCTTCTCAGAGAAGCCCGTCGTCCGCCAGCTGATCGACACCTACGAAAAATACGGCAGAGCGACCGTCGGCGTCAAAGAAGTCGAAAAAGAGCTGCTGCCGAAATACTGCTCGATGAAAGCGGCGCCGATCGAGGGCAGCGCGGACGAGTTTTTCGTCGATGACATGATCGAAAAACCCGCGCCGGGCAAGGAATTTTCCAACCTTGCGATCCTCGGCAGAGTGCTGCTCACGCCCGAGATCTTCCCCATTCTCGAAAATACCGCGCCGGGCGCGGGCGGGGAGATCCAGCTCACCGACGCAATGGCGGTGTATGCGCGCACGCGCGGCGTCACTGCCAAGATCTTTGCGGGGGACCGCTACGACATCGGCTCCAAGCTCGGCTTTGCCACGGCGAACTTCGTCAAGGCGCTCGAGCACCCCGAGACCAAAGAAGCATTTGCAAAATTCGTACAGGAATATCTGAAAGGATAAGGTGACGGAAAAACCATGCAAACCGAGGAGATCACCTTTGCATTAAAAGACGAGCGCACCAAGGAGATCCGTGTATACTGCTTCGTCTGCACGGGCAACACCTGCCGCTCGCCGATGGCTGCCGCACTGCTGAACCACTACGGCGCGGCGCACGGCATCTTCGCATGCAGCCGCGGCATCGCGGCGATCCCCGGCATGCCCATCAGCGAAAACGCCGTAAAGGCGCTTACGTCCGAGGGCATTCTGCCCGAGGGACGCAACGACTACACGCGCCACCGCGCGGTGCAGTTTCAAAAAGAAGATTTTGACATGTGCGACGGCGTGTTTGCTATCTCGCCCTCGCATGCACAGGCGCTGATGATGGCATTTCCCGAATATGCGGGCAAGATCCGCGTGCTCGGCGACATCTCCGACCCCTTCGGCGGAGATGAAAAGACCTACAAGGACTGCCTTGCCGACATTCGCGCGGCGCTGGCGGTGCATTTCCCCTATTTGTTTACAAATGATGCAAATTCGGAGAGCTGAGCGCGGCGACCTCGCGTTTATCGCGGCGCTTGAGAAAGAAACCTTTTCCCTGCCGCAGTCGGAAGCGGCATTCGCCGACATGCTCGGCAAAGAGGACCGCATCCTGCTCGTCGCCGAGCAACACGGCGCGCCGATCGGCTATGTCTGCGCATACACGGTCTGCCGCGAGAGCGACATTCTCACGGTTGCGGTCGCACCGGCGGCACGGCGCTGCGGCGCGGGACGCGCACTGCTCGAAGCGCTGATCGAAGTGCTGACAGGCGACAGCGATGCGATCTTTTTAGAGGTGCGGCAGAGTAACGTCCCCGCCCGCGCACTCTATGCGTCGATGGGCTTTTGCGAGGTCGGCGTGCGCCGCGGCTACTATCAACATCCCAAAGAGGACGCTGTCCTCTACAAGAAAGAAATTTGAGGAATCGTATGTATATACTTGGTTTGGAAAGCTCCTGCGATGAGACCAGCGCGGCGATCGTGGAGATGAGCGAGGGCAAGCGGCGCATCTGTGCCAACATCATTGCCTCGCAGATCGACATTCACCGCCTGTACGGCGGCGTCGTCCCCGAGATCGCGGGCAGAGCACATATCGAAGCGGTCACGCGCATCACGCATGAAGCGCTCGACACGGCGGGGCTGACGCTCCGTGACATCGGGCTGTGCGCCGTGACTTCGCACCCCGGACTGATCGGTGCGCTGCTGGTGGGCGTCAACTTCGGCAAGTCGCTCGCCTTTGCAAACAACATTCCGCTGGTGGGCGTGGATCATGTGCGCGGGCACATTGCCGCGGCGTATCTCGAATATCCCGACCTCGTGCCGCCCTTCCTCGGCGTGGTGCTCTCGGGCGGACATACGTCCTTTTACATCGTGCGCGATTACACCGACTTTGAAGAGATCGGCGCAACGCGCGACGACGCCGCGGGCGAAGCCTTTGACAAGATCGGCCGCGTGATCGGTCTGCCCTACCCGGGCGGCGCGGCACTGGACAAGCTGGCATACGAGGGCGACAAAAAAGCATACAAGCTGCCGTCCCCCGCACTCGCGGGCGACACGCTGGACTTCTCCTTCTCGGGACTCAAGACGGCGGCGCTCAACTGCATCCACAACGCCGAGCAAAAGGGCGAAGAGATCCACCGCGCAGACCTTGCGGCATCGTTCACGGGTGTGATCGCGGACGGCTTTGCCGCAAAGCTGAAAATGGCGCTGAAGCAGACAGGCATCAAGACCGTAGTGCTGGCGGGCGGCGTGAGTGCGAACTCGCATCTGCGCGCGGCGGCGCAAGCCGTTTGCGACAAGCGCGGTGTACGCCTGTGTCTGCCGCCGCTCTCGCTGTGCGGCGACAACGCGGCTATGATCGCAGCGCAAGGGTACTACGAATTTCTTGCAGGTCAGCGCGACGGCACAGACCTCAATGCATCAGCGGTGTGAAAAGTTAGTTTAGCAACATAACGCCACCCATGGTGGCTACCCCTCATCAGTCACCTGTCGGTGACAGCTTCTCCCAAGGGAGAAGCCAAAGTTGTGCTACAATTCAGCCTTCCCCCTTGGGGGAAGGTGCCGATGAAATCGGCGGATGAGGGGTAGCCGCAGAGCGGCGTTCCTATCACAAACGCACATCCCTTTAAACTACATCAAAAAACATTTGCGGATCGACTGAGAAAGGATGGTCTTAAAATGGAAGATTTAGAAAAGAGCAGAGAAAAAGCGGCGAATTACCGCATTTCCTCTGCCGTGATCAAACGCTTACCCCGATATTTCCGCTATCTGCGGGAACTGCTCGAGGCGGGCAGAATGCGCATCAGCTCGGGCGAGCTCTCGAAGATGATGCATGTGACCGCGTCGCAGATCCGTCAGGATCTCAACTGCTTCGGCGGGTTCGGACAGCAGGGATACGGCTACAACGTCAAGTATCTCTACTCCAAGATCAGCGAGATCCTCGGCGTGGAGGAGCACTATCGTGCGGTCATCATCGGCGCGGGACACCTCGGGCTTGCCCTTGTGGGCAGCCCCATGTTTTCCAAGCGCGGCGTGACGCTCACGGCGCTGTTCGACAATTCCCCCGACCTTGTCGGTAAGGAATACGGCTCCCTGCATATCTACGATATTGCCGAGCTGGATACATATATTAAAAGAAACAACATCGACATTGCGGTGCTCACCCTGCCCCGCATGTACGCCAAAGAAACGGCAGAGCGCCTTGCCTCGCTCGGCATCCGCGGCATCTGGAACTTCACCAACGTGGAGCTGGATCTCGAGGAGCTGGGCATCACGGTGCAGAACGTACACATCGGCGACTCGCTGATGCAGCTGACCTACCGCGTACACAATGCCGACGAGATCGAGGATACCGAATGAAACTGCATTTCACCAAGGAGGAGCAGCCGCTCACCCTGCCGAGCAGCTGTCTTGCCCTGCTGACCGACGCCGACGCCGCCGACCTGCGCGTGCTGCTGCACATCGCGGCGTGCGAAGCGAGGGGCGAAGTCTTTGACGCGGCGACGGCAGCCGAGACGTTGCAGCTCGGCGAGGGCGAAGTGCGTTCCTCGGTCAAGTTCTGGCGGGGCGCGGGCGTGGTCAAGGCACAGACCGCCAAGAGCGGCAGCGCCAAAAAGCCCGCCGAGAAAAAGCCACTGCGCGAAAAGCGTGCGACGCGGCTGAACACCGACGAGCTCTGCAGGATCGCCGAAACCGACAGCGAATTTACCGCGCTGCTCGACATGGCACAGCAGACGGCGGGCTGGATCTTCAACACGGGCGAGATCGAGATCATCGCGCGCCTGTACTCCGAGCTGAAGCTCTCGGGCGAGTACATTTTAGCGATGATCGGCTGTTTCGTCTGCCGCCGCGAAAAGCCGCTGCGCTATATGGAAGCGGTCGCCTACAAATACGCGGAAAAAGGCATCACCACCGCCGAAGCGCTGGAAGAAAAGCTCCGCTGGCTCGAACGCTTTGAGGGGCGGGCGGGCAAGATCCGCCAGATGTTCGGCATCGGCGGACGGGATCTGACCGAAAAGGAAGAGGAACACCTCACCGACTGGTTTGACAAATACAACTTCGACGACGACGTGATCCGCCTTGCCTACGAAAAGACGGTCAACAACACGGGAAAAGCGTCGATCAACTATGCGGGCAGCATCCTGAAAGCCTGGTATGAAGAGGGCGTGAAGACCGTCCGCGATGTAGAAGCAAAAACGAAAAAAACGCCCGCAAAACGGGCAGACAACAAAAAGAAAAGCGACATCGCCACGCAGAGCTTTGACGTGGACGACGCCTTTCAAAAAGCTCTGGAACGTTCTTACAGCGAGGAAAAGAAATGAGTTTCAACAGCAAAAATTATTACGAGCTGCGCGAAGCGTTTGAGAAAAAGCATCTCGCCGCCGCCGAGCGCGCCGAGGCGCGGCGCACGGCACTGGCGGGCAAGATCGACGGTCTCTCGGAGATCGACGACGCGCTGAGCAGCACGGCGGCACGCATCATGAGCGCGGCATTTGCCGGCAAAGAAGGCCTCGGTGACCGCATTGCCGGGATCCGCCGCGAGACCGAGGAGCTGCGCGCGGCGCGCGCGGCACTGCTCGAGGCGCACGGCTACCCCGCCGACTACACCGACGTGCACTACGACTGCGAAAAGTGCAAGGATCTCGGCTTTGTCGAGACCAAGATGTGCGAATGTTTCAAGCGCGCACTGGTCCTGCGCGGCTACGAGACCTCGGGACTCGGTGCGCTGATCGGCAAGCAGACCTTTGACAACTACTCGCTGGACTACTTTGCGGGCGAGGACCGCGAGCGCATGCGGCAGAATTTTGCAAAGATCCGCTCCTATGCCGAAAACTTCTCGAAAAGCAGCGATTCGCTGCTCTTGATGGGCGGCACGGGACTCGGCAAAACGCATCTTTCCAGCGCCCTTGCCAAAGTGGTGATCGACCGCGGATTTGACGTGCTGTACACCTCGGTTTTGAATATGATCGCGGAATTTGAGAAAGCTAAATTCCGTGGGGAGCAGGACGACACCGACCGCTATTTTTCGGCGGAGCTGCTGATCGTGGACGATCTCGGCACCGAGCTCGGCGGCAGTTTTACCGAATCCTGCCTTTACAATGTCATCGACACGCGCATCTGCAAGGGTCTGCCCACCGTCATCAGCACCAATCTCACGGCGGCGCAGCTCTCCGAGCGCTACACGGGCAGACTGTTCAGCCGTCTGCTCGGCGTGTACAAGCCGCTGCTGTTCTGCGGCAGAGATGTGCGTTTTGAAAAGAAATAAATCATTCCCGCCCGAGATCCCTCGACGATGCTCGGGATGACAAGGGCGGGGGTGCATCATCGAACCGTGGCAAACGGACAGTCGAGGACGCAATGCGACCGCAGGTCGCTATGTCCCTACAGGCGAGTGCGTTGCCATTACGATGTGCGTTATTGGTGCCTACCCATCGTAGGGGAGGCGTTTCGCCTCCCGCATATACGGCACCAAACCGTTACAAAAACCACGAAAGGAACTCTATGAAAGACGGATTTATCAAGGTCGCGGCGTACAGCCCGCGCGTGGCGGTCGGCGATCCCGCTGCCAATGCGCAGACAGCGATCGAGGCGATACGCCGTGCGGACGGCGAGGGCGCAAAACTCCTGGTTTTGCCCGAGCTGTTTCTCAGCGGCTACACCTGCGCCGACCTGTTTTTTCAAACCAAGCTGCAGCGCGAGTGCGTGAGGGCGCTCGAGACCGTGCTTGCCGCCACCGCCGACTGCGGCGTGATGGCGGTGCTCGGACTGCCGCTTGCCTTCGGCAATCGCCTGTACAACTGCGCGGCGGTGCTTTACCGTGGCGAGCTGCTCGGCGTGGTGCCGAAAACCAACATTCCCGATTACAACGAATTCTACGAGGGGCGCCACTTTGCCGCAGCGCCGAGCGAAAACTACGCGATCACGCTCTGCGGATTCGATGTGCTCTTCGGCGTAAAGCAGATCTTTTCCCTTAGCGGCATCCCGCAGTTTAAACTGGCGGTGGAGATCTGCGAGGATCTGTGGGTGACCGTGCCGCCCTCGGCGGCGCACGCCGCGGCGGGTGCAACCGTTGTGGCAAACCTCTCGGCGTCGAGCGCCGTGATCGGCAAGAGCGAATACCGCCGCCTGCTCGTCACCTCGCAGTCGGCAAGATGCGTCTGCGGCTATGTATATGCCACGGCTGCCGCGGGCGAATCGTCCACCGACCTCGTCTTTTCGGGCAACAACATGATCGCCGAGGACGGCGCGGTGCTTGCCGAGAGCCGTCCGTTTGCCCCCGACAACTTTCTGTGCACCGAGATCGACTGCGAAAAGCTGGTCGGCGAACGCATCAAGCAAAACACGTTCGGCGCCTTTGACGCCGAGGGATACGCCTACATCGAGTGCGCATGCGAAACAGAGGAAACGAAGCTCACCCGCTTTGTGGACAAGCACCCGTTCGTCCCCGCAAGCAAGGATGAAAAGGACTGCCGCTGTGACCTGATCCTCGATATTCAGGCGCACGGACTCGCCCGCCGCATGGAAGCGGCGTATGCAAAAACCTTAGTCATCGGCATCTCGGGCGGTCTCGATTCCTGCCTGGCACTGCTGGTCGCCGTGCGCGCGTGCGAGCTGCTCGGACGTCCCATGACCGACATTCATGCGGTCACGATGCCCTGCTTCGGTACGACCAAGCGTACCCGCTCCAATGCCGAGATTCTCTGCCGTGCGCTCGGCACGACGTTTGCAGAGATCGACATCAAGGCAGCGGTGGATCAGCACTTTTCTGACATCGGACAAGACCCCGAAAAGCACGACGTTACCTATGAAAACAGCCAGGCGCGCGAGCGCACGCAGATCCTCATGGACATTGCCAACAAGGAAAACGGCATGGTCGTCGGCACGGGCGACCTCTCCGAGCTGGCGCTCGGCTTTGCCACCTACAACGGCGATCACATGTCGATGTACGGCGTGAACGCCTCGGTGCCGAAAACGCTGGTGCGCCACATCGTCTGCCGCTCGGCGGAAAAGTACGAGGCGGCAGGCAAAGAGGAGCTTGCGGCGGCGCTGTACGACATTTACAACACGCCCGTCAGCCCCGAGCTGCTCCCGCCGAAAGACGGCGAGATTGCACAAGTAACCGAGGACATCGTCGGCCCCTACGAGCTGCACGACTTCTTCCTCTATCATTTCGTGCGCTTCGGCGCACGCCCGCGTAAGATCTTCCGACTGGCATGCTATGCATTTGCCGGCGAGTACGACGCGGCGACGATCGCAAAATGGCTCTCCATGTTCGTCCGCCGCTTCTTCGCCCAACAGTTCAAGCGATCCTGTCTGCCCGACGGCCCCAAAGTCGGCACCGTATCGCTGTCCCCGCGCAGTGACTTCCGCATGCCCAGTGACGCTTCTTCCGCCGCCTTCAAAAAAGAAGCGGAAGAAATTTTAGAAGAAATGAAACAATGAAGTATCGGCTATGCGCAGACCAAGGCTCCCTTGCCTAAAGGGAGCTGTCGCCGAACGGCGACTGAGGGATATATTCCAAAGAAAACTAACTTTTAAATTCATGCTGATTTTTAAGAATTAGTTCATTGAAGAATGTATCCCTCCGACGGCTACGCCGCCACCTCCCTTTAGGCAAGGGAGGCATATAAAGCAATTACCTTTTCTTTCATTATCAACCCAAAACTTTACACAGAGTAGAGCGACGCGCGTGAAGTGCCGTTTTGACGGGGAGTTGCAAAACGGACGAAGGCTTTTGCCGCGGTGCGCCGCCCGCATCCCGCTGTTAACCTCGTACTAAGGATTTTTTCGCAAGTACCACAGATTAACAAAGAGGAACGGGCGGACTGTCTATGTCCGCCTGTTTTTGTGTGAAGCAAACCTTTATGATTTTTATTTAGGAGGCTTCCATGAAACATTCTTTTTCCATCTCTTTAAAACTGCTCACCCGTATCGCCCTGCTGGCGGCGATCAGCCTGATCCTCGGCAAGTTCCTCAGCTTCAAGCTCGAACCCTGGGGACGTATCAGTCTGGAAAATCTCAGCGTGCTGCTCTGCGGCTACCTCTACGGGCCGCTGGCGGGCGCACTCTGCGGCGCGGTCGGCGACCTCGTCGGCTGTCTTGCCTACGGGTACTCGATCAACCCGATCATCACGCTGGGCGCGGCGTCCATCGGCACGATGGCGGGGCTCTTCGGTATGCACGGCGCTCTGCAAAAGCCGCGGCTGTGGCTGTCGGTGGCATCGGCGCACCTGGTCGGCTCGCTTGTGATCAAGAGCATCGGCATCTACATCTTTTACGCAACGCCGCTGCCCACGCTGGCACTGCGCATCCCGATCTATCTCATCACGGGCACGATCGAATTTACCATTCTGTACCTGTTGCTGAAAAACAAAGGTCTGCGAAAAATCATGTGTGAATTGTAACTGTAAAGGAATACCGCTATGACATACACCGAAGCTTTAGAATACATCCATTCCGTCTCCTGGCGAGGCAGCGTGCCGGGACTTTCGCGCATTACGGAGCTCTGCGAGCGCATGGGGCACCCCGAAAAAGATCTGCGCTGCATCCACATCGCGGGCACCAACGGCAAAGGATCTACTGCCGCCTATCTCACGGCGGTGCTCCGCGCCGCGGGCTACCGCGTGGGCACCTTCACCTCGCCCTATGTGCGCACCTTTAACGAGCGCATCGCCATCGACGGTAGACCCGTGTCGAACTATCTGCTGGCAAAAGCGGTCGAGGCGGCAAAGCCGCACGCCGACGCGATGGCAGACCGCCCCACCGAGTTTGAGCTGATCACGGCAGTCGGATTTGAGATCTTCCGCCGCAAGAAGGTGGACATCGTCGTGCTCGAAGTCGGACTCGGCGGCAGATACGACTCGACCAACATCATCAAATCCCCGCTGCTCTCGGTCATCACGGGCATCGCCTTTGACCACATGCAGCTGCTCGGCAACACGCTCGGTGCCATCGCATCCGAAAAGGCGGGCATCATCAAGCAAAATTGCCCCGCGGTGATGGCGAGACTCGCCGACGAGGCAAAGCAGGTCCTCGAAGCCGAAGCCAAGGCGCAAAACGCGCCCATCACCGAAGTGGATCCCGACGCGATCACCGTGCATGCGGACACGCTGCTCGGCATCGAAATGGACTACAAAGAGCGTAAAAACCTGCACACCTCGCTGATCGGCGGCTATCAGCCGCGCAACATCGCGCTGGTGTGCGAAGCGGTGGACGCTCTCTGCAAGGTCGGCGTGCAGATCAGCGAAGATGCGCTCTACGAGGGCATTTCCACGGCGAAGTGGCCCGCACGCTTTGAGCTGCTGTCGTCCGAGCCGCCCGTGGTCTTTGACGGCGGGCACAACGAAGAGGGCGTGCGCGCCGCGATCGAGACGGCGAAGCACGTGTTCGGCGAAAAGGTCATCATCCTCACCGGCGTGATGGCGGACAAGGCGTATGCGCCGATGGCGGATCTCATCGCGCCCGTCGCGCGCGAGGTGTTCACCCTGAAGCCCGACAATCCCCGCGCCATGGAAGCGGATGCGCTCGCGGCGGTCTACGCCGAGCGCGGCGTCCCCGCAAAGGGCTATCCCACCATCGCCGCCGCGCTGCAAGCGGCGCGCGCAAGAGCCAAAAAGCTCGGCGCACCCCTGCTCATCCTCGGCTCGCTGTATCTGTATAAGGATATATATAAGCATTTTTAGTTTATATGATTTGGCTTCGCCATGATTTGACAGCTGCGCTGTCATGATTTGGAGCGCTGTACGCTCTATGATTTGTATTGCGATCCGCAGGATCGCAATACATTGTTTAGCGGCATAGCCGCTGAACATCCCTTTGTGAAATCCCTGTGACAAGGCTTGACAAAATTCGCATAAAACGGGTATCATATAAGTGACTGTCGAAAAACCAAGGTTTTTCGACAAACCGGCATTCATTAGTTCTTTATTTCGGAGGAAAATCGCATGGCATATACGCTCGGCATAGATATCGGATCCACGACAGTAAAAGTTGTTCTCCTTTGCGACGGGCAGCCGATTTTTGAAAAGTACGAGCGGCATTACTCCGCTGTGCGCGAAAAAACAGACGCCATTCTCTGCGAGGCGGCGCCGCTGATCGGAGAAAATCCCTTCACGGTGGCGATCTCGGGCAGTGCAGGTCTCGGACTGGCAAACGAGAGCGGTCTGCCCTTTGTACAGGAAGTATACGCGACCTCGCGCGTGGTCGAAACGCTCGAACCCGACACAAGCTGCGTGATCGAGCTCGGCGGTGAGGACGCAAAGATCATCTTTTTCGACGGCGGCATCGACGAGCGCATGAACGGCTCCTGCGCGGGCGGTACGGGCGCATTCATCGACCAGATGGCAACGCTGCTCAACGTGAGCGCGGACGAGCTGGACGAGCTGAGCCTCAAAGCCGAGCGTATCTACCCCATCGCATCGCGCTGCGGCGTGTTCGCCAAGACCGATATTCAGCCGCTGCTCAACCAAGGCGCCAGCAAGTGCGACATCGCCATGAGCATTTACAAAGCGGTGGTCAACCAGACCATCGCGGGCCTTGCGCAGGGTAAAAAGATCCGCGGCAAGGTGCTCTTCCTCGGCGGTCCGCTCTACTACTGCAAGGGTCTGCGCAAGTGCTTTGCCGAGACGCTGCACCTCGACGAAGAACACGCGGTGTTCCCGACGTTTGCACGCTATTCGGTCGCCATGGGCGTAGCACTCTACGCCGAAAAGAGCGGCGAGAGCGTCACCATGCCCGCGCTGCTCTCCCGCATCCGCACGGCAAAGGCGGTGCAGACCACCGAAAAGCTTGAACCGCTGTTCCTTGGCAACGAGGACTACGGCGCATTCCGCGCGCGGCATCAGAAAGACACGCTTGCGCGCGCCGACCTTGCGACCTACACGGGTGACGCCTACCTCGGCATCGACTGCGGCAGTACCACCACAAAGCTGGCGCTGATCTCGCAGAACAAGGAACTCCTCTATACATACTACGCCTCGAACCGCGGCGATCCCGTGGAGATCGTGCGCGAGCAGCTCACCGAGATCTACGCCCGCTGCGGCGACCGCGTGCGCATCCGCGGCAGTGCGGTCACGGGCTACGGTGAGGAACTCATCAAAAACGCATTCTCGGTGGATCACGGCATCGTCGAGACCATCGCGCATTTCACCGCGGCAAAGCATTTCATGCCGAATGTAGACTTCATCCTCGACATCGGCGGGCAGGACATCAAGTGCTTCAAGATCAAGAACGGCGCGATCGACAGCATCATGCTCAACGAGGCATGCTCGTCGGGCTGCGGCTCGTTCCTTGAGACCTTTGCGCGCTCGCTCGGCTGCACGATCGAGGATTTTGCGACGCGCGGACTCTTTGCAAAGCACCCTGTCAACCTCGGCTCGCGCTGTACGGTATTCATGAACTCCTCGGTCAAGCAGGCGCAGAAAGACGGCGCGACGGTCGAGGACATTTCGGCGGGACTGTCGATCAGCGTGGTCAAAAACGCGCTGTACAAGGTCATCCGCGTGGCAAGTGCCGAAGAACTGGGCAAAAACGTGGTCGTACAGGGCGGCACGTTCTATAACGACGCGGTACTCCGCGCCTTTGAAAAAGAGCTTGGCGGCGAGGTCGTCCGCCCCGACATCGCGGGACTGATGGGCGCGTTCGGCGCGGCGCTCTATTCGATGCGCACGGGGGAAAGCACGCTCATCGCAAAAGACGCGCTGGCGGCTTTCTCGCACACGGCGCGCGCCACGGTCTGCAAGGGCTGCACCAACCACTGTTCCCTCACGGTCAACACCTTCGCCGACGGCAGACGCTTCATTTCGGGCAACCGCTGCGAAAAGGGTGCGGGACTGAAAAAGGGCAGCGAACCGCTGCCGAACCTCTATGCGAAGAAGCGCGAGCTACTTGCCGCCTACGGCACCGTCGAGGGCAAGCGCCCCGAAACGATCGGTCTGCCGCTCTCGCTCGGCATCTTCGAGCTGCTGCCGCTGTGGCACACGTTCTTCAAAGAAATGGGCTTTTCGGTGCGCGTGTCGGCAATGTCTACCCGCCGCACCTATGAAAAAGGACAATTTTCCATCCCCTCGGACACGGCGTGCTACCCCGCAAAGCTGATGCACGGCCACATTGCCGAGCTGCTCGAGGACAAGGTGGACGCGATCTTCTACCCGTGTCTGACCTACAACATCGACGAAAAGACCTCGGACAACCACTACAACTGCCCCGTCGTCGCCTACTACTCCGAGCTGCTGGCGGGCAACGTGGAGGAGCTCTCCGAGACAAAATTCCTCTACCCCTATCTCAACATCAACAGCGAAAAAGAACTCTGCTTCGGTCTGCACAAATACCTCTCCGAGAAGTTTGACGGCATCACGAAGCGCGACATCAACCGTGCGGTCAAAAAGGCGTTTGCCGAGTACGACCGCTTCGAGGAGACGGTGCGCGCCGAGGGCACGAAAGCCGTCGAATACGCGCGTGCCAACGGCAAGCCGATCATGATCCTGGCAGGCAGACCGTATCACATCGACAGCGAGATCGGGCACGGCATCGACGAGCTGGCAAATGCGCTCGGCTTCGCCGTCGTAAGCGAGGACAGCGTCTGCCGCATGGCGCAGATGCGCCCTGTCGGCGTGCTCAACCAGTGGACCTACCACTCGCGCCTGTACGGCGCGGCGTTCTTTGCCGCCGAGAACCCCGATGTACAGCTTGTACAGCTGGTTTCGTTCGGCTGCGGCGTGGATGCGATCACCACCGACGAGGTGCGCTCCATCCTCGAAAAGAACGGCAAACTCTATACCCAGCTCAAGATCGACGAGATCACGGGACTCGGCGCGGTGAAGATCCGTCTGCGCAGTCTGATCGGTGCGATCGAAGAAAAGAAATCCCTGGAGGAGGCATGCAAATGACCGAAAAAGAATATATTCCTTTCACCGAGGAGATGAAGGACACCTATACCATCCTCGCGCCGAACATGCTGCCGATCCACTTCAATCTGATCCTGCAGGTCATGCGCGACAACGGCTATACCATCGAACTGCTCACCGAATCGGGACCCGAGATCGCCGAAACGGGACTCAAATACGTACATAACGACACCTGCTACCCCGCGATCCTCGTCATCGGACAGTTCATCCGCGCGATCGAGAGCGGCAAGTACGATCCGCACAAAACCGCGCTGGTCTACTTCCAGACGGGCGGCGGCTGCCGTGCGTCCAACTACATTTTCCTGCTGCGCAAGGCGCTCGCCAAGGCGGGATACCCGTATATTCCGGTCATTTCGATCAGCTTTGACGGGCTCGAGGAGCACCCCGGCTTCAAGCTCTCGCTGCCGATCTGGTACAGAATGTTCTACGGCGTGCTCTACGCCGACCTCATCATGGCGCTTGCCGAGCAAGTCAAGCCCTACGAGACGCATAAGGGCGACGCGCAGGCGCTCGCCGACCGTCTCTCGATCGAGCTTGCCAAGGAGATGAAGGACGGCATCTCGTGGAAGAAAGCCGAAAAGCGCATGGAAGGCATCACCCGGGAATTTGCGGCGATCCCTGCCGACCGCAGTGAAAAAAAGCCGCGTGTGGGAATCGTGGGCGAGATCTATGTCAAGTTCTCGCCGCTCGGCAACAACAACCTCGCCGATTTTCTTGTAGACAACGGCGCAGAGGTCGTTCTGCCCGGACTGCTCAACTTCATTTTGTACTGCATCTACAACAAGACCGAGGACTATCGCCTCTATCACCGCGGCAGTTATCTGACCTACAAGGTGGTGCAGTTTGCGTATGAATTCCTGCTCGGCAAGCAGGCGAAGATGGCGGCGCTGATGGAAAAAGGCGGCTTCCGCGCGTCCGAACCGTTTAACGAGATCGCAGACATTGCGGACAAGTGCATCGGACACGGCTGCAAGATGGGCGAAGGCTGGCTGCTGCCCGCCGAGATGCTCTCGCTCGCCGACCACGGTACGAACAACATCGTCTGCGCCCAGCCGTTCGGCTGCCTGCCCAACCACATCTGCGGCAAGGGCATGATGAAGCCGATCAAGCAGCATTACCCGAACGCGAACATTGTCGCCATCGACTACGATGCCTCGGCGACCAAGGTCAACCAGGAAAACCGCATCAAACTGATGCTCGCGAATGCCAAAGCGGAGC
This sequence comes from Clostridia bacterium, assembly GCA_017398595.1. Lineage (GTDB taxonomy): Bacteria > Bacillota > Clostridia > Oscillospirales > CAG-272 > UMGS902. Next base: position 39,306 of record JAFQFR010000030.1, read on the forward strand.
AGGCGGTAAAATAAAAAATATGTGGGGACGCTTTTAAAAAAGCGTCCCCACACCCCCGTAAAACTTTTGAAAAAAGAATACGGCTACAACAATTTACTTTTCAAAAATTTTTGGAAAGGGTGCGGGAAAACCTTTTTATAAAAAGGTTTTCCCGCAGGAGCCTTTTATGCTATCACTACTGCTTGCGATCATTTATATCGCGTTTATCAGCCTCGGGCTGCCCGATTCGCTGCTCGGCTCGGCATGGCCGACGCTGCACGCCGAACTCGGCGTACCCCTCTCCTTTGCGGGCGTCATCACCATGATCATCTCGGGCGGCACCATCGTTTCCAGCCTGCTCTCGGATAAGCTCACGCGCAAACTCGGCACGGGCGTTGTCACCGCGGCGAGCGTGCTGCTCACCGCCGCCGCGCTGTTTGGCTTTTCGATCTCGAGCGAGGTCTGGATGCTCTGCCTGTGGGCGATTCCCTACGGACTCGGCGCGGGCGCGATCGACGCCGCACTCAACAACTACGTCGCCATCCACTACGCCGCGCGGCATATGAGCTGGCTGCACTGCATGTGGGGCGTGGGCACGACCATCAGCCCGTACATCATGAGCGCCGCGCTGAGCGGCGGGCAGGGCTGGCAGAGCGGCTACCGCGCCGTGTCGGTCATCCAGTTTGTTTTGACGGCGTTTCTCTTTTTCTCCCTGCCGCTGTGGAAAACACAGCAGACGGCGCAAACCGCGGACGCAGAAGCAAAACCGCGAGCAAAGAATGTCCTTGCCATCCGCGGCGTCGGCGCCGTGCTTATCTGCTTCTTCGGCTACTGCGCACTCGAAAGCACCGCGGGGCTGTGGGCAAGCAGTTACCTTGTCCTCGCGCGCGGCATTGACGAAACGACCGCGGCACGCTTCGCCTCGCTCTTTTACATCGGCATCACGCTCGGCAGATTCCTCTGCGGCTTTGTCGCCGACCGCTTCGGCGACCGCACGCTGATCCGCGTCGGTCTTGCGGTGATCGCCGTGGGCATCCTCTGCGTCGGTCTGCCGCTCGGCAGCAGCACGCTTGCCCTTGCGGGACTCATCGTGATCGGGCTCGGCTGCGCGCCGATCTATCCGTCGGTCATCCACTCCACGCCGCACAACTTCGGCGAGGAGAACTCGCAGGCTATCGTCGGCATTCAGATGGCAAGCGCCTACGTCGGCAGCACCTTCATGCCGCCGCTGTTCGGCGCCCTCACCGAGGTCCTGCCCATCGGCATCTATCCGCTCTACCTCGCGGTATTTGCCATTCTGATGATCGTCATGTCCGAACGGCTGAACCGCCTTGTTACTGTATAATATAATAAATACCACCCGCTATGCGGGTGGTATTTCATTTTCGGGCAAAGCCCTTATACTACTGCTACGCACAAATGCCAAGCCTCCCTTGTGTAAAGGGAGGTGGCTTGCGTAGCAAGACGGAGGGATTGTAAAGCTTAGTGCCTACTTTATTTGTCCATTTTCTCCTAAGAACAATCCCTCAGTCACCTACGGTGACAGCTCCCTTTACACAAGGGAGCCTTTCACGCAAACCTTTCTGCGCTTTCTTTTTATTTTCTTTCTGCTCATCGGCATAGTCTCTTTTCAACCAAGCGACTATCGCGTGATATTCGTTTACAACTTAACAAAGGCTGTTGCATTTGCAACAGCCTTTGTTTTTTCTATTCAATTCGCTGCGGGAAAGCGGACGGTGATGGTCGTGCCCTCGCCGACGGTGCTGCGCAGCGAGATTCGCGCGCCGTGCAGCTTTGCAGCGTGCTTGACGATCGAAAGTCCGAGTCCCGTGCCGCCGACCTTCTTGGAACGGCTCTTATCCACGCGGTAGAAGCGCTCGAAGATGCGGTCCTGATCCTCGCCGGGAATGCCGATGCCCGTATCCGCTACCGACAGCACGGCGGCGTCTCCCTCGGTGCGCACCGAGACCGCAACACTGCCGCCCTCGCGGTTGTATTTGATCGCGTTGTCGCAAAGGTTGTTGATCAGCACGCTGACGAGCTGCGGAATGCCATAGATCATCGTGCTCTCGCCCGAAAGCGACAGCTGCACATGCGCACTTTCCGCCTCGGATTGCAGACTTTGCACGGCGCTGACCGCCATGGTGTACAGATCCAATCTTTCGCGGTTCATGTCCTCGGCGCCCTCGTCGAGGTGCGACAGGCGGATGATGTCCTCAATCAGCGCGGTCATGCGCTGTGCCTCTTTGTAGATCTGCCCTGCAAACTGCGGCGTATCCTCCGCCTTGACCATGCCGTTCGCCAAAAGCTCGGCACAGCCCGAAATGGTCTGCAGCGGGGTTTTCAGCTCATGCGAGACATTCGCCGTGAACTCGCGGCGCATCTTCTCGGCATCGACGTTTTCGGTGACGTCCACGATCAAGAGCACCATGCCGACGACCTCGCCGTGCACGGGCACGGGACTGATCGAAAAGGAAAATTCTCTGCCCGCCATGGCGATCACACGATCCCCGCGGTCGCCCGCGGACGCATCGGAAATGAGCGCCTGCAGCGCGGGAGCGCGGCAGATCACGTAGATATGCTTACCGACGCAGTCGCTGTCGGCGCCGAGCAGTGACTGTGCCGCGCGGTTGATGCTCAAAATATTGCCGCGCGCGCCGAGCAGCACGAGTCCCTCGTGCATGCCGTCGGTGACGGCGTCAAATTCGCGCCGACGCTGTTTCAGCTCGTCGCGCTGTGCGCGGATCTCCTTTTGCTGTGCGTCGATGCGGCGCAAGAGCGGCGCGATCTCGTCGTATCCCTCGTTCTTCAGCGGATCGTCCAGATCGAGCTGATTGAGCGGCTCGACGATGCGCTTCGACAGCCGCGACGCGAGCAGGAGCGCAAGGATCACCGTGGCAAGCAGGATCAGCGCCATCGGCTGCAGCATGCCGAGCGTCAGCGTGAGAAATGTATTCTGCGCGATGGAAAGGCGGATGACCGAGCCGTCGGTCAGGCGGATCGCCGTGTACATCTGGCGGCGCGTGAGCGTGGTGGAATAGCGCGTGCTCTCGCCGTAGCCAACGTCGAGCGCCTCGACGATCTCCTCGCGTTCGGCGTGGTTCTCCATGGCGGTCTCATCGGTCTTGTTGTCGTACAGCACCTCGCCGTCGGCAGCGATCCAGGTGATGCGGGTGTCGCCCGCGTTGAGGTTGTCAAAAAACGCACGTCCGTTTTGCTCCACGCCCTGCGCGGCGAGCCTGGTCTCGGCGGCGAGCTGTTCTTTCTGCACGTCCGAAAAATAGCCGTACAGCACGGTCATGATGAGCGCCAACGCGGCGAGCAGCACGGCGGTCGCCACCAGGCAGATCGAACGGAAAATCCGGTTGGTCATGCGCCGACCTCCAATCTATAGCCGACGCCGCGCACCGTTTCGATATACTCGCCGCACGCGCCGAGCTTGGAACGAAGCGTGCCGATATGTACATCCACCGTGCGCGTCTCGCCGAGGAAGTCATCGCCCCAGACCGACAAAAGCAGCTGGTCACGGGTGAATACTCTGCCCTTGTTTTCCATAAACAGGCGCAGCAGCTCGTATTCTTTCAGCGTGAGCTTGATGCGTTCGACGCCGACAAGCGCGGTGTGCTCGTCGAGGTTGAGCGTGAGCCCGCCCGCAGTGAGCGTTTTTTGCGGGGCGGACGGCGCCGCGCGGCGCAGCACCGCCTTGACGCGCGCGACCATCTCCATCATGCCGAACGGCTTTGCGAGGTAGTCATCCGCGCCGAGGTCGAGCCCGATGACCTTGTCATACTCGCTGCCCTTGGCGGTCGCCATGATGACGGGAACAGACGCCGTGCGGTTGTGACTCCGCAGCTCCTTGAGGATCGAAATGCCGTCCTCGCCCGGCAGCATGATGTCGAGCAGGATCAACTCGGGCAGCGCGGTTTCCATTGCGGCGCGCATCGCCTGCCCGTCGGCATATCCCTCAGCGGCAAAGCCCGAGGCTCTGAGCGTATAAACCATCATGTTGCGGATGCCCTCGTCGTCCTCTACACAAAAGATCATGTAATCTCGTCCTTTCTGGCGCCCGTTATCGAAAAGATAACCCACTCGGCAATATTGGTCGCGTGGTCGCCGATTCGTTCAAAATATTTTGCGATCATAAGCAGGTCCAGTGCGTATTCTCCGTCGGTCTCGGGGTTGCGGAGCAGCTCAATGAGAAGCCCTTTGACGCGGTCGAAGTATTCATCCACCACATCGTCGTAGTGAATCACTTCTTCGGCAAGCGCGGTGTCGCGCTTGACAAACGCATCGATGCTGTCGGTGACCATCTTGATGGTCGCCATCGCCATATCGTGGATGCAGAACACGTTGTCGGTGGCGCCGATGTTTGCCATCGTGATGATCTCGGCGATGTCCTCCGACTGGTCGCCGATGCGCTCCATGTCGGTGATCATCTTGAGCGCCGCCGAGATCACGCGCAGATCGCGCGCCACGGGCTGCTGCTGGAGCAGGAGTTTTAAGCACATGCCCTCGATGTCGCGCTCTTTTTGGTCGATCTGCGCCGACAGCGCGGGCACCTCGCTCGCAAGCGTGTGATCGCCCTCGAGCAATGCCTTTGCCGATGCGGCGATCGCGTTTTCGCAGAGCGCACCCATCTGAATCAGTTCGTTATTTAACTTTTCAAGCTGCTCGTCGAATTTCAGTCGCATTATCCAAACCTCCCCGTAATGTAATCTTCCGTGCGCTTATCGCGCGGCATGGAAAAGAGTTCGTCGGTCTTGCCGAATTCCACGACCTCACCGAGGAGAAAGAACGCCGTTCTGTCCGAGATGCGGACTGCCTGCTGCATGTTATGTGTTACGATAACAATAGTATAGCGTTTTTTCAGCTCAATTGCAAGGTCTTCTATCTTAGAAGTTGAGATCGGGTCGAGGGCGCTGGTGGGTTCGTCCATCAGCAGCACCTCGGGCTCGACGGCGAGTGCGCGTGCAATGCAGAGACGCTGCTGCTGTCCGCCCGAGAGTCCGAGCGCGCTTTTTTTGAGGCGGTCTTTGACCTCGTCCCAGATCGCCGCGTCGCGCAGGGAGCGCTCCACGATCTCATCGAGCTTTGCCGCCGAACGTATGCCGTGGGTGCGCGGGCCGTAGGCGATGTTGTCATACACGCTCATCGGAAAGGGATTCGGCTTTTGGAACACCATGCCGACGCGGCGGCGCAGGACGCTCGGATCCATCTTGCCGTAGATGTCCTCGCCGTCGAGGGCGATCCTGCCCGTGATGCGGCAGCCCTCGACGAGATCATTCATGCGGTTGAGCGATTTAAGCAGCGTGGATTTTCCGCAGCCGGACGGGCCGATAAATGCGGTGATCCTGCCCTCGGGAATCGCGAGGTTGATATTTTTCAGCGCCTGAAAGCCGCCGTAAAATAAGTCCAGGTTCTCGATTGTGATTTTATCCATAGTTGCAATCCTTTCTGTCGGATAAATGAAGGAGCCAATACGCCTTCCCCCTCGGGGGAAGGTGGTGCGCAGCACCGGATGAGGGGTAGGATACGCCGCAGGCGTATCCGTGCACGTCATGCTTTGGTAAAAGGAGAACGCCGCTGCGGCGGCTACCCCTCATCCGTCAGCTCCGCTGACACCTTCTCCCAAGGGAGAAGGCTTTTTTTCGCTTTAATTCTTACTGAGCTTTTTTGCCACGACGGAGGACAGGGCGTTGATCGCGATGACGACGACGAGGAGCACCACCGCCGTTGCGTAGGTCTCATCGAGGTAGAGTCCCTCTCCCGAGATGGAGTACATGTGTACGGCGAGGGTACGCGTGGAGTCAAATAGGCTGTTTGCGACCTCGGCGACCGTACCCGCGGTGAAGATCAGCGCCGCCGACTCGCCAACGATGCGTCCGATGCCGAGAATGACGCCCGAAAGGATGCCGGGGATCGCGCTCGGCAGGACCACGCGCGCCACCGTGCGCAACCGTCCCGCGCCAAGGCCGAAACTGCCCTCGCGGTAACTGTCGGGCACGGCGAGGAGCGCTTCCTCGGTCGTGCGCATGATGAGCGGCAGGATCATGATCGCCAGTGTGAGCGCGCCCGAGAGGAGCGAAAGTCCCATGTGCAGTGCCTTGACGAAGAAGAGCGAGCCGAACAGACCGTACACGATCGACGGAATGCCCGAGAGCGTCTCGGCGGTGATGCGCACGAGGTTTACCAGTTTATTGCCGCGCCCCGCATATTCTGTCAGGTAGATCGCCGCGCCGATGCCGACAGGTACGGCAAACAGCAGTGCCAGCACGGTCATAAACAGCGTGTTGATGAGCGCGGGCATGAGCGAAACATTTTCGGTGGTGTATTTCCACTCGAACAACGAGGGCGTGAGATGCGGAATGCCTTTGACCAGGATGTATCCGACGACGAACAGCAGCGCCGCCGCGGTGATCAGTGCCGCCAGGCAGACAAGGAGAAACAGGATCAGCGAGCCGGGATGCCGGCTATAGGAGCGGATGCGCTGCTGCCAGGTGGTGGTATTGATCTGTTTTGTCATGCTTTTGCCCCCTTTCGTTTGAGCAGCGAGAAGGACACGTTGATGAGCAGGACAAAGACGAAGAGCACGACCGCCGTGCCGATCAGCGCCTCGCGGTGCAGATCGGTGGAGTAACCCATTTCCATGACGATATTGGTGGTCAGAGTGCGCACGCCGTCGGTCAGGCTGTCGGGGATGAGCGGCTGGTTGCCCGCCACCATCATCACCGCCATGGTCTCGCCGATCGCGCGGCCCACGCCGAGGACGATGCCTGCGAAGATGCCGCTTTTCGCGGCGGGAACGACGGTGCAAAACACGCTGCGTTCATGCGTGGCACCGAGGGCGAGCGCACCCTCGTAATAGCTGCTTGGCACCGCGCGGATCGCGCTCTCGGAGACGTTGATGATCGTGGGCAGGATCATGAGTCCGAGGAGTACCGAAGCGGTCAGCACGCTCATGCCGCGTCCGCCGATGTACTCGCGGACGAAAGGTACGAGCACCACGAGTCCGAAGAAGCCGTACACGACCGAGGGGATGCCCGCCATCAAGTTGATCGCGGGCGTGAGGATCTTATGCAGCTTCGGCGGGCAGAAGCGTGCCATAAAAACCGCGGTGAGGATGCCTACGGGCACGCCGATGAGGAGCGCGCCCGCGGTGACATAGAGACTGCCGACGATCATCGGCAGAATGCCGAATATGTTATTTTCGGGGCGCCACTCGGTTCCGAGCAGGAATCGAAACACGCCGATCTCGGCGATCGCGGGCACACCGTTTGCAAACAGGAACACGCAGATGAGCACCACCGCCGCGATGGAGACGCAGGCGGTCAGTGCAAACACAATATGCATCGCACGTTCTTTGCATGTATGCATAGGAAATCTCCTTTCGTGTTTACGCACTTTGTGCGTAAACCAATGAATTGCAATCCTGCGGATCGCATGATTTGGACACTGCGTGCCCATGATTTGCCTGTGCGGCATGATTTGCGCTGCGGCGCATCAGGATTGCAATGCAAATCATGGAGCGTGAAACGCTCCAAATCATGACAGCGCAGCTGTCAAATCATGGCGCAGCCAAATCATATAAACGGTTCTTTTTGTTTTCCAACAGGATAAGCGCGGCTTGCGCCGCGCTTTTGGTTACTGCGCTGCTACTTCGTTCCAGCGCGTGACATCGCCCATGAAGATCTTGGCGACCTGTTCTGCCGTGAGGTTCTCTACGGTGTTTTCGTGGTTGACGATCACCGCAATACCGTCCATCGCAATGACCGTGGAGGAGACGCCCTTTGCGATTTCGGAATCTTTCAGCTCACGCGATGCCATACCGATGTCGCAGGTACCGTCGATCGCGTTTGCAACGCCCGTGGAGGAGTCGCTCTGCTGCACCTCGATGGTGACTCCGGGATTCTTGGCGATGTATGCTTCTTTCAGCTTTTCCATGATCGGGGTGACCGAGCTGGAACCGCTGACAACAATCTTGCCCGAGGATACGCTGCCCGTGTAGGCGGGAGCGTCACTGACGGCGATGTAGCCGCCTTTTTCAATGACTGCCTGACCGTCGGCACTCATGATGTAGTTGATGAAGTCCTGTGCTACGGTGCTGAGCCCGTCTTTGGTCACGATGTTGAAGGGACGTGCGATCTTGTAGGTGCCGTTCTTGATATTTGCAACCGAAGCGGCAACGCCGTCGATCGAAACCGCCTTGACCTGGCTCTCATCCAGCGAACCGAGCGAGAGATAACCGATCGCGTACTTGTCGCCCGAGACCGAGGTCATCATGACTGCGGTGGAGTTGGTGATGACGGCTTCCATCGTGGTGTGGTCCACTTTTTCGCCCGCCTCGTTCTTCTGCTCGATGCCGAACAGCTCGATGAACGCGCCGCGGGTGCCCGAACCGCTCTCGCGGGAGATGACGCCGATCTCTTTGGAGGAATTGAAGCTGTTTTTGTTTGCAGTGTCGTTGCCGGCGGAAGCGCCGTCGCCACTGTCCTTATTGCCGCAGCTTGCCAGCAGGGTAGCTGCCATGACCATCGAAAGGATGATCGCGAATATTTTCTTGCATGTTTTCATATTGATTTCCTTCTTTCCTTTGGTTTACATCTTAAGGATAATCCCGAAAGGTAAGATTCATTACCTTAGTATTGTAAAATCACTGTAAAATCATGCAGAAAAACAAAAAGCAGAGCGAATGCTCTGCTTTTGCTTATTTAAATACGTATCTGTAATAATCCTTTTCGAGGATCATGCGGGAATATTTGTTCTTGCGGGAGACGACGGCGTTCATCTGCTTAACGTAAGCGGCGATCTCCTCTTCGGTGGCACTGAAGCCCTCGTAGGGGGTAAAGGTCTTGGTACCACGGTTGTACTCGCCGTACTTATTGATCCAGTTCCAGGAAGTGCCTTCTTTGTCGTCCTGGTTGAGAATGACGAGCGGAACGGCATCCGAGAGCACATCGACGCCCATGAGCAGGCGCGAATCGTATTCGAGTCCGAACAGGTTCGACACCGTGGGGATAATATCCAGCGACGAGCAGGGTTCCTCGACGATGATCGGCTCTTTCATGGATGCGCACCAGATGATGCAGCCGTTGCGCAGCAGGTCAAAGTTCTTGTGAATGTCCGCCTCGGGCAGACCGTACAGCTCCGCAAGCTCGGAATCGCTGAGGGCATACGGATAGTGGTCGGTGCTCATGACGAAGACGGTGTCCTCGAGCTTGCCCGCCGCTTCAAGCTGGCGCACCATTTCGGCAAGCATCAGCTCGACCTCATACTGGCAGGCGTGATATGCCTTGACGTTATCCGAGCAATCGAGGTTTGCAACGACGTCCTGGTGCTTTTTCGACATGCTGTTGCCGTAGAAGGAATAGTTGGCATGTCCGCTGACCGTCATATAGTACGCATGGAACGGCGTATCGAGGTTGATATAATACGGCAGCGTGGCGACCGCCATCTCGTAGTCGGAGCGCGGCCACGCGTCCGAGAGTCCTGTCAGGCCGTTGCCGATCGCGATAAATTCGTATCCCATGTTGGGGTGCGACTCATTGCGTTTGTAGTAGTTATAGTCGTGGTTGTGGAAGGCATAGGTCTTGTAACCGAGCTTTGTAAACTGGTTGCCCATGGTGAACGGCAGAAGATTGTCGCCGCTCATCTGCAGGCACTGGGCGCTGCTGTAGAACAGACCCGTCATCGAGGTATACTCGCCCGTGGCGGTGCTGCCGCCCCACAGCGAGGTGTAGAAGTTCTTGAACACGATGCCCTCGGTGGACATCTTATAGAGCGTGGGCGTGCGCTCGGGGTCGATCGTCTTATATGAGAAGCCCTCGAGCGTGATGTAGATCAGATTTTTGCCCTTGAACATGCCCGTGTACTCGTTCTGCTTGGTGGGCGTGAGCGAGGAAAAATACTTGTGCGCCGCGAGAATATCGGCATCGGTCTCATTTGCAATGAGGGTATCAAAGTCGATATCCATCACGTTGTCGCCGTACTCCACAGGCGTGGGCGGCACGATGTTTTCGGTGATTTCGGTCGTGGCAGCGGGATCGGTCGTAACGGACGGCGCCATGGTCACGACAGGGTCGGGCGTTTTGGTCTCAAAGGGATTGACCGACTCGCCGAGATCATCATCGGGATCGGGCAGATCCTCGCCGAAGAGCATGAACTTGACATCCAGCCGCATACTCGTGAGGACGCCGAAGCGCCTTTCCGCCTCGGCAGCGGAAAACTCGTTTTTATAGTAGTAACGGTCGCCGAAATCGCTGCGGTCGAGACTGATGATGCCGACCGCGAGCAGGTGCAGCAGCAATGCCGCGACCAGCAGGTAAATGCGGAATGCGAACGTCGGCGCAAACGCGGGGCGATAGTCCCTGCGGTGCGAGAGCAGATAAATGAGGGGCAAAAGCAGCAATACAATGGCAAACCACGCACTCGAGATCTCTGCAAGGAGCATAGACCGAAAGTCGCGGATCGCCGCGCCGCCCATGCCCATCGTCGCAACGCGATAGGGGCTGTTGAAAATGCGGAAATAAATATACTGCGACTCAAAAAGCAGCGTTAGGATCGTAAACGTGATGATCGTAAAGACGCGGTTGGCGCGCAGCGGCAGAAGCAGTGCGATACCGCTCAGCAAAAATCCGCAGGCAAACGAAAACAGTGCGAGATACACGAGCGTTTTGACCGGGATCTCCCCGTAGATGGCAAAGTGAAACACCACTTCCATGTAAAAGACTGCGAGCGGATAAAACAAAAAGAAGAAGAAATTACGGCGATTGCGCATTCTCTGCCGCTCTGTCTGCGAGACTGCCGTCCTGGACGCCGAGGTTGCCTCGGGCGCCGCAAACAGCGCGCGCAAATTAGGCTCACGACGCAGAAATTCGCCGATCCGCGCAAAAAATTCTTTCAAGTGTGTCCCCCCTAACCGTACAATATATGCATAGTGCGTATTTTTTATTTTACTACATCCCGCGCAAATTTACAATCAATTTGTCGAAAATTAAAATTTTTTTGCAAAGGAAAACGCCGCTGCGGCGGCTACCCCTCATCACCCGTTTCACGGGAGCTTCCCCCAAGGGGGAAGCTGACAGTACATCGCCGCGATGCCGAGCGATCTGCTTTCTTCCTACGCCTTTTTGATGCACTTGCCGATGACGGTGCAGACGAGCAGCATCGCAAGGTTGCACAGCACGATCATCGCACCTGCGGGCAGGGTGAGCGAGCAGAGCAGACCGACCAGGAACGACACCACCGACAGCACTGCCGACAAGAGGATCACCCCGCGGAAGCTCTCGGCGATCTGCATCGCGGCGAGCGCCGGAAAAATGATCAGACTGGAAATGAGCATGCTGCCGACGATCTGCATGCCGACCACCACCGTGATGGCGATGAGCAGCGCGAGCAGCATATTGTAAAACCGCACGTGTACGCCCGCGCTCCCCGCAAAGGGGGCGTCAAACGTCACGGCGAAAATGCGGTTCTTGAACAGCACGAACAGCACGATCACAACGACCGACAGGATCACCGACAGGATCACGTCGCTTTTTTCGAGTGCGAGGATGCTGCCAAACAGATAGCCGTTCAGATCGGTGGCGCTGCCGCCCGCGAGCGCGTTTGCGACCACGCCGATGGCAAGTGCCGAGGAAGAAACGACCGCGATGGCGCTGTCGCCCTTGATCTTTTTATTCTCGGACAGCCCGAGCAAGAGGAATGCCGCCGCGATGACCACGGGCACCGCCACCGCCATGGGGGCAGCCGACAGAGCATATGCGACCGACAGTGCGCCGAATCCCACATGCGAGAGTCCGTCGCCGATCATGGAAAAGCGGCGGAGCACCAGCAGCACGCCGAGAAGCGCTGCGCACAGCGAGACCAGCACGCCGACGATCAGCGCATAGCGCAGGAAGGTGTAGGAAAACATTTCGGAAAGGTACTCAAACATTTTCGTTTTCCTCCGTCCCAAACGACGCGCCGAGCGGCGTTTTTTCATATTCCGCAGGCGTGCCGAGAAAGCGCACCGCGGTGGCAAGGTGCAAAATGCGATCCGAATACTTCATCGCCGCCGCAATGTCGTGCGAGACCATGACGATGGTCATGCCGTGCTCCTTGCAGAGGTGGTACACGGTGGAGTAGAGCTCCTTGGTGACCAGCGGATCGAGTCCCGCGGTCGGCTCGTCGAGGAGCAGCACTTCCTCGGCGGCGCAGAGGGCACGCGCGAGCAGCACACGTTGCTGCTGACCGCCCGAAAGAGCGCGGTAGCTCTTTTTGGCAAGCTGCGTGATGCCGAGCAGCTCCATGTTGCCCTTGGCACGCGCCTTTTGCGCGCGGGTGTAAAAGGGCAAAAGTCCCGTTGCGCCGATGTTGCCCGAGAGCACGACCTCGTACACGCTCGCGGGGAAATCGCGCTGTGCGCTCGACTGCTGCGGCAGGTAGCCGATCTTGCCGATGACCGATCTGTCGATCTCCACATTGCCCTCTTCGGGCGCATGGATGCCCAAAATGACCTTGACCAGCGTGGATTTTCCCGCGCCGTTTTCCCCAACGATGGTGAGAAACTCGCCTTTTTGAACCGTGAAGCTGACGTCGCGCAGGGCGAGCGTGCGCTCGTTGTGTACGGTGATATGATTGCAGGTGATGAGATCTGTCATCCGAGTGCCTTTCTTAAAACTTCTATATTTTGTCGCATCAGCGAGCAATAATCCTCGCCCGCGTCAAACTCTTGTTTGGTGATATTGTGGATCGCGTGCAGACGCAGCACCTCTGTGCCCGTCTCTGCGGCGATCGTCTGCGCCGTTTTCTGCTCCGAGGGGCTGTCGTAGAGCACATAGGACGCGCCGCTTGTCCGCACGGCGTTGACCACCGCCGCAATATCGGCTGCCGAGGCTTCCGCGTGCGAAGCGCAGCCCTCGAACACCGAGATGTGCGAGAGTCCCGCGTCGCGGAACAGGTAGGCAAAGGCAAACGAACCGCCGAAAGCGCAGGAAGAACGCTTCGCCGCAGCGAGCATCGTTTCCAGCTCGTCCTGCAGCATGACAAGCTCGGCATCGTACGCCGCCGCATTCGCCTTGTAGTTCGTCATCCCGTCGGGGTCCAGTTCGATCAGCGCATGCATAACAGCGCTTACCATATTCCGCGCGTTCGAAAGCGACGTCCAGATGTGCGGGTCGTACTCGCCGTGGTCATGGTCGTGTGCCTCGCCCTCGGCATGCTCGTGCAGACAGAGCAGCTCGACCGACTGCGACAGGTCGAGCACGTGCAATCTGCCGCTCTCGATCGCCTTTTGGATGTCGGCGCTTGTGAGCAGCTTTTCTGCCCACAGCTCCATGTCGCCGCCCGTGTAGATAAAGAGGTCGGCGTTGGCGATCGCCATAATGTCGGCGGGCGTGGGATCGTAGGAATGCGCGTCCGCGCCGAAATCGAGCAGCAGCTCCACGTCGGCGCGCTCGCCCGCGATATTTCTTGCAAAATCATACTGCGGGAACAGCGTGGCAACCACTTTCAGTCCGTCGCCGCGCGCGGTGGGCGTGCCGCATGCCGAAAGCGGCAACAGCGCAAGGCAAAGCAATACTATAAGAATCTTTTTCATCGTGCACCTCTGCATTTTTGACAAACGCCGTACAGCATCGTCTTTCGCTCGTCGATGGCAAAGCCATGCTCGCTTGCCATGTGCGCAAACAGCGCTTCCAGCTCGTGGCAGTGCGTGTGCGCGACCTCGCCGCATTCGGTGCAGATGAGGTGAAAATGGCAGTCCTCGCCGCAGTCACTGCCGATGAAGCGGTAGGTCACGCTCCTGCCCTCTTCGGGGGCAAAGCGGCTGATCCTGCCCTCGCGGCAGAGCTCTTCCAGGCGGCGGTAGACCGTGCTGCGCCCGATCGGCTCGCCCGCCTCTGCCAGTGCGGCGCAGACGCCGTCCACCGTGAGGCTGTGGTTCTTCTGCCGTTCGAGACACCGCAAAAGTGCATCTTTTTGTTTGGTATTGTACATGTGTATCTCCTGTTTTTGAGACAGCGATCGCGAAGCGCGATTTTTCGTCCGTGTCATCCTGAGCGTAGTCGAAATCCGACGAAGGAGGATCAAATGGCGCGAAGCGACATTTGGGATCTCGGACGAAAAAGTTTGACTATGTCTCCACGGTGTACTTTACGCGAAGGCACCACCGCAAGATCCCGCTGCGCGCTTTTGCGGTTGATACCGCAAAAGTTCGACTCCGCTGCGCTCCGCTCAGGATGACGGCGGCGGTGCCGCAGTATTGGAATCTCGTATGGCAAAACCGCTGTTTCTGCATCTCTTTTAATTTGAATTTGAAATTCAATTTCATTTTGACCTGCTTATTATACCGCGCGGTACGGCGTTTGTCAAGAATTTTGGCGCAGCTTCTTGCCATTCTGCCAAAACTATTGTATTATATACTTATATGATGAAAAAGGCAGGTACGGGAATGAACAAACAACCGATCGTCTCGGAAGAGGCACGCAAAAAGAGAAACAAAAAGCTCGTGGCGGTACTCGGGCTGGTCATCGTCGCCATTGCAGGCGCGCTCTACGTTCGCTACGCGGTAAATCAATATACACAGCAAAAATATCTCGAAAGCTACGGGCAGACGGCGCTGACCGTGGGCAAATACACGGTCACCTACGACGTTTACCGCTATTTTTACCTGAACTACCGCGACGAGCTCGAAGATAAGTACACCGCCGCCGACGGCAATGTGGACACCGCCGCGCTCGACCGCGAGATCCGCGAGCGCGTTGCCGAAGCGGTCACCGGACTCTACGGCACGGTCTCGCTCGCGGATGACTACGGCATCACCACGGCAGACGGCGACGTAAAATCCACCGCCGACACCTATGTGGACGCGGTCAAATCCTACTACAAAGACAACGGCGGCGACTACGCAGCCGACCTCGAAGCCAACTACATGACCGAACAGGTATTTACATTCCTGATGTCCGTGGACGCGATGGAGGACAAGCTGTTCACCACGCTGGTCTCGGACGGCGGCAAGATCGAGGACAACGACGAAAAAGTGCTGGAAATTCTGCACGGCGAGGATTTTGTGCGCGCAAAGCTGATCTTTATCGAAAATGACGACGGCGAGGACGTGGAAAACAACCGCAAGATCGCCGAAGAAGCGCTCGCCGCCTACAAGGACGGCACCGACTTCAACACGCTGGTCGGCCGCTACTCCGAGGACTACGGCATGCCCACCGACGGCTACTACTTCACGCGCATGGAGATGATCGACGTCATCGAGACCGCGGCATTTGCCATGGCGGACGGCGAGATCAGCTCGGTGCTTGAATGCGAGGACGGCTTCTACATTCTCCTGCGCCTGCCCAAAGACGAAGCGTACATCACCGAAAACTTTGCCGATCTCAAGTCGCAGTATCAAAGCGCGATCTTCTACGGCATGATCGACGATCGCGCGGCACTGCTCACGGCGCTCGAGGGCGAATATGTGCGCGGACTTTCCTACGAGGAGATCCGATAATGGCGATCTATAAGCGTTACAACACGCGAAAAAAGAAGATTCACTGGGGGTGGATCCTGTGGGCGCTGCTGATCCTCGGGGTGTTTGCCGCGACGGTAGTGCTCGGGCACTACCTCGGTGAGAAAGCCGCAGGCGGCGAGAGCCTGCTCCCCACGGCGAGCGGCAGTCCCGGCGACAACGAGACGATCACGCCGCTTGCCGAGCGCATCATGCGCGGAGAATACGTCGAGCCGACGGCGCTTGCCGCCTTCACCACCGACGATCCGTTTACCTACGCATCGACATGGCTGTACCGCGACGGCACGGCAAATTTCGCCGTGGAGACCGATCGCAAGCTCGGTCGGGATGTGTCCGCGCTCCCCGCGCTGACGGCATTTTCGATCGACGCGGGCACCACGGGACTCTTTGAGGTGCGATCGGTCTACGCCGACGAGCAGGTGCGCGAAGTGATCGCGGCATACGAGACGGCGCTGCTCGCCGAATTTGCCGCGGCGCAGCCGAACGAGATCGTTTTGGTGTTCGACAGGCTCGACGCCGAGTGCAAGGACCGCATCTTCGCCTATGCGAAGTCGGTCAGCGGCGCGATGCTCTGCGTGCCCTACTCGATCCTCGGGGACGAAAGCTGCGCGCGCTTCTTCTCGGAAGCGAAAGACGCGGGACTGTCGGTGGCGCTGCGCGTGACCGACCTCACGCCCGAGCAGCTTGCCGCGGATATCGAGGACTACGGCTTCTATTTCACGCGGTATGAGCTGCGCCTGGTGCTGGACGGCAGCGACGAGGCACTCGTGGACGTGCTGCGCGAAAAGAATGTGCTGAATTATCAGTTCTGCTCGCCGCGTGCGTCGGCAGCGACCGCAGAGGGGAATGCGCAATGAGTGACCTGCTTTTGATCACCGACGCGGCAGGCACACTGCTCTTTCGCTGTCGCGAAGCGACCATGAATCATTCGGTACACGCCGCCCTTACCGCCGCGGCAAAGGAAAACAGGCGCGGGCTGATCTCGATCGGCAACCGCCGCGCCTATGTAAAAGAGGTGTCGCTGCAAGGCAAGCGGCACCTGTTCTTTTTAGATTTTGACCGGCTGTGTACACGGTTCGGCGCGGCGGCGGATCGCGCCGCAGAAGGGTTGTTTGACGTCTCCGCATTCGCGGCACAGGCGCGCAAAACCGTTTCGCTGCAGGTTCTCTGCCGTCTGTTCGCGGACGGATACGCCGAGACGCTTGGGCGCGAGGGCGTGCGCCCGCATCTGCGCGTGCCCGCCGCGGACATAGCGGTGCAAGTGTCGCCGAGCGCCTTCGCACTTTGCCTTGCGCTGCTGGTGCGCCTTGCCGCGGGCGAGGACGGCAACGTGCAGGTGCATTTTGTACGCGAGTGCGGCAGAGTGACCGTGTTTGCCGACGGTATGGGCGCTTCGCCCCTCTCGGCAGGCGAGCGAGAAGTGCTGACGATGCTGCTCCATGAAGTGAGCGCCGCCGCGGGATTTGTGCCCGAGATGCAGACGAAAGACGCCGCCTGCATGTTGTCACTCGAGCTGAATCCGCTGGATATTTCGCTCCTCGGGTTCAAATCCGAGCAGCTTACGCGCTACAAAAACACGATGCTCTACTATATTTCGCTGTTTCGGTAAAAATTTTTTCAGCATCGACCGAATATGCGTAATTTCGCATCCAATATATGGTAAAAACTACATAGGGTCTACAGAAAAGAGTTGCGGCGCGAGCCGCGGCACGCGGTGTATAGCGGGAAGCATTCGGAGGCGTCCCCGCGGGAAGTACACTCTCTGCCGCCCGTTCTCCTTTGCACGGCACAGCGCAAGTTGTGCCGTGCGCCTTTTTAAAAAAGGAGCCTTACGGCTCCTTTTTTTTATTTTACTTTTACTTCGGCGAAGCAGATCGGAATGCCCTGGCTCGAGAAATTGGTCTCATACTCGGTCATCACGTTGCCCTCGTTATACGGGCTGTTGTGCAGATCGCGGCTCATGCGCAGCACCTGCATGCCTGCTGCCTCGAACTCTTCCAGCGAGAAGTCGAACAAGCCGACATTGTCGGTCTTGAGACGCAGTACGCCGTCATCCGCGAGCAGTGTTTTGTAGATCTCGAGGAATGCGCGGTAGGTCAGTCTGCGCTTGTAGTAGCCTTTCTTGGGCCAAGGGTCGCTGAAATTGAGGTAAATGCAGCTGAATGTGTGGGGCGCAAACCATTCGGTGAGCTCTTTTGCGTCGCCGACGATGAACCGCAGATTGTCGGGGCGATCTTCCGCCGTCTGCAATGCGCGCTCCGCGGCGATGACCATCACGTCCGACACCTTTTCCATCGCGTAAAAATTGACATCGGGGTGCAGCGCCGACATTTCGCAGGAAAACTTGCCCTTGCCGCAGCCGATCTCGAGATGCAGCGGGCGTTTTTCGCCGAACGGCGCCTGCGCATCGGCAAAGACCGCTTCTTTATTCTGACACAAAACGGCTCCCGCAGCCGCCAGCCGCTCCTCGCCGTGTTTTCTCTTTCTCGCTCTCATAAGAGTTCCTTTCGTTCGTGTGTTTGCATCTATTATAGCATAAATGAAGAAAAAGAGAAAGACTTTTGTGCGAGAAATGATAGTTTATGCGGATGCAGTACTCCTGTAGCCCGTATGCACATCATCTCCGCACACGATCCCTCGGCAATGCATCCCCACCGTCATCCCCGGCGAAGTCCCGCCGAGATTCCGCAATGCGTCCTGCGGACGCAATGGCGCTATTTGCGGTTGGTACCGCAAAAGTTCGACTGCGCCTGCGGCTTCGCTCAGAATGACAGCGGCGGGACGTAGTCGAAACCCGCAGGGCAAACGGCGTTGCCGTTTGGATCTTGTGGGGGATGTGCAGCGAGGGATCTCGGGCGGGGGAAGGCTAAGCGCAAAAAAAGAACCGCCGAAGCGGTTCTTTGATAGTTGCACTACCGTAAAACGATACCTGATTTTTGCGGAAACGCAGGATCTTTTCTTGTAATGGAAAGGAGACGGCAAGCAGCTCCCTCGGGGTGATTTCTTCCCGCTTCCCATGCCTCTACGGTCTTTACAGACACGCCCATATATTTTGCAAAAACGACCTGTGTCATTCCCGTCTGCAAACGGATCTCCCGTATCTCCTCCGGTCGAAACGTATCCACGGATGCAATGCTCAAAACGGTTGTTTTCGCAGGCAGGTCGCCCTTTTCATACGCGATCGCCTCTTCAAGCCCCAGCTTAATTTTATCAAAAGCGCTCATCGTCTTTCTCCTTTCTCCAATTGTTCTTCTAAAATATCGACCAATTGATGCAGTTCATTTCGTTCTGCTTGGCTCAAATTATCCTTTTCACTCTTAGGATATGCAGTTAAAAGAAAAATTTTCTCGTGAATCTCAAAGTCGATATATATCACCCGGATGCTGCCGCTTTTGCCACGCTGCTCATACGCAAATCGCATTTTGCGAACGCCGCCGGTTCCGCGCATGACAGCACCGATCTTAGGATTTGCAAGTATCTCTTCCTGTAACCTGCGCAGGTCTTCATCGTTCAAGCCCATCGCTTTCCATTCCGAGCGAAAAGAAGGCAGTTCTACAAAAAGTCGCGTCATGTTCGATCTCCCGCAAATTCATATTTTCATGTATAGTATACCCTATTTAATAGGGTGTGTCAATACCATACGCATAAATTTTACCCGTAAAACGCGAAAAGGTTGCGGCGGAGATCTCGCACACACCGCACACCACAATCCCCTCATCCACCAATGCGACCGCACCTTCCGTCCCGAGGGGGAAGGCTAAGCGCAAAAAAAGAACCGCCGAAGCGGTTCTTTTTTTATTAAGGATTAGTTTGCGAATGCAACGTCTTTACCCATCCACAGAACGCTCAGATCGTCAACCAGGAGGTTGATAACAGAGAGCTTAACATTGGTGCTGGATACATAAGAAGACATGCTGGTTACTACATAAACCTCTGCGCTATCGGTGTAGTCGTCAGCGTCATTAGCAGGAACGAGCAGCTTGGAGCCGGAGTGATCAATCATGAACTGGTTGAATACACCCTCAGTAGGCTCGTTGAAGGACTCGTAGTACTCAGTAGTAAGAGCGTAGGTTACGAAGTAGTACTCCTGACCGTCAACAGGGTTTTCAACGAACGCAACAATTTCATCCTCAGACAGCTCGATCAGATCGATACCGTTCTTGATGTAGCCATAGTACTCGTCGGTCTCGACTTCTTTAGCGATATCGGAGTATCTTGCGATAGGAGTTGCAAGAACCATAGCCTCGAAGTCGTAGTCATCCTGATCCAGACCAACATTGTTGCCTTTACTGTAAGCACCGAAGTAGTTGAAGGTGTTTGCATTACCGGTGAGAGAAGTGATGGTCAGAGTCTCAGCAACCTTGGCGGTGGAAGCGTTGGTCATGATAACCATGGTCTCGCCATCAACAAACTTGTTGCCCCAAGTCTTAATGTTCTTAGCTTCGCAACGAGTGGAAGCGGTGAAGTAGATACCCTGGATTGCACCCTGACCGGTCAGAGCACCATTTGCCTTGCCGTCAGAGAAGTAATCACCATAGTTGAAGAACGAAGTATTCTTCTTCTGAGCGGAAGAAGCATCGATCTCGCCGGTGGAACGGAGATACAGAATATCGCCGGGAACTACATCGCCGATGTCATTGGTGGAAGTGATGTCAACAACAGTCTTGTTACGAATATCGTATACATTGTTTACGGTGTAAACGGTCTCGTCATCCTCTTCATCTACATCAACAGAAGAGTCAGCCAGAACTACATAGTAGTTGGTGGTGCCGCCGATGTTGGTGGTGTTCCAGTCATCGAAGCTTACGCGGTTAGCTTCGCCGCTGATCTTCTCAGAAGTGTACTGGGTATCGATAACGATCAGGCTTGCGTTTGCAGAAAGCAGTACAGAGTCGCTGCCGCCGCCGATGTTATAAATGTTGTTAGAGTCGTTCTTGGTTGCACCAACGCGAACACCAACTGCGCCGTCTGCGAACAGAGCAACTACAACAGTGTCAGCGCCCATGGTGATACGAGCGGAATCATAATCACCGTCATCATCCTCGGTGCCGGGGATAGAGAGCAGGTTGGTTCTACCAGTGGTGTTGAATACAACGCCCTTGGTTGCGGGAGCAGTTGCGAAAGGAGCATATGCATCTACAACTACGTCGTCAGCTACACCGTAGTTGGTAGCTGCGCCCAGCGTGTAAACGCCGTCCTTCTCGGAAACAAGTGCGAACAGGTTGCCCTCAAGAGCAGCTGCTGCCTTATTGTACTTAGCCTGAACATCATCAGCCAGCTGACCGATCTCAGCGAACTTAGCATAAGTTGCAAGATCTACAGCGTTGGTGAACTTCTCATCATCCTTATCGTAGGAGATAGAGAGGGACTTCAGGGAGCCAAGAGTCCACTGACCGGTGGTCAGATCCAGAACTGCGATTGCTACGTAGCCGTTCTCGTCTACGTATACACCGGCGGTAACGTCAGCAACGGTACCTACGAGTGCGTCAACATAATCGTCAGCATCAACCTCAAGGAGGTCAGCTACAACGTCAACATCAGTAGTAGCGATTACGAAGTCGAATGCGCCAGCGGAGCCGGACTCTTCTTCATCGGGATCGCCAACGTAAACGAGCTTGCCGTCTACTGCGAGGTACTTAACATTGTTCTCGCCCTTTTCAAGAGCTGCAATGTAATCAGTAACCATCTTCTTGTCGTAATCTACCTGATCTTCAGCGGTGTAGAGACCGTCGAAGCCGAACTTGTAGCTTACGCCACCGATCTTAGCGGTCTCCTTGGAGTCGCTGTAACCGGTAAGTCTGCCGTGTGCATAAGTGCCGCAGTTCTTAGCAACAGTCAGAACGTTGTCTTCTGCATTGTAGCTGTAGAACATGAAGTCGCAGCACTCAACTTCCTCGCCCTCGATGGTAACGGACTTAGCCTTCTCACCGTTGGCCTTGGAAACGGAAGTGGTGGTGTCGCTTACCTTCTTGTCGGAACCGAACAGATACATCTGATCGTCCAGACCGTTGGTGTAAGTAGCGAAATCAGCATCCTTGGAAGTGGTAGCGTCCTTAGTGGTAAGAACGTTGTACTGACCGAACTCGTAGGGAGTGTAGAGAACTTCTACGATGGTCTGACCATCTTCAGTCTCTTCGTCGGTTACACGGTATGCAACCTTACCATAGGTGTTGAGAGCAGATGCATCGTAGCCTGCGCAAGAAGCGTAGGGGTTCTTTTCGTTGCCAACATATGCACCGTCGTCATAAACGAAGCTTGCGAAAGCGTTGGGCCATACGGAAGCGTCGGTTGCCCAACCATCTTCGCCCTGCCAAGTCTTAACTACAGGGTAGTACTTGCCGAAGGTGAACTTGGTGCCGCCGAGAGAGATGTAGGTCTTTGCGTTCTCGGGATCGCCGTTCTTAACAACAACCTTGATGTTACCAGCGTCGCCGAGGTTCTCAACAACGGTGTATTCCTCATAGTCTGCGAATACAACGGTTGCTTCCTCATCTGCATACTCTTCAGCAAAGTCTGCTGCTGCGCAGTCAACATAAAGAGTTACAGGCAGGCCGAGGTAAGTGGAGGGCTTGGTCTCAGCGGTGATGCCGAGGTCAGCAGCCTTGATGTACAGATCAACATCAGCCTCTACGAGAACCATATCTTCCTCGTAGTCGTTCTCGTCCTCATCAGCCTCGATGAACTCAACGATGGTACCAACGATCTCGCCATCAGCGAAGCCGGACTCTTCAAGAAGAGTGGTTCTCTCGATAACGATCTTAGCCTCGTCGTCGCCCTTAGATGCGTTGAGGATCATCTCAAGAGCACCGGTCTCAGAGGGGTAAACGATGTTGCCGGTCAGAAGGTCGGTGTATGCTACTTCAGTCTGCAGCATATCCCAGATGATCTGAGCGGTCTCGCCACGGGTGAGGGTGTCCTTGAAGTTAACGGTTACGTCGATGTTGTCGGTCAGACCCAGCTTCTGAGCTGCGATGGTGTAACCCGAGGGATATACCATGTCTTCGGTCTCATAGCCGAGTGCGCGAACTGCCATAACGAGCATATCCTGGTAGGTGATCGCGTCAGCGTAGCCATATACGCCGTTGCCGCGGCCAACGATCAGGTTGATGCCGTAAGCATAGTCGATTGCCGTGCCGTACTCAGGTACGTCGGTGAAGTAAGCGCTCTTATCTGCGTTCCAGGTGCTTGCATCGGTCTTGCCGGTGAGTGCCTGTACGAAGAACAGAGCTGCCTGCCAACGGGTAACGCCGTTGTCCAGGTTCAGATTGCCTTTCTCATCGCCCTTGAGGATCTTGAGAGCTGCGAGGTGGTGAGCTGCATCGGTGTAATCAGCATCCTTCGTCGCTGCGCCCGTCGAGATCACTGCCATGCTGAATACCATCAGCATTGCGAGAACGAGAGCAAGAAACTTTTTCAGGTTTCTCATGGGAAGTTCTCCTTTTCGAATAAATTTTGGTTGCCGCCGCTGTCAAACATGAATTTGGCAGTTTTGGTTTTTCCTGTGATTATAATACATCGCCGCAATTTTTTTTGCAAGTGCTTTTGTCAAGATGTAAGGTAATTGTAAGTTTGGACCAAAAACACTGACAGGATCATGTAAGAATGGGAAAGGTGGGGAGTGAAATCATCATTGACTGTTCTTTGCGGTATTGATGGATGCAATAAGCATCTTCTTGACTTCAATACATTGTTCAAGGATCGCTTTATCGTCGCAATAGCCGCTTTCAATCAATAATTCCAACCAATATTCACTCTCGGAGCATTCCTTAAGAGCAATTTGCAGTTTTGCAATGAAATCTGCTTTTCCATGTGCATAAAACGCCTCACGAATATTCGCGCCGACGCTTGTGCCGGAACGGATCAGCTGGTTGGTCAGCACAGACTCCTTCTACTTTACTTCTTCACTATTCACTATTACCTATTACTTTCCAAAAATCCCGAATGCGATTTTCGTGAAGAGTGAAGAGTGAAAAAGTAATAAGTAAAAATCCTGAACGCTTTCGCATTCAGGATTTTTGGTGGAGCAAGACGCACAGCGTCCGAACACCTCTCCGCCCTCAGCAGCCGTTAAATCTGTGAGGGTTACAGTGTTATTTTCTCCGCTGTAATTGAATGTGATCTTGATAGTTCCATCCTCAAACACGAAAACAGAGTTGACAAAGATACTG
>JAFQFR010000031.1 GCA_017398595.1 Clostridia bacterium
ACTTTCCCTCTCTGCGGATCGGAAAGCGCATTGTCGTTCCGAAGGAAGAACTGCGAAAGTGGATCTCAGCACATACGAAGGGAGTGCAGGAATGATCAACACTCCCTATGTGAAAAAGGACTCGGTCAGTAATTATTTTCCGGTCCCCAATGCAGTCTTCGATCTGGAACTGCACCACATCGAAATTGATATCTACGCATACCTGATGCGTATTGAAAACCGACGCACCTACCAGTGCCTCGCAAGCTACCCGACCATCGCAAAGAAACTCGGTCTCTCTGTGAATACGGTTGCAAAGTACGTTGCAGCACTGGAGGAACACGGCCTCATCCGTACCGAACGCACGGGGATCGTTACAAAAGCCGGTCTCAAGCGCAACGGTTGTCTCAAGTACACAATCCTGCCGATCCAGAACGCCATCGACATCTACCACGAACGTCAGCTGGCAGAGCTCCAGCGTACTGCTGACATTCAAAAGGTCCAGGCACTGGCAGAGAAAAAAGGTGTAGAGTTCCGACCGGCAAATGTATCTACGGAAGGCGGTGATCAGATTGGAGCTTAAAGCCATTAACCGTTGCATCGATAATAATTTGATGCTTCGGCTCAAACGCACAGGTGCGTATCTGAGATACGTCGCAAAGTTCTGGGACACCGTCTTCGACACACCGCTCCGCGACATCGATCAGTTCAGAATGTACCTCGCAGATAAAACCCGGTGTAATCTGAGCAAGCGCGAACAGGCATACGCAGAGCGGTGCAGAGAAATCGTCAGCACTGTGTATGCCGCACTGGTGGATGAAGCACTGAGTTCTGAAGAACCGATGAACGTTGATGCCATCGAACGGCGGGCTGAAAAACTCCTGCAAACCACGCCGCCGTTTCCCATCATCATAGACCTGCAAACAAGCCCCGTGTCGCCCGTTGTGCGCCGCCGTGTCCACTTTTTCAGATGCGGTAGAGCGTGGATAGGGGTACCGAAAACCGCCCGAAATTGGGCCGCTTTTGAGCAACTTCCGAGGACGAACGAGGAAGCAGGATAAAGCACCGGCGTCTTAACCGCCGTCGGTGCAGGCACATCTGCCCGCAGTGCGGGCAGTTTCACAGGGGACAAGGCAGGCGTCTTGTTGAGGCTTGAAAACCCGACCTGGCGTCTGCTTTCCCCCAACCGCCGATGGTTGCAGGCTTTTCGGCGGCATCTTACCAGGATTGGAGGAAAAACCATGGGTGAAAACAAAACAACCAAGAGTCGGCTCACCTTCAGGCCGTCCGATGAAACCCGGCAGAGGATCGAGCAATGGTACAAGGCCGACAACTGCAACAGTCTGAATGACTTCATCGAAAAGGCCGTGAACGATTACATTGACCGGTTGGAGATTAACGATGACAATCGTGTGCTGCCGCTGGCAATCAGCTCTGCTATCGACGGTCGACTTGGAATGCTGGAGAAAAAACTCTCTGCACTGTCTTTCAATCACGCGGTAGAACTGGACATGCTGGTGGGTGTCATTGCCGGAGCATTCAATTTCAACCGCGAGGATATGAAGCAGCTTCGCGCGCAGAGTGTGAAAAATGTAAAGGCCACCAACGGTCGTATCTCTCT
>JAFQFR010000032.1 GCA_017398595.1 Clostridia bacterium
ACAAACCGCCCGCCGCGAATGGTGACGATTGGCTCCTGCAACGCCTTTTGCGCTGTCTGCGAGTGAATCAGTTTATCCAACTGGTCCCGCACTTTGGCGGATGCCGCCCGCATCTTGCGGCGAATGGTATAGAGTTCGGGTGACGCGTTGTCACTGATCTCGTCCTCCGATAACACCGTGGTACGAATGCGTTCTTCCAAAAATTTATTGGGAGATAACGACGCAAACCGATCATCGAGGCACGTACCCAATCCTTCACAGTGCGCGTGCCATTCCGCAACAGAACGAATCCCGCGTAGTGTACCCGCCACGCGTAGCAGTTCCTGTAGCGTGAGCATCGCGCCCGCCTGTGCACGGCGCAACGCATTGGAAACATTTTTAACATCACCAAACGGCGGCGCGCCGAATTTTGCCATCAGACAAAAGGCGGCGTCCGTCTCGTCTAACAGGCGCTGTACCTCAGAAAGGTACGGCGACGGCTGCAACGCGCGCGCCGCCTCTGCCGCATCCTCGCAGGTTGCCTGCGCCGCCAGCAGTTCCAACACCTTATCC
Source organism: Clostridia bacterium (assembly GCA_017398595.1). Lineage (GTDB taxonomy): Bacteria > Bacillota > Clostridia > Oscillospirales > CAG-272 > UMGS902. The sequence goes on from JAFQFR010000032.1 coordinate 553, forward strand.
AGTTCCAATGCACGATAATGCTTGTTCATCTTTTCGTTCCTTATAAACTATGATAAAAATCCAAGGTATGAAATCCGCGGTTTAACTGTGCGAGTAAAAAGCGCTCCGCCGCCTCGCCAAGTATTGCCGTGTCCGTTTCCGGCAACGAAAACGCAAAGCATTTTTCGAACGGCGCGTACACGATATGCCGCAGTGCCGCGAGTACCCCCGCCGTCAGCAGCAGGGTGTCAGCGCTTCCGTGCTGTTCGCAGGTCACTTCGCCTCTGAGCGGCGAAAACCGCGTACACTCCTCGGCATCACACTGTGCGCACCGCGCCACCGCGGGCATGTATCCCGCCTTGCAAAGCAGGCGCAGCTCGGTCACCGCTTTGACAAGCGGCAACGACCGCGTCCCCACGGACAGGTAATGCAGCGCATTGAGTAAGAGTCGCAGCTCCTCCTCGGCTTCCTCTTCGGCGGGTGCCAGCACACCCGCGAGTTCACAAAAATACTGTGCAAGGGCAAGCTTTGTAAGATCTCCCCGCACCTCAAAAAACACCTGCAACGGTTCGGCATCATCTACTATGTATTTCTCCCGCCCCTTGTATAAGGATAAGCGGGAATAGCAAAGCAACTGCGTGGCACTGCCGTTGCGGTTTTTGATCTGCCTCGCCCCGCGCACCGACGCGCGGATAACACCGAGATCACGGGTCAGCGCCGTCACGAAACGATCCGACTCGCCGACCGTATTATTTTCGCGTATGATCAGTGCGTCGGTCGTCAGTTTCACGCTTGTTTTCCTCCGCGTTTGCTACAGAATTTTCACCGTTCCCGTACACGTCTATCCCGCAATAGCGCAGGTAATCGTGTACCCTTCCGGTTTTCTCAAAAGTTGCCCATAATTTATCCTGATCCATTTCCCGTCGCCTCCCTTATTCACTATTACTGTGAACAAAAGTAAGACGATCCATACATAGGAAAATTTTACAACCGATATCCGAATCCGTTAAGAAGACCCTGGCGGTTGCGCCAGTCCTCTTTTACTTTCACCCAGCACTGTAAATTCACGTGCGCGCCGAGCGCTTGTTCCATCTCCGCACGTGCGGCAGTGGAAATGCGTTTGAGCATCGCGCCTTTTTTTCCGATCACCATGCCCTTGTGGGTATCGCGTTCGCAGAAGATCTCCGCGTCAATATCCAAAATGACACCGCGCTCGGTTTCGCGTTCTTCCATGCGCTCGATCACCACGGCGATGCCGTGCGGGATCTCATCACGGAGCGAA
>JAFQFR010000002.1 GCA_017398595.1 Clostridia bacterium
ACGGTAAGCCGCTTTTCGTTTTGCCCGCATCCACGGTTACGGAGCGTCTCTATTACCCCACGAATGTACCAATTTTCACACATCGTAATGACGACGCATAACCTCGTAGGGGTCGGCGTCCTCGACGACCCGTAAGCCATGAGGTAATGTTGTACAAAACGGACAGTCGAGGACGCCTGTCCCTACAATATTGCGCGATGCCGTGGCGATGTGCGTTGCCGTAGCGATTTGCGGTACACACACCTACCCATTGGTAGGGGAGTGGCTTGCTCCTCCCGAGGGATCTCGGGCGGAGATGTATGCAATACGGCAAGCGACGGATGAGGGGCTTATCCTAACACTTCACTCCATTGGTGAAAAAAACTCTCTCACAGTGACATTGTTTTTTACCGAGTTTGCTGATAGAATAAAAACAGAAAGAAGCGCTTCTTTACATCTCTAAATGCGAGGTATACACGATGAAACTGAAAATAGGTGAAACGATCAAACGACTCCGTAAAGAAAGAGACATCACACAAGAGGAGTTTTCCGAGATCTTGGGCGTTTCCTGCCAGTCCGTTTCCCGTTGGGAAAACAACACCTGTTATCCCGACATTGAGCTTATTCCCATAATTGCTGCGTTTTTTAACATATCTACCGACAAGTTATTGGGCATTGACGAAGCGGCAGAAAAAGCAGCAGTGGATCAATACTTATCTGATTTTCAAGAATCGCTCAGCCGCGGAGACATCGAAAGCTGTATTGCTGTCGCGCGAAACGGTGTTGCGGAATTTCCGAACAGCTATGCGCTTCTCAACAAGCTGATGTATGCATTGTTTGTATCGGGAAGCGACGACGCAGACATACCGAATTGGGAAGAAAACATGCAAAAATACGATGGTGAGATCGTTTCTTTAGGCGAACGTATTATGCAGCACTGTCCCGACACCGATATCCGCCTGGAAGCAACCGCGCGCCTTGCATATCAGCATTACGAAATGGGGAGAAAAGAAATCGGTCGTGCGATTTATGAAACACTTCCCTCTATGCTGCTTTGCAAGGAAATGTCCCTTCTATGGTGGACGCTGGATGAAAATGAAAAACTGCCCGTCACCAGAGACTATATTGATAAAGCGTACAGAGCACTCAGCGACGGTATTTGGAAACTGGCAAAGCTCTTGCCGCCCGAAAAGTCGCTTGCCGTGTTTGCAAAATGGCAGTCGCTGAACGATTTCATGTACGACGGAAAAAGCAAAACAGGAACATGGGCAAACACAAACGGGCATTGCAAACAGGCGGAATTGTACATGCAGCTCGGTGACAAAACAAACGCGATAAAACATTTGCAAGCGGCATGCGAGGCGGCAATTTCATTTGATGATCGACCGACAGAAGAAACTGTATCCAGCCTTTTGCTCGGCGAACAAATCAAAAGAAAAGTGGACTTTGACACAGCCGATTCCCGCCCGATTTGCATGATTCTTCGTGACACCTGGATGGCTGCAAACGCATTCGATGGGATCCGCAATACCGAGGACTTTAAAAATATCACGCAAAATTTAACCGAGGCGATGATACGATAATGCGAAGGCTTGTGTGAATTTCCCTCATCCGGCGGCTTCGCCGCCACCTTCCCCCATATTTCTTTTTTCGCAGCCATTGCTCACTTCGTTGGGGAAGGCTAAAAGATCTTACGCCTTCCCCAACGAAAATTGCCGCGGCTGTACAATATGTATAACGGGGGAAGGTGGCGCGAAGCGACGGATGAGGGACATAACCAAACATTTTCATTACATTGCTCTTGCAATATTCGCGGAGAAGCGATATAATAATAGGAGATTTTCAAAATATCCTACGGAAAATCCGTAGGATATTTTATTTCAGGAAGGAGAGCAGCATGGAAAACGTATCGCTGGTATCGCTGTATTCGGGCTCCAAGGGCAACTGCACCTACCTTCGCTGCGGTGCGGACGAGATTCTGATTGACGCGGGACGCAGTTTGCGTGCGCTCACGGGCGCTTTACAGAGTGTGGGCGGCGACCTCAGCCGTATCAAGGCGATCTTTATCACCCATGAGCACAGCGACCATGTCAGCGCGCTCGAAATGCTCTCCAAAAAATATCACATCCCGATCCATATGACCGAGGATTCGGCGAAAAAGGTGCTTGCCACGACCACCTATGTCAAAAACAATCTGGTCTGCCACCCGCCGATGTACGCCGAAACGGTCGGCGCACTGACCGTGCGCTCCTTCCCCACCCCGCATGACAGTGACATGAGCGTAGGCTTCACGATCGGTCTGCCGAGCGGTGAAAAGATCGGGTACGCCACCGACATCGGACACATCACCGAAGCCATCCGCGAAAATCTGCTCGGTTCGGCAGCGGTGGTGATCGAATCCAACCACGATGCCGAAATGCTGATGGACGGTCCCTACCCCGCATGGCTGAAAATGCGCATCCGCTCGCCCCGCGGGCATCTCTCAAACAGCGACTGCTGCGCCTTTCTCCCCGAGCTTGCGGCAAACGGTACACGCGACATTCTGCTCGCGCACCTTTCAGCGGAGAATAATACGCCCGGCACCGCACTGCGCGCCGCGCTGGATACACAGCTCGGCATACATATTGATGTTGCGCGTGAAAGCGAACCGACAAAACTCATCTAAAAATCACTTAAAAATCCAAGGATTTTTAAGTGGTGAGGGGCGATTACTCGCGTGGCGCTCGCCGCGCCCGCCCCTGTAAGGAGTTTTTGGGTCGGCGCATGTCCGCCCCAAAAACAAGATTTCTATTATATTTTATTTTGTTTATACTATGTTCAAAATCACAATTATCTCGGTCGGCAATATGAAAGAAAAATATTTTGCCGAAGCGATCCAAGAATATGAAAAGCGCATCTCCGCCTATGCCGAGATCCGCGACATCAACCTAAAGGAAGAAAACCTCGACAATCTGCGCGAGGGCGACATCGCGGCAGCGCTCGAGCGCGAGGGCAGCCGCATCTTAGAATCCATCCCGCCGCGCGCCTACAAAGTCGCGCTATGCGTCGAGGGCAAGTCCCTCTCCAGTGAAAAACTCGCTGAGCTTGTAGAGAATGCCAAAAACACACAGGGCGAGATCTGTTTTATCATCGGTTCCTCGCACGGACTTTCTCCGAAGGTCAAAACCGCGTGCGACTACCGTCTGTCCGTCTCCGCGCTGACCTTCCCCCACCGTCTCATGCGCGTGATCCTCACCGAAGCGATCTACCGCGCATTATCCATCGCAAACGGCGGAAAATATCACAAATGAATCACTTGAAAATGCAAGCATTTTCAAGTGGAAGCAAGTCGCAAGCCTCGCGGAGCGCTCACCGCGCTCGACTTTTAAGGAGTTTTAAAGCCGGCGCATGTCCGTCTTTAAAACAGAATTTTTATTAAATTCTTTTTTAGGAGTGTATAACATGCAGCATACAGCAGACGTCGGCGTGATCGGCGCGGGACATGCGGGCATCGAAGCCGCACTCGCCTGCGCAAGACTCGGTCTTGACACCGTACTTTTTACCATAAATCTCGATTCCATCGGCAACATGCCCTGCAATCCGTCGATCGGCGGTACCGGCAAGGGGCATCTTGTGTATGAAATCGACGCGCTGGGCGGCGAAATGGGCCGTGCCGCCGACCTTGTCACCCTGCAGAGCCGCACGCTCAACCTCGGTAAGGGCGCGGCGGTGCATTCCAAACGCATCCAGGCAGACCGTGCGAAATACCGCGCACTGATGAAACACACGATAGAGACCACCGAGCATCTGCGCCTGGTGCAAAGCGAGGTGCGCGAGATCCGGGTCGAGGAGATCAACGGCGAAAAGCGCGTCCGCGCGCTTGTGACCGCACTCGGCGAAGTGTGGGAAGTGCGCGCCGCGATCATCTGCACGGGCACATACCTCTCCAGCGAGATCTTCGTCGGCGACCGCTCCTACAAGAGCGGACCCGACGGACTCATGGGCGCAGAGGGGCTTTCCGACTCCCTGCGCGCGCTCGGCGTGACGCTGATGCGCTTTAAGACCGGTACGCCCGCGCGCGTCAAGCGTGCCAGCATCGACTTTTCCAAGCTCGAAGTACAACCGGGTGAAGAAGATGTCACCCCCTATTCGGTGCGCACCGATCCGCACGCCTTTGACAACCTCGAGCAGATCCCATGCCACATCGTTTATACCAATCAAAAGACGCACGAGATCATCAAAAGCAACATCACGCGCAGCGCGATGTACTCGGGCAAGATCCACGGCACAGGCCCGCGCTACTGCCCCTCGATCGAGGACAAGCTGACCCGTTTTGCCGACAAAGATCGCCACCAGCTCTTCGTCGAGCCGATGGGCGAGAACACCGAGGAAATGTACATTCAGGGCTTTTCGACCTCTCTGCCGCTCGACGTACAGCACGAAATGCTGCACTCGCTCGACGGCTTTGCGAATGCAGAGATCATGCGCTATGCCTACGCGATCGAGTATGACTGCATCGACCCGACCGAGCTGTACCCCACGCTCGAATGCAAGCGCATCGCGGGACTCTACGGCGCGGGACAGTTCAACGGCACCTCCGGCTATGAGGAAGCCGCCGCGCAGGGACTCGTCGCGGGCATCAACGCGGCGATGAAACTGCTTGACAAAGAACCGCTCGTGCTCACGCGCGCCAGCTCCTACATCGGCACGCTGATCGACGACCTCGTCACCAAGGGCACAAACGAGCCCTACCGCATCATGACCTCGCGCAGCGAATACCGCCTGATTCTGAGGCAGGACAACGCCGACGAGCGCCTCACCCCCCTCGGTCATCGTGTGGGACTGGTGTCGGACGAGCGCTATGCCGCCTTCCTCGAAAAGCAAAAGCAGATCGAGGACGAGATCGCGCGCATCGAGTCCACAAACCTTTCGCCGAGTGCCGAGCTGAACGCCCTGCTCCGCGAGCATAACTCCACCGAGGTCACGACTGGCATCAAACTCTGCGACCTGCTGCGCCGCCCCGAGCTTTCCTATGCGGCGCTTGCCCCCGTGGACACGAACCGCCCCGACCTGCCGCGCGCCGTTGCAAAAAGTGCGGAGATCCGCATCAAGTACGAGGGCTACATCCGCCGCGAGCTTGCCGAAGTGCAAAAACTACAAAAGCTCGAAGAAAAGCTGCTGCCGCCCGACATCGACTATGACGCGATCGGCGGACTGCGCATCGAGGCACGACAAAAGCTCCAAAAGATCCGTCCGCTCTCGATCGGGCAGGCAATGCGCATCTCGGGCGTGAACCCCGCCGACATCTCGGTACTGCTCATCCGACTTTCCGAACATGAAGGAGGCAGCTATGAACAAAACTGAAATCACTTTAAATAAAGAAGAATTTTTCGCGGAGTACCACCGCATCTTCACCGAAAACGACCTTATACACTTTATTTCGGACGAACTGTGCGAAAAGTTTTATGCGCTGACCGAATACATGCTCGAACAAAATGCGGTGATGAACCTCACCGCCATCACCGAACCGAGCGAGGTCATCTTAAAGCACTATGCCGACAGTTTGACCGTAGCGAAATACATCGACGAGGGCAAAAGCGTGATCGACGTCGGCTGCGGCGCGGGATTCCCCTCTCTGCCGCTCGCCATCGCGCGCCCCGATCTTGCTATCACCGCCATCGACTCGACCGACAAGCGCATTGTATACGTCCGCGAGTGCGCACGGCGTTTGGGACTGCAAAACCTCATCGCCAAGACCGCGCGCGCAGAGGATGCCGCCGCGACCGACATGCGCGGGAAATACGATTATGCCACGGCGCGTGCCGTTGCCCGTCTGAACATCCTCGCCGAGTACTGCATCCCCTTTTTAAAAGTCGGCGGCGTATTTTTGCCGATGAAGGCAAAAAGCGGCGCGGAAGAGATGATCGAGGCGAAAAACGCCTTTGCCACCCTTCATGCAAAAGTGCTGTTTTCCAAGGAATTTTTCCTTGCGGATACAAAAAACGAGGGGGAGCCGCAGACAAGACTGATCGCGGGCATTGAAAAATGCGCGCCGACCGAAAAAATTTATCCAAGAAATAACGCACAAATCAAGAAAAAGCCGCTTTAAATTGCGGCTTTTTTCTTTTGTACGGCACAAAACCGGCGTACTGCGCCGCGAAATGCCGTTTTTTCGGCAAAACGCGGCGGGAAATCGCATCGCGGTTTCTTTTTTTATTTCCAAGGGAAAAGTTGTAGCATAAAAAGGCACCGATCCACCCGTGTGACACTCCCGCGTCATCCTGAGCGGAGTTTTCTCACGCTTGTCATTAAGGCGACTCTGACAGTCTGCGAATCTTTGCTTTTCATTCTGTCGCCTCTCGACCATGCCAACACCACCACTTGTCATCCCGAGCATAGTCGAGGGATCTTGTGGTGTGTTGACATGGTCGTTGCACCTTGCAAAAGAAGTCGAGGAATCTTGCGTGAGAAAGCGGAGTCGAACGGATCTCGCGGAGAGGTCGCCCATCGGGTACAATTCAAACGAAAGGAAATAAAACCATGAATCTGCTGCAAAATTTTCTCCCGCGCACTTCGGACAAGACCGACGAGGCGCTTGACCGCGTACATAAGATCCCCGTCTGCCGCATCCTGCCCAACCCCGCGCAGCCGCGCAAGTATTTCGACAGTGGCGAGACGCTGCGCCTTGCCGACAGCATTCGTCTGCACGGCATCCTCCAGCCGCTCTGCGTGCGCAAGCCTGTCAGCGAGGGCAACATCGACGACTTCGGCGGCGTGTATGAGCTGATCTCGGGCGAGCGACGACTGCGTGCGGCGAAGCTGCTGGGACTCGCGGAAGTTCCGTGTATCATCATCGAGGCGGACAGCCTGCGCTCGGCAGAGCTCGCCATCATCGAAAACCTGCAGCGCGAAGACCTCAACATTTTTGAAGAAGCGTCCGCCATCGCCGCGCTGATCGACCTGTACGGGCTCACGCAAGAGGAAGTCGCGGCAAAGCTCTCGGCGAGCCAGTCCTATGTGGCAAACAAACTGCGGCTACTCCGCTTTGACGAGCTCGAACAGCGCACCATTCTCGAAAAGCACCTCACCGAACGGCATGCGCGCGCCCTGCTCCGCATCGCCGATCCCAAAATGCGCAAAGCGGCACTCGATACCATCGTCGAGCGCGGCTACAATGTTGCCGAGACCGAGGGCTTTATCGCAAAGCTGCTGGAAGAGACCGCCCCGCAAAAAGCGCCGCAAAAGCCGCGCACTGCGCTGGTCAAGGACATCCGCATTTTCTATAACACGCTCGACCGTGCCGTGGACATCATGCACCGCGCGGGCATCGACGCAAAGTCGCAGAAAAAAGACCTCGGCGATGTCTATGAGATCACCGTCCGCATCCCGAAATGCAGAGAAGAAGAGGGGTAAGTTTCTGTAAAGCCGCCTCCCTCTGACGAGGGAGGTGTCGCCGGCGGGTTCCCCGAAACGAGCTTGTCGAGTTTTGGGGATTCCCGCCCGGGGCGACGGAGGGAGAGAACCGAAAAACTGTTACTTTTTCTCTCCCTCAGTCAGCATGCGCTGACAGCTCCCTCGTCAGAGGGAGCCTATGTTACATCGCGCGCTAAAATTTCTGGGAATTGGTTCTCCCCAACTTTATATTTTTAATAAAAATTGTTTTCTCGTGAGCATTCACCAACAATCGTTGGTATATTGTTGCTTTTTTTCTGCTATACTGGGTGCACCATCGTAGCAAGGAGAAACGCAAAATGAGCACCGAAGAATGCAAAACGACACTCGAACAGCAAAAAGAAAACGTATTACATAACATCGTATGGCTGCGTAATTATTACGGCATCCCCAAGAAACGCATGGCAGAGCTGCTCGAGATCGGTATCGGCAGTCTAAACAAAATCGAAAGCGGTGAAATGCCGCCGAGACTTAGCGCGGAAGTCATTATAAATATTTATAATCTCTTTGGTATTCACCCAAAAGATCTGGTAGGTAAACGGTTCGGAGAGTAAAGGAGTAGTTTTCCCATATCACTAAGCTGCCCCCGCGTGTCATTCTGAGCGGAGCCGCAGGCGCAGTCGAACTTTTGCGGCGTTGCCGCAAAAGCGCCATAGCGTCCATAGGACGCATTGCGGAATCTCGCGGGAGAAGTAAGCAAAGTGCTTCGCCCGAGATCCCAATGCGCAAAGCGCATTGGTTTGGCATTTGCTATGCAAATGCCAAACTTCAACTACGCATCCCCACGAGATCCAAACGCTATCGCGTTTGCCCTACGGGTTTCGACTACGAGCTTCGCTCTCCGCTCAAGATGACACCGTGGGGATGCACCGCTCAGGATGACGCGGGCGAGATGTGCCTGATGCATATTTTCAGAGAGTAAAACAAAAACACCAAATAATCCCCAAAACAATCATTTTGCTTATCAAAACAGGGTGTTGGCATCTGCCAACACCCTGTTTTGATTCTTTTTAAAATTTTCCCATGTCGTCGACGTTCAGGATAAAATACGTCGCGCCGCCGACGGTGATCTCGGATCTGATACCGTCGGGACGGAGTCCCTTGCCGAGCGAATTTTGGCTGGGCACGGTGGTCTTATGCTTGGAGCAATACTTCTTCAAAATCGCAACCAGCTCATCCACGCGTTCATCCTCGGTGCCGATCAGCAGCGTGGTGTTGCCGACCTGCAGAAAACCGCCTGTGGTGGAAAGCTTGGTCACGAAGAAGCCATCCGCCGTAAGCGCCGAAGAAGCGATGGCACTGTCATCGTTATGGATAATAGCAAGTACGAGTTTCATAGTTACTCCTTTTAAATTTGAGAATTTAAAACATGCCGACTGTGTTTGTCGAGCTTGGTCCAATCGGGGATCTCATAGCGGTTATCGTTGGTATCGCGAATGAGGATCCTGCCGTCATACAACTGCTTGACATCCGAATGGCGGTTCTGGATCTGGAAAGTACGCTCACCGCGTTCGGTCATCACCGTCCAGGTGTTCGAGCCGTATTTTTCGTTAATATCGAGCACCGCCGTGATCTCGGGTATCATATAATATTCACGCAGCACCGCGCGAATGATCTCCGCGCTCTCGGGCAAAAGACTGTTCACATCGCGAATGATCGCCTGCTCTTTTCCCTTTTTGTCCAGCAGGGTGATATAACGGTCGCCGCCGCTGACGGGAAAGAGTCTGCGCGGCTCGAGATCGGTGACGATCGTGCCGTCATAGTATTCCATATCGACGAGCGTAAGATCCTTGCGGGTGAAGCGCACGGTGTCTCCGCCAACATAATTTCTTGCCATTATTCGAAGCCCTCCTCTTTCTTGTCGGCTTCTGCCTGCTCTGCCATCGTCTGGATCTGAATGAGCTTGTAGTACTTACCCTTCGCCGCGATCAGCTCCTCGGGCGTGCCCATCTCAATGATCTCGCCCTTGTCGAGCACCACGATCTTGTTTGCCTTGCGCAGGGTGGAAAGACGGTGCGCGATCATAATGGTAGTGCGCTCGCTGATGAGGTTTTCGATCGCCTGCTGGATGAGGCTCTCTGTCTCGGAGTCGACCGACGCGGTCGCTTCGTCAAAGATCAGCATGCGGGGATTCATCAAGACGGTGCGGGCGATCGAAAGACGCTGACGCTCACCGCCCGAAAGACCGACGCCGCGCTCACCGAGCATCGAATCATAGCCGTCAGGCAGACGCGCGATGAACTCATGCGCATTTGCCACCTCGGCGGCGTGGAAGACTTCCTCGACCTGTGCATCCGGTCGGCTGAACGAAATGTTGTTGTACACCGTGTCGCGGAACATCATCGAATCCTGCTGTACATAGCCGATCTGCGAACGGTAGTAGCCGAGGTCGATGTCGCGAATGTTGATGCCGTCCACGAGGATGTCGCCCTCGTAGTTGTCGTAGAAACGCATCAAGAGGTTGACCAGCGTGGATTTACCCGAACCGGTCGTACCGACGATGCCGACGATGTCGCCCTGCTCGATCGTCAGATTGATATTCGACAGCGTCATCTTGGTGCGGTCAAACGAGAAGTTGACATTCTTGAACTCGATCTTGCCGCGCATCTTGGGGCAGTTGCCCTTGCCGCGGTCGGGTTCTTCCTCTGCGTCGAGAATATCGAGCACTCTCTCCGCCGAGGAAAGGGCATGCTGATAGGTGTCATTGAAGTTTGCAAAGAAGTTGACGGGCGTGTAGAACATCGAAGCGTAGGAGATGAACGCGACCAATGTACCGATACTGAGGTCCGCACCGCCGGAGTTGATGACCCAGATACCGCCGACGAACCAGATCAGCAGTGTGCCGCAGGCGTTGAAGAACGAAACGATCGTCGGGAACGCGGTGGAAATGCGCGCGCTGCGCTTGTCCACCTTGAGCCACTCGGTGTTGTAATCCTTGAAATAGTCGCCGCTGCGCGCCTCTGCGGAGAACGCCTTGACCACGCGGATACCGGGGAGTGTGTCGGTCAGGATCGAAACGACCGACGCCCAGCGCCGCCATATCTTACGGTAGAACGGCAGGATCTTCTTGCCGAAGATCTTGGAACCGATGACGGTGAACGGGATCGGCACGAGCGTCACCAGCGCGAGCTTATAATCCATGCCGAACATGATGAACACGATACCGATCATCGTGAAGAACTGCACGACCACCTCCTGCGTGAGACGGAGCATGAAGGACTGCAGGGTGGACGTATCGCCGCTGATGCGGTTGATGACCGAACCGGTCGAAGTCTTGTCATAGAAGCGCATACTGAGCTTCTGCGCCTTGGCATACACATCGTTGCGCAGTGCGTATACCATATTGTCACCGCTCACGCGCAGACGATAGCTGCGGATGATCGCGATGATATGGCGCAGGAGCTGTGCCCCGAGCAAGAAACCGACCACGCCGTACAGGCGGGAGAGATTATCGCCGAGCAGCACATCGTCTACCAGCGTTTGTGTCGCTACGGGCTGCAGCATCGAGAGCGTGGTGCCCGCAAGCGAGAGAAGCATACATAAGATCAGGTTGGGGAGCTGCGGTTTGACATATACCGCGAGCTTTTTGACAAGCTTGCCCTTGGACTGGCAGGCGATGCACTCCGCACCCGGGTGCAGCAGCTTTCTGCCGCAACGCGGGCAGACGCACATTGCCTTTTCGTAGCCTGCCGCCACTGCGTCATACGCACGCGCCGCGTCGCCGCCCTCCGAAATTTTTGTGATATAGTCCGCCGCCATGTCGCAGAGCGTTGCCACCGCGTAGGTAAAGCGGAACATCTCGATCTTTTCGTCGTCCTTCGCCGTCAAGATCAGCCGCGCGTTTCCGTACATGCGCTTGACTTCCGCCTTTTTCAAATCGGCGTGCGCCGCCGCGCGCAGCAGTTTGCCGTCTGCATCCATGGCAAAACTGCGCTGCTCGGTCACCGCCAAAAGGCTGATGCCGTACTTCGCTTCCATCGTGAGGTCGCCGACAACCGCGAACAGGATCTTTTCGTCCTTGCCGCAGACCTCGGCACGAGTGTTTTCAAGCTTTTCCCAAAGCTCGGTCGGGATTTCCTTGTTGATCAGGATGCCACCAATATTCAAACCATGTCCTCCGGCCCGTACCGTGCGCGCGAATGAGCACCGACCACGAAACGGACTTTTTTCAAATGCCGCTTGTCTGGATGTCAGACAGTTTTTTCCTTGGTACCCTCATGATACCATGTGCTTTCCGAAAAAAAAACCACTTTTTTGCTTTTTTGGGCAAGTCTCCAATCTTTTTGGCAAATCTAAACAAAAATGCATCTTGCCATTTTGACAAAGCGGATAGAAAAACGGCGGGATTTTCCCCGCCGTTTCAGTTTTTGATAGTAGGTTTATTTTTAGTCCTCGTACTCGTCCACAAGTTCTTTGGTCAGCTTGTACAAATCCTCTGTGGAGTTTGGCTTTGCGATCGCCTCGATCGCGTGCGCCATGCCTGCAAGCCTCGTGGGGCTGTGCAGAAGCTGATAGAACACATCTTCAAAATGCGTGTGCGCATCCACCGCCATGGCAACGCCGTTGTTGAGCAGAAAATTTGCATTGCGCTGCTCGTGCCCGGGGATAGGATTGCAGATGATGATCGGCAGCTTTTTGACCAGCGCTTCCGAGGTGGTGAGACCGCCCGGCTTCGTGATGATCACGTCAGACGCGTCCATCAGGAGCGAAACCTCTTTGGTAAAGCCGAAATTCAGCACGCGCTTCTTGGTACGCAGTGCGTCCACGCTCTCCTTAGCCTCCCGGTTGTTGCCGCAGACCGAAATGATCTGAAAATCGCCGTCCACGGCGTCCAGCTCCTCTACGACCGATGCAATGTCACCGTATCCCATGCTGCCGCCCATCAAAAGCACGGTCGTCTTGTCGGCAAGTCCGAGTTCGGCACGCGCACGCGCCTTGGGTACGCTCTCGGTGAACTGTTTACGCACGGGAATGCCGATCGGCGCGATCTGCTCGACGCGAATACCCTTGCGGCAGAGCTGCGAAGTGAGGAGCTCATTGGCGATCACGATGCGGTCGGTGCTGCGCGCCTCTTCCCACAGCGGATGCACGGTGTAGTCGGTAACAACGCCGATCATGGGCACTTCAATGCCGCTTTTGGTCTTGAGCAGGTCGGTGACAACACCGAGGAAAGAATGCGTGTAGATGATCGCGTCGGGCGAGTACTGCTTGATATACTTGCCGAGCTTTTTCGTGAGCTGCAGATTGGCAATGCGATACAGGCTGGTGCCCGTGGTCTTGCGGTTTTCGGCAAGGGCATAGGACTTGGCAAACAGCTTCTTAAAATCCTTGGTCACCAGCAGGTATCCCTGCTTGATGATCTCATAGAGCGCCTTGCTCACATAGCGATATGCGTCAAAGACTTCCGCTTCGGCACCGTGCTCGGCGAAGGTCTGGCGGATCGCCTCGGCAGTGGAGTTATGTCCCTCTCCCGCGGTGATGGATAGAATCAAAACTTTCATATATGTCTCCGTTGATTTCAAAAAAACTCTTCTCAAAGGCAAAAAATTATATTATAATATTACCATAAGAATATGTACAAATCAACTGAAAAGGGAAATTTAAGAAATGGAAAAGATTTATACCATACCCGTCAACGAAGCGTTTGACCGCTCCGCCGAGGAGAAAGCCTGCGGCTGCCCGTTCTGCTCGCTCTACAACATGCTCGAGCAAAACGAGATCGACGCGATCCTGGGCGCCGCCATGATGGAACCCGACATTCGCATGGAGACTAACAAAAAGGGATTTTGCAAGGAGCATTTCGACATCATGTTCGGCTACAAGAACCGTCTCGGTCTTGCCCTGATCCTCGAAAGTCACCTCGGCGAAAACCACGCGGCGGCATTCCCCAAGGGGCTTTCCTCGCTGATGGGCGGCGGCAGCAATGTAAAGAAGCTGTCCGAAATGTCCTGCAGCTGCTACGTTTGCGACAAGATCGAGTACCATTTCTCGCGCATGCTCGATACCGCGGTGCTGCTCTACGCCGAGGAAGACGCCTTCCGCAAGAAGTTTGCTGCACAGCCTTACTTCTGCCTGCCGCACTATGCGCGCATGATGGAATATGCCAAGTCCAAGCTGTCCAAAAAGGTCTATCCCGAATTTGAAAAGACCGCCAAGGGGATCGAGGAGGGATACTACACCGAGTTGAATGAGGACATCTCCTGGTTCTGCAAGAAGTTTGACTACCGCTATGAGGAAGAGCCCTGGAAGAACTCCAAGGATGCCGTCGAGCGCGCCATCAAGTTCCTCCGCAGCGACCTGCATACTATGAAAAATAAGTAAATGTAACAGCAGCGGGAAAACGAAGTTTTCCCGCTGCTGTTGCTTAGTCTATGTAGTCGCTGTCGTCCATCTCGTCTGCGGCGTTTTTCACTGCCGCCATGTCGATAAGTCCTTCGGCGGCAAGATATGCAACCACCGATGTGGCGATCATGGTCGCGCCCTCGGTGGTATTCCCCGCCGCAAGCAGTGCTATACCGCCGATAATGCCTGCAACCGCCACAAGAAACTTGCGGCTGGTGAATTTGGTTTTCAGATCATTCCAATTCATGCGATGTATTCCTCTCTTTCCGGTATGTTTCCCTTTATTTTTTCTTTGTTTTCGACGGCGCTTTTCAGCATATAGCCGAGCACGCCGCCCGTCATCGGTGTGCAGATGTAGGTAGTGAGATCGGTCGTATTCACCGTGAGATCTCCGCGCACGACCTGCGTAAGCACCACGGCGATCACCACCGCCGCACCGATGAACCACAGCACGATCATTGCCGCAAGCGCTTTCTTGGAAAATTCCTTGAAGCGCTTTTTTGTGTTCGGCTTCTTTTCGATGGTGATCTTCATTGCAGTTTCACCGCCATGTTGTGGATCAGCTCGGGAAGATACTGCACCTTTGGCGCGGTCTGCAACCAGTACGCAGGAGAATTGATCACACCGCACTGCTGCAGCACCGTGAGATCGCTTTCCAGCGTGCTGATCGTTTTCTGCCCTCTCAGGTAAGGCGCACCGTCGATGGCTTGTCCGTTCTGCTCGAGCTGAAAATGCAGATGCGCACCGTAGCTGTCGCCGGTATTGCCCATATAGCCGATCGTATCACCCTTATGTACCGTAGTGCCCACGCGGATAGACGCGGGGATGCTGCCGTGCTTCAAATGGAAATACTTTGTCACCATCCCGCCGCCGTGATCAATCGTCACAAAGTTGCCTTCAAGATTACGACGGTGGTCAACGCCGGTGACCGTGTTTTTTACCGCCGTCACCTTGCCGTCCGCGATGGCAACGATGGTTGCGGTCGTGTTATATCCGACATACCGTACCACATCCACGCCATAGTGCTTGCAGGTCTTGCCGCCCAGCGTGCGCATGCCGAACGGCGAAGTTTCGTAAATGTCGCCCGATTCCTTGAACACAGGCGACCGCGAAAGTCCGTACTGTCCCATCCCTATTTCTCCTCCTCGCTTTCGATATACTTCCTGTGAAAGCCTTCGAGCACTGTAATGCGGTGCTCGAGTTTGTCGATCTTCTTGCCGTGTTCACTGATGCGCTTTTTGCTCACTTCCATATTCTCGTTGAGCGAATCGATCGAGCAGTTCAGCTTGGTAATGCTGGTATTGAGCTTGATGATCGGCGTGGTCACGCTGATGCCGAACCCGACCAGCGCAATGAGCCCCACCACAATTTCCCACGTCATGCTTTCGACACCTCCTCGGTCACGATTTGAAATACATGCAATCTGTACACCTTCCTTTCATGTGGTGTTTTAGTTAATTTTTTTGAACATCAATCTTGCACCGCACAAATACCATTTATATTCGGCATCGATCCAGGCTCTTTGCGTCAGCATGTTACAGCGGTAAAGATGTTCAAATCCGCCGCCGTTTGCTATACACATCACGCCCGAAGACAGATAATAATATCCGCCGAATGCCTGTGTACTCGTCAATGCCGTGTTATAGGATTTTCCGAAGAGAACACTTTTGGCAAAGGTGTCGTTCAAAAGGCTGTCGATCCAATAATTCACACCCGTGTCATCCAGTTTTGAACCGTTGTCCAGATTGATCAATAACGCATCCCCGACCGGTTTGTACTCGTCCGTGTATTTATGGAATTGATATTTTTGCATATCCTTACAAACATACATTTGCAAAGAGTTGAACGTAATGTCGGGAAGAAAATGCCAAAGGTTTCCGACAACGTTTTCGATCCATCTGTATCGTATCGGATTTCTTGTTGTCGAACCGCTTACGAATTCAGCCCTGCCCGTATGCCATTCCAAAGGTTCGGAACACAGTTCACAGAAGTTTGTGTTAAATGCGGCAGAACCGATGAAGCAATTCGTATTGACATCGATTCCGGTACCGTCAAACGTGAATACGGTGTACAGACCGTCACTTGTGTCTTCGACATTCGTGATCTTGCGTTGTGCTACGATATTTCGCTGATCCGTGTCGCAGATGGTTATATTGGAACCTACGGGCATGAACTGCTTGTATGTGTTGGTGAATTTTCCCACCGTTACGCTGTTCGTGTCAGTGGCGGCTTCTTTTACCACCAATATCGAATCGCCGATAACCGGCTGCATAAAGTTAGCAAGGCCGTAACCGATGATCTGATTGGTATTTCTGCAACCGAATTCCACCGCCATCAAAGTCCAGACCGCATCGACACAACGCATGTCATACAGGGAATAGTTTTCACCGTTCGCATTGGCACTTGTCAAATAGGTTGAAGGGATCTCATTACTTGTCGGAATTACATTTTCAACGGAACGTAATTTGCTATCCGCATCGATATAGCCTTCAAACGCACCGATGAATATTTCATCGAGAATTTTACCGTTTTCGACAAACGCTTCATGTACGGGTGCGTTCGGATTTCCGATGACCCTATATGCATATCCGTCCTTTGTATAACGCTCCACGGTGAACTTCGGAATCCTTACAAACACATCTCCGTTACTTCCGTCCAGTGCGAATCCATCTTCCCCCTCATAAGTGACTACGGATGCGCCGTTTGCATTTGTCTTAATGTTGCACCTTTTCATCTCACACCACGGATATATCGTGTCAAAATCGGAATAACCGTCAGAAGAACCGACACCGATATTCGCCTTAAGACCTTCCGCATTAAAGCACCGGGTCCCCAAATCGTCGGGGTTTGATTCAGACCATTTTACACCGTATCTCATAATGGCTTCGGTCGTTTCCTGTACCGCTGCCAAGCTCCCCTGCGATGCCAGCGTATAATAGCTTTCATAATCGGGATGCATGAAATCGGGTCTTTCCGAATACTTAACCACCATAAGATTTTCGATGACCTTCTCCAGTGCTTCATTCACCGCATCCTCCGCAGCGCCGGCGTCACAGTACACTCCGATGTTCATATAAGAGCCTGCCGCGGCATCCTCAATATAACCGTAATGGTCGTTATAGTCCGAGCTGACCGTGCAGCTGATCTTGGACGTATACGTGCCGCCGACGACGGGACATGCATCGGATGCGAAGATGTAGATAGCTCTTATTATCCCGGGCAGTTGGTCTGCGTTTTTTACATTCACAACTACACAGCATCCCTCCTCAACGGTCATCGGGAAACTCATAACTCTTGTCGTTGCGTGACTGATAGCAGAGCCGTCTGCTTTGTTATACATGTTTTGAACAGTAAACGCACCGTCTTTATTAAATTGCTGTGCTGTTCTTACGGACAGGATGCTTTCCAGATCCCCGATCTGGTCATTATAGTCGGTAAACACCTGCCATTTCAAATCATGCATGATCGCGGGTTTGCCGTTGTAAAAGATCTTCATCCCCTCAAAGCAGCCGTTCAGCTTATAAAAAGTGCCGTAAGTGGAATCCGTGAACGTCGTCACTTCCGGCAAAGCGGTATAGTCCTTGCCGTTCATGCTCTCAAAATAAACGGTTTTTGCATCTGCTTCACAGATGGGAGCGCAGAAGAAGACCCCGTTCGGTACCTTCCCGTACGGCGCGTTCATAATACTTCCGCTTTCCGATATATTCCGATACAAACACTCACCATCTGCATCGTCAATGTATATCGGATACTCCACATCATCAAATACATTATTCTCAAGCACAATGTTTCTCAAAGCGAGCTTTCGAACATTTTCTTCCGAAACATCCTGCACCACAACACCGAATTTCGTGTATGTGCCATCCGCGTTTTTCATTTCATCGTCCGCGTTCGTAAAACTGTGCATATATGTTTGAGATACACAATGGAAGAAACACGAAACGAATCGCAACGGTGTGGGGTGTCTTGTCTCTTCGTTTTCCTCATAGTTGCCGATCGAAGCCCTGACAATACGCCAAAAAATTTCAAATGTGCAGCCGAGGAATACCGTACCGGAGTAGTTACACTGTTGGTAATGATAGCCGTCTTCATCCTCATACATTACCGGGCAGATCGCATCCTTGAAAAAATCAAAATAGCAATTTTCGATCACCGATGCCGAAAATGCGGTTGATAATATGAAAACGGACGGATTTTTGCTCGGCGCACCGTTTACATAGCAGTTCACGATGCTGCTGTCGGTTATGCCCGCGGAAGTCCAGGTCCTATCGTTATCGCCTTCGCATATAAACGCTTTGCCGATCCCGAAGAATGTTGAATTGCTGATGATTGCCCTGTCGCACATTCCGCCGTATATCGCATAGCCGAAGTTTGCAACGGTACATTGCTCGATCATGCCGTTACTGTTTCGGATATTTTTCAACCACGCATACCCGCCGTCCGCATCCGCGGAGATAAATTGCATGTTGCGCAGGCAGATGTTGTATTCCTCCTCGTAGCCGTCATCGTTTGTACCGTCCAAAAAATCCGCTCCGCACATAATATATCCGCGCTCGGCAGTCACGTATGCCGTTGCATTGGCAAATCCCTGCACGGTATACGTGAAGATGTCTTTATCCAGCTTGATGGGCGCAGAAAGATAATATTTTTTATTACCGATCAGGATCGTTTTCCCTGCACTGGCGTTAAAACAAGCTTGAAATGCCGCATGATCGTCCGTCGTGCCGTCTCCGACAGCTCCGAACATTTCCGGCGTGATAAAACCAAGATCGTTCGTTCGGTATCTCAGCTCCGTGTGCCCGGAATACGGAGAATATTCCAAAGGAACACCGTCTCCCGCATATTCGCAGATCATACGTTCTCCGTATGCAGCAGACGACGACACCGACGCGCGTATATACGATACGCCATCCGGTACGGTGTACGGTTTGTGGTTGCCTCCGTTATCGCTGCTGATCAGTTTTTTGGTCGCATCAAAATTCGCGCAGTAGAGCATATAACCCGGATAGCAGTATGTGTCCCCGATCGCACCGAGATAAAACGAATAGGTCTTTCCCGCCTCTACCTTGATATAATCCGTAAGCATATAGCTATCGTGATCTTTTACTGCACCCGTTCCGGTCATGATCTTTCCCGGCGTGCAGGTCGTAATATCCAGCATATTGATGCCGTCGGCAATAGCATCCGTTGCCACGAACTGTGCGAATGCATCGGTTACAGCCTTCTGGCTCATGACCGCCTGTTCGCTTCCTCCTACTTGCTGTACGATCTCGGGGCTGTCGCCTTTTTCGCCCTTGTCACCTTTTTCGCCCTGCGGTCCCTGTGCGCCCGTGTCGCCTTTCTCACCCTGCGGACCTTGTTCACCCGTGTCACCTTTCTCGCCTTGCGGCAAGGTAAAATGCAGACACAAGGCGCCGTCTTTTTCCTGCACGGCAACATTTGCATCCTCGCCTGCCACGGCATCTGCCGTCATGTTTTCAAAACGTGCGAATTTCGCCGCAAACTGCTCATAAAGTCCCGGCGTATAATTCTCCGCTGTCTCTCCCTCTGTCGGCACGCCGGGAGAGATGCGCAAGCGGCAAAAAGTCGAGGTCAGCGTGCGCGTACCGTCGGTACCGAACACACCGACCAGCACACTGCCGCATTTTTCCGTCGCCGCAGCGGGCAGATCACACGCTCCGTCGGTCAGCGGCATAAGAATATCGCCGCGCGGCGTGCGAAATACTGCTGTAAGCGTAAGTCCCGCCCAGTCCGCATCCATGCAAAACCGTACACGCACGCTCCCTGCCGTTCCATCGGCAAGGATCGGCTGCTGTACCGTCAGGCGACTGCCGTCCGCCGTAATGGTTACTATCATATTGATCTCCTTTCCGTAATCAAAAATTTCAAACGGTTATCGTTCATTCCGTATCTTTCTCGTTGCACTTGTCATCGGTGCATATGTCACGCGGATACCGTACAATGTCACCCCGCCGCTGCCCGAAAAATGCAGTGCTCCATCGTCCTGATACATCCCGCGGACAAGGCAGGTTCGCGTCACTGTCTTATCGTAGATTTCATCCAGGCACATCAGTTCCTTGCCGCTTGCATCCGTGAGGTGCAATACCGCCAGGGGCGCGAGGCGTGCCGTGACCGAAATGCTGCGTATCCGCCTTCTTCCACCGCACATCTCAACCGAGAAAGAAAATTCACCTGTCTCGTCAAAGAGTCTATACGGTGCAAACGCATGATTGTCATAAAGCAGCACCGCGGAGGATCCCCCACCGACCAATCTGGCGACCGGATCGTCTCCGCCGTAGTGGCTCCATGTCTCGCTCGCAGGATCAAAAATATGCAATCCGTAAAAATCATCTAAATATACAACGATGAGCCCGTCCACGACGGTCAGCTTCGCATCTTCATAGCGAAGTGCCGTCGGCAGTGCGCCGCTGATATTTTCCACGCGGCTGCCGTTATACCGCAGGATGCCCGAGTCCGAAATAAAATAGAGCCAGTTGTCATATACGGCGACCGATTCCTGATTTTTACAGCCGAACGAACCGACCGTGGAGATCGAAAACGGCAGATCAATCCCGCGAACAGTCAGCATATTACTCTCGGTAAAAATGATCACCTTGCCGTCGAAGGATGCGATCGCCGTAAAGCCGCCCGCATCGGAAGTGACCGCCTGCCAGCCGGCATCCGAGGGAAGGTTGTCCTCCGCCTCGGTATAATCCGTGCAGTCCCCCTGCACCGATGCATACACCCGATCTCCCGAAATGCCGAACAAACGCTCGAAATGCTGCACCGCAGCAGTCATCGTCGGTATCGTATCCGATCGATCCTCCAAGGACCATGTACTGCCCGAACCGACAAGCAAACGCATGTCCGGCAAAAGCAGCAGCTTTTCGCCCGAACTGCCGTACGGGGCTGTGCCGTTTGTACGGTTGCGATAGCGTACCATACGTTTTGTATAGATCGGGGGATTGGGCGGTGCCTCGTACGCTGTGGCGAGCGTGGGATAGATGTCCGTATAGATCTTGTCATAGTATATGGTATAGCTCCCCCCGATCGACGGCTGATAGTCCGCCGTGACATAACGGAAATTTTCCTTGTCGGTACTGATCAAAAGGCTGAGTCCATAGGTATAGGACAACGTCTTTTGCACCTCGAGATTCGCCGTGAGCAAGGAGGTGCTCACATTGTTGTCCTCGTCGATCACATCGAGATAGACCTGTGTCAAGGTGCAGACCTTTGCCCACATTCCCTCGTCCTCGTCCGTGCGCGAATCAAACAAGACCGTATACCCATCGCCCACCGCCTCAAACTCGTCCACGCGGCGTTGGTCGATCAGATTGTAGATCGCATCGTACAATATATAGGTTTTTTTATCATCGGCAAACGCACAGACCACATTGCGATACCCGTTTTCGGTTTTGGGAGGCTTGCCGACGTCGGCGACCAACAGCCGCGATGCCACGTCCATGCCGTTCGCATAGTCCAACACGTCCTCGGGACAAATATTGGCATATACCCACTCTGCGGTGGTCGGGATCTCGTAGCTCGGATCGTAGTAATCGTAGTATGTATATACCCCCGCAAGCGAAGCGGTTGCCGTAATATCGATCTTTCGCTTTGCAAGCAGTGATGCAACCGCACCACCGGGCAGAATATGCACGTTGTCGCAGTTCTCGAGCACACCGTTTTTGCGCATGCTGTCATACAATCCCGAAAAGCCGAATATCTCCAGCGTTTTTGTGCTGCCCTTTGCCAAGGGCTCGGTCGTCAATCGCTTTTTACTCATGCGTCCACCCCGTTTTCCGCCTTGTAATCGGCAAGCAGGCGATTATACTCTGTGCCGAATGCATCCGCGCTGTCAAAGTCGCCGAGATAAAGATGTGCGCGGTGACAAAGCCACGCACGCAAAAGCGGCAGCCAGCGCAGATCCAGCGGGATATTTTCAGTGACGGTCATCTCGGTAAGAACCGTCGGCAGTGCGCGATAATATACCGTGCAGTCCTCGTCGCTGCCGACCAGAACCCCTTCTTCCGTCGGGCAATATACCCCCTCGCCCTCCATCACGGCATACAGTGAGGGCGACGCGCGCAGCAGTTCCCGCTCCCCCGCAAACACGCGGCGGATCTGCTCGGGGAGAAGTTCGGTCACAAGCTTGCCGTCCGTCGGCGTCAGCAAGACTTCGGCATCGCTGCCGGGCAGCAGGAGACACAGCGAGCGCAGCAGCATATTGTATTCGGAGAGCAGATACGCCGTAGGGGGCGTAAATTCGGACGCAAATCCGCTTTGGATCTCCGCGAGCAGTTCTCCTGCCGTCATCTGCATCGTTTGCATCACCATACATCCCCCTTCCTGCGTTTACCGCGCGCCGCGGCGCGCCACAATGTACGATAGGCTTCCTCCGCGGCTGCCTCACTCTTTTTGCACATGCTTTCTTCCCCGCGCACACTGCCGCCGATGAACCAGAGCAGCGCGGTGTAAAACTCTTCTGCGATCGGCAAAGCATCCGAAAGACTTTCGGGCGGGCAGTATTCTCCCACAGGCAGCAGCAGCTTTTTCGGGTAGCGGGCAAGCAGTGTGCGCGCACCCATATCACAGTAGAGCAAAAAAGAATAGAGCGGCACTTCGGTGCCGAGCAGCACCGAAAGATCGCCGTACAGCTTCTTCAGTTCCATAGTAAAGCTCCTTTCCTTTTACAAAGAGGGGCGGTCTCCCGCCCCTTTTGATCGGTATTATACGGTCGCGCCGGCGTTGGTGAAGCGCACGCATCCGCCGGGATTTACGCACATCAGGTTGCCGTAAGAAGCCAGCAGCGCACGGAAAATGGAAGTATCGGGCATGGGTACGAACACACCGCCATCCTTTTCCATGAAGTTCCACGGCGTAGCTTCGAGGTAGAACGCGGAAGTATCCACGCCCCAGACCTCGTCCTCGGGTACGAAGCGCTCGTTGACGATGATGACCTCGTTCGAGCCGACCAGGATCTTGTAGCCGACCGCGCCGCCGACAAAGTGATACTTGTCGCAGACGGTGACATTGTTGGTGTGGATGTAGTCCTGATATGCCAGGAACGCATCGTCGCCCATCATGATGAGGTCGATGTTTGCACCCTTATAGTCCTTGGCTTCCTTAATGCCGCGGTAGAGTACAAGGTCGGTCAGGTCGTTCTTTGCATCCACAACGGTGGGATTGATCCAGGGGTTGTCCGCCTTGGTCAGACCGTAGAGCGTTTCGGTATCGCCGAAGATCGCACCGAGACCGCAGAGCTCGCGGTTGTAGCTGCCCTGTACGGTGATAAAGCCGGTGCCGCTCAGCGTGCCTTCCACGGTGATCGTCTTTGCCGCGCGGTCTACCGCCAGGATGCGGTGACCGGAATTTGCAGTGGTCAGCGTGCCGTCCTCGCTGTGCAGATCAATGGAAAGGCCCTCGATCACGCGCTTGATGCTGTCGAGCGTCAGCACGGTGTTCGTACCCGACGCAGTCGCCGCAGTGACGGTGGCGAGCTTGCCGCTGCCGTCGCCGAAGAGCGCTCTGCCGATGTTCCACTTTGCAGCTGCATAGGAACCCTTGATCTCGCTGTCGAGCGCATTGATCATCGAGGACGCATTGCTCGATGCCAGCTCGATGGTCTTGTTGGAGATCTGCAGATCGACATACATATCGACCGCGTCGATCTCGAAGAGGGTGTAGCGCTGTGCGCCCGCCTTCGGCGTGCCGACGCCCTCCGCGCCGAAGCCGAAGCCGCCGTTGATGCCGACGGGAGCGGCGCACTTGATGGTGTTGTTTGTCAGCGTCACCTTCTTGATCTTTTCGAGGAACGGCGACGGCTCGGTATTGATCTGGTTCGTCAGCGCAGGCTGATACTTGTCCTTGAGAATTGCTTCCAGTTTTGTAAGAATTTGTGCCATGATATGTTTTTCCTTTCGTAATGTAAAATAAAATTTGTTTTGTTATAGGAGAAATACGGTCCAACATAGCCTCCCTTGTGTAAAGGGAGGTGGCGCCGAAGGCAACGGAGGGATTGTTCTATAAGGATGTAACTTTACTTGAAAACAATCCCTCACCCGCTTCGCGGGAGCTCCCTTTGCACAAGGGAGCCTATGTTAAATCGAACCTTATTTTTCCCCTTTTATATCCCAAACGCCGCTCTTGCAAGCGCCGAGGCTTCGTCAATGCTTTTCGGCTTCTTTGCCGGGGTGAGCGGCACGCTTGCACCGCCCGTGGTCGAGTGCAGCGCAGGCGCCTGCTCGGCGCGCAGCTTTTCGAGGATCGCCGCCTCGCAAAGGCGCATCGCCTCGGGATCTTTCTGCAGCTGTCGCAGCAGCGTTTCGGTGCTCGGCGCATCGCCAGTGTGCATACCGCGATCGATGTAATACGCGGTGCGCAGCTTGTCCTCGTCGGAAAGCGAATGCAGTACAGGCGTACTTGCCAAAATTTCTTCGATCGCGTCCATGCGCTCGCCAAAGCCGCTGAGTCCGCCATCCATCGCCAGCTTATACTTTGCGGACGCATAGCGCGCGTCCTGCAGCTCGCCGCTGTACCTGGCATCTGCCGCCGCAGCCGCGGATGCTTCCACCTCTGCCGCATAGGCGGCGATCGCCGCCGTGCGCTCCTCTGCGGAGAGGGCGGCAAGCGCGTCAAAATCAAGCGTCGGTTTCTTCTGTTCTTCCATCTTCGGTTCCTTTCTTTTCTTTTTGCGCGCCGATATGCGCCGCAATGTGCTCGGCAAGTGCCGCTGCACGCACAGGCGAAGTCTTGCGCGTTTTGTAATAGCTGTATTCGAGCGCGGCACGCCGATGCTCGCTGATGTGCAGCTCATGGTCGTCATACGGGCAGACTTCGAGCTTCTTTCCGCCGAGCAGCTCACCGTTTTCACGGCGGGCAGCGGCACTTTGCAGCTCGTCCTCGTAGAGCGTGCGCAGGAAATCGCCGACGTGCATGCGCGCCAGCAGCTTTTTGCGCACCTGACGCGGGATCTTGCCGTCCTCGTCGCAAAACAGTCCGAGTTCGATGCCGCTTTGGATCGCGGCAAGACAGCTTTCGTCACTGTGCAAGAGTGCATTTTCACTCTCAAACACGATGTCGTATGAGTTGATGTCCTCGCCGCACCACAGGAAATTCGCGCTCGTGTCATAGCTGCCCGCCAGCTTTTCGATGTGCGTCAGACCGCCGTGCTCCTTGTAGAGCTTGAGCCAGATCTTCGCCGCGTGCAGCACCGTTTCACGGATGGCATCGCCCGAAAGCGCCAGACGCACGCCGTCGATCTCGCGCAAGCGCTCGATCGCGCTCGCACTGGTCAGCGACGAGGAATTATTGCCCGTGGCGCCGAGGTGCGACAGCCCCGCGGCATATTCCATCTCGTGCGAGAGATTTTCGCACTCCTCAAACACGCCCGTGGGCAGGACCTGCGTTGCCAGCGGCTTCGGCTCGCCGCGGTCGGGATTGTACTCCACGATGTCTCCGGGCGCAACGCCGTTCGCCGCCAGCTCGTCGATGTCGTTCACCGATCCCTCGGGGACGAGCAGCGGATTCAGCGCCAGCGTGCGGATGTAGTCGTGGATCTTGTTTTTCACGCCGTTGTAGGCGCGCTGCAGCGGGATCAGATCCTCGATCACCGATCTGCCGAAGAACATCCCCGCCACGCGCTTGCAGCGCAGCATCGAAAGCGGATATTCGTCGATCGGCAGCGTGCCGTAATAGAGGATGCGGTCGGGCGTCGCGATAAACATCCTGCCCGAGGGATGGCGCGCCGACGGGCGCTCCATGTAGGTGCGCAGCAGCGTCGAATTCTCCGCCTTGCGGCAGCCGACCGCGAAGGTCGCCCCTACATAGCCGAGACCGCCCGTGCCCGCCGCGGGCACGATCGCATAGGTATCGACCGCCCGCGGCTTGACGCGCACACCGTAGCGGCGGTTGACCTCGTCGATGCTGACGACCTGCTCGAGGATAATCGATGCCTGATCGGCGAGATTCTCCTTGTAAATGCTTTCGGGCAGTATCTCGTAAGGCGTCAGCACGCCGAAGTCGAGGTCGCCGAGCGTGAGCAGCCGCTCGCCGTCATGTACCGCATCTCCCTTTGACGGATCCCACCACGAAAGCAGGAATGCCGTGCCGCAGAGCTCGCTCCAGAGCACAAGGCTATCCTTTTTGGAAAGAAAATCGCACTTGTACTGCGTCTGCGTGAGCAGCCGCGTCGCCACAAGGCTCTTTTCATAGTCCGAGAGCTCGCATGTGGCGGGATGTACCTCCATCGAAAAGTCCAGCGACTTGAAATTCGCAATGCGCGTTTCGATCAGCGGCGCAATGCGGTTGTACACGCCGCGCTCCATGTAGTCATACGGCGGATCGTAGTCCTCCAGCTCCCCGCGGTAGGGGTTGATGTCGCGGTACTGATGCCCCGCGTAAAAATCCGAACAGAGCATCCATTTGAGCTCCAGCGGGCGGCGCTCCTCGTGGCGGCGGCGGCACTCCTCCTCGATCATCGCAAGGATGTCCTCGCGATACTCGCCGCGCGGCGGCTCTTTTTCTTTAAATTGAAACAGTTTCATCCATTGGTTCTCCTTTTTTCATCGACTGCGCGGCGGTGCGGCGAGAGATGCCGCATCCTGCCGCACGGTGCGTCACGCCGCCCCGACAGGCTGCGCACTTCTCTTTGCAGGCGGCGGTACGAGACCTCAAAATACAAGAGCGCCGCACACAAAAGGATGCAGAGCAGCCCCGTCATGCCTTTGCTCCCTTTTTGGGTTTGGTCAGCCGCGCGATCTCGGCGGCACAGTCTGCGCAGATGTAAAAGCCGCCCAACAGATTGGGGCTGCCCGACACCTTGAACGTGTCCGTACACTTGCAGGCAGGCACCGCGCAGATGTGCTTGGTCTTTTTCACTGTGATCTGCTTGATAAAAATTCCTTCTTTCTTTCAAAACCGCATGTTGCGGCGATTCTTCCCGGTGAAGTCGGTGAGTTTCGGCACATCTTTTCGCGGCGGCGCATCCGTCCGCATCACCGCAAAGTACCGCAGCGCATCGGGCAGATGCGTGATCTCGTGCGGCTCGGTGGCGCAGTCGCCGATGTGCTTTTTGTCACTGAGCAGCGACGGCAGACAGCGAATCAGATTTTCGCAGTCGCGGCTGATCTTCAGTCGCGCATCCTCGCCGCCGTCGGGGGACGCCGTCACCTTCAGCCACTCTTTGAGCGCCATCCAGCCGCCCACGCGGTTGCTGTCGGCGGCGGTCAGCGGTACGCCGTGCTGGGAAAACAGCATGGCAATGCTCTTGCCGCTGTCCTTTTGCCGCGCCCACAGGTCGGGCGGCGCAAAGGTGCAGTAGATCTCGAGTCCCTCGCTCGCCGCGCGGATCTCCTCCGCCGCCGCAGAAACGATCAGGTCGTGCGCATACACCTCGCGGAAAACGATCGCGCGCCCCAACGAGTCCACCGCGATAAACAGGCAGGCGAGCGCGTCGAGACCGTAGTCGATCGCGCGGTAGATCCGCGCACCGACGGGCAGCGGCGACGGCGGCACCACATGGACGTCACTGCGGAATTCGGAAAAGAACTGCCCGCCGCCCACGCCCCATTCGCCGAGTCCGCATACGCGATACCGCTCGGGATCGCGCAGCCGCATCTCCTCGAACACGCGCAGATCTGCCGCATCCAGCCACTCGTTGACCTTGTAGCTGACCGTCAGCGTGAACACATCGGGGCTCGCGCGGTCAAAAAACCGCCGCTTGATCCAGTGATTCTCGCTCCAGGGGTTAAAGGTCAGCGTGATCTGCTTGAACAGCCCCTCGGGCACCTCGCCGCGGATGCTCTCGTCCAGCGTGTTGAACGCATCCTCGCTGTCGATCTCGTACGCCTCCTCAATCCACATCCAGCAGAGCACGCCCGTGGACACGGTCAGCGAGGTGAGCTTCAAGGGATCGTCCAGACCCGCAAAGAACACCCGCTGCCCCGTGCTTTTGACGATGATCTCGAGCGGCGAAGACTTAAAATCAAAATACTTCTCCGCGCCGAGGCGGCGGATCGCCCATTTCAGCTCGGAAAACGCCGAGCGTTCCAGCGTGCGGTAGGTGCGCCGCACCACGAGGAGATTTGCCTGCGGGTATTTCAGCAGATGGTAAATGTACCACAGCGCCGCGGTCTTGCTCTTTTTGGATGCGCGCGAGCCCTTGACCACGCGGTAACGCTTGCGCGTCCGCCAAAACTCACCGTACCCGCCGCCGACAATGTCGGGCAGGTAAAGTCCCTCGATCATTTGAGCTCATCCTCACCGCAAATGATCAGCGGCAGCGCAATGCTGCCCTCGAGCTTCTCGCCGAACATGCCGTAGTGCTTGCCGAGCAGCTCACCCGCGCGGAGCGCATCCGAGAGCTTCGGACGCACCTTCACGATCTCCACGCGCTCACTCCGATCCACAAAGGTCTTGCCGTCCTCCTCGGTCGTCCTGGTCTCCTCCCGGAGCTTGACCACCGAGTCCTCTGTCTCCTCGCGGCGCAGAATGCGACTCAGTCGCTCTAAGATCTCGCGTTCACTCGCCACCGTCTCGTCCGCACCGCCCTTGTCGGAGCTGTTTTCCTCACCGCACGCGCGGCATTCTCCCGCATCGGTGCAGGCAGACAATTTTTCGTTGTTTTCCATCTCGTTTCCTCCTTTCACCCGTCGTCGGTTCCTCACCGCTCCTTAATTATGCCATATCCAAGTTGGGATTTTTCGGCAAGTTTCAGAAATTTCTGTATTATTTTGCAAAAAGGAAAGACACAGCCAAAACTGTGTCTTTGAAAGAATGCGTATGCCCCTCATCCGTCAGCTGCGCTGACACCTTCCCCCAAGGGGGAAGGCTCAAAAAGCGCTATCAGTAAGGCTTCCCCCTGGGGGGAAGCTGTCGCAAGGCGACTGATGAGGGGATCATAGCGTTCTACCGATATTTCACTTCCGCGTTTGCATCACCCGCAGCGAGTTGAGCACCGCGAGCAAACATACGCCCACGTCACCGAAAACGGCTACCCACAGATTGGTGATGCCGAACGCCGACAGCACCACGATCAGCAGCTTGATGGCAAGCGAGAACACGATGTTCTCCCGCACGATGCGCATCGTGCGCCGCGCAATGCGGATGACCTCGGGCAGCTTCAAAAGGCTGTCGCCCATGATGACCGCGTCCGCCGCTTCGAGCGCCGCGGCAGAGCCGATACCGCCCATCGCAACGCCCACATCGGCGAGTGCCAGCACGGGTGCATCGTTGATGCCGTCGCCGACATAGACCATCTTTTTGCCCTTTGCCTTCTCTGCGGCAAAACGCTCCGCCTTGTCCGCGGGCAACAGCTCCGCATGCACCGCACCGATGCCCACACGCATGCCCACATCCTCGGCGATGGCGAGCTTGTCGCCCGTCAGCATCACCGTGTCGGCAATGCCCAGTGACGCGAGCTCACGCATCGCCGACGCGCTGTCCGCTTTGAGCGCATCGGCAAAGGTCACGCTGCCGAGGAACTGTCCGTTCTCCGCCGCATAGACCGCCGTGCCGAGCCCTTCTGCCTCGGTAAAGGCAATGCCCTCTTCGCGCATCAGCGCCGCATTGCCGCAAAGGTAGACCACGTCTCCCACGGTCGCCCGCACGCCCCTGCCGGGGATCGCCGCCGCCTCGGTGATCACAGCGTCGTCGGCAAGCGCGCCGAAAGCTTCTGTCGCCGCAACGGCGATCGGATGCGTGCTGTATTTCTCGCAGATAGCGACCGCGCGGTGCAGACGCTGGGCGTCCGCCGCATTCTCGTCACCGCTGTAAACGAATTTGCCCGCCGTGATCGTGCCCGTCTTGTCAAACGCCGCCGCATCCACAGCAGCCAGCGCTTCGAGATAGTTGCCGCCCTTGACCAAAACACCCGCGCGGGATGCCGCACCGAGACCGCCGAAAAAGCCGAGCGGCACCGAGATTACCAGCGCGCAGGGGCAGGATGCGGCAAGTGCGCAGAGACCGCGGTAGATCCATGTGCCGAAATCGCCGAGCCCAAAGAGCGGCGGCAGAACGGCTACGCAGAGCGCAAACAGGCAGACTGCGGGCGTGTACACCTTGGAAAAGCGGTGGATAAAGCTCTCGGTCGGACTCTTGTTCGCCTTGGCATGTTCGAGCATCTCGAGAATTTTCGCTACCGTGCTGTTGTCATAGGCTTCGGTCGCGCGGATGCGGAACGTACTGTCAATGCTGATGCTGCCCGCAAGCACACTGTCGCCCGCCTGCTTGGCGACGGGCAGGCTCTCGCCCGTGAGCGCCGCCATATCCATGTCGCCGCTGCCGTCCAAAACTTCACCGTCGCAGGCGACCTTCTCGCCCGGCAACACCAAAAGGATGTCGCCGACCTTGACCTCGTCCGGCGTCACCGTGACCGCCTTGCCGTCCCGTTCGACCTGCACGCGCTCGGGGCGCAGTTCAAGCATCGAGCGGATGGAATCGCGGCTCTTTGCCACCGCACGGTCCTGCAAGCGCTCGCCCAGCTCAAACAGCAGCATGACCGCGCATGCTTCGGCATACTCACCGATGACAAACGCGCCGATCGACGCCACCGCCATCAAAAAGTCCTCGCCGAACCAGTCGCCTTTCAGAATACCGCGCACCGCCCCGGAAAGCACCGCATATCCCGCCGTCAGATACGCCGCGCCGTACAAAATCAGCGAAACAAAGGACGGCAGGGGCAGAAGCGACAGGACGATACCGCCGACAAAGAGCACCGCCGCAGCCGCAAGGCGCAGCCACTCCCCCTTTGCATTTTCACCGTGCCCATGGTCATGCCCGCAACCACAGCCGCAGCCGCAGCCGCAGTCGTCGTGCTCGTGGTGATGATGTTCATGTTCATGTTCATGCTCGTGCTCGTGCCCATGACAGCAGCAATGCTCGTCATGGCATTCTTCTTCGTGTTTATGTGCAGACATAGTGTCCTTTCGTCCTTTCATATACTGTAATTGTTTTACTCCTCTACATGCTCCATGCCCGCGGCGAGGATCGCTTTCACATGGTCATCCGCTAGCGAATAGTACATCTGCTTGCCGTCGCGGCGGCAGCGGACAAGGTGGCTCTGCTTCAGCACGCGCAGCTGATGCGAGATCGCGGTCTGGCTCATCTCCAGCGCCGTCGCAATATCACCCACACAGCTCTCATTATCCAGCAGGCAATGCAAAATGCGGATACGCGTGGAATCCGCAAAAACCTTGAACAGATCGGCAAGGTCGTAGATCAATTCTTCATCGTACATTTCTGTATCCCTTTCATTTGAATGTTTGTTCATGTGTTTATTATATCACTTGAACACGTTTTGTCAATAGCATATGCAAAAAAAGCAGGAAACTTTTGAAAATCTCTCTTTTTTGTAGATAGAACTTGCAAAGTTTTCATTCCTCTGTTATAATCACACTATCAGTTTATTTACATTTTTGCAGAAAGGCGCGGACAATATGGAAAATCCCGATAGAATCCCCGAGCTGTTCGGCTCACTGGTTTTCAACGATAAGGTCATGAAGGCAAAACTGCCCAAGGACATCTACAAATCGCTGAAAAAGACCATCGACGAGGATGCCCCCCTCGAGATCGACGTGGCAAACGTCGTGGCAAACGCCATGAAAGAATGGGCGCTGGAGCACGGCGCAACGCACTATACCCACTGGTTCCAACCGTTGACCGGTATCACCGCCGAAAAGCACGACAGCTTTATCGAGCCTGTCGGCGACAGCGTCGTCATGGAGCTGAGCGGCAAGAGCCTGATCCGCGGCGAATCGGACGCCTCCTCGTTCCCGTCGGGCGGTCTGCGCGCGACCTTCGAGGCGCGCGGCTACACCGCGTGGGACCCGACCTCCTATGCCTTTATCAAGGAAAAGACCCTCTGCATCCCGACCGCGTTCTGTTCCTACGGCGGTCAGGCACTGGATAAAAAAGCGCCCCTGCTCCGCTCGATGGAAGCCATCAACACGCAGGCGCTCCGCGTGCTTCGCCTGTTCGGCAAGACCGATGTCAAGAGCGTGCGCACCACCGTCGGTGCCGAGCAGGAATACTTCCTCGTCACCAAGGAAATGTACGACGAGCGCGAGGATCTGCGCCTGTGCGGCCGTACCCTCTTCGGTGCAAAGCCGCCCCGCAGCCAGGAGATGGAAGCCCACTACTTCGGCGCGATCAAGCCGAGAGTCAAGGCGTACATGGAAGACCTCAACGAAGAGCTCTGGAAGTTCGGCGTGCTCGCCAAGACGCAGCATAACGAAACGGCGCCCGCACAGCACGAGCTTGCGCCTATCTTCGCCACCACCAATATCGCAAACGACCATAACCAGCTCATCATGGAGATCATGAAGAAGGTCGCGACCAGACACGGTCTTGTCTGCCTGCTGCACGAAAAGCCGTTTGCAGGCGTCAACGGCAGCGGCAAGCACAACAACTTCTCTATCTCGACCAACACCGGCAAGAACCTGCTTTCCCCCGGCGCATCGCCCGCCGACAACGCACAGTTTTTGCTTTTCCTCTCGGCAGTCATCAAGGCTGTCGATGAATACGGCGACCTGCTCCGCATCTCGGTTGCGACCGCGGGCAACGACCACCGTCTCGGCTCGTCCGAGGCGCCCCCTGCCATCGTTTCGATCTTCCTCGGCAGCGAGCTGACCGAGATCCTCGACTGCATCGAAGCCGATAAGCCCTACGAGGGCAAGGGCGGCCACCTGATGAAGATCGGCGCGAGCGTGCTCCCCGAGATCCCGATGGATAACACCGACCGCAACCGCACCTCGCCGTTCGCCTTCACGGGCAACAAGTTCGAGTTCCGTATGCTCGGCGCATCGCTCAATATCGCCGACCCCAACATCGTGCTCAATACCATCGTCGCCGAATCGCTCAAACAGATCGCCGACATCCTTGAAGCAGCGCCCGATTTTGACACCGAGGTGCACAACATCGTCAAGCGCATCTACGCAAACCACAAGAAGGTCATCTTCAACGGCGACGGCTACTCGGAGAATTGGCAGAAAGAGGCCGAAAAGCGCGGTCTGCCCAACTACCGCACCGTGCCCGATGCCGTACCGCACTTTGCAGACCCGAAAAATATCAAGGTCTTTACCGATCACAAGATCCTCTCCGAGGTCGAGATCCGTTCCCGTATAGAAATTTCGCTGGAGAACTACGCAAAGACCATCGGCATCGAAGCGCTCACCATGAGCGACATGGTCAAAAAGCAGATCCTCCCCGCCGTACAGAGCTATATCGCAGAGCTCGGCACCAACGCGCTCAACAAAAAAGCGCTCGGCATCAAAGCGCTTGGCTATGAGACCGCTATGCTGGAGGAGCTGTCTGCGTATTCGGACAGCCTGTATCAGGCAACCGTCGCACTGGATATGGCGCTCACCGCCGTACCGGGCAGCACCGAAGCCGCCGCACGCTATTACTGCGACGAAGTGCTCCCAAGGATGAACACCGTCCGCGAAGCCGCCGATAAGCTCGAAGCCATCACCGCAAGCGAATACTGGCCCTTCCCCACCTACAGCGATCTGCTGTTCGGCGTAAGATAAACCAAAAGAGTGTACGCAAACTGCGTACACTCTTTTTTGCAAGTGAAAAAGCCTAACGTTTTTACGTTAGGCTTTTTCGTTATATCACGATCCTGTATTCTGTGCAAAGAAGTTGTTGATCGTATTCAGCTTCATCTGTGCGGGGATCTTATAGGTCTCATAAATGTTGGTCAGCGACTGTCCGGTGCGGACCATGTCGCAGATTTTATCTTTATAAGTACCGATGTTATAGATCATACCGAGGTCGTAAACCAAATTGCTGAAAATAATGTCCAGCATCTCGATGCTTTCCTCATCGCGCGTACGCTGACCAACGACCGTCTTTTCGTAGTATGCGGGTGTCAGCAGCTCTTTGCCCTTGTATGCCAGCAGCTCAAGGACAACGCCGGTGCGATCAAGATCCAGAACAGTCTCGGGCACGCAGACGAACTGGCAGTGCCAGGAGGAGACGAGATTGCAGTAATTTTCCTGCGCTTCATCGTATTTCGGGAACGACAGAATGCCGAAGTCGTTGTCCAGATCGCGCAGAGAATCAATATAGAACATCGTGTGCGAGTAGAACAGCGCCTGGTTGTTGTTCAGCATGGAAACGCGCTCGTCATTGGTCGCGGTGGATTTTTTCTCACCGGTCATGTAGTTCATCTGATAGTTCAGAACGTGCGTATGGTCGGTAACAATATCCAGATACTTGTCGTACAGGTTAACGACGCGCTCGTTGTACAGAGTGAGCTCCAGCTCGCCGTTATCATTGACAGCGCAGACGCGCTCGTTGGCAGCCGCCAGGATCGCGGGATGCGTGGAAGTCGGCGTCAGCAGACCGAAAGTGTCACCCGCGCCGTAAACGCCGTCCTGGTTGACATCTTCGCCGACGCTCTTGACCATCTGTCCGAACTTATCCAGCGTCCACTTGCCCTCGCGAACAAGTTCGTATGGGTTTTCCAGATCGTATTCCTCGATCATGGTCTTGCTGAAGAAGAGAATGTCGGCTGCGCGGTTGTCGGCAACGGAGATGTTGCCCGTCGTGTAATACATCTTGCCGCGGATCGACAGATCCTCATTCGCTTTTTGGTCCCAGTAGGGCTTCGACAGATCCAGATAGTTGATGTCATTCATGTCATGCAGATAGCCGTTGTAAGCGAGAGTCGCTACATCGTGGGTACCGACCATTGCAGCGGCGTAGATGTCGTCGCCCGCCATATATGCGGTGTAGATCTTTTTGTATCCGGTGCCGCTTCCGTTTGACGAGTCAAAGGCTACGACGTCCGTATTGGTGATGTTGATACCATAGGTCTCCAGCATATACTGGTTGCGGCGGTAGATCGCAGCATCGATCACGGTGCCGTCTTCGCCCTCGCTCGCATAGTCGTTCCACGTCCAGTTACCGGAAACCAAAATGTGAAAGTCGCCCGAAATATCGCCAAGCTCTTCGGCAGAGGGAATGTTCGGTGCGTCCGGATCAGCGGTCGTTACAGCGGCGGTCGTTTCCGCAGTGCTCTGTGTTACGGTCGTGGGTTTGTCCTCACCGCAAGCAGCGAAAACAGGCAGCAGCATCGAGCACGCCAGAAGTAAAGCAAGTGTCTTTTTCATTTTGTTTGTCCTTTCTAAACAAAATTCACGGTATTCGCAGTATTGCTTTTATTTAAAAATACCATACCGACAAAAAAAACACAATGCCCGTGGTGATACTGTTTTTGTGTTTGACGATACTAATGCAGCAAAATGCACCGAAATCATGTGCTATGCTTGCAAACGAAGCTATGTAATCAAACCGCCGGTTGTCGGCTCACTTGATATACTCCGTACAGGATAGCGAGCAGCAATATGCACAGCATTACTTTCCATATAACTGACCATATTTTTTGTGGCAAACTATTTTTCTTTTTCTTCTCAGCAAAGAGCCGCGGAGAGGTTGTTTCGTAGTCTTTTCCGCATTGGATGCCATACTGTTTGCAATAGCAAAATTTCATTATATGCATGGTTGCGCTCACAGAACACAATACTGCAATATAAGTAAATCCCACCATAACAAGCGTTGCCGCCAATGCAGAATGCATTTCTTGCAGCATTCGTCCGATTTTCATACCTGCACATGATGCACCTGATATAATCGCTATACTCACGTTTGTTTTAGAAGATTTCTCTGCTTTGTAGCTCCCTTTTCTTATTCTTTTACTCGTTATCAAAAAATATATAACGGATGATATTATTTGCAAAGCAACGATAAGCACAATATCCCAAATATCTATGTACCTTCCAACCAAAAGGATCAAAAACACCCATGATTGCAAAATGACACTGAGAGATAGTGCGCTGAAAGCGCTCACCGCAAAGCGGCAAGCAAAAGACGGTGTTGGACACCACAGATGGAAAGTATAGACAACGATCGCATATGTAGCAATAAACGATAAGAAAACCGCCATTAAAACCGGTGCATTCCCTGCTATTCCGGCAACTGCACCGGTAAATCCCAAAAACAAATATGCGGTAGGAACCATTGCGCGCAGAGATGATAACGAAATATAATGTTCAGAGCCGTAATATACAAAGGATTTTATTTTATCTTGCACAACGTCACTGCCTTTCTTCTATCATTACGCTTTTTCTTTCAAAGTCTTACAACTTGAAATGAGCATACGCCTTATCCGCCCACAGAGATTTCTGTGCTTTTTATAAGTCGCCTCATCTATGCCGTTTGTGTTAAATAATAATTGCAACCACCCCTCGGTTTCACTGCACTCTTTGAGAGCAATCTCAAATTTTGAAAGCATATCCGCTTTACTTTGACCGTAATTTGCTTCACGGATGTTGGCATAAACACTGCTTGAGCTTTTACGGAGTTGGAATACTGTATTAGAGGATGCTTTTATGTTCTGACAAAGCAACTCAATATCTGTCGCGAGTTGTTCGGAATATATCAACAAATAGTTTTTGGACATATGATCACTCCCTTTAAGCAGATTATATCAAAACTTAACGAAATAATCAACGGCGTAGCCGTTGTATATCATCAATTCCGAAGGAATTGCATATCATCAAAGCGGCACGCTTTGTATATCAGCAAGCCGCAGGGAAATACACGCTGACGCGTGATGAGATACAAGGGCGGCAAAGCCGCCCTTGATGATATACCGCCTTGCGGCGGATAATATGCCAAGCCTGAGGCTTGGATAAAAAAAATCCGAGAACAAAGTTCTCGGATTTTTTTGTGTTACCACTACAAAATACGTCCGAAATGCAGTAGGCTACAAAATAAGTCCGGATTTATCTATCGAATTATACACTTATCCCTTGGTGTTGATGGGGGCTGACAGCAACCGCTGGCTTCCGGGTATCAGCACCATGCGCGTAACGAAACTTATGTATTTTCAAAGGGGTATTACCTTTCAAAACGGGAGGACGGACAAAAAGTTGGAAAAAAGTTTGCTGTTGAAGTATTCACAAAAATATGGTATAATTGGTACATAACTTGAGATTGGAGGTATGAGCTTTGGGATCTGGTAAAACGGCAGAACGTATCGTTCTTCCTAATGTTCCTCGTGAGTTGTGGAGCGACTTTAGAATTGATTTTGAAAACGGAATGTCTTTGAAAGATATTGCAAGTAAATATTACTGTGATCCTCGAACAGTTAGAGCCGCCTTGTCGAACAACCGTGGTAGCGCGGATTTCGGAAAATGGTCTTCGCAAAAGAAGCTTGAAGCACACATTGATTCAATTTCTGCTGTTATAAGCGATACTACGCAAATCAAATCGTTATCAAAATTAAGCAGACAAATCACGTCCAAAATTCAAGAAGAAGGTTATTCCGGCGGCGAACGTACTGTTCGTAATTATCTTTCTTCTCGCTCGGATGTAAAAAATCTTTTAGAGATACAACAAAGGAAAAGCAAGGAGGCTCCCTATGATCAGCATTAAGACAACGAAGAAATTTAACGGCATTTCTATTCAAGGCGACTTCGAAGACTTGAATCATCTTTACGATGCCTTATCCGAATATACCAACTTTTATATTGATGGCATAATGCTCGAAATAGAATCCGATTATGTAAAACAGCACGGTGTGGCAATTAAGGATATGACGCCAGATCAGAGAGAGGAGTTCTTCACGCTTAACAAGCATGAGATTAATTATTTCGAGGAAATGCGTGAAAATCTTCTCGGTTTATGTTATGATATTCGTCATGCCTATCAAGGTGATCGCGGCATTGGTCTTGTTGAAAATGGTTGTGAGATGCTCAGTGCGTGTACCGAGAATCTGCCACTTATGAATCTCCAATTTAATGTTGAGGTTCTTTATCCTTGGGCTTTCTATTATCTGTTTGCTTTGCGAGATATGCTCGATAATATGTATAAACCCGAATGGTTCAATAGTATCGGTGAACAAGGTGTAACACGTAGAGAATCTGACATTCATCTTTATCGAGGTGTTTTGGATACCTTTATTGCTCTTTTGTGGAAGAACCTCGAGGAATTGTTTGGCAAGGAATATGAGGCTTTCTACAACTATTACAAATACAAGGACTGTTTTTCTCTGCTTGATAGATCTTATCTCACGGGCATTTGCAATTATCTTGTTGCCGATTACTGCGAAGGACTTAGTAAGGTCAAATATTCAAATTTCAAAAAGAATATGTTGCTTATCCTTGCCTATGATAGTGTGGATTCAGAGAATCTCTACAATAAGCAGTACAGCAAGGAGCCGCATGTCATTGCTTCCAAGAAGTCTTATGTGAAAGCTCTTGAATATGTTAACAAAAACGCTACTCGTCCTTACGTAACGAATTTTGATTTCACCAAAAAGATACTTGAATTTGCACTCAAAGGCAATGAAAAGGAAGCGGTGGCTTGGATCAACAATTTGTTCGGAGAAGCGGACTGGGATACTTTCGAATGGTAAAATCAACAGCGAAGTCTTTAGTGGCTTCGCTGTTGTTTTTTTACATCGTCATCTCAAAATCCTGTTCCTCGTAACCGCCTGTCTTCATACGGATGAGGCTGTCATCGAAAATATCCGTCTGCATCCCTACGACTTCCTGATCTAAAAGCTCGAAAGCTGCGTAGTGGCAATCGTCAATTACGACTGCGTTCATTTCGCCTGAAAGCAGAAGCTTTATATCATTGGGGGAAATACGGATATCTCCGTCGGGTGTCTTTATTTCAAAGACTGCGCTTGGATGCTTCATTAACTGCCCCTTGACAGTTTTCATGAGCTGCTCTTGTTCTTTTTCCCAAGCTTCTTGGTATTTTATACCTTCGGCAATCACCCCAGTGAAGTGCTGTGTATCTTCGCACAAATCCTTGAAGCGAATTCCGAAATCTTCGATAATGTCGAGATCATCACAGGAGCAAAAGAAACCTCCGGCTTCACAGTCAAATATAATACGACCGATATTGGGATCGTTTCGGAAAGCTTGACGAAACGCCGCTTCCCATTCATAACCGTTGCCGTGAGTCCGAAGCCCGATACCGTTACATACTGGTTCTCCGATTGACTTGGCATAATTATCGAAGGCAGCTTGGCAGTAGTCTGCATACTGTCCTGTAAAAAAGGTAAATGGCAGACATAGGGCAAATGTTCCGTCATCGTGATCTACGATATAGAAAGGTCGGTTTTCTCGGTTAAAATCATTGATACGTCTTGTGTTTTCCATACCACACATCCTTTACATGATTTAGCTCTTATGAGCTTATGTAAAGAAGTGATTGTTGGAAATAATGAAGGGCTACCGTTGTTTTGCGATAGCCCTTGTTTCAGTATTAGAGGCTCATACCGCCCATTCCTTCGTCTTCGTCGAGATCGTCTTCTTCAGTTTCGGCATCGAACTCTGCAAGTGTACTTGCCATTATTGCATCGGGAGATGTGTGATGCTGTTCTGCATACTCGTAGGATCCGTCCATTGTGTGGATAATAACACCTGACTTGTCAACGAGTTCGGCAATAGATTCCAGTTCCGACGCAGAGCCTACGACTCTGTTGGAGGATACCATCAGAATGGTTCGGCTCGGAGTGGTTTGAGCGTACTCAATTGCTTTTTTGAGAGCTGGGATGCTGTCCTCTCTGCTACCGATAGTAGCAACTTCATCAGCTATATCATAGCCCTTTTCGGCACAGAAATCCTTGAGCTTTTCTTTTTGCCGTTCCAAAGACTCGTCAGCACCTTCATGGTTGCTTTCACGAGCATAGAGGACAACAGGCGAATAAGCATCCTTTGCGGTTTTAAATCTGCAGTATACTCCTATTCTCTCTGGTTGTTTTTTCTGCACTTGCGCATATTCCTCTGCAGACACAATCGGTTCGGAAGTGAAACCCATAGAGGCACGGAGTGTTCCGATGATTGTGTTGGAATTTGCGTTGTGGCCTACACGTCTGTTGTATTCGATAATGGCTTCGGCAAATTCGGGGGTGGATCTTACCTCATCCCAAATTCTGTATTCGATTTCGGAAGTAGTAACAAGCTTTGCTGCTTCCTCGTAGGTGATTTCTTCACCGTCTTCCTTTGCGATGGCGATCTTTTCTGCCACCATATCCGCAGGTGGATTATCGTGGTATTCAATATACTTGTTGTATACGTATTTGACTAAGGCGGCTTCTTTTTCGATAATTGCGCCATTGTTATCGTAACCTAAAGGCATATGACCTCTCCTTTCTCATAAGCTCTTGCCTATGTATTATAGCATATTATTTTGATTATTTCCACCATAAATCCAATTTTGTTAGAGAAAATAACCAAGATGGTGCTTTCTCAAAGAGTTTATCATAATTATAAAGAAATCACCACCAAGATGTGATATAATAGGGCTTGTAGCCAAGGTATCGGTCTATTGGCTAACCTTTTTAATCGTTTTTCTTGGAGTTGATTTACAACACTTAATATCCAAAGCATTTGGTGTTGTTCTCTTTGCTTTGTCCTTCATATGAAAATTGTTGCCCATAAACCGTCGTACCTCGACATCAATATTCTCAGACTCCAAGTCATACATATTGCTGTTCTCGTAACAACAGGTAATGGCGTTTTCCGTTGGGATATGCTTTGCCGGGAAGTGAATGAGCTTGTTTTCACCACAAATACCAAATGCGTCCGATATTCTGTGAACTGTAATGCCTCGCACCCAATAATAATCTTGAGTTTCCGATGTCTGAGACAGTCTGACAGCAGAGCTGTTACCGCCATCCGGGGTAATTGCTAACAGTTTCTTCTCAACATTGACAAACAGGCAGAACCCTTTGGGATTGCCTAACACTTCAATCGCTTTTTTTGATACACCGAGCAATGGGTTACAACCGGATAGTATCATCATTCCTATTTCGTTTTTCATAATCATAACTCCTTAATGTAATTGAGACGAACCCTAACAGAATTCGCCCCGAAAGAATTCATATCCTTCGGCATCTTTGAACGTTTTACCGTAACAGTTATATTCGTAGGTGAGATGCGTTTGAAGACTATCTTTTTTCGCCATCCAGCTTTGGATCTCTTTATCGAATTGCTCCCAAGTAAAAATCTGTCGGTATTCGTCATACAGAACAAACAACCCTGTTGCCACGAGTTTGCGGAGTTCCTCGTAGGAATTAAAAGCGCCGTCGTGAGCTTGAAACAAAGGAATCCATCCACCGGAGACTTTCGCTATATGGATTTCATATCCCCAGCAAGGCTCATCTGTCAAAGTGTAGTCTTTGAAGTATCTTTCCCTGATTTCTTTGCTGTCTGTTAACAAATAGTAATTTGTACTCATTTTCGGTTACTCTTTCTGAAAGGCGGCATGTGTTGAAAGGAGTCCGACATAGCCCGCGACTTCTTTTCGCTTTCTTTTTCAGCAAATTCTACCAGTATTTCAAAGTATTTGCGAGTATATTCCTTATCTGCAAATTCCATTTTTTCAAAAGCACAAAATATCGTTACCGGTTTTGAAAACGAAAGAACCTGACAGAAAAACTCGGATGCCTTTGAAATGGGATAAAAGACTCTTGGAATTGACGGAATAAAAATAATATCGATTTCTCCTTTATTACACATTTCCATCAGCTTTTCATACCCACTGTTATCGTCAAATTCATCGAAGATGTACTCAATCAAGTCAACATCATCATAGTTGTTATAGGATTTTTGATAAAGAGCGTCAAGTTCTGCTTCCGTGTAGCTCTTTCCGTATTTGGACTTCCGATAATACGAAACCGCCTTCTTCTTATTTTCCATTACTATCTCCATTTCCGTAATTATTCTTAAAAAACTCATAGGGATCAAGTGCCAGAGTAAAGCAGACAGCCATAAATGTTGCTGCACAGCAGTTTGTAAAATCCCTTGTGCCATCCTCAAAACGTTGATAGGTGGTATGAGCGATTCCTGCATGCTTGGCGACTTCCTTTTGTGTCAGTTTCAACTGCTTGCGACGGTGGATCAATGTAGTGTTAGGTATTTTTATATGGTCATGAGGGTATATATCTTGAAATTCAATGTTATTCATCTTTATCTCCCAACTCTAAAATCAAACTTTCACCTGTGATTGATTTGTTGTGCGATATACGGCTTGACAGAATGCTTTTTCGTTGTCTGAGTTCATGCTCATAATCCCAATGCTCCAAGGCTTTTTTTAACTTTTCTTGGTTCGGATCATCAAGAGTGTAGATGTTCTCATGTTCAAAGTAGATTCCAACGGGTTCGGGCAGAGCGAGTAATTGTCGTACCGTTGCTAACGCTTCTTCCGAATTCCGTGTGAAAAACTTACAGGAATATGTAAGAATGAGGCCTATGCGACCTTCCTTACAATCTTCTATGAGTGCATATAGGTGGAACAAATTTGATTTTTTACCACGGCCCAGATAATCATCAATGTATTCATAGTCAATTTTTAGGTTCGGATTTGCGTATTTCGTAGGTTTGAAGAAATCTTCCTTCTTTCGATATGCTGTCAGAGGTAAATGTCTTGCGTTTCGCTCGACTATCGGGTAGTAAGCAGCGACTTTTCTTTCCATATGGTTGGACTCCTTAATAATATTTTTTTATAGATAGGTTATCCGCATGACGATGGCATCTTCTTTGGCGCAATTCTTTTTCTGCTTCTGCCATGGTAATGAGGAGCTTTAAGGTAGAACGATTATCCTCTGTGATAAAGTGCT
Source organism: Clostridia bacterium (assembly GCA_017398595.1). Lineage (GTDB taxonomy): Bacteria > Bacillota > Clostridia > Oscillospirales > CAG-272 > UMGS902. The sequence goes on from JAFQFR010000002.1 coordinate 42,389, forward strand.
TTTCTTTAGCTCCGAAAACCTCAACTCCGTGTGCAATTTGAAATAACCAATCAATATTCCTTAAGCTGTCTTCCGAAGTGTAGGAGGCTTCATCCAAACTTGGTGTCAATATGCACCTGATTCCGCAATCTGCAATCAGTTCAATTACTCGATCATAGGCGGTGAGATTCTTATTGTTGTCGCAGAGATATTCCACAATTTCCAGATTCGGATATTTTTCTCGTGCTTTTGCGTACATAGCGTCGAGTGTGGCTCTATCGTATCCTTCGGAGCTGCCTTTTTTGTAATAGTAAGAGACTGCTTTCACTTTTTCCATGTTCATCCTTGCACCTCTGTTTTTTTATCACGTTCTTTTTTCCATTTTTCAAATTCTTCACGATTCTTGGGATCCTCATAGTATTTGAGGATTGCAGGGAGAAACCCTCGTGCCAACCGTTCAGCCTGTTCTTTGGTGATGCGAATTCTTTCGGGCATGTTATAATCGCAAATGGTTGAACCGTCTTCAAGGCTTACGACGATTGTGGCATATCCTTCATCCACCAATTGCCGTTCCGCTTCTCCCATAGCCTTATATTGCTTGATTTGAGCCTCTGTGGGGGCTTTAAGTGGTTTCTTTGCCATGATTCGCTTTCTCCATCTCAATAGCTTGATTGATGCCGGTCTTGATATCCTCAAAGACCGATACCTTTCCTTCTGCACCATTTACATCGTTAGCGCTGTATTCAAAAGGCATCTTGCCTGTTGAAGCCACTTCCTGAAGGAAGATAACGATAGCGTCCTCTACACTGATTCCAAGGAAAGCGAGAACCGCATTGGCGTCATCATATAGAGTGGAGTCCACTTTTATTTGCATTGTAATGGTTTCCATAAATTTTTCTCCATATAGTTTTAAAAACATCAGAACGTGTTCGCCCACGAGCTGCGGATATTTCGGGAACAGATATCTGCACAGCCGCTTGTAAAGCGATATAAACCTGTGGTCAAAGTTCCAGTCAATGAGTGCATCCATCCAGCGTTCTATCGCTGTAATGTCCGTGATATCTCCACGAATGATCTGATTGGTGTATCTTTTATAATCCTCATATGCCGCCGAAGCTGACTGATAACAAGCATCGATAAGCTTAATGATTTGAGTTATATCTTCCATCAGCCGTCACCGAATATTTCGTCACAGAAAAATTTGAGATCGATATTATCACTTCTGTCGATATCGTCTGCTTCTTCGAGCGTGTCATGCTGTGTTTCCGCTTCATAAAGCAAGGTGGTTATTGTAAAGTCATTATCCGTAAGATGCTGAACATCAACAAGAAATTGATTACCAATGAAGAAGGTGTCAAGCTTGTACCAAGTGCCGTCAACATTTTCGCAACGCAGGTTTTTGAAGATCACCTTGTAACAACGAAGATATTTCTTTTTGTATTTTACGATAATTCTCGTAATTTCGGCGCTGTCACATTTCACGTAATACGGATAGTTCCAAGTATTGATATGTTCCCATTTATGTTCACCTATTGACATAATAGATGAACGTATCACCTTGACTTTTTCGAGGATCGGAACGGTTCTGTAAGCAATACTATGCGTAGCGGTTTTATCTCCCGATACGTACCGCTTATATGCTTCGAGGGTTTCTTGGGATACCCCACGTTTTTCAATCGATGCCATGGTTGCTTGTATGTCGCTTTCAGATCCGATATACATACGGTCACCCGACACGAATGGAGGCAACGCCGGATCCCACAAACGCAAGAGATAATACTGTTCAGACATCTTGTTGTCCTTTCTGCTCTCTAATCTCGGCAAGTCTTTCTTTGAGTGCGTTGAGAAGCGATACCCAAGTATCTCGGTATGGCATTTCATAGTCGGAAAGCGAAGTATCAATATCTCTTATGAGAACGTATACAGTCCGTTCATCAAATACGTGTATGTGTTTCAAAACAAATCTACAGACCGCGTCGGGTATATGCGAGGCTCTGCCGATGGCATACTTTACTGCGCTGTTGACCATACATCCAAAATCGTCATCAAAGTGAACATCGAACCATTTGGCAGGACATAAAACGAGATCCTTATTATCGCTGTCCGTAATTACATAGCCAACGTTATCACGGGATACGATGTCAAGAATCTTATCAAGATTTTCGCAGAACTCTTTGCGCGTGATACGCTTCATCTGCTCGGTAGATTGCATAGGAGGTAATATTGACATGGTTTTCACCGATCCTTTTCTTTGCTTATTGCGTTCCAAAATATGATTCATCAAAACATGCCCATTTTGGCTTCGTCGGGGTACTTATCATAGTACCATTTTTTCTTTTCAGCCAATTCTTCTTCGATGCGACTAACATCTATTTCGGGAGAATACTTCTTAACTGCATCGAGAAAACTCAATATCATATGACCCGAAAGGAAATGGTCGTAATTATCGTAGCAATCGTGAAAGCCGCTTCCTGTGATTTCTTTATCATAGGAAATATATAAACAGTCATCACGGTACAGATGGTTCAAGAAAAATGGCTGATAGCGTAAGGACTTGACTCCTTTGGCGGAAATATATCCGTAGGTCTTGTAGATGATTCCTTCTACAAACCATTCGGGAAGATCATCCTTGGTGATTTTGGTATTGTATTGACCTTCGGAGTAGAGGCAACCGTTAGTCAAAGAGGTACTGGCACTTAATAACGGATGGGTGATCTTCCTGACGGTATAGAGCTTA
>JAFQFR010000033.1 GCA_017398595.1 Clostridia bacterium
CTTCCCTCCTTCACAAAAAATGAATCTCATAGGTACTCGAATCTGATAATCCGTAAGCGCTCGTCCAAGGTGTGTATATAAGCTGTACATAAACATTTATATTACGCACTCGTTTGACGGCACAAACTGTACCATTTTCAGAATAAGCTTAAAGCTTATTTCTTCGGGCGCTTTGCGCCGTACTTGGAACGGCTCTGGTTGCGGTTTGCAACGCCCTGAGCATCCAAGGTGCCGCGGATGATGTGGTAACGGCAACCAGGCAGGTCACGAACTCTTCCGCCTCTGATGAGTACAACAGAGTGCTCCTGAAGGTTGTGTCCGATACCCGGAATGTAGGTCGTAGCTTCCATACCGTTGGTCAGTCTTACTCTGGCGATCTTACGAAGAGCAGAGTTCGGCTTTTTCGGCGTGGTCGTAGTAACCTTTGTGCACACACCGCGCTTCTGGGGTGCGCTGAGATCAATCGCTTTGTTCTTCAGAGTGTTGAAACCCTGCTGCAGAACGGGCGACTTAGACTTGTAAGCCTTCTGCGCACGACCGTTTTTAACGAGCTGGTTAAAGGTTGGCATACTTTTCCTCCTTCTTTAAAATATAAGTGTTTATATACGGCATCGGAGGTTTTTTTGATTCCCTGCGAAGCTGTATGCATTCGGCAACGTACAGTCGTCACCAAAATACATCATATTATAGCATTTCCTCGTAGTTTTGTCAATACATTTTCTATGGGTTTTACAGTTTTTTTCTGCGTTTCTTTCTATATTTTCTTAGTATAAACAAACTTTTTCCATTTATACAGAAATCGAACCCGCCGATTCGGCGGGTTCGACCCATATGACTGTATTACTGTGCAACGGTTTCGGAAGTCTCGGCAGCTTCTGCGCCGATGATCGTGTCCGTGTTCGTAGGAACGACCTCGATCTCATTATATCTCGAAAGACCGGTTCCGGCAGGAATCAGCTTACCGATAATAACATTTTCCTTAAGACCCTGCAGATGGTCAACCTTGCCGCGGATCGCCGCCTCGGTAAGCACCTTGGTGGTCTCCTGGAAGGATGCAGCACTGAGGAAGGACTCGGTCATAAGAGCAGCCTTGGTAATACCAAGCAGCATCGGAGAACCTTCTGCCAAACGAAGCTCGGTCTCACCTGCGTCAATGCGTGCCTGAACCTTTTCGTTTTCTTCAATAAATTCGGGAACATCCACAGAAGTTCCGACCAGCATAGACGTATCTCCGGAATCGTCGATCTTGATCTTTCTGGTCATCTGTCTTGCGATGATCTCGATATGCTTATCGTTGATCTCAACCGCCTGCAGACGATATACGCGCTGTACCTCACGAATGATGTAGTCGTAAACCGCCTCGATACCGTTGGTCTTGAGAATGTCTGCGGGAGCCTTGTTACCCTCGGTCAAAGACTGACCGATCTGTACATGCTCGCCCTCTTCGACGATGATTCTCGTGCCGAACGGGATCGGATATGCGAATTCTTCGCCGGTTTCATCCGAAGTAACAACGATTGTGCGCATGTTCTTGGTCTCGGTCATGCGGATGCGTCCGGTTGCCTCGGAAATGATCGCTGCCTTCTTCGGGCGGCGTGCTTCCAGAAGTTCCTCAACACGGGGCAGACCTTGCGTGATATCCGAACCTGCGATACCACCGGTATGGAAGGTTCTCATCGTCAGCTGCGTACCGGGCTCACCGATCGACTGTGCTGCGATGATACCGACTGCCTCACCGACATTGACCTTCTTGCTCGAAGCAAGGTCAGCACCGTAGCAGTGTGCGCAAACGCCGCGTTTTGCCTTGCAGCGCAGAATGGAGCGAACGTAAACCTGTTCTACACCGCTCTTGCCAACGGCTGCTGCCTGGTCCTCGGAAATGAGATCGCCCTCGTGGACCAGAACTTCACCGCTGACGGGATCGGTTACGGTCTCGAGCGAGTAACGACCGATCAGTCTATCCTTGATCGGCTCGATAACCTCATCGCCGTCCTTGATGTCACATACATAGACGCCTTCCTTCGCACCGCAATCATCCTCACGAATGATAACCTGCTGCGAAACGTCTACCAGACGACGAGTCAGGTAACCCGAGTCTGCCGTACGAAGTGCGGTATCCGAAAGGGACTTACGGGAACCTCTTGCACCGATGAAGTACTCGAGGTTGTTCAGACCTTCACGGAAGTTCGACTTGATCGGGATCTCCATCGTCTTACCGTTGGTAGCGAACATAAGTCCGCGCATACCGGCAAGCTGACGCAGCTGGCTCGCGTTACCGCGGGCTCCGGAGTCGATCATCATCTTGATGGAGTTGAATTTGTCAAAGCCTTCGGAAAGTGCGGTGGTAACGTCGTCCGTCGTCTGTTCCCAGATCTTGATGACGTTGTTGTAACGCTCTTCCTCGGAAAGTTCACCGCTGAGGAAGTGCTCGGTAACGATACCGACCTTCTTCTCTGCCTCGGCAACCTTTGTATATTTTTCCGACGGGATCTTCATATCGTATACCGAGATGGAAATACCGCTCTTGGTAGAATACTTGAATCCGGTAGCCTTGATATTGTCCAGCATTTCTGCCGTAACCGTAATGCCGTTTACCTTGATGCAGTCGTCAATGATCTTACCGAGCTGCTTCTTTTTAACCACGAACATAACTTCGAGGTCAAGCTCGTGCGCGGGATCGCTGCGGTCTACATAACCAAGGTTCTGCGGGATCTGCTTGTTGAAAATGAGTCTGCCGAGCGTTGCATCGATGATGCCGGAACGCATTTCGCCGTTGATCTCTTTCTCAACGCGGACACGGATCGGAGCATGCAGCCCGAGCTGATTGTTGGCATACGCCATCTCCGCTTCATCCATGTTGCGGAAGACTCTGCCGGCGCCGAGTTCATTCTCATTGGTCATGGTCAGGTAGTAAGAACCGAGGATCATGTCCTGCGAAGGAACCGTAACGGCACGACCGTCTGCAGGCTTCAGCAGGTTGTTTGCAGAAAGCATAAGGAATCTCGCCTCTGCCTGTGCCTCTGCGGACAGCGGTACGTGAACAGGCATCTGGTCACCGTCGAAGTCGGCGTTGAATGCCGTACATACCAGAGGATGGAGCTTGATGGCTCTGCCCTCTACCAGTACAGGCTCGAATGCCTGAATGGAAAGTCTATGCAGCGTAGGTGCACGGTTCAGAAGTACCGGGTGCTCCTTGATGACGTTTTCGAGTGCATCCCAAACCTCGGGATATACCTTATCGACCTTCTTCTTTGCCTCTTTGATGTTGGCAGCCTTCTGTGTCTCCACAAGGCGCTTCATAACAAAGGGCTTGAACAGTTCGAGTGCCATTTCCTTCGGCAGACCGCACTGGAAGATCTTGAGGTCAGGACCGACGACGATAACCGAACGTCCCGAATAGTCAACACGCTTACCGAGCAGGTTCTGACGGAAACGTCCCTGCTTACCGCGAAGCATCTCGGAAAGCGACTTGAGAGCACGGTTGGAAGGGCCGGTAACCGGCTTGCCGCGTCTGCCGTTATCGATGAGCGCGTCTACCGCTTCCTGCAGCATACGCTTCTCATTGCGCACGATGATCTCGGGCGCACGAAGCTCCATCAGCTTCTTGAGACGGTTGTTTCTGTTGATCACGCGGCGATACAGATCGTTGAGGTCGGAAGATGCGAATCTGCCGCCGTCCAGCTGTACCATTGCGCGAAGCTCCGGAGGAAGAACCGGAACAACGTCCAAAATCATCCACTCGGGGCGGTTGTTCGACTGGCGGAATGCCTCGACAACCTCCAGGCGCTTGATGATCTTCAGCTTCTTCTGACCGTTTGCGGTCTCGAGCTCCTCACGAAGCTCTTTGGAAAGCTGCTCAATATCGATCTCCGAAAGCAGTTCCTTGATCGCCTCGGCACCCATGCCAACGCGGAAGTCGTTCTCGTAACGCTCGTACCAGTTGCTGTACTCCGCCTCACTGAGAAGCTGTTTCTTTTCAAGGGGCGTGGAACCGGGATCGATAACGATATACTGTGCAAAATACAGTACGCGCTCCAGGTTTCTGGGCGTAATATCGAGTAAAAGACCAATTCTGGACGGAATCGCTCTGAAATACCAGATGTGCGAAACAGGTGCTGCGAGCTCAATGTGACCCATGCGCTCGCGGCGAACCTTTTTCATAGTGACTTCAACGCCGCACTTTTCGCAGATCTTGCCCTTGTGACGTACGCGCTTGTACTTACCGCAAAGGCACTCCCAGTCCTTGGTAGGACCAAAGATACGCTCGCAGAAAAGGCCGTCCTTCTCTGCTTTGAGCGTTCTGTAGTTAATGGTTTCGGGCTTGGTGACCTCACCGTACGACCACTCACGGATCATATCGGGAGACGCAAGGCCGATCTTTATAGAATCCAAAACATTATCCATAGATATATCACCAGCTTTTGCTGATGTGCAAAAGCACCTCTCCTATTCTTTTATACTTTGCGGGGCAAAGCCAAAATCAGAGTTCAAACGAATCATCATCGGCATCGGCGGAGAAGAAATCCTCATCGGCGGAAGGGTCCTCTTCCTCGGTATAGGAATCGAACAGTTCATCCGTCTGTACGGTTTCTCCGACATCAGACTCGGTGATTGCGTCCTCGTCTTCAATAGGACTTACATAATTCGGCGTTTCAAGTTCTTCGTCGCCGATCTTGGAGAGTTCAACCTCGTTGCCGTCGCCATCGAGCACACGGACATCCAGTGCCAGCGACTGCAGCTCCTTAACAAGTACCTTGAATGCTTCAGGCACACCGGGCGTCGGGATGTTCTGTCCCTGTACGATCGCTTCGTATGCCTTGACACGACCCGTAACATCGTCGCTCTTGACCGTCAGCATTTCCTGCAGCGTGTAAGCGGCGCCGTATGCTTCCAGTGCCCAAACTTCCATTTCTCCGAAACGCTGACCGCCGAACTGCGCTTTACCGCCGAGAGGCTGCTGCGTAACGAGGGAGTAAGGACCGGTGGAACGTGCGTGGATCTTATCGTCAACCAGATGGTGGAGCTTGAGGTAGTACATGTAGCCGACCGTTACCGGGTTATCGAAAGGCTCACCCGTTCTGCCGTCGTACAGCGTAGTCTTACCGTCAACGACATAGAGCTTACCTTCGCTCAGCAGTTTCTCGTACTTTTCGGGCTCGGTATTCTTGTCTACCGAAACGCACTCGTTTTTGCCGGTTTCGGGATTGTAAACGAGTTCAACGGTTTCCTTACCCTCGATGTTCTCGTGGGGACGGATCTCACGGCAGAGACCTGCCTTCTTGAGAAGGTCAAGAATATCCTTTTCGCTTGCGCCGTCAAACGCAGGCGTCATAACCTTGAAGCCGAGCTCCTTGGCTGCGCGGCCGAGATGCACTTCCAGCACCTGACCGATGTTCATACGCGAAGGAACGCCCAGAGGATTCAGAACGATGTCCAAAGGCGTACCGTCAGCCAGGAACGGCATATCTTCGGGCGCAAGGATACGCGAAACGACACCCTTGTTACCGTGACGACCTGCCATCTTGTCGCCGACAGAGATCTTTCTCTTCTGTGCGATATAAACGCGAACGACCTTGTTTACTCCGGGAGGCAGATCGTCCTGATTGTCACGCGAGAATACCTTGACGTCTACGACGATACCGCTTTCACCGTGCGGTACGCGCAGCGAGGTATCACGAACTTCTCTTGCCTTTTCGCCGAAGATCGCGCGAAGCAGTCTCTCTTCTGCAGTCAGCTCGGTCTCGCCCTTCGGCGTTACTTTACCGACCAGAATATCGCCCGAGCGAACCTCGGTACCGATGCGAACGATACCTTCGGAGTTCAGATCCTTGAGGACATCATCGCTGACGTTCGGGATCTCGCGGGTGATGATTTCCTCACCGAGCTTGGTATCTCTTGCTTCATGCGTATATTCTTCAATATGAATGGAAGTATAAATATCATCGCGAACCAGTCTTTCATTCAGCAGAACTGCGTCCTCGTAGTTGTAACCTTCCCAGGTCATAAAGCCGATCAGCGCATTCTTACCGAGCGCGATCTCACCCTGCGAAGTTGCGGGACCGTCTGCAATGACCTGACCTTTTTCAACCGTCTCACCTTCGGCAACGATCGGCTTCTGGTTGAGGCAGGTGCCCTGGTTGGAACGCTTGAATTTAATAAGATGGTAAGCTTCCTTCGTGCCGTCTTCGTAGCGAACCACGATCTCGTCCGCGGTAACGCGCTCAACGGTACCATTGTTCTTTGCGATCACGCAAACGCCCGAGTCAACGGCAGCCTTGTATTCCATACCGGTACCGACGATCGGAGAATCGGACACCATCAGCGGCACAGCCTGCTTCTGCATGTTCGAACCCATCAGTGCACGGGTGTTGTCGTCGTTTTCAAGGAACGGGATCATTGCGGTCGCAACGGAAACCAGCATCTTAGGCGCTACATCGACATAGTCGATCTCGGAAGCATCTACTTCGAGGATCTCGGACTTGTCACGCGCAATGATGCGGCTCTTGGCAAATCTGCCGTTCTCATCGAGAGGCTCGTTTGCCTGTGCAATAACATAGTTGTCCTCGACATCCGCGGTCATATACTCCACGATGTCGGTAACTCTGCCGGTCTCTTTATCTACCTTGCGGTAGGGCGCTTCGATAAAGCCGTAATCCGAAATTCTTGCATAGGTTGCAAGATAGGAGATCAGACCGATGTTCGGTCCTTCAGGCGTCTCGATCGGGCACATTCTGCCGTAATGCGTATAGTGAACGTCACGCACTTCAAAGGACGCACGGTCTCTCGAAAGACCGCCGGGACCGAGTGCCGACAGACGGCGCTTGTGCGTAAGCTCTGCGAGCGGGTTGTTCTGGTCCATGAACTGCGACAGCGGCGAAGAACCGAAGAACTCGCGGATCGCGGTAACGACAGGGCGGATGTTGATGAGGTTCTGCGGATGCAGCTCCGTGCCGTCCTGAACGGTCATTCTTTCCTTAATGATCTTATCCATACGGGAGAAACCGATGCGCAGCTGGTTCTGCAGCAGTTCGCCTACGCAGCGCATACGACGGTTGCCGAGATGGTCAATATCATCGGTCGAGCCGATGCCGTGGGACAGATTGATCAAATAGTTGATGGATGCGAAAATATCATCCTTTGTAACATGCTTGGGGCAAAGCTCGTGTACGCGCTTCTTTGCCTCTGCCTTGACAGCGTCTACATCGCCGCCGCACTGCTCCATGATCTCACGCAGTACGACCGTGCGTACCTTTTCGTGAATGCCGCAATCCTTCAGATCGCAGCCGAGCAGATTCTCAGGCTCGGTGGTGTTGTTGGAGAATACCTTTGCGGTCGTGCCATCGGCAAGAGCAAGAACAACTTCATTGACGCAGTTCTTTTCGATCTCTGCAGCCAACTCACGGGTGATCAGCGTGCCTGCATCGCAAACGAACTCACCGGTGATCGGGTTGATCGCGGGTGCCGCCAGCGTGTGACCGACGATACGTCCGGCAATGTCCAGCTTCTTGTCGTACTTATAGCGACCGACGGGAGCGAGGTCATAGCGCTTGGGATCGAAGAACAGGTTGTTGATCAGCGTCTGCGCGCTCTCTACGAGCGGAGGCTCGCCGGGACGCAGCTTCTTGTAGATCTCCTTGAGCGCTTCGTCACCGAGGGTGGAGTTGTTCTCCGCCGCCAGTACCGCAGACTCATCCTTTTCAAAGGTAGCGGTGATCATCGCCTCTTCGCCGAACATCGAAAGGATGTCCGCATCCGACTCAACGCCAAGTGCGCGGATCAGAACCGTGATCGGAATCTTTCTGGTCTTATCGATCTTGACAAAGAAAGCGTCGTTTGCATCCGTCTCATACTCGAGCCATGCGCCGCGGTACGGAATGACGGTAGCGGTATACATATGCTTACCGGTCTTGTCGATTGCATCACCGTAGTAAATACCGGGAGAACGAACGATCTGCGAAACGATAACTCTTTCCGCACCGTTGATAACAAACGTACCGTTGTCGGTCATCATCGGGAAATCGCCCATGTAGATCTCGGACTCTTTTACCTCACCGGTCTCCCTGTTGGTAAGTCTTACACGTACTTTAAGCGGTGCTGCATAGTTCACATCGCGCTCTTTGCACTCCTCGATCGGATACTGCGTTTTTGAGTCGATGGAATAGTCCACAAATTCGATTACGAGATTGCCCGAGTAGTCCACGATCGGTGAAACATCATCGAGCACATCTTTCAGTCCCTCCTTCAGGAACCAATCGAACGACTTTTTCTGCACTTCGAGCAGGTTCGGCATCTCGATTGCCTCACCGACTCTTGCAAAGCTCATTCGCACATTCTTACCAAGCTTCTGGGGTGTGAGCATAGTATAGAATCACTCCATTCTTTTAATTTCTCGCCGTTTGCAAAACGGCGCGGATCTTGCAGGTCAAAAACCGAAAAAACGGTAACTTATATAAATAAGCCGCATTTTTTCCATTGTTTTTCGACAATAATTCCCCACCTCAAATATACTAAACAGCATAATTAAAGCGATTATAATGCAGTTTAATATTTTAGCATCTGATGCCCGAAATGTCAAGAGAATTTTTTAATTTTTTTCAAAAAGTTTCTTTTTTTCGCCAATCCGCGGATAATTCGCGCGATATTTGCCCTGCAAAACTGCCGCAAGCAGGACTTTTTTGAAAAATCGGACAAAAAATTCAAAAAAGACTTGCTTTTTTTCAAAACCTATGGTATCATACCTAAATGTAAATGAGTGACTTGGCTGTGTGCACCCTCTCAGGCACCGGCTGGTGTTCATATTCTCAATATTTTTGAAGGAGGTGCACCTCATGCCGAACATTAAGTCCGCGAAGAAGCGCGTTAAGGTCATCGAAGCGAAGACCCTGCAGAACCAGATTTTCAAGACTCAGCTCCGTACCATCGTAAAGAAGTACAATGCTGCTCTCGAGGCTGGTGACAAGGCAGCTGCTACCGAAGCGTACAAGGCTGCTGTTAAGAAGATTGACCAGGCTGCAGTACGTGGTATCATTCACAAGAATGCTGCTGCACACAAGAAGAGCCAGTTTACCATCAAGCTCAACAATCTGGGCTAAGTTAAAAACAAATAAAAAGCAGACCGATAACCCACGGTCTGCTTTTTGTTTTATAAAAGCGAAAAGGCAGTTCGATTGAACTGTCCTTTTGTTATTTCACTGCGTTTTTCAAATCATTCATTGCCGCCTTGCGGTCTTCTTTTCCGAACACGGACGAACCGGCAACGAAGATGTCCGCGCCGCATTTTGCCACGCGGGCAATGTTGTCCGCTTTGATGCCGCCGTCTACCTCAATGGGAAGTTCCAGACCGCGGCGGGTGATCTCCTCTTTCAGCGCGGTGATCTTCGACAGCGTCTCCTCAATCAGCCCCTGTCCGCCGAAGCCCGGTTCTACCGTCATGATGAGCGCCATCTCCATTTTGTCGAGCAGCGGATACAGCACCTCAACCGGCGTATTCGGCTTGACCGATACGCCTGCCTTCACGCCGCAGGCATGGATCTTGTCCAGCGTTGCCGTGATGTCATGGCACGCTTCGATATGTACCGTGATGATGTCCGCGCCTGCCTTGGCAAAGTCTTCAATATAGCGGATAGGCTCTTCGATCATGAGATGCACATCAAACGGAATCTTTGCCGCGGGACGCGCCCATTTGATCACGGGAGCACCGAAAGTGATGTTCGGCACAAAATTGCCATCCATCACATCCAGATGGATCAGGTCTGCGCCGTCGCGTTCGATGGATGCGCATTCATTTGCAAGGTCCGCAAGATTAGCAGACAGTACCGAGGGACAAATTTTAATCATAACGACTCCTTTTTCGGTGGCAGAATGCCGCCGATTCCATAAGATGATAATAGCGCAAAGCAACGCCGTGACACACGCGGTAGGCAGTGCAAAACGCAGGATGTGTACAGGGGACACCGCATGGGTGCGGCGATTTTATATACGCGGTACGGGCGGTCAATCGATCAGGCAGATCGCCTGTGCCGCAATTCCCTCCCGGGTCCCCGTAAAGCCGAGCTTTTCCTCGGTGGTTGCTTTCACGCTGACGGCATCTACGTCCATGCCGAGCGCATCCGCGATATTCTGACGCATCGCGGGAATATGCGGTGCAAGTTTCGGCGCCTGCGCAATGACCGTAGAATCTATATTGATGATTTTATATCCCTTTTCGCGCAAGAGCGCGCCGACGTGGGACAAGAGTTTCGCGCTGTCGATGCCGCGATAGCGTTCGTCCGTATCGGGAAAGTGCTTGCCTATATCGCCGAGCGCCGCCGCGCCGAGCAGCGCGTCCGAAATGGCGTGTAAGAGCACATCCGCGTCCGAGTGTCCGAGCAGTCCGAGTGTGTGCTCGATCTCCACACCGCCAAGGATCAGTTTTCTGCCGCTGACAAGACGATGCACGTCATATCCCTGTCCTACTCGCATTTTGCTTCTTCCCTTCTCTCCATAAGGAGCTGTTCCGCGCGCAAAAGATCACTCTTGTACGTCACCTTAAAATTGTCCGTTCCCGTATCGACAAGCTGCACCTTGATGCCGATATGCTCGACAAGCGAGGCATCATCGGTGCCGACAAAATCATCCTCCACTGCCATATAGGCGGCAGCACGGTAGATCTCGTCTTTGAACACCTGCGGTGTCTGTGCCAGCCAGATATTCTCGCGCGGGAGCGTTTCGCCGATCGTCACACCCTCGGCATACTTGATCGTATCCGTCGCGCGGCAGGCGGCGATTGCAGCACCGTGCGCATATGCAGACAGGACAACCTCTTTGATCTGCGCAGGCGTGATCATGGCGCGTGCGCCGTCGTGGATGGCGACGTAGTCCGCCTTTTCGCTGATCGCGTCAAATCCGTTCTTCGCCGACTGCTGGCGCGTTTTTCCGCCCGCAACCACGCGCGTCAGTTTGGAGAGGTTGTACTCGTCCTTGAAAGCCTCGTAGCTGCCCAGCTCATCCTCTTTGGCGACCACGACGATCTCGTCGATGTATTCGCTTTCTTCAAAAGCAAGCAGCGTGTGTACGATCAGCGGCTTGCCGCAGACCTCCAGCATCTGTTTGGTCTGCCCCGCGCCGACGCGACTGCCGCTGCCGCCCGCAAGGATCACCGCGCTGACATATGCGGTCTTGCCGAGCACGGCATACGCGGCTTCTTTGATTTTATGATACAATTCTGCCATACAGCTTACCTATAATATACATAATATACGACGATGGTGCGCATCTCTCCGCCGCGCTCCAGGTCGGGTGCCGTGATGATCACGCCGTCCTTGGAAAGCAGCTCAGACGCATCCATATCCGCGATCTTCGCGCGCAGCAGAACATCCGCAGAAGCAAACACCAGGATCTCATCGTCTCGGATGGAGATGCTGCCGCCCTTGCCGATGACCTCTTCCACGCCGTCTTTCTTTTCGCCGACATAACGGATACGCTTGTTGCTGATCATCTGCGCCATCTGCCGCTTGTATGCAAGCGAAGACGGATTTTTCTTGGAAAATCTCGAAAAAATCGACATTAAATAAACTCCTCTTTGAGCTGTCTGTCAAACAACGCCTGCAGCGTTTCGGCGGTGTCTTTGCCCTCGTACAAAACGGTATAAACCGCCTGCGTGATCGGCAGATCGACCGCATAGCGCTTGCCGAGCCCGATCATTGCCTTGGCGGTATAGTAGCCTTCTGCAAGGTCAGTGTAGCTCTCGCCCTTGACATAGGACTCACCGAACTGGCGATTGTGGCTGAATTTGGAGAAAACAGTCGCCTCATAATCGCCGAGATGGCAGAGACCGTACGCGGACAGCTCGTTGCCGCCCATCGCCTTGATAAGTCTTGCCACTTCCCTTGCGCCGCGCGCCATCAATGCGCCTTTCAGCGAAGAAAGTCCGAGACCGTCCAACATACCCGCGGCGATGCCGATAACATTCTTTGCCGCCGCGCCGACTTCGTTGCCGATCAGATCATTGCCGTAATAGAAACGGATCAGCTTACTGGAGAAAGAATCCACGAGCTTATATTTGAGTTCTTCGTTTGCCGAGTCAATGACCATGCAGTTGGGAATGCCGCGGTAAAACTCCTGCACATGTCCGGGACCGATCCACACGGCAACATGATCTTTTCCGAAGCCTTCGCCCGCGATCTCGCTCAGACGCATGCCCGTCTCGATCTCGATGCCCTTCATGCAGAGCACATAATTCTTGTCCGTAATGCCCGCCTCGCGCAGCTCACCGATCAATCCGCGCAGTGCCTGCGAGGGTACGGAGATGACGATGACCTCGGCATCCGCAATATCCTGGATATTATATACAAGCTGAATGCTCTCACCGAGCGTGATCAGCCCGTTTGTACGCGTGTTTGTAAACTGGATCATGTGCGGCGTATCCGCAGGACCGTACAGCTTTACGGTATGTCCGATACTGTCCAAATACCATGCGATAAACGAACCCCATCTACCGCAGCCGATAACCGAAATGTTCATACTATTTTCTCCTTAATCGTCATTGGGCAATCTGCCGACTTCTTTGAAGCCGTCCACATTGCCGCGCTGTATTGCGCCGAAAATGCGGTGGCGCAAGCCTTTATTGTCTTTTTCAAGCTGTCTGAGCAGTTGTTTCATGTTTTCTCTTTCCGTATTGCCGTTTGCGGGGCACTTACTTGCCGCCACGGGAAGCTCCGCCTTGTTTGCAAAATAGCGCACCGCTTTTTCGGGCACATAGATCATCGGGCGGATCAGATACAGCTCGGTGTTGGAAAGATAGGACACGGGCGAAAAGCAGCCGATCCTGCCCTCAAAAAAGAGGTTGAGCATAAATGTCTCGATCGTATCATCGAAATGATGCCCGAGCGCCACACGGTTACATCCCATCTCCTTTGCGGCAGCATGCAGCGCGCCGCGGCGCATTTTTGCGCACAGGGAGCAAGGGTTGTTTTCCTTGCGGATGTCAAACACCACTTTGCCGATCTGCGTGGGAACGACTTTATACTCTATATCCAGTCTGCGGCAAAGCTCCGCGATCTCCGAATAGTCCGCGCCCTCAAAGCCGAGATCGACGGTCGCGGCGCAGAGCGTATATTTTTTTTCATAGAAGCGCCGCAGTTCGGCAAGCGCGATCAGCAATGTGAGCGAGTCCTTGCCCGCCGACACGCCGACGCAAACGCGGTCGCCTTCTTTTATCATGTCATAGTCCGCCACGGCGCGACGAACGTGACTTAAAATTCGTTGTATCTCTTTCATGGTTCCTGTTTATATCCTCGCGCATATACTGTTACAAATCCATGTTGCGAGGTATTGTTATGGCTATCAAAATTTATATCGACCAAGGGCACAATCCGCAAAACCCAAACGCAGGTGCGGAGGGAAACGGACTGCGTGAGCAGGACATTACATACAAGATCGGCGTAGAACTTGCCAATCTGATCAATGCAAACCCGAATCTCGAAGCGCGTCTTTCCCGCCCGACGGCACAAACGCAGCTCGGCACGAGCAACGCGTCCAGCCTTGCCGCGCGCGTCAACAATGCGAACTCGTGGGGCGCGAACTATTTTATCAGTCTGCACACAAACGCTTCCACCATGCCGAGCGCCTCGGGCGTGGAGGGATATGTCTATGCGCTGGACACGTCCGCCGCCGAGTTATCGGAGGACATCGTTGAAAATCTCACCGAAGCAACGGGACTGCGCAACCGCGGCATATTCGCACGCCCCAGTCTGTATGTCCTGCGCAAAACGGCGATGCCTGCCACACTGATCGAGCTGGGGTATATCACCAATGCGGGCGATGCCGCGCTGATGAATGAAAATCCGCAGCTCTTTGCAAGGGGTATCTATAACGGCATTCTGGAGTATCTCAATCTGCGTTAAGCATTTCCAAAAGCTGCTCTTCCGAGATCACGGGCACGCCCAGTTCATTTGCCTTGGTCAGCTTGGAGCCTGCTTCTTCGCCTGCAAGCAGATAAGTCGTCTTTTTCGAAACGCTGCCGCTGACTTTGCCGCCGTTTGCCGAGATCAATGCCGATGCTTCGTCGCGCTTCATCGTGGGCAGCGTGCCGGTAATGACGAATGTCATGCCCGCGAGCTTCTCCCCCTTGGGCGCGGCGGTGCTTTCGGTCAGCACGCCTGCGGCGATCAGCTCGTCCGCGAGCCTGCGGCTCTCGGGGCGGGCAAAAAAGTCTACAAAACTGCGTGCAGTGATCTCGCCGATGTCCGCAATTGCACAAAGTTCCTCGACGGTTGCTGCAAAGCAGCCCTCGAGGGTTTTGTATTTTCCGGCGAGCGCCGCGGCGGCGACCTCGCCGACCTGACGAATGCCGAGCGCGTAGATCAGCCGTTCCAGTCCCGCACTTTTGGATCTTTCGATCGACGCGATCAGGTTCTTTGCCGACTTTTCGCCCATGCGGTCGAGCTTTTCAATATCCTCGGCACGCAGCTTGTAAAGGTCGGCTACGTCACTGATGAGTCCGTTTTGGATCAGCAGATCAATAATCTGCTGACCGAGTCCGTCAATGTTCATCGCGCCCTTGGAAGCAAAATGTGCCAGCGCACGCGAGCGCTTTGCCGGGCAAAGTTCATTGACGCAGCGTACCGCCGCCATATCCTCGTCACGGTACACGGCACTTCCGCAGGCGGGGCAAACGGTCGGCACGGCGTACTCTTTCTCGCTGCCGTCACGCTTTGCTTTCACGCTGCCGACGATCTCGGGGATAATGTCTCCCGCCTTCTGCACGATGACGGTATCGCCGATGCGAATGTCTTTATCTCGGATGATGTCCATGTTATGCAGCGTCGCCTTGGAAACCGTCGTACCCGCAAGGCGGACAGGCTCCAGCAGTGCATTCGGCGTGAGCACGCCCGTTCTGCCGACCTGAATAAAAATATCCAGCAGTTTGGTTTCCTTCTGCTCAGGCGGATACTTATATGCCGCCGCCCATTTCGGTGTGGTGGTTCCCTCACCGACGATGCCGCGCTGTGTGATCGAATCCATCTTCACGACCGCACCGTCAATATCGAACGAAAGCGTGTCGCGCATGCTGCCGATCTGCTCGATGTGCGCCGCAATATTCTCATAGGTGCTTGCGCGGATGCGGTTGGGGAGCACATGAAATCCAAGCTCCTTTAAGCGGTCAAGCATGGCAAAATGGCTGTCGGGATTCTCTCTGTCCGTATAGAGGTTGCCCGACTGCAGATTGAACACAAAAATATCCAGCCCGCGCGATGCGGTGATGGAAGAATCCAGCTGTCGGAGCGAACCTGCCGCCGCGTTTCGCGGATTGGCAAGCAGCGGCTGCCCCGCAGCCTCGCGCTGCGCATTCAGCTTATAAAATACCTCACGCGGCATAAACACCTCGCCGCGCACGCAAAAGCTGAGCGGCTCGGAAAGGCGCAGCGGGATCGACTGAACGGTACGCAGATTTTCGGAAACATCTTCACCGACGAATCCGTCGCCGCGCGTGGCACCGAAAGAAAACTCGCCGTTCTCATAGGTGAGCGCCACCGAAAGTCCGTCGATCTTCGGCTCGACCGAATAAACAGCATTCGGCACGACCGCATCCGTGCGTGCGAGAAAATCCCGCAGCTCGTCCATGGAAAACACGTCCGAGAGGCTTCCCATCTGCACACGGTGCGTCACCTTTTCAAACTTATCGAGCACTCTGCCGCCGACACGCTTGGTCGGGGAATTGACATCGGCAAACTGCGGATACGCCGCTTCCAGTTCCTGCAGTCTGCGGAACATCGCATCATATTCAAAATCCGAGATCTCGGAGGTATCATAGACATAATACATCTGCGCATAGTGCGAGATCTTTTCCCGCAGCGCTTCGATTTCTTTTCTGATCTCTTCCATACTCCGCCCCATTTTTTCTTTTACTATCATATTATTGTACCAATTCATCCCGTAAATGTCAATTCCTATAATATTTTTCTTTTATTTTTGCGAAAAGTATGTTATACTGATAGCAACGACTGTTTTATACTGATAGCAACAACTGTTTTGAGGTGTTTTATGGAAGCAGAAAGCAAAAAAATGCGCGTTGACCGCATTGAGGAAGGACTCGCCGTTGCCTATACGGATGACGGGAAGGAATACATCCTGCGCGAAAACATCGCCAATTTAAAGGAAAGCGATATAATCATGGCGACCGCCGATGAAAACGGCAATGTGATCAAGGTGCAAGTACAGCGTGAGGAAACCGAAAACGTAAAACAAACCATGAAAAACAGACTGCAAAATCTGTTTAATAAATAAGGAGAAACATATGACAGACCTGCACGGATTTTTAACGAACTATATCGACGCATACGCTTCTATGGTGATATGCATTATTCTCTGTATGGTAATTCCCTATCTGCTCGGCAGCGTGAACTTTGCGCTTGTCATTTCCAAAGTATTCTACCACGACGAC
The DNA here is from genome assembly GCA_017398595.1 of Clostridia bacterium. Classification (GTDB taxonomy): domain Bacteria; phylum Bacillota; class Clostridia; order Oscillospirales; family CAG-272; genus UMGS902. The sequence continues at coordinate 16,424 of JAFQFR010000033.1, forward strand.
ATCCGCAAATACGGCAGCGGCAACGCAGGCATGACCAATATGCTGCGCACTTACGGTAAGGTCGCAGCCGCGGGCACCCTGCTCTGCGATATGCTCAAAGCTGTCATTTCGGTGCTGCTTGGTCAGCTGATCTATAACGCGTTCGGCATCGGCGGTTATCTCGCAGGCTTTTTCTGCGTACTCGGTCACATCTTCCCGATCTTCTTCAAATTCAAGGGCGGCAAAGGTGTTGCCACGGTTGCAGCCATGGTTCTTACACTGGATCCTTTCTGCTTTTTGATCCTCATCATCCTGTTTATAATGATCGTCGCATCCACCAAATATGTGTCTCTCGGTTCCGTCATCTGCTGCATGCTCTATCCGATCCTGACCTCCAAGCTTGCAAACGCCGGACTCTCCGGTTGGGGAAAAGGATTCCCCGTACTGATCAGCTTTGCGGTTGCTGCGGTAGTCATCTTTATGCACCGCGAAAACATAAAACGACTGATGAACCACACCGAAAACAAGATCTCCTTTTCCAAGAAAAATAAGGAGAAAAAGTAATGGCGACCGAAACGCAGAAAAAACTCGCCGCGTTGCTCTCTCTTGCGGCTAAGAAGCGCTTCTTGAAAAAAGCGGTTTTCTCCAAGTGCGCGGACAAGGAAGTTATACGCGCCGCAGCAACTTTGTTTGAGCGCGGCGGCGAAGTGTACATCCAGCTCGAAACCTTCAAAACCGACGGCAAAGCACTGCACAAAAACATCCTGCCAAGCGATACCGACGCACTTTGCGCTATGGCAGAACCGTTTGCGCAGATCAACCTGATCGGCGACGGCGCAGATGCCGAATACCGCCGTTCCAAGAGCGGCAGTGAGACCGTTCTCGGCGAGAAAAAGTTTACGGCGGCAGCCGAAAACTACGGCAAGAAGATCGAGATCAAAGCACATAACCGCGCCAAGGCATATGCCTTTGACGGCAGCGAGCCGTTTCTCTATGAGCTCGGCGTAGCCGACAAAAACGGACGCGTGTTCGATAAAAAGCAGGCAAAATTCCGACAGATCAACCGCTTTACCGAGCATATCGCCGAGATCTACAAGCACCTGCCCTCCGACGGCGAGCTGAACATTCTCGACCTGTGCTGCGGCAAAAGCTACCTCAGTTTTGCTGTTTATCACTATCTCACCGTCACCATGGGACGTAAGGTCAACATGGTCGGCATCGACCTCAAAAAAGACGTGATCGAATTCTGTAGCCGCACTGCCGAAAATCTCGGCTACACGGGTCTGCATTTTTACGACTGCAATATTGACGATTACCCCTATACCATGCCCGTGCATCTCGTCGTGTCGCTGCACGCCTGCGACATTGCGACCGATATTGTACTGACCAAAGCGATCGAACTCGGCGCAAAGGTCATCCTGTCCACCCCCTGCTGCCAGAAAGAGCTGCTGCAAAATCTGGACACCGATGCATTTGCCTTTGTCACCAAGTACCCGATGCTCAAAAAGAAGCTCTGCGACGCCCTGACCGATGCCATGCGTTTGGAACGCCTCGCGGCTTACGGCTACGACGTCACAGCACTGGAACTGACCGATCCCGACGACACGCCGAAAAACATCCTGCTGCGCGCCGTAAAAAAGGGAGACGGCAGTACAAGCGCAAAAGCCGAATATACGGCACTGTGCGAAAGTCTCGTCGGTGAAAAGAAACTGTATATCAAAGGATAAAAAATAGAACGCCTTGACAAAGGCGTTCTATTTTTTGTTTTATTCTGCTCTTGTGTTCTTTAAAGCAATTCGTGTGAAGATCACGCACGCTTCGCTCCGCTTCAAAGAATCGCTCGGGCGGTAGTTGTCCGTGCCGCCATCCCCACTGACAATGCCGGCATCATACAGTTTTTGCACCGCGGCGGCACAAGACATATCCGCAGTTACATCCGCAACACTGCCGCTTCTTACCGCGGCATATTCCTCCTCGGGCAGGATGTTCGCAAATACGATTGCCATATCACCGCGCGTGATCGGCGTGTCATACTCTGCGAACTGTGTATCCGTGATGATCCCGTTTGTCACGCAGTATTCGACATAGGGCATATACCAGCTTTCGCCGCTTTCCGCCGCTCGGATCGTATTTCCATGATAGATCTTATGGATATTGGCAGCAGCGGTGAGCGCCTGCGCCACGGTAAAGGTATTCTCGGGGCTGAACGCAGCTGCAGAGGTGCCGCCGGCAAGCCCGAACTCGTATGCGTTCTTCACGAAAGCATAATACCATGCATCCTCCGCGACATCGGTAAAGCTGTCCGTATAAGTCTTCACCTTGGGAAACGTTGCCAAAGCGTCCACTGTATCTACGGTAAAGGTATACCGGTTAGAGGACAGATAATATTGCTTTCGGATGGTGGAATAATACTCCACCTGCACCTCTTTACCGTCCTCGGAGAAATAGAACATCGCCACGATACCGGCTCCAGAGTCCAGGCTGCTATCCACGCCCTGCGTGTCGAACAGCATTTCGGTAACGGTATTTCCGTGTACACCCTGCCGCTGTGTCATCACAATATTATCCGCAGCGATATGACCGGAGAGTACCATCACGATATTTTCATGCTGCGAAACAAGATTTTCCCATATGCCTGCACCATCCACGTATCCTTTCGCCTCGGAAACGGCAACCGGAAAGCCGTAATCCAGCGTTTTACCGTTCTCGTTCAGATATGCGTGCGTTACAACGATGACATTGTGCTCGGGATGCGCCGCGACGACGCTGTTCGCCCATTTCAACACCGAATCGGTCGGTCCGTAATCCAGCGTTAAGATCAGGTACTGCACCTCACCCACAGTCAGTGTATGGTAAACATTTTCAAAGCGATTCGACATTCTGCCCGCAAAGCTGCTTGCATACGCACTGCCTGTAAGTGCATTGTGGAAACTCGCTTTCGTATCGTGATTGCCGCGTGCAAGACTGTACGGGAGCACACCATCGAGCCGGAAGATATTCTCGGTCGCGACCTTCCATTCCGCCTCGGTGCTCTTGTCGGTGATGTCTCCAAGTCCGATCACGAACTGAATGTTCTTCTTTTCCTTATTCTCTAAGATCCAATCGTAGATATTGTGGAAAGAATCCGGATGATCGCGGGCAACGATCTGTGTATCGCCGATCACCGCAAAAGAATAGGCATACCCTTTCGCCTCTTCGACTATATCCATCCAGACCGTACTGCGCGTCGCATCCATACCGTTGCCGCTGCAGTCAACGAGCGTATCCGGTGCATCGGTATAGCCGGTCGTAAAGTCGTAATACAGAAGCAAGTCATCCGAAGCAGGTGCCTTCATATCCGCACGGATCTCTTCTTGCGTGCGGACATCCGCATACACCGCAAGAGATCTTATCCGCCCTTTGAAGGAAGCCGAATTTCTCGCACGCATGTCGCCTCCGATGACCATGCCCTCGGTGCAAACCGTCCCTTCCGAAGACTCGATCGCGATCGACTGCATGAGAGCCCCGTTCAAATAACAACGGATATAGCCCGCCGCAAGATCGCGCACAAGCGTCAAATGACACCACTGTCCCATCGGCAGCGTCACCTTGGTAAAAACATGGTCGTGCAGGGTCTCATCGGGATCCTTCCAATAGATCCGCGGGTTTCTTTTTTTGAAAATGCCGTAGTCGATGCAGGAATAGTCGTCTTGATTGTAGCCGTAATTACCAATCAACTCGCCCACTCTGGCAGCGGCAAGCGTCTTTGGGATATACACCCATGCCTCCACCGTATTCGGCTCGGCAGGCAGCGCTTCTGTCAGTGCATAACGGCTGTTCTCACCAAGAGAAATGCCCTCGTTTGCGGGATCTGCCGCCGCTGTCGCAAGCGAACAGGAAAGCAGTAGTATACAGGTCAGTACGATCGGAAAAAACTTTTTCATACACGAACTCCTTTATTGCATATACGCAGGCAGAAATTCCGAAGAAACCGTATCGGTAATATATTTTTTCAGATCGTCAAAAGTGAACGCGCCCCAGTTTTGCGAACCGTGCGCGCTTGCCAGTGTCTCGGTATAATTGCGCATCAGATACACGCGCGACTCATAGCGGACATGCAGATTTTGATTATCCTTTTTGGAAGTGTCGGTCTTGTAATGGCTGACCACGGGATCGACCTGTACATTTTCGATCGCGATCGCGCCGTCCGCGCTCTTTACGATGTCAAAGGACAGGATCTCGCCGACCATGTTCCGCGCATACAGCATCGTGGAACAAAGATTGCCGAGCGAATATGCGACGAGCGTTTTGTTGCCGCTCTCACCCGTAAGGTACTCGACGCCGCCGACAACATGCGGATGATGCCCCAGCACAACATCCACGCCGAGGTCAGCGCAGAGCTTGGCATACTTCTGCTGCTCTGCCGTAACGCCGAATTCGTCCTCCGTGCCCCAGTGCATCGAGACGATCACGACATCCGCCTGTGCCTTGGCAAGTCCGACCTGCCGCGTAATGTCCGCCGTGTTTGCATACGGGATGATATATTGGCTGCTTGCGGAAAGATCATCTTTGTGCCCGTAATTGACCAGCGTGGTGTAAGACAAAAAGGCGATCTTCACGCCCTGCTCCTCCACGATGCGGATCGTATCATAATCACTCTTGGTATAGCCGCCGATCATCGTCACGGGCAGGCTGTTAAAGTATTCGATCGTATTGACATACCCTTTTTCGCCCTTGTCGAGCATATGGTTGTTGGCGATATTGAACACATCAAAGCCGATCTCGATCAGCTCCTCGATCTGCGCATGCGGCGCATTGAAGTTCGGGTATCCCGCGATGCCGAGCTCGGCGCCGCCGACAGGTGACTCCTGATTGATGAACGCAATATCCGCACCGCCGATCATATCCGCGATACCCGCGTAAATTTTGGAAAAATCATATTCTTTGCCGTCTGCCGCATCGGTGCGCGCGGTTTCCAGCACCGAATCGTGCGGGATATTATCCCCCGCAGCCGCAACGCGTATGCGTGTTTCTCCGGACGCGAGCTTGACCGTGACCGGCGCAAGTGTTGCTTCGGTAGTGACGGTCGGCGCGCTCGTCTCGATCGGGCGCTCGGTCTGATCGCAGGCGCAAAAAGCAAACAATATGCAAAAGCAAGTAAACACTGCTAAAAATCTCTGTTTCATCGCGTATATCCTTTTCATAGTCTTGGCATTTCGCCAAGACTATTTTAGCATAGGCAATGGTATTTTACAATAAAATTTTGTCATCTCCTCGATATTTACAACTTTCGACGGCAGGCGATGCTACAATTTTTGTAAAAGTAAATGAAAGGACGGAAAAAACAAATGATACGCAAAAATGCCCGCGTCATTTCCGAAATAAAAGGAGACACGCTGCGCGCCGCCGTCGTCGGCGAGATCGACCATCATGGTGCCGCCGCGCTGCGCGAGGATCTCGACGATGCCATCATCGCCGCTCGCCCGAAAGTTGTGGAACTGGACCTCTCGACCGTCGATTTTATGGACAGTTCGGGACTCGGGATCATCATGGGACGCAAGGCAACTGCCGACCGACTTGGTGCCGCGTTCAAGCTCATCAATCCGACCAAGCGTGTGGCACGCATTATCGAACTGGCGGGGCTCGGCAAGGTTATGACCGTGGAATATAAAAACAACGAGGGAGAAAACAAATGAAAAGCAAATGCATCAACAAATTACAGCTGACGCTGCCCGCGCTCTCTGTCAACGAGAGCGTTGCGCGCGCCATCGTAAGCGCATTCTGCGCACAGCTCAACCCCACCATTGAGGAGCTTGCCGACATCAAATGCGCCGTATCGGAAGCCGTAACCAACTGTATCGTGCACGCATACCGCGAAACAGCGGGCGATATTTACATATCCGTCCGCATCTTCGACACGCGGACGGTGCGCATTGAGATCAAGGACAAGGGATGCGGCATTGCAGATATCGAACTGGTCAAAACGCCGCTCTATACCACGGATACGACCGGAGAGCGCAGCGGCATGGGATTTGCCGTGATGGAGAGTTTTATGGACAAGATGACCGTAAGATCCGCGGTCGGCAAATACACCAAGGTCACGCTCTTCAAAACGCTCTCCCCTTTGGAGCTGTAACGCATGGAAAAAGAAGCCAATGCAAAATTTACCGAAAACAGCGAGCTGATCCGCCGCTCGCAGGCGGGCGACGAGCGGGCGACCGACGAGCTGATGCGGCTGAACGCGGGACTGGTGCAAAGTATCGCCGTCAAATTCGGCGGGCGGGGCGTAGATTTTGAGGATCTTGTGCAGATCGGCAATATTGGTATGCTCAAAGCCATCCGCAGCTTTGATCTTTCGCGCGGTGTCGTATTCTCGACCTATGCCGTGCCGCTGATCTTTGGTGAGATCCGTCGTTTTTTGCGGGATGACGGTCTCATCAAGATCTGCCGACCGCAAAAGCGCCTCGGCGCACTGCTCATGCGGGCGCGCGAAACCTACATTGCCGAAAACGGCGTTTCTCCGCGCATTGAAGAACTCGCCGAAAGCTGCGGCTGCACCGCCGAGGAAGCTGCCGCCGCGCTCTGTGCCGTTTCTCCCGCAGTTTCCCTCTCCGAGCCGCTGAGCGGAGACGAAGAAAACTTCACGCTCGAAAACACGCTCTTCTCGCAGGACGAAAACGAAAAAATGCTCGAACGCATTTCCCTCTCCGAAGCCCTCGGCAAGCTCCCTGAGCTTTGGCGAAAGATCGTGCTGCTCCGTTACTACCGCGACATGTCCCAACAATCCACCGCGGAAGTCCTCGGGCTCTCACAGGTAAAAGTGTCAAGAGAAGAAAAAAAGCTGATCGAATTTTTGCGCAAACAAATGAGCTCATAAAGAAAAGACCGCCGACGGCGGTCTTTTTGGTTTAATTCAATGCAATAAATGCCGCGTGGATGCACGGCGCGGTATAGGAAACATAATAATCCATGTCGTACACGGTGCATTTCCCGGCGCCCTCGCCGTATACGGTGATCATGTCTCCGGCGATAAAGTTTTTCGCATCGTCCTGCACGCAGTCACGAACCAAAATTTCAAATTTATCGTCCGTATCACGGCAGACATAGTAGGTATCGTATTTGCCCTCTCCCGTGGTGATCTTTTCATCCACGATCAATGTGAGTGTCACGAACTTATCGGTATATCCTGCCGCAGAGCGATAGTAGCTTTCGGGCGTGACCGTCTCGCAGACGGCTATGTATTCTTCTTGGCTGAGCGAGGTATCCACCAGTTTATGCAGCAAATCACCGATGCCCGACAAAAAGCCGATGCCAAAGGTGGAAACAAACCACAGTGCCACCATTACAACAGCGCAGATGATCTTATGAGAATTTTTATGCGGGCTGGTGATCAGCAGTACAAGACCCGCGATCGGAAAAACAAAGAGCATAAGAATGATAAACCACCAGCTATGATACCATTCCACAAAATAAGATCTTCCCGAGCCGCTGCTTCTCTTTTTCTTTTTCTTGACCTCCTTGCGGTTTCCCGCACGGAATTCATCGGGACATATTTTGCCGCAGAGCGGGCAATTGAGCTGCGCAAAGTAGCAGCCGCATTCGGGGCATTTATTCAGATCGGGGCGATCCAGATCGTTGTCGCCGTCGTGTGCACCCAGTAATCTTCCCATCGTAAGCGTTCCTTTCTGTATTCCATTGACATCAGTATACAATATGCAGGTGCAAAAGTCAATGTTTTTAGAGTTTTGGAAAAAAGGTTGCAGTTGCCAAAACTTTGGCGTATAATGTTTCCTTGTAAGTATACAAGGAAAGGCAAAAATCATGGACTTTAAAAGAGGACTGCGCGACGGAATACCGATCTGTCTCGGATATTTTTCGGTATCGATCGCGTTTGGCGTATTGGCAATTCAAAAAGGACTGACATGGCTCGAAGCGCTGATGATCTCCTTCTTCAACCTGACCTCGGCGGGTCAGTATGCGGGGCTCACGATCATCGCGGCGACAGGCGGACTCGTGGAGATCGCACTCTCCCAGCTCGTGATCAACGCGCGGTATGCATTGATGGGCATTTCACTCTCGCAGAAATTAGAGGATAAATTCACATCCACTTACCGCATGGTGCTCGGTTTTGCCATCACGGACGAGATCTTTGCGGTAGCATCGAGCAACAAGTCGATCAGCCGCGCGTATTTCGCAGGGCTTGCGATCCTGCCCATTCTCGGTTGGTCCAGCGGTACGCTCTTCGGCGCACTGCTCGGCGGCACACTCCCCGCAATCATTCAAAGCGCACTCGGTGTTGCGCTGTACGGTATGTTTATCGCAAGCGTCGTACCCGCGGCAAAAGCCGATCATAAGGTGCTGATCGTGGTAGGTATCTCCATTCTCTGCAGCTGCCTGCTCTATTATGTGCCGATATTTGATCTCATCTCCGACGGTTTTGCCGTAATTATCTGCACAGTGATCGCCGCGGCACTCGGCGCCGTACTGTTCCCGAGAGAGGAGGCGGAAAGCGATGCCGTTTAAAGAGTTTCTGCCCTATCTGCTCGTAATGGCGGGCGTGACCTACCTCGTTCGCGTGATCCCGCTGACGCTGTTTCACAAGAAGATCAAAAGCCGCTTTGTCAATTCGTTTTTGTACTACACACCTTACGCGGTGCTCTCGGCAATGACCTTCCCCGCGATCCTGTACGCGACAAGCAATGTCTTTTCGGGCATTGCGGGACTGCTGGCTGCCCTGCTGCTGGCGTACAAAAATAAAAGCCTTATCACCGTAGCCTGCGGCGCATGTCTCGCTGTATTTGCCGTGGAAATGGTTATGATGCTTATATAACAGAAAAGCCGCCCGGTGGGCGGCTTTTCTGTTATATTTACTGCTTTTTGAGTCTTGCTTCTTCTTTCAGACGAAGCTCGGTGTTGAGGATGCGCTTGCGGAGACGAACGTTTTTCGGTGTGACCTCGATCAGCTCGTCATCGGCAATATACTCGATTGCTTCTTCCAGGCTGAATACCTTGTGCGGAACGAGGCGGAGCGCTTCATCTGCGCCCGAGGAACGGATAGCGGTAAGGTGCTTCTTCTTGCACACGTTTACGGCGATGTCGCCCATTTTCGGGTTGGAACCGACGATCATACCCTCGTAAACGGGAGTCTGTACGCCGATGAACATCTGTCCGCGATCCTGCGCATTGAACAGACCGTAGGAAGTAGCCTCGCCTGCTTCGCTGGCAACGAGAGAGCCGGTAAAGCGTGTGGTCACTTCGCCCTTATACGGCTGGTAGGAATCAAAAATGGTATTGAGGATACCCTCGCCGTGGGTATCGGTGAGGAACTCACTGCGATAACCGAACAGGCATCTCGAGGGAACGAGATATTCCAGACGCGTTCTGCTGCCACGGGGCTCCATGGTGACAAGCTCGCCCTTGCGCGAACCGAGCTTCTCCATAACGGCGCCGTTGTACATTTCGGGGCAGTCGATGATCACGCGCTCGACAGGCTCGCACTTCACGCCGTCGATCTCGCGGAAGAGCACCTTCGGCGTAGAGCATACAAGCTCATAGCCTTCGCGGCGCATGGTCTCGATGAGGATGGACAGGTGCATTTCACCGCGTCCTGCTACCTTGAAGCTCTCGGTGGTATCACCGTCGCTGACGCGCAGAGATACATCCTTGAGCAGCTCTTTATACAGTCTTTCGCGCAGATGGCGGGAAGTAACGAACTTACCTTCCTTACCTGCAAAGGGGCTGTTATTGACCGAGAAGGTCATTTCCATCGTCGGCTCGCTGACCTTGACGAACTCCAGCGGTTCTACACAAGTGGTAGAGGTAACGGTATCGCCGATATTGATGTTCTCTGCACCGCTGAAGCAAACGATGTCGCCCACCTTTGCGGTCTCAACGGGTACACGGGTCAGACCGTCGATCTGATACAGGCTGACGATCTTCGCGCGCTTGGGCGTCTCGCCGCTGTGGAAGTTGGAGATCATGATCTCCTGATTCTGCTTCACAACGCCGCGCTCGATTCTGCCGATACCGATTCTGCCGACATAGTCGTTATAGTCGATCGAGGAGACCAGCATCTGCAGCTCGCCGTCCTCGTCTCCCTCGGGAGCAGGCATATATTCGAGGATCTTATCAAACAGGGGGCGCAGATCGGTGCCGGGAACGCTCGGATCGGTGGTTGCGGTACCTGCTCTGCCCGAGCAGAAGATCATGGGGCTGTCGAGCTGCTCATCATTTGCATTCAGCTCAAAGAAGAGCTCGAGGATCTCATCCTGCACTTCTTCCAGGCGTGCATCAGGCTTATCGATCTTGTTGATGACAACGATAACACGGTGATTGAGCTGCAGTGCGCGCTCCAGCACGAATCTCGTCTGGGGCATCGGTCCCTCTGCCGCGTCAACCAGCAAGAGAACGCCGTTTACCATCTTCAGAATACGCTCAACCTCGCCGCCGAAATCCGCGTGGCCGGGGGTGTCGATGATGTTGATCTTGACATCATTGTAGTGTACTGCCGTATTCTTGGCAAGAATGGTAATACCTCTCTCCTTCTCGAGATCGCCCGAGTCCATAACGCGCTCGGTCGTCGCCTGATTCTCACGATAGATGCCGCCCTGGCGAAGCATCTCGTCCACCAGCGTGGTCTTGCCGTGGTCAACGTGCGCGATAATGGCAATATTCCTCAAATCTTCTCTAACCACTGTTTTATACCTCGATAAAATTTGAAATCGTTTCCGCCCGTTGTCATTCTGAGCGGAGCCACCCCACGAGATCCGTTCGACTACGCTCAGGATGACGCGTGGGGTGGCGCAGTCGAATGAATCTCGGGCGGTACTATTTGTTATTTGTTTTTTTCAACAATTATTTATTATATCACATGTTTTTTAAAATAGAAATATGCTTTTTGACAAAATTTTAAAAATTCTGCGTGCCAATTGTGGCATTGTGCCAAAAAATCGCAGTGTTCCTTGACTTACCAAAACAGCAACGATATAATTGTATGTACGAAAGAGAGTTGAATCCAAATGAAAATCAAAGGCTTTATTTTTGATCTGGACGGCACGTTGGCGGACACGATCCCCGAACTGAACAAAGCCATGAATGTGACGCGCAGCCGCTTTGGCCTGGAACCGATCGGACGCGAGGATGTCAAGCGCGGCATCAACGACGGTCCTCGGAAATTTGTCGAGCGCACCTTTCCCGAGGGAACCGATGCAAAAACGATCGACGAAGCGACCAAGTGGTACATTAAAGACTACGAAGACTACTACATGCTGACCAAGACTGCATTTGACGGCATGAAAGAAACCATTGATGCAATTCGTGCGGCGGGCTGCCGTGTGGCGGTGCTGACCAACAAAGCGCATGTTGCGGCGACACTGCTTGTCAAACAGATCTTCGGCGACGGTGTGTTTGAACCCGTGTGGGGCGTAAAAGACAAGCCGCTCAAGCCCCAGCCCGACGCGGCGCTTGAGATCGCGGCGATGTTCGGCGCTCGCCCGGACGAGATGTGTTTTGTCGGCGACTCGCACATCGACATGCAGACAGGCAGAAACGCAGGCATGCATCCGATCGGCGTCAGCTACGGCTATAAACCCGTCGAAGTTCTGCGTGAAAACGGCGCGGAATTCATCGCCGACAAACCCGAGAATATTCTCGAAATCGCAAAATCCATAAAATAAGTATTGACAAAATTCGCCTTTTGTTTTATACTCATCTCACCGAACAGAATATATGTCAGGGGTGCTGCCAAAAGCGGCTGAGACGGGCAAACGCCCGAACCCTTAACCTGATACGGATAATGCCGTCGTAGGGAGATATGAAAATCACGATCTATTTCCGCACAGGCATATCGTCTGTGCGGAATTTATTTTTCGGAGGTTTTTCGGTTATGAAAAACACAAAAGTCAGAGCACTGGTCGAAAGTGCAATCATGATTGCAATTGCGACTGTTCTCAGCATGATCAAGATCATCGACCTGCCGTACGGCGGTTCGGTCACGATCGCATCAATGTTTCCTATTGTCATCATTTCCTATCGTCACGGACTGAAATGGGGATGTGCAGCAGGTCTTGTATACGGTGTCGTGCAGCAGCTGCTCGGTCTCTCCACGCTGTCCTACTTCACCAGCTGGCAGAGCATTATAGCCATCATTCTGCTGGACTATGTTGTTGCTTTCGCCGTAGCGGGTCTCGGCGGTGCATTCCGTAATTGCGTAAAGAGCCAGAGCACTTCCCTGGCACTCGGCTCGCTGCTGGTCTGCATTCTGCGCTACGCATGCCATGTGCTCTCGGGAGCAACCGTATGGGCGGGAGTTTCCATCCCCACCAAGGCAGCTTTGGCATACTCGTTTGTATACAATGCTACCTACATGCTTCCCGAGGTCATTATCATGGTCATCGTGGCTGTATACATGGGCTCTGCAATGAACTTTAACGCACAGCTTCCCGTACGTGTAGCAAAAAGCGAAAGCAATGCTGCCGGCAGTATTTTCACTGTACTGGCAGGTCTGCCGATCGCAGTCGCTCTGATTTGTGATGTAGCACTCGTATTCTCCAAGCTGCAAAACGGAGAAACCGGTGAATTCGCCATTAAGCAGATCGTCAACGTCAACTGGCTCGCCGTTGCTATCGTAACTGCTGTTGCTCTCGTGGTTGCAGCCGCACTGTTCATGGTTGGCAAATCCCAAAAGCAAGACGCTTGACAAATGCATAAAAAAGGTCTATAATAACACCGCAACCGAGTGTGCGATCGCGCGATATGTCGCCGAAAGGTATTATCGCGAGGAAAGTCCGAGCTTCATAGGGCAGGATAACGGATAACGTCCGCCGAGGGTGACCTCAGGGAAAGTGCAACAGAAATAGACCGCCGCGTTCTGCGGTAAGGATGGAAAGGCGAGGTAAGAGCTCACCGGCACGACAGGCGACTGTGTGCAAATGTAAACCCTATCCGAAGCAACACCGTATGGGAAGCGTTTGCCCGACATATCTTCCCGGGTGGCAGCGGTATTTTATATACCCAAGCCGTTTGGTAACAAGCGGCGAAGATAGATGATCGCAAGGCGATTTTCGTCTACAGAACTCGGCTTACAGCTCGTGTTGCAGACCGACGGTTTTACCGTCGGTCTTTTATTTTTGTTTTTTTGGTGATACTTATTGCTTTTATCTATAGAAAATAATATAATAGATTATGTATTGTTATTTGTAAATGAGGCGATGTTTTGCATACCGATTTTTCCGGTAAAAAATGTACAGTCATCGGACTGGGAATTTCCAACCTTCCGCTGATCGACTTTTTGCTTGCGCACGGAGCGATCGTTTCCGCGCGTGACCAAAAGGATATAGATAAAGACGATCCCAAAATGCAAGTTTTTCTCGCGCGCGGCGTGCGGTTCCAATGCGGCGCGGACTACCTCAAAGACATGGACGGAGACTTTGTCTTCCGTTCGCCCGGTATCCGTCCCGATGTGCCCGAGATCGCAGCAGCCGTACAAAACGGCGCGGTGCTCACCTCGGAGATGGAGCTGTTTTTTGAACTCTGCCCTGCCAAGATCTTTGCAGTGACGGGTTCGGACGGTAAGACCACGACCACCACGCTCACCTACAAGCTGCTCGAAGCCGCGGCAAAGCGTGCGGGTGACGGCAGACGCGTGTACGTCGGCGGCAACATCGGTGCGCCGCTGCTCCCGCTGGTCGAGCAGATGACCGAGCGCGACTATGCCGTTGTGGAGCTTTCCAGCTTTCAGCTGATGACCATGCAGCGGTCTGCCTACGCGGCGGCGATGACCAACATCACGCCGAACCACCTCAACTGGCATACCGACATGGAGGAATACACCGTATCCAAATACAATGTATACCGCCACGGCGCAAAGCGTGTGGTGCTGAATGCCGACAATGATCTGACGGCGGCACGCATCGGCACGACAGGCGCTGAGGAGATCGTCTTTTCGCTGACGAGATCCGCAGAAGACCTGCACGGCACTTCGAAAATTTACGAACAGGACGGTTATATCTGCGTAAACGGTGAAAAAGTACTGCGCGTTGCCGACATCAAAATTCCCGGTCGCTTCAACGTGGCAAACTACATGTGCGCGATCGGCATGACGCTCGGCTTTGTCGAGCGCGAGGATATTGAAGAACTCGCCAAGACCTTCGGCGGCGTGGAACACCGCAACGAGTTTGTGCGCGAGGTCGGCGGCGTGAAATACTACAACTCCTCGATCGACTCCTCCCCCTCCCGCACGATGGCGGCACTCTCCTCCTACCCCGTAAAGCCGATCCTGATCTGCGGCGGCAGAGACAAGCATGTGCCGTTTGACGGGCTTGCAAGCGAGATTCTGAGCCGCGCAAAGGCACTTGTGCTGACGGGCGAAGCCAAAGAGCAGATCTTCGACGCGATGCAAAAAGCCGGATGTGCCGACTTTCCTATTGTTATCCGCGAGGACTTCACGGATGCGATCTGCGCGGCACGCGATCTGGCACAAAGCGGTGATGTTGTGCTTCTCTCCCCTGCGTGTACCTCGTTTGACGCGTTCAAAAACTTTGAGGAACGCGGCAGAAAATTCAAGGACATTGTAAATCAATTTTAATCTATTTTAGAAAGGCTTACACATGAACGAACAGCTCTCGCTTCTGACCAAAGAAGCGGAAAAAGAACTCGCAGACATATATGCAGGACTCGACGCGGTGTCTATGCAGAACACCGAAAAGATCATGGACGCGTTTCGGCGCAACCGCGTCAGTGAGGCGATCTTCGCCCCCACAAGCGGATACGGCTACGACGACCGCGGCAGAGACACCCTCGACAAGATCTATGCCGAGGTGATGGGCGCGGAAGCGGCGTTTGTACGCCACAGCATTGCCAGCGGCACGCACGCGCTCGCCATCGGACTCTACGCCCTGCTCCGCCCCGGCGACATTCTCTACTCTGTCGCCGACAAGCCCTACGACACGCTCGACGAGGTCATCGGCAACGTCGGCGAAGCGGGACGCGGCTCGCTCAAGGACTTCGGCGTTTCCTATATGCAGTCCGACTTCAAGGACGGCAAGCTGAACCTCGCCGAGATCCGCGAAACGCTGCTTACGCACAAGAACATCAAAGTCGTATTTATTCAGCGTTCCAAAGGCTACCTGAGCCGCCCCACACTGACGATCGACGAGATCGGCAAAGTGGCAAAGCTGGTGCATGAGGTCTCCGATGCGTATGTCGTTGTAGACAACTGCTACGGCGAGTTTGTCGAGGATCGCGAACCGACCGAGGTCGGCGCGGACATGATCATCGGCTCGCTGATCAAAAATCCGGGCGGCGGACTCGCGGAATCGGGCGGATACATCGCAGGCACGAAGAAAGCCGTGGAGCTTGCCGGCTACCGCTTCACCGCGGTGGGCGTGGGTCTGGAGATCGGCGCGAGCCTCGGACAGACCAAAAATATGTATCGTGGTCTGTTCTATGCCCCGCATACGGTGGCGCAGGCGATGAAAACCGCACACTTTGCAGCCTACATTTTTGAAAAGCTCGGCTTTGACTGCTCTCCCCGTTACAATGAGCGCCGCAGCGATATTATCCAAACGATCCGTTTCGGCGCACCCGAAAAGCTGATCGCCTTTTGCAAGGGCATTCAGGCAGGTTCGCCCGTGGACGCGTTCGTTTCCCCTGAGCCGTGGGACATGCCCGGCTACACTGATCCCGTCATCATGGCGGCAGGCGCCTTTGTCGGCGGCTCGTCGATCGAGCTTTCGGCTGACGGTCCCATTCGTCCGCCCTATACCGCATATCTGCAGGGCGGTCTCACCTACGAAAGCGGCAAGATCGGCATTCTCTCTGCCGCAGAAATGCTGCTGAATTCTCAAAAGTGAAAGGAATTTTAAAAATGAAAAAAATCATTGCGCTTTGCCTGTGTCTTCTCACCGTTTGCTTCTCTTTTGCAGCCTGCAACGGTTCGAGCAACATTAACGTACCGATGGGCTTTCAGCTCGCATCCGATCCCGAGATCGTAGACTATCTTTTGTTCGTTCCCGAAAAGTGGACGGTCGATATGAGCACCGGCACCACCTATGCCTACTACTCTACATATGATCCCACCAGCATTTCGGCATCCCTCATGCCGCTGGAGAGCGTGGAGGGCGGCATCGACGCTTATTTTGAAAGCTACACCAAGCAGTTCACCGACGTGTTCGGCGAACCCGAGAACATAGAGACCGCGAACCTGCTGCTCGACGGCAAGGAAGCAAAGCAGTATGTGTATTCCACGACCTTCGGCGATGTGGAATACAAGTTCTGGCAGGTCGTCTGCATCCATCAGCAGCGCGTGTATACGATCACCTTCTCCTCTACCGCAGAAAACTATGAGAGCCATGTCACAGACATGGAAGCCGCGCTTGAACACTTCGCTTTTGTAGAATGAGTAACGAAATCTATTTAGACAACAGTGCCACCACTGCGCTCTGTGACGAAGCGAAAGCCGCCATGTCCGCCGTGATGCACGACGTATACGGCAATCCGTCCTCGCTGCACTCGGTAGGACTTGCTGCGGAGAAAATCGTAAGCGAAGCGCGCAGCGAAGTACTTGCTTCGCTCGGCGTGCGCGGTGACGCGCGGCAGCTGATCTTTTGCGGCAGCGGCAGCGAGGCAAACAACCTCGCGCTGATCGGCACATACACAGCCAAAAAGCACCGTGCAGGTGCGCGCGTGATCATCACCGCGGGTGAGCATTCCTCTATCGAAGCATCTGCTGCCTATCTCGAAACGCTCGGCGCGGATGTTGTACGTCTCTCCACAAAAAGCGGCGAGATCGACATGGACGAGCTCCGTGCCGCGCTCACACCCGAAACGGTACTGCTTTCCACGATGCTTGTCAACAACGAGACCGGAGCACTCTACCCTGTCGGCGAAATGTTTAAGACGGCAAAGGCGCTCTGCCCCGATATTCTCTGCCACTGCGACGCGGTGCAGGGGTACACCAAGGTGAAGTTCACTCCGAAAAGCATCGGTGCGGATCTTGTTTCGGTCAGCGCCCATAAGATCCACGGTCCCAAAGGCGTTGCCGCGCTGTATGTTTCTCCCGAAGTGTTGAAACGCCGCGCACTTGTTCCCGTGATCCACGGCGGTCAGCAGGAAAACGGACTGCGTGCAGGCACCGAGAACACCATCGGCATTGCAGGCTTCGGTGCGGCGGCAAAGGTCGCCATGCAGCACCAGGGCGAGATCACGGCACAGCTTGCAAATGTGTCGGGGCATCTTTTGAACCGCCTTGCGACCGATCCGAGCCTTGCTGAGATCCGCGTGAATCGTCCAAAATCCGCAGTATGGCATATCATCAACATCACGCTCCCGAACATCAAGAGCGAAACGATGCTGCATTTCCTCTCGGGCAAAGGCATCTTTGTTTCGAGCGGTTCGGCTTGCTCCTCGCATGCAAAGTCGGTCAGCCGCGCGCTCTCCGCATTCGGTATCTCCGATAAAGAAGCGGACTGCTCACTGCGCATCAGTCTTTCCCGCTACAACACAATCGAAGACGCGGACAAACTCTGTGATGCACTCGCAGAGGGCATTTCCGCGCTGATAAGGATCAAATAATATGCGTACCAGTACAAAAATACTCCTCGGACTCAACAAATGCTTCAAGGCACCCGTGCATCCGCTCAACCTGCAAAATGACGGTGTGATGTCCTACGCCATGTGGCAATACACCAAGGGCGCGGAAACCATCAAGTTCTACTTGGATTTTTGCACCGAAGAAGATATGTTCAAAGGCAAGACCATCGTAGACATCGGCTGCGGTGCGGGCGGAAAATCGCTGTATTACGCCTCCCGCGGCGCAAAAGAAGTCATCGGTGTGGAGATCCTCGAAAAATACCGCGACGAAGCCGAGAGCCTTGCCGCTGAGCTTTCGCTTTCGGACAAGTTCCGCTTTGTCTGCGCCGATGCGGCAGCTCTGCCCTTTGCGGACGGAAGCATCGACACCATTATCATGAACGATGCGATGGAGCATGTCGCCAATCCCGAGGCTGTCATTGACGAATGCCTGCGCGTACTCAAGACGGGCGGCAGACTCTTTGTCAACTTCCCACCGATCAACCATCCCTTCGGCGCGCATCTGAGCGACCTCATCTACATCCCGTGGGTACACCTGTTCTTCTCCGAAGCAACACTGGTAGAGGGCTACAAAGAACTCGCCAAAGAGGTTCCCGACGGCGAAGATCGCATTGCCTTCCGTATCTCGGAGCGCGAGGACGGCAGCGAGTATTTTTCCTATATCAATCACATGTCCATTAAGCGCTTCAACCGCATTTTGAAAGACAAAGGCATCATCCCCGCGTATCTGCGCCACATCCCGCTGCGCGGCTTTTTGAAGCCGCTCGCGAAACTCCCCGTGTTCAAAGAAATGTTTGTAAAAATGGTCGTTTGTGTGTTTGAGAAATAAGGAGAATTTCATGTCCATTTTAGATCAGTTCAAAAAATCCGACAAGCAGCCGCTGAATGTCATCATCGTCGGCTGCGGCAATGTCGGTGTCATCCTCGCCGAGCGTCTCAGCCGTGAGGAACACCATGTTACGGTCATTGATAAAAACGCCGACACGGTCAAAACCGTCAGCGAAACCTATGATGTGTTGGGCGTCGTCGGCAACGGCTCCAGCTACCATATTTTGATGGAAGCGGGCATTGAGCACGCCGACCTGCTGATTGCCGTCACCGCCAGCGACGAGCTGAATCTGCTCTGCTGCACTGTGGCGAAGAAAGTCAGCAACTGCGCGACGATCGCGCGTGTCCGCACCCCCGATTACACAGATGAGCTTCCCTATCTGCGTTCCAAGCTCGGTATCTCCATGATCATCAACCCCGAGTTGGAAGCCGCGCAGGAGATCGCGCGGCTTTTGCGTCTGCCCGGTGCCATCAGCATCAACTCCTTTGCCAAAGGGCATGCCGAGATGGTCAAGTTTAAGCTGTCCGAGGACAGTCCGCTGTGCGGCAAAGCACTCATGCAATTGCAGGAGACCTTTTCGGTCGGTCTGCTGGTCTGCGGCGTAGAACGCGACGGTGAGCTGACCATCCCGAACGGCGCTTTCATCCTTGAGGGTGGCGACATCGTTTCCTTTATCGCTACCGCACGGAATACGCAGAAATTCTTCAAAAAGATCTCTGTGGAAACGCGCAAAGTCTCCACTGCCATGCTTGTCGGCGGCGGCAAGATCTCCTATTATCTTGCAAAGCGTCTGCTCGACGCGGGCATTGAAGTCAAGATCATCGAAAAAAGCGCGGAGCGCTGTTCCGAGCTTGCCGAAGAACTCAGCGATGCACAGATCTTCTGCGGCGACGGCACCAATGAAAAAACATTGCTTGAAGCGGGACTCGGACAAACCGGATCCTTTATCCCGCTGACCAACATCGACGAGGAAAACATCCTGCTCACGCTCTACGCAAAGAAAACAACATCGGCAAAGGTCATCACCAAGATCGACCGCATGAACTTTCACGATGTGATCCTCGGATTGGATATGGACAGCGTCGTGTACCCGCGTTATATCACCACCGAATCCATCATCGCCTATGCGCGCGCACGGCAGAATTCGCTCGGTAGTAATATCGAAACGCTCTATCACGTCTTTGACGACCGTGCCGAGGCGATCGAATTCCGCGTAGGCGCTTGCAAGGTCACGGACACGCCGCTCATGCGTCTCCCGCTCAAAAAAGATCTGCTGATCGCCTGCATCAATCGCGGCGGCAAGATCATCATCCCCAGCGGTCACGACTGCATCATGGAGGGCGACACGGTCATTATCGTGACCAAGCATACCGGCTTCCACGACATTGACGACATTCTTGCGTGAGGAGCGTGAAACATGAACTTTCGTATCGTTTCGTATATCCTCGGCTGGGTGCTGATCATTGAGGGCGCTTTTCTGCTGCTCCCCTGCCTTGTCGGCTGCATCTACGGCGAAAGTGCGGCTATGGCGTATCTGCTCGGTGCGCTCCTCTGCGCACTGGTCGGCACGCCTTTTATCCTCAAGAAGCCGAAGAATATGGTGTTCTTCGTCAAAGAGGGATTCGTCACGGTCGCGCTTTGCTGGATCGTGCTCAGTCTTTTCGGCAGTTTCCCGTTTATGCTGAGCGGCGAGATCCCGCATTTCGTCGATGCGCTGTTTGAGACGGTTTCGGGCTTTACCACCACGGGCTCCAGCATTCTCTCGGATGTGGAAGCACTGTCGCACGCCTCGCTGTTCTGGCGCAGCTTTACGCACTGGATCGGCGGCATGGGCGTGCTCGTCTTTCTGCTTGCCATTCTGCCGCTCGCGGGCGGCTCGCAGGTACACCTCATGCGCGCGGAGAGCCCCGGTCCCTCTGTCGAAAAGCTCGTTCCGAAAACGCGGTATACCGCGCTGATCTTATACGCACTGTACATCGTTTTGACGATCGTTGAGTTTCTCCTGCTGCTGATCGGGAAGATGCCTGCATTTGACGCGCTTTTAACCACGCTCGGTACAGCCGGTACAGGCGGTTTTAGCTTCAAAAATGACGGAATGGCAAGTTATTCTCCTTATGTACAATGGGTCACCAGCATCTTTATGGTGCTGTTTGGCGTCAACTTTAATGTGTATTTTCTCCTGCTGATCAGAAAGTGGAAGCAGGCGCTCAAATGTGAGGAACTGCGGGTATATTTCGGTATCGTTCTGGCAGCAACCGCGCTGATCGTCTGCAATATCCATACCGCAGGCGCAAGTATCGGCACCGAGATCCGGGATGCATTTTTCCAAGTGGCATCCATCATCACGACCACGGGATATGCCACTGCCGATTTTGACCTGTGGCCCACATTTTCCAAGGTGATCTTGGTGCTGCTGATGATGGTCGGTGCCTGCGCAGGCAGCACGGGCGGCGGTATCAAAGTCTCGCGCATGATGATCCTCGCCAAGCGTGCCAAGCAGGAAATGCGCCGCTATCTGCACCCCAACCGCGTGACCAAGATCCGCCTGGAAGGTAAAGTGCTTGACAGCGAGATCATTCACACGACAAGCGCGTTTTTAGTGACCTATGTCTTTCTGTTCGCGGCAGCCGTGCTGCTGATCTCTGTTGAGGGGCATGACACCACGACCTGCTTCACCGCAGTCGCCGCAACCATCAATAACATCGGTCCGGGTCTTTCCATGGTCGGTCCCACGCAAAACTTCGGCTTTTTCTCGAGCTTTTCCAAGATCATTCTGATCTTCAACATGCTCGTCGGCAGACTGGAGCTCTTCCCCATGCTGCTGCTCTTTAATCCGCGTGTATGGTTTGAGCGCAAACGAAAAGTCAAAGCGTAACAAAATGAACAGCTCTGCAGCGATCGTATGCCGGCAGAGCTGTTGTTGTCTTTGAAAATGAAAAAACACTTGCAAATGCAAGTGCTTTTTCTGGCGCAGAGGGAGGGATTCGAACCCTCGTGTGCTTTCGCACAAACTGATTTCGAGTCATGTCGGTCAATTCGACTTTATTGGATTTTATTAGAACTTAACCGATGTTGGTTGACTCCGAAAAAAACTCCGTCCAAAAAACAAGACCCGCAAAAATACCGCTAAATAAGCGTCTTTTTCA
>JAFQFR010000003.1 GCA_017398595.1 Clostridia bacterium
AGGAGTTCGATCACGTCCTGGAGGTTGCCTTCGGCTTCGATGGTATCGTTCATATCGGTGCCGCCGCTTTTCATCTTGTTACGGCGGGTGGCGTTCTGAATGATCTTCCTTTGCTCCATCGCCTCCACCAATCGGTGGTAGATACGGAGCGTTACGCCGTTGCGGTCGGCAAGCTGCGAGAGGATGGCTTGCTCCTCAGTGGAGGGCGGATACTCACGGATCACCCACACGCATCGGTAGCTGTCGCCGACGATATAATGGTCGGATAAAAATTTCACGGTGCCGGGCAGGATCATGTCGAAGAAGTCCTTTGTGCGGATTTCTTCCATCTGCTCCGGCGTAAGAACTTTTGGGGTTCGTTTTGACATATTTCCTCCTTCCGCCGCTTTGCGGACAGAGGGCAAAACAGCCGTCTTGCCATATCCGCAAAACGACTGATAGTTATTGAGATTTAGGTTTCTTCGGCGATGACGAGAAGCCTTCCGCTTTTCGCCGAGCCGTAGCAGGTGGAGAGGATGAGCTTCTGCCTGCCGTCCTTTACTTCGATGTCCTCGTACCGCTTATCGTAGATGTCGGTCTTGATCACCTCAGTGACCGTGAAGTAACGGACACCGTCTGCCGTTTCCAGCTCTATGACGGGGTGCTGCTCACGGAAGGTCTTGTCGAGGTATTTCTTGAGGTCGGAGAACATAGTTCCGTCCTTCATATTGTGACCGTATACGATGAGGTGGGTGTCGGGAGTGCATCGGTAGTCGAGGAACGGAACACCCGATACGCTGTATTTGCCCTCGAAGTTTTTCCGCAGGTATTTCTGCGGATCGTTCGGGGTGTGCATCACGGGATAGTTTACCGCCGTGCCTTCGATGCAGATCCAACCGATGCATTCACCGTTCTGCTCCAAAATGGGAGCGAGATTGCGTTTTTGCTCAGTCGGCTCCGGCTCGGTTTGGGTATCGGTGGTTTCCTCGGTTGTGTCCGTGGTATCGGTCGTACCGTCCGTTGTTTCAGCGGCCGGCTCGTCCGTTTCCTTTGGCTGTTCTACCAGCTCGGCAAGCTGCTCGAAGGCAGTGCGGTCGCTTGCTCGGTCAGCGTATTCTTTCCACGCCATTCCGAGGGACACGAGGCAGACCGCCGACAGCAGAAGAAGCAGAATAATAAGGCTAATCCTCCGTTTCTTCATCGTCCACCTCATAGAACTGTTCGCCGTCGGTATCGGGCATATGCTCACCGTTCATCGAGGCGTCGAAGTACAGGGCAAGAAAGCGTTTGATATCCGCTTTCTTCATGCGCCTGACCTCGAAGCCCTGTTCGGATATGATCTTTTCGATACGGTTGGCGTTTTGGAAGACCTGCTCCGACTTCAAGCCCTTGCACCTTGCAATGAAGAGGAACTGTCGGGCGGTCGCCATCTCCACCTGAATGCTGTCGAGGAAGTCCATATCCTTTTTGAGCAGTCGGCGCACCTTCGGGTTGTTTTCCTCGGTGAGCCTGCTTTGCAGATACGCCTTGTTATCGTCGAAGCATTCGGAGGAGTCAGTGCAGGTGATCTCAATGTCGGGGATCGCCGACAGCACCATCATCAGATGGCGCACCTTGATCTCAATGTTCACAGCCGACAGCACCGATATATTGGTGGGCGAAACGAGGTAAAAGAGCAGCTCGCCCTTGTTCGTTGCCAGACCGTATTTGGTGAAGGTCTTGATGCCCATGAGATCCTGCACGGAGCGTCCTTTTTTCTTTTTCTGCGGTTTATTTTCCTTTGCCATGATCGTCACCTCCATTCGTAGTGCTGTTGGGTTGTTATAAAGTACCGGATGGCGTATTTGATAAAGTCCATCACGGTGGTTTCATCCATTCGGATGGTTAAAAAGCCGTAGCAAAGGGTTGCGGCTGCGGGAATAAAAAA
>JAFQFR010000034.1 GCA_017398595.1 Clostridia bacterium
ATTTATTTTTACAACAATGAGCGAATTCAACAGAAAACCGGACAAACCCCGATGGAAGTCCGTTATGCTTATGTTGCATAACAGGTGTCCGATAAAAATGTCTACTTGACAGGGGGCGTGTCACATTTCTGTCCGATTTATAGGACACTTCTTTTGCTATACTGAAAATGCAAAAGGGAAGTTACCCGCGCGAGCGCAGTGTACCGATCACGGTGCCGCGGCAGGAAAAGCTGCCGAACGAGGAGAGCGGGATGGGCGCATAGTCCTGATTCAACGAGATCAGACAATCGCCGCCGAACTTCTTGAAGTAGCCCTCACCGTCGCAGATGAAGATGCCGAGCTCACCCACGGCGATCTCAGGCGTGTTTTCCACTAAGAGAATGTCGCCGTCGTGGAAGCGGGGCTCCATGGAGTTGCCCGAAACGCGAAGCGCAAAGTCCGCGCGCTTGGTCTTCTCGTTCTCGACTACGCTGATCTCGGTCGCTTCGTTGGATTCGAGGTGAATGCCGACACCCGCGGAAACACGGTCTGCAAAAAAGGGAATCTTGAGCATGCGCGCCTTGGCAGAAGCGGAAACTTTCGGACGGGAAATGGGTTCGGGAATTTCTACGCGAACATTTCTCGACACCGCGGCGCAGCGGAGATACTCTTCCTCTAAAATAAAGTCGCACACGCGCGCACCGTGCGCGTCGAGCGCGCGGTATTTTTCCAGGCGCGTTGTCTCCACCTCGCTCAAGGAGATCGGCTCTTCCTTGCCGGTAGCAAGATACTCCAGCGAGCAGCCGAGCGCATCCGCGATGGCGATCGCCGTGGAGAGCTTCACGCCCTCGGTACTGCCCGAAAGCAGCTTGCCGAGCGTGCCGAGCGGGATGCCGCTCGCCGCAGAAAGCGCCTCGTTGGTGATTCCTTTTTCCTTTTTAATGCATTTTACCCGTTCGGAAAAACTCATGGCAAACTCCTTTATATGACAGTATGTGAGGAAAATAATGAAAAAAACAGAACAGATTTATCTTTATTTCGATTATAACATTGATTTTCCAAAAAGTAAAGACTTTTTTCGATATTTTTCCAAAACAGATAAAAAATATTTTCCCTTTCGGAAATTTTTTCAAAAAAATGTATTGACATTTTCCAAAAGTGGTGCTATCATAGAGACACAAAGAAACAAGACAAGCAGGGAGGCAGTACACATGAACGCATACAACGCTTACGGATACAGAGAAAATGCTATGGCGAGAAGAAATCGCTCGGCACTTGTCACCATGCGTCGTTTTCTGCGTGCGGTGTTCTCCGTTCTCGGCGAACGCCTGAGCTCTCCCGAGGCGCGCGTGGCAGAGGTGATCGGCAGCTTCGTAGTTGCCCTTGGTCTCATCGGCGGTATGGAGTCGGGCACGGTTCCGCTCTACATCGGTCTGCCCGTTTGCTTGGTGCTCGCAGCAGCAGGTCTGCTCACGCACTTTGAAGATTAACTACGTTCTCATTTTTTATTCCTTCTTACCATATGAAAAATACCGTGCAGTCGTAAATGACTGCACGGTATTTTTCGCGTTTAATTTCCTTTCAGCACCTTTTCAAACGCATCGGCGAAGGCGAGGGCGGCTTCGTTGGCTTCGGACAGGCTGTTGCCGCAGCTGCCGATCTCGAGGAGCAGACCGTATTTGGCATACTGCTGGTTGTAGGATGCACCGCGCAGATAGAGCTGTCGCGGTATGCCGAGTGTGTCGTCGCAGAGATGCTGCTGGATCGCTTCGGCAAGCACGAGATTGCTTTCCCAGTCGTATTCGCCCGCACCTTTCTCATCCGAACCGATGATGATCATGAGCTGTGCGCAGGGCTTGCCGTTTCGGAGCGTCACGGGGCGGAGCTTGGTCAGGTCCGAGCGGATAAGCGAGTCGCGGTGTACGTCGAACACATATTGGATCGACGGATATTTTTCGAGATAATACTGAATGCTTTCCGCCGAGCGCGTATAGGCGGCAATGTAGGATTCCTTGTCGTGCATGGTTTCGCAGTGGATCGTCGGAATGCCTTTTTTGTTGAGCGCTTCGCAGAGCGTTTCGCCGACAGCGACGATGTTTTCGGATACGTCTTCACTGCGCGGATGGTTGAAGTTCTCGCCGTAGCAGATCGAATCCTCGGCGGAAAAGCTCTCGGTGCCGTGTGTGTGTACGATCAGCACCAGCGGTTCGCTTGTAATGGCTTCCGCTGCGCGCAGCTTTGCCGCCTTCGAGATCTCCTGCATATCCACATTGTAGGTCGTGTCGTTTTTGAGATCGGTCGCACTGTCGGCGCTAAGGTCGGTGGGAATGATCGGATAGGCGCCCGAGGGCACTTTGGAATAATCGAAGGAATAGAGGTCAAACATCTTTTCCTCGAGCGCTTCTTGCTCGTAATAGATCTCATCCGCGATCTGCTCTTTCGGTATGTAATAGATGCGCGGCAGCGCGATCGACGCTTGCAGGGATGCGTTGATCTCCTCTTTTTCCTCGGCGCTGAGGGTAAGATCGCCGAAGGCGACTGCACTCATGCGGTCGCCGAGCGTTTTGGGCTCGCCGTCTACGCAGAGCAGCTCTTCGCTGAGGTATTCCCAAAAGCCGCGGGAAAGGATCTCGTCCAGTTTTTGCAGCGCGCAGAGCAGGAGGGCGAATATAGCGGTCATTGCGCAGAAAATACAGACAAAACGCTGCAGAGCATACCCGCGGGAGATCTTTGGCTCGGGGGTGGGCGCATCGCTCGGCGGGGGGAGCGCATATGGCAGGGACACGGGTTCGGCAGTGCGATCGGCAGACTCGTCTGCTGGGGCTTCACTGTTTTCGGTATTCTCTTGTTCTTTGAGAAGCGGCTCGGGCAAGGGGATCCCTCCTTTCTTTTTCAACTATAGGATTATATGCGTTAATACAGGAATAAACTGTCGATTGCGGCGGAAAGCAGCACGCTGACGCGGTCGCTGATGCGGTCGCTTTGCCGCGGCGAAACAAAAAAGCTCTCGCCCTCGTGCAAAACGCGCTCGATCTTTTCATCCACCTCGGTGTATCCCGCGTTTTGCAGTGCGTCGTAGACCAGCGTCGCCGAGTTGACCACCGTGGGGACGCCGACGGCGATCACGGGGATGCCGAGGGTGTCCCGGCTGATCTCACTGCGGCGGTTGCCGATGCCGCTGCCGGGGAAAATGCCGCTGTCCGAGATCTGCACGGTGGCGCCCAGTCGCGCGGTGGAACGCGCCGCCAGCGCGTCGATGGCGATGACAAGGTCGGGGGACGCGTGGTCGCACACGCCGCGAATCATTTCGGCGGTCTCGATGCCGGTCTGCCCCAGCACGCCGGGTGCGACGGCGCAGAGCGGCACTTTGCAGAAGCTGTCAAACAGTTTTTTGTTGTGCTGTTCGATGTGGCGCGTGACGGTCAGGCGGTCCACGGTGCGCGGACCGATGCTGTCGGCAGTGATCTCGCGGTTGCCGAGCCCCGCCACCAGTACGCAGTTTGGCTTGCGTCCGAGCAGTGTTTGCGCGAGTGCGCCGATCTCGTCGGCGACGAGTGCGGTCAGCGCGTCAAACTGCGTATCGGCGATGTCGCAGATCAGCTCCGTAAAGACCGTGACGTATCTGCCGCATCGCTTGCCGGTCGTGCGTTCGCCTGTCTCGTTTTCCACGGCGAGCCGCGCCACGCGGAAACCGCGGATGCTTTCCTCCGCATAGTCGGTGCCGCACTTGCCGCCGTCGTGTGTCGCTTCCGCTTCGCAGGCGAGATCTGTGTGTATGGTGTAGCCTTTCATATGTCCTCCTTTGCGGCACAGCCGCAAAGGAATTGTTTCCGTCTGTCGTTTTTCTATGCACAGTATAGCAAAAAAACGGGGCGGGAATTTGGGAAAGCTGTCGATAGCCGCAAAGCTGTCTTGTAATTTGATACAAAAAATGCACCTTTGGATTGTGCAAATCTCCTAATGTTAAAAATTCACGAAATTTTCATTGATAAAAGCTCGTTTTAATGATATAATAATACAAGCAGTTTTATGCGTGATTACGCATTTTGCATTCTGAATTCGGAGGACTCGTATAAGATGAAAAGAGTAATTGCTCTTATTGTGTGTGTGCTGACGATCGCACTGTCTTTGGTTTCGTGTAATGGTTCTATCGCAATCGACGCGGAGAATAAAGGCGATATCTTCCATGCATACATAACAGGCGATATTTACGCCTTTGACCCCGGCAAGGATCAGACCGATGAATCGGCTACCAAGATCCTCGGCATGATCTATGAAGGATTGTTCCGCCTGGATGAGAACGGCAAGGCTGTCAAGGCACTTGCAGATGAAGTTACCATCGTCGAAAATGAGGCGAAGGGCGAGTACAAGATGCAGATCTCCATTAAGGAGACCAAGTGGTCGGACGGACGTGCGCTTACCGCGGACGATTTTGTCTATGCTTGGAAGCGTCTGATGGAGTGTACCTACCAGAGCACCAATGCGGCGCTTCTGTATGACGTGAAGAACGCGCGCACCGTTAAGGCGGGCGACGCTTCGATCGACGACCTCGGCGTAGTTGCGCTCGATACCTACCTGATCGAGATCACCTTCGAGGGCAAGATCGATTACGAAAACTTTAAGAAGAATCTGGCGAGCCTTGCGCTCGTACCGCTGCGCGAGGACTCGGTTGCGACCAACTCGAGATACTGGTCCCGCAGACATGCAACGCTGGTTACCAACGGTCCGTTCGCAATCAAGTCGATCGACCGCGATGAGAATACCATGCGTATCGACCGCAACAGCTATTACTATCGTGATACCGAAGAGGATAAGCTCGACCGTTATGTCAAGCCCTACAAGATCCTTGTAACCTTCCTCAAGGAAGAGGAGAAGCCGGACGGTCAGAGAACCTATGCGGACGATCTCGATGCAATTTATGCAGAGTATGTTGCAGGCAACATCCTGTACATGGGCGATGTACCGCTGTCCAAGCGTGCAGAGGTAAAGAAGAACGCACATGTTACCGATGCAAACTCCACGTATTCCTATCTGTTCAATACCAATAATGCGCTCTTCAGCGACGCACGCGTGCGCAAGGCGCTGTCTATGGCGATCGACCGTCAGGCTATCGCAGACATCCTTGTCTACGCAGATCCCGCTACCGGCTTGATTGCAAACACCGTTTACAATGCAACCAGCGGCAAGAGCTTCCGCGAGGTACAGGGCGGCGTACTTTCTACGTCCGCTGACCTGGACGGCGCAAAGGCACTGCTTGCAGAAGCAGGTGTTAAGAGCGGCAGCTTCACGCTGAGCTACAGACAGAGCGAGGCTGAACAGGCGATTGCAGAGTATGTTGCAGGCGTTTGGGAACAGCTCGGCTTTACCGTAAAGCTTTCTCCTCTGACTACGGTACGCGAGACCGTAAAGGAGAACGATGAAGAGATCCACTACTACATCGATTCCGTACAGGAAGCATATGAGACCGGCGACTTTGATGTGCTCGGTATCGATGTTTCGATGCTTTCGACCGATGCGTTTGCCGCACTCGCAGTGTATGCGACCGAGTTCTCCGGCAACGGCATTGATATGAACAGCGAAAACTATGACTTTATTCCGCATGTGACCGGCTTCAGCGATGCAGGCTATGATGAGATCATCGAGCGTGCGTTTGCAGAGAAGGACGTTGCTAAGCGTTCGACCATTCTGGCTGAGGCAGAGCGTTATCTGATGGAGCAGATGCCCGTTATGCCGATCGTATTCAACAAGGACTGCTATCTTGTCAGCAGCGAGCTGAAGGGCCTGGAAACGAGCTATCTCGGCTATCGCATCTTTAACAGTGTAAGCTATCCGAACTACGTTTACGTACCCGAGGAAAAGTAAGACACAATAGCAATTGATACTAAGCGCACGCGGGTACGACCCGAAAAAGTTGTTCCGTGTGCGCTTTTTCTCTTGACTTGTACTGTCGAAAATGATAGAATAAGTAACGCAAACCGAGAAAGGAGGAGAAGTATGGCAAGGCTTGGAAAAAAACTGACCAATAAGAACGACATCAAGATTTTCATACTCTATCTTCTCCAGAATATCCAATATCCGCTCGATTTCCCGACGATCAACGACATCGTCGTGCAGAATGAGTATGTCAATTATTTTGACTTTGCGGAATGCTTTGCCGAGATCCTCGATATGGGACATATCATCGAGGAGTATGAGGAAGATCCGCAGACCGGTGAGAAAAAGACGGTGTACCGCATTTCTCCGCTCGGTACCGCGGTGGTCAGCCAATTACAGAGCGGACTGCTTCGCTCCATTCGTGAGAGCAGTCTGAAGAGTGCGATGCGCTTGCTCTCGTTTAAAAAGCGGGGCGCGCAGGTGCATTGTACCACCTCGGAGCAGGAGGATGGCAAATTTGCCATCGAATGCGTGATCACTGAGATGGATAAGGAGATCCTACATATTTCCCTGGTGGATGATTCGGCGGCGCGAATCGAACGCATGAAGGCAAATTTTGAGGAACGTCCGGATGGGATTTATAAGGGAATTATGGCGCTGCTTGCCGGCGAAGTAGATTATCTTTTGAATTAAAATAAGCATCGGGGCATAAAACGGCGAAATTCGTTCTATGCCCTGTTTTTTTGCCATAAAAAAACAGGTGTCTTGAATTTTTGTGCAATATTTACAAAAAAATATTTACATTTTCCTATTGACATTATGTAAAATAATGGTATAATACAAGTATGAGCGCAAAACACTTGAGAGGTAACACGGTGAAAAAGGGCGAAGAACAACAGCCGCAGGACGTTGCGGAGCTGCTTGCACATATTCAGAGCGGCAGCAGCGGCGCGTTCGTTAAACTGTCCGAACAGTACGCCCCGCTTCTGGAAAGTGAGGTCGCGCGATATGCAGGAAGTCTTGGCAATGCGGATCTGGAGGATCTGCGGCAGGGCGCGCTCGTGTCCTTGTACCGGGCGGCGGTTGCATATCAGCCCGATCGCGGTGTGACCTTCGGTTTGTTTGCAAAGATCTGTATTGTCAACGGAATCGCCGATACGCTTCGATATATCGGGAAAAAGTCCGTTGATGTGAGCATGGAAATGCTCGGCGAAGATGAGCAGCCCGAGGGCGGGGAAAATCCACAGAGCCTGATGCTCGATAAAGAGCAGGCGAAGGATTTGCGTCGTCGGATTCGTTTCGCTCTGTCGGAGTTGGAGTACCGTATTTTGGATCTGTATCTCTCGGGATATTCCTATGCGGAGATCGCCGAAAAGATCGGAAAAACGCCGAAATCGGTCGATAACGCGCTGCGCCGCTTGAAAGACAAGCTCAAAAAAATACTTTAGTATATCGGCGGGGAACCGCTGTTATATATGCCCGAATAGCTTAATTTAAAGAGCGTTGGAATTACAAAGGTGTCGGTTTGAATCCGTCTTGGGGCAAAAATCATCAACCTATTTTTAAAGCGAGGTAAAAACAAATGTATCAGGACAAGACTTTGAAGTGCAAGGACTGCGGCACGGAATTCGTGTTCACCGCAAGTGAGCAGGAGTTCTACGCAGAGAAGGGTTTCCAGAATGAGCCCCAGAGATGCAAGCCCTGCAGAGACGCAAGAAAGAATCAGGCTCGCGCTCAGAAGGAATACTTCACTACCGTTTGCGCTAACTGCGGTAAGGAAGCTAAGGTTCCTTTCCAGCCTTCAAACGACAGACCGGTATATTGCAGCGAGTGCTTTGCTGCAATGAGAGAGGGCAAGTAATTCGGGTTTACTACTCCTAAGGAAAAACGTCCCGCCTGTGCAAACAGGCGGGATATTTTTTTGCGGTTTTTGAAAAAATATTTCTATAATTATATACAAAACACTCGATTTGTGGTATACTTTATCTATATAAGAATGGGCGTGTATGCCTTTATGGAGAAAAGATGCAGGAAAGAGAAAATTTTAAGAGAAAACCGCTGCCGAAAAAGGCGGAGGCTGCCGAGGGCGCGGTCGTCGGCAGAAACGCATTGCGTGAGCTGTTGGCAAGCGGCAGAGATGTTGATAAGATCTTTGTACAGCGCGGCGAGCGCGAGGGATCGATCACGGTGCTTGTAGCACAGGCGCTCGAACGTAAGATCCCCGTGGTCGAGGTCGAGCGGCAGAAGCTGGATACGCTTTCGGGCGGCGGAAACCATCAGGGCGTTGTCGCAATGGCGGCGCAAAAGGAATATTCCACGATCGATGACATCCTCGCTGTCGCAGCGTCGCGCGGGGAACAACCGCTCGTTGTCATTTTGGACGGCGTCGAGGATCCGCACAATCTCGGCGCGATCATCCGCAGCGCCGATGTGTTCGGTGCACACGGCATCATCATTCCCAAGCGGCGCGCCAGCGGCGTGACTGCCACGGTGGAAAAGGCGTCGGCGGGAGCGCTCGAACATATGGCGATCGCCAAGGTGACCAATATCAACGACGCGATCAAAACGCTGAAAGATAAAGGACTTTGGATCTATGCTGCCGAGGTCGGCGGCGAGGACTACACCGCGGTCGATTACGGCAGCGGCGCTGTCGGCATCGTGCTTGGCAGTGAAGGCTACGGCATTTCGAGACTCGTACTGGAAAATTGCGATTTCAAGATCAGCATTCCCAATTACGGCCATGTCAATTCGCTCAACGTGTCCTGCGCGGCTGCGGTCGTGCTGGCTGAGGTGGCAAGGAATAGACATAAATAAAGACTGCGAAGAAGGAGTTTTGGTTTATGGATGAGAACAAGAATAGCGAAATGTCTGTGGACGAACTGCTGAAGAAGCTGCAGGAAAGTTTGCAGGCGGACGAGAAACAAGAGGAAAAGCCGGCGGACAGTGCGGCTGACAATACAGAAAATACGGATGCAGACGAGGATCTTGCGGCGCTCGAGGCGCTTTTGAACCCGGAAAAAGACGCGGAACCCGAGACAGTGCAGGAAGTTTCGGAACCCGAAACGGTTGAAGAGCCCGCACCGGTCGAGGAACCGGAAGAGCTGCCGACCATGGGCGAGATCAACGAGGACGACATCTTTGCTGCGTGGGGCATTGACCGTGCCGACATGGAGCAGCAGAAAAAGGCAGAGACGATCGAAGTCTCCATGCCGCGCCCGCAGACAGCTTCTGCCGATACGGCTGCGGCGCCGACCGTTACGGCAAATACGAAAATCTATTACATTACCCGCGTGGAAAAGAAGGACGAGTTTGCATTGCGCAAACAGACCGAAGCGCAAAAGGATTCGACCGATTATGACCGCACCGACTATTCTCTGATCAAACAGGCACTCGGCATGGAGCAGCCGCTTGTGGAGGATACGGACGCGGACTATCCGATCTTTGAGGAAGTTCCGAGCAGGGACAATACGCCGAAAACCATTGATGAGCCGCACTCTGAGTTTACATACCAGAGACAAAAAGAGGACATCGTGGCGGACTATAAGCGTTTTCGCCGCAATTCGGGCATCAAGCTGATCTTTACGCTGCTGGCTGCCGTGGCACTGTTCCTGGTAGAGTGCCTGCCCGCCTTTGGCGTGACGCTGCCCGACGCACTCAATGCCGCGTATTATCCGGTCGTATTTTCGATGGCTACATTGCAGGTGATGCTGATCGCGTGTGCATTCTCCTATAAGGAGATCGCAAACGGTCTGCTCAGCCTTGTCAAGTTCAAGCTGGATTCCGGCAGCGTTTTGGCACTCCTTGCCGTGTTTACGCTGATATGCGACATCGTAAACTGTGTGTGCGGCATGACGGCACCCGTGTACAATTTCTCGGTTGCTTTCTGCGCACTGCTGCTGCGTGCCTTTGATTATCTGGATATTTCCCGTGAGACCTGCTCCTTTGAGGTGGCATCCTCCACGCAGTCGAAGAAGTATGTGGCTGTTACGGTGCCTACCGAAAAGGCATCGCGCCTGGAGGGACTCGAGGACTACACGGGCGAGGACTCCCTGGTGCTTCGCACCGAGAAATGCTCTTTCGTAGAGAATTATTTCTCCCGCACTGAAAAGCGCAGTGAGAGCGACGCGCAGATCAACAAGATCCTTGTCCCCGTTACCCTTGCGGTGGCGGTGGTCGCAGCGATCCTCAGCGTGACCAAGGGCGCGGACGTTTCCGCAGCGCTTGGCGTGTTCAACGCGGCAATCGCGGTCGGACTTCCCGTGCTGGTGCTGCTTTCCTCTTCGTATCCGCTCTATAAAGCGTGCAAGCGGCTGTACCGCCGCGAGAGTGCCATCATCGGCGAATCCTCGGTGGAAGATTATTCGGGCACCACGATGATCTGCTTCGACGACGCGGATGCGTTCCCGTCCTACGGTGTTGCGCTGGAGAACCTGCGCATCTACGGCAAGGGCGATATTGAAACGATCATTGAGCAGATGGGCGCTGTGTTCAGCAAGCTCGGCGGACCGCTCAAACATGTGTTCTCGCTGATGATCACCGATTGCCCGAAGCCCTATAAGGTCAAGATCGAGGGCGTGTACGAGGACGGTATCTGCGCGACGGTAGACGGCAAAACATTGTTCGTCGGCAACGCTGCATATATGGCGGCAAACGGTTTCACCGTTGTGGATAAGAGCGACGAGATCGGCGGCAAGCATTTCTCGACGATGTATCTTGCACAGGACGGTTCGCTCCGTGCGAAGTTCTATATCCGCTACACGCTGGACGGCAGCTTTGAGAGCATCGTCAAAAAGCTGGCGCGCCGCGGTATTGCGTCTGTGATCCTGACCGGCGATTCCAATATCAATGACGAGCTGCTGGCACGTTCGATCGATATGAAGAAGCTGCCCATCAAGGTGGCGAGAAGACAGGAGTTTGAAAGCCCGGTACACAGTGACCGCGCGGACAGCGGCATTGTTGCCCGCAGCGGCGTGGGCGACCTTGTCAGCGCGATCACCATGTGCGACCGCCTTGCGAGCGTGATCGGTACCATGCGTGCAGTACGCATCGCATCGGCTGTGATCTGCGCATTCTTGATGATCGCGGCTTGCGTGCTCGGCATGTACAGCTCGGTTTCGTCGCTGTATGTTCTGCTCTATCATCTGTTCTGGCTGCTTCCCGCATGGCTGGTAGCAAAAATAAACTTATAAAATTAAAGTAAGGCTGCCGCGCCGCGGCAGCCTTTGCAACTGTTTGTGAGGTCAAATGAATTCTACAATACTCAAAAGTGTGCTCAAGCCCGGTCGTTACAGCGGCGGGGAATATGGGCAGATCGTAAAAGATAAAAAAGGTATCGACTGCCGATTTGCATTCTGCTTTCCCGATACATACGAGATCGGCATGTCCAATATGGGTATGCGCGTGCTCTACGGCGCGCTGAATGCCGAGCCCGACATTTGGTGCGAGCGTGTGTTCGCGCCGTGGACGGATATGCAGGAAAAAATGCGCGAGCATCACCTGCCGCTGACCACCTTGGAGAGCCACGATCCCGTGAAAGATTTTGATTTTCTCGGCTTTACGCTGCAATATGAGCTCTGCTATACCACGGTGCTCAGCGTGCTGCAGCTTTCGGGAATGCCGCTGCGTGCGGCGGATCGCGGTGAGGACTGCCCGATCGTGATCGGCGGCGGTCACTGCGCATTCAATCCCGAACCCGTTGCCGAGTTTTTCGATCTGTTCTCTATCGGAGAGGGCGAAGAAGCGCTTCCCGAGCTGTGCAGACTGTATATCGACATGAAAAAGGCGGGAGACTATACCAAGGAGAAATTCCTGCATGCCGCGGCAAAGCTCGAGGGCTTCTATGTGCCCTCGCTCTACAGTGTGGACTACAATGCCGACGGTACCATCGCTTCTTTCACGCCGAAATATGACGATATTCCCGTAAAGATCCGCAAGCGTATCGTTAAAGATCTCAACAAGGCGTACTATCCCACCAAGACTTATATGCCCTACATCGAAACGGTGCAGGATAAGATGACGCTCGAAGTCTACCGCGGATGCATCCGCGGCTGCCGCTTCTGCCAGGCGGGCATGGTCTGCCGTCCCGTGCGTGAAAAGACCGTCGACAAGCTGTATGACGATGCAAAATGCATGTATGAGCATTCGGGTTATGACGAAATGACGCTCTCCTCGCTTTCGATCAGCGACTATTCGCACATCGACGAACTGACCGATAAGTTCGCGGCGTGGGCGACCGAAAACCACATCAGCCTGTCGCTGCCCTCGCTGCGACTCGACAGCTTCACGCGCGAGCTGATGGATAAAGTATCCACCGTGCGCACAGGCAGCCTTACCTTTGCGCCCGAGGCGGGTACACAGCGCCTGCGCGATGCGATCAATAAGAACGTCTGCGAGCAAGACCTGCTGCGCGCCGTGAATGTCGCGTATGACGTCGGCAAGACCTCGGTTAAGCTCTACTTTATGAACGGACTGCCCACCGAGACCGACGAGGACATCGAGGGCATCGCCCTGCTTGCCAAGCGCGTCATCGAGGCGTTCTATGAGAACCCCAATCACAACAAGCAGCGCCGTCCGTCCGTCACGGTCAGCGTTTCCTGCTTCGTGCCGAAGCCCTTTACCCCTTTCCAGTGGGAGAAGCAGAACACCTTTGACGAGCTGATGCGCAAGCAGGACTTCCTTAAGAGCAAGATCACTGACCGCAAGATCGTCTACAACTATCACGATGCGACGGTTTCCTTCCTCGAGGCAGTGTTTGCCCGCGGCGACCGCCGCCTTTCGGGGGCGCTGGCGCTTGCCGCCGAAAAGGGCATGCAGTTTGATGCATGGAGCGAGTGCTTTGACTTTGAAAAGTGGATGGAAGTGTTCAAGGAAGCGGGTATCGACCCGCACTTCTATGCAACGCGCGGCTTCGGTCTCGATGAGATCCTGCCGTGGGATATGATCGACATCGGCGTAACGAAAGAATTCCTGCTCCGCGAGCGCGAAAAGGCGTATGCGGGCATCCCGTCGACGAACTGCCGCGAAAAGTGCAATGGCTGCGGCGCAAATAAGCTCGGAGGTGAACGCACATGCTGCCCGTAAGAGATAAAGTACCGCACGTCGCTGTGCGCATCCGCTTTGAAAAGACGGGCGCACTGCAGTATATTTCGCATCTGGATCTGCACCGCACGTTCTCGCGCCTGCTGGTGCGCAAGGGCATTCCCGTGTGGTATTCCGAGGGATTTACGCCCCATCCGAGACTCGTGTTTGCCACGCCGCTGTCCGTCGGCGCCGAGAGCCTTTGCGAATACATGGATGTGTTCGTGATCGGCTCTGCCGAAACGGTAGATAAGGACGTGCTCCGCTGGAAGCTGACCGAGACCGACATTGACGGGCTGAAAGTGACGGACGTTTACTTCCCCGAGACGAAGTTTTCGACGATTACGGATTCGGATTACACCATCCGCATCCGCACGGCGGGCGCGGATGCGGCGCTTGCCGAGCGCTGTGAGGCGGCACTGCGCGCGACGCCCCTCGTTGTGTGCAAGCGCACCAAGAGCGGCGAAAAAGACGTGGATATTGCGCCGCAGATCAAGGCTGTGGCTGTCACGTTTGACGGTGAGTGCCTTGTGCTCCGCGCGCGTCTGTGTGCCGACAGCATGAATTTCTTAAACCCCGAGTATCTTGTAAAGATTCTGAAAGAGAAGTGCGCGATCCTTTCCGGCGATCCGACCGCAGAGGAGTATTCGATCCTGCGCACCGCCGTGCTCTGCGGCGAAAAGGACTTTCGATAATGCACAAAAAGGAGAGCACCATGCGTAAACTGATCCTGCTTTGCGTCCTTGCACTCGCTCTGACAGCATGCGCTGATGTGCCCGAGGAGACAACGGCGGTCACGCCGTCTGTCACTACGACCGAGCCGTCTGTCACTGTCCGTTTTGCGCCCGAGACGATGCAGCCGCCTGTGATTGAGGAGCCCACGCTCTACAGCTTTTCCTTTATCGCGGCGGGCGACAACATGGCGTACTACGGCAATGTACGCGACGCTGCAAGCAATGCCAAAGGTACCGATAAAAAGTATGATTTCACCCCCTCCTATACCACGATCAAGCCGATCGTGGAGCAGTATGACCTTGCTTTTATCAACCAGGAAGTGCTGATGTGCGGCGCGGGGTACGACCTTTCCTACTATCCGCGCTTCAATGTTCCGCAGGAGCTGGGAGATGCGGTCGTGGATGCGGGCTTTGACATCATCGGCATGGCAAACAACCACATGCTCGATAAGGGCGAGAGCGGTCTGCTTGCTACGCTGGACTATTGGGAAAAACAACCTGTCACCCTGACGGGCGCATATCGCAATCGCGAGGACTTCGAGAACATCACGGTGATCAAGCAAAACGGCATCACCATTGCGCTGCTTTCGTTTACGTATGCCACAAACGGCATTTCATTGCCCCAAAACAGCGAGGTCTACATTCCGTATATTGACAATGACCTGGTTGCAAGGAAGGTTGCCGAGGCAGAAGCCTTAGCCGATATTACGATCGTTTCGATCCACTGGGGCACGGAGTTTTCTTTCAAAGTAAACAGTCAGCAGACCGAGGTCGCCGCGATCATCTGCGAAAACGGCGGCGATGTCATCCTCGGACACCATCCGCATGTGATCCAGCCGATCGAATGGATCGAAAGCGGCGAGAACAAGACGCTCTGCGTCTACTCGCTCGGCAACTTTATGGCGGAGATGGAGAAAGACAGCAAGATCCTCGGCGGCATGATTTCCTTTGATGTGGAAAAACTCGGTGAGGACGGCAAAGCCGAGGTCAAAAACGTGCTCTTTACCCCGACCGTGTTTGACTACACCAAGAGCTTTTACAACAACCACATCTATCTTCTCGAAAATTACACCGCCGAGCAGGCAAAGGCGCACGGCATGTCCTATTACGGCAACTCCACCACGCTTGCACGGCTGAAAAAGTATGTAACGGATACAATATCCGCAGAGTTTTTGCCCGATTTTCTGAAAACCACGGAGTAACCTATGATCCCATTGACCGAAGAGGAGTTCGATCGAATCATCGTCGAGCTTCTCGAAACCAAACCCGTAAAATATGATGCGCTCTGCGCCGCAGCCGAAAAGCTGCTGACAAAGCCGCTGCGCCGTAAGTGCGCCGAGGTGCCCGCGCTCGGCAGCGTGTGTACCTACGAGGATCTTCTGTCCGAGACGTACATACGGCTGATCAAATGCGCGATCCCGAGCTTCTTTTTGCGCACCGAGACTGTCAACCGCGACCGCGAGGGCTTCTGCCGCTGGGTGTACACCGTGGCGGCGAATATCTGCCGCGACAAGATCCGTTTTTCGGTCTCGCATGCGGCGGTACCGCTCGAAAATGACGACGATGAGGACAGCATTCCTCTGCAGATCGCCGATCCGTCGGCGGAGAAGCCGTTTGCCGCATCGGAGGACATCGAAACGCTGCGCAGTGCGTTTGCCATCGTGCTCGGGTCGGATATGCAGATCTATAAAGTGATCACCTGGGTGGCGCAGGCGGTGATGATCCTTTCCGAGGGGGTCAGCAAGATCGAGTCCAACGATCTGCTTATCCGGCGGTATGAAAGCATGACGCTCGACCGTATGTGGGAGGAGATCCGCCGCGCTTCTGCGGCGCTGCCTTGGCTGCGCGTGGGCAAAGAAGATGATCTGCGCGTGCGAAAAATGCTGGATGCACCGTTTAAAGAGAATGTAAGGTACGGAGACATGCGGTATAGTGACTTCTACATGAAAAAAGGCGCGAAAGCGTCTATCAGCGACTGGGTCAACCGTATCAACGCTGTGATTAGGAGAAATGACGCATGGAACATGTAAGTGTAGAAAAGATCATAGAATTTGTATCGCTGGATCGCCTATCCGAGAGCGACCTTGCGATGACGCGCGAGGTCAACACGCATTTGTGTGACTGCGCGGATTGCCGCCGCCGTGTGCGCGCCGCGCAGGCATTGTACGATGCACTGCTTACCGAGTGCAAAACGCGCGAGAGCGCCAGACAGCGCCTTGGCAGCGAGCTTGGCGAAACACTGGAGCGCGGCATATGAGTATAACGGAAAAAAGTCTTGTATTTTTGGATGTGGACGGCACGCTGCTGTTTGGCAATACCAAGATCAGTGCGGCGGATGTCGATGCGCTTCGCCGCTTGCAGGCGGCAGGGCATCAGATCTTTATCAATTCGGGGCGCAGCCGCTCCATCGTGCCGCAGGCACTGACCGAGCAGGTCCGCTTCGACGGCTTCGTCTGCGGCTCGACCTATATCGAATATCAGGGCGAGGTGCTGCATCGCAAGCCCGTGGACGATGATACCGTCCGCGCGGTCTGCCGCTATGCGGCGGAGCACGGCTGGGGCACGCTCCTCGAAGGTGAGACTACGGCATACGGCATCCACGGCGGTGCGTTTCATCCGTGCATAGACATCACGGATGCGCTCGACGAATACCTTGAAGAACCGGGAAAAATGCGCGTGACGAAGTTTACGTTTGCCTGTGACATTGCGCCCGAGGTTGCCGCAAGGTTCCCTGGAATCCGCGTCATCAACTTCGGCGGATACAGCGAGGGCATCGTGCGCGGCTATGACAAGGCGTTCGGCATGCGGCTGCTCGGCGAAAAATTGAACGTGCCGCGCGAGCGGATGGTCGCCTTCGGCGACAGCGTCAACGATGTGGAAATGATCGATTACGCAGGCGTCGGCGTCATCATGCATTCGGCACCGACTTTGCTCGACCGATATGCCGCACTGCGCGTGGACAAAGACTTTGGCGGCGTTGCCCTCGGCATTGAAAAAATCTTCTTTGGAGAAAGCAAATGAACAGTTACGAAATTGCAGAAAAACTCTCGGGTGAGCCCGAAAAAGATATAGAGATCCTTACTGCGATGATGCTCGCGGAGAAGGACAGAGAGACTAAGCGCAGCATCATTGAAATGCTGGATCGCGTCAACGATTATGCACATCTTGTGGAAAAAGGGCTGAAGCCAAGCGGTGTTCGCTACATGGATTTTATCCTCGGCGACTGCCTGTTTGAAATGCCCGATGACGAGATTCTGAACACGCTTGCCGACACGCGCCAAAAGGCTGCGGACGGGGACGCTGCGGCGCAGTATTCGCTGGCAATGTACCTGCTCGGCGGCGCACTCGGATTCCCCGATTACAGCGAGATCGTGGATCTGCTGGGCAAGTCGGCAGCAAAGGATAACAGCGACGCGCTGTATGAGCTCGGCGTTTGCTATATGAACGGAGAGGGCGTACCGCTCGACTACAAAGAAGCGGAAAAGTGCTATCTGCGGTCGGCGGAGCTCGGTAACGTGGACGCGATGATCGCGCTGGGCGCGGCATACCGCGGCGGCAAGGGGCTTGCCGAAAATCCCGCGGCGTCTTTTGCCATGTACAAGGCAGCCGCCGACAAGGGCTGTGCGGCGGGATATTTGCACACGGGCATCTGCTATTTCAACGGCACGGGCGTTGAGGCGGATATTGAAAAGGCGATCGAATGCGTCAAGACTGCCGAGACGCTCGGCAGCAGCGATGCCAAAATGCTGCTCAAACGTATGCAGCGCTACTACGAGGAGGGAGATCTCGATGCCATCGAAATTGCCGCTCGAAATTGAGCGCAAGTTTCTGATCGCCTATCCCGACATCGCGCTTTTGGATCGTCTTTCGGGCGGGAACCGCTCCGAGATCTCGCAGACGTATCTTGTCAGTGAGAAAGGCACGAGTGAGCGCGTGCGTGCCCGCACCAAAAACGGCGTGACCGTCTATACCCATAACACCAAGATCAAGCTTTCGTCGATGAAGCGCATCGAGATGGAAGACAAGGTCAGCGAGGCGGAGTATAACGATCTGTTTAAACGCGCCGATCCGACCTGCCGCACCATCGAAAAGGTGCGCTACTGCGTGCCTGTCGGAGAATTTGTGTTCGAGATCGACCTCTTCCCGTTTTGGCAGGATAAGGCGTTTATGGAAGTGGAAATGCCAAGCGAGGATACGAAGGTGAATCTCCCCGACTTCGTCAACATTATCCGCGAGGTCACAGACGATAATCGCTATACCAACCATGCGCTTGCCAAGGAGATTCCAGAGTAGGAGGGGTGTACATGTTTGAATTGCTTGAATTTCTGTTCCCGATCATGTTTATCACTGTCTTTGTGATCGTGATCGGCTCATTTGTTGCCACGGGCGTCAAAGGGATCAGCGAGTGGAACAAGAACAACAATTCGCCGCGCCTGACGGTACCTGCCAAGGTGGTCACCAAGCGCAATCACACGGGTGTGCATCATCATAACCATAATGGGCATAGCCACCGCACGACGTCGAGTACATATTATGTGACCTTTGAGGTTGAAAGCGGCGACCGCATGGAGCTGCAAATGGACGGCTGTGAGTTTGGTCTGCTCGTCGAGGGCGACGAGGGCAAG
This sequence comes from Clostridia bacterium, assembly GCA_017398595.1. GTDB lineage: Bacteria > Bacillota > Clostridia > Oscillospirales > CAG-272 > UMGS902. The sequence continues at coordinate 18,290 of JAFQFR010000034.1, forward strand.
CTCACGTTCCAAGGCACGAGGTATCTCGGATTTGAAAGAGAATAAGGAGTAAAACTATGAAATGTCCGTATTGTGGTGACGAAATGCTCGAAGGTGCTTTGAGCAGTCTCGGTTCGTCTACCTATACCGAAATGTTCTTTTGGCCCAAAGATTCGGAAGAGAACATCGAACAACTCAACGAGGAGTTCGGGCATCCGCTCGGCTACAGCGAAGTGGCATATGCCTGCCGCACCTGTAAAAAAGCAGTTGCCGTTTGGGACTACAAAAAGAAATAAGCAACCCCCTCGCAGTGCGCTGCGAGGGGGTTGCAAGACTTGCCTTTTAAAAGTTTTTTGAAAGGGTGCAGGGGAAACTTTTTTATAAAAAAGTTTCCCCTGCGTCTTTATTATTTGTTCTCATACCAAGTGTCGCCGATGGTGAGTTCGACCGACAGCGGAACCGAGAGCTTTACGGCGTTCTCCATTTCGCGACGGAGAATTTCGGCAGCCTCATCGGCGCAGTCGCGGGCGGCTTCCACCACCAGTTCGTCGTGTACCTGCAAAATCAGTTTTGCGTCAATGCCCGCCGCTTTCAGCGCACGGCGGGTGCCTATCATCGCGATCTTGATGATGTCGGCGGCACTGCCCTGGATCGGGCTGTTCATCGCCACGCGCTCGCCGAAGCTCTTCGTGATCTTGTTGGAGGCTTTCAGCTCGGGAATGTAGCGGCGGCGACCGAAAATGGTCTCGACATAGCCTTTTTCATAGGCGGATGCGATCGTGTCTTTGAGATAGCGGTCGATCGCGCCGAAACGCGCCAGGTAGCTCTTGATATACTCGCCCGCCTGCTTTTTCGTGATGCCGAGGTCCATGGCAAGGCTGTAGTCGCCGATGCCGTAGACAATGCCGAAGTTGACTGCCTTTGCGCGCTTGCGCAGTTCGCTTGTGACCTCGCTCATCGGCACGCCGAACACCGCGGACGCGGTCGAGGCGTGAATGTCCTCACCCGAAAGAAAGGCGTTTATCATCGTTTCGTCACCCGCAACGTGCGCCAGTAAGCGCAGTTCGATCTGCGAGTAGTCGGCGTCGATCAGCACGTGATCTCCGTCGCACGGGATGAAGAAACGGCGCAGTTCGTGCCCCATTTCGGTGCGGATCGGGATGTTCTGCAGGTTCGGCTCGGCAGAGGAAAGTCTGCCCGTCGCCGTGCCCGTCTGCTTGAATACCGTGTGTACAAAGCCGCCCTCATCCGCAACTTTCAGCAGCCCTTCTACATAGGTGCTGCACAGCTTTGCCACCTTGCGGTATTCGAGCACCTCGTCCACGATGGGGTGATAGGGGCGCAGTTTTTCGAGCACCTCGGCGTTGGTCGAGTAGCCGGTCTTGGTCTTCTTCATGCAGGGCAGCCCGAGCCGTTCAAAGAGCACTTCGCCGAGCTGTTTGGGCGAATTGATGTTGAATTGCCCGCCTGCCAGCATGTAGATGCGTTCTTCCAGGTCGAGTTGCATGGATTTCAGCTTGTCGCCGTAAGCGGCAAGTCCCGCGGTGTCGAGCTTGAAGCCGTCGCGCTCCATTTCGTAGAGCACGCGGCAGAGCGGCAGTTCCATCCCGCGGTAGAGCGACACGATGCCGTCCTCAGCAAGGCGCTGTTCGGTCGCCTTATAAATGCGGTAAATGAGTCCTGCGGCGGGCGCGTCTTCCTTGTAGGCAGTGCCAGCGTAGGCTGTCGCAAGGCGGTCGAGCGCGAACGAACCCTCGCCCGCGTTGATCGCGTAGGCGGCGAGCATGATGTCATAGTCGTTCTCGCTCGGCAAAAAGCCGTGCGGCGCGCAGAGTGCCGAGAGCTCCTTTAGGTCATGGCAGATCAGATCGTCACGTTGCAAAAGCGGAGCAAAATCGGCAATGTTGCCGCCGGCAAGGTAGACTTTCTCGCCGTCCGAGAAGGAAAATTCGCTGCCGAAGGGCGCAAAGGCAAAAGGCTTGCCCGCAAGCACTTCCGTGAGCGCCGCCGCATCGGTGCGCACGATCGGTTCCTCGACGGCTTCGGCTTGTGGCAGATCGTCCTCGCCGAGACCGTAACGCTTCAGAAAAACGTTGAATTCCAACTTCGTGAACAGGGAATAGAGCGCGGCGCGGTCAGTCTCCTGCATCCTGGTATCTTCGAGCGTGATGCCGCAGGGAGCGTTTGTATCAATGCGCGCGAGCGTCTGCGACAAAAATGCATTGTCGCGGTCGGCGCGCAGCTTTTCTTTCTGCTTTTCGCTGATCTTGTCGGTGGTTTCCAGTTCCGCATACAGCTTTTCCAGTGTGCCGAACTCGCTGATGAACTTCAGCGCGCCCTTTTCGCCGATGCCTGCGACGCCGGGGATGTTGTCCGACTTGTCGCCCATGATCGCCTTTACATCGACGAACCGGGACGGCTCCACGCCATAGTGCTCGACGAATGCCGCGCGGTCAAAGTGAATGGTTTCGGTGTTGGTAGCGAGCAGAACGGTCACACCGTCGCCGATCAGCTGCAGGGAGTCGCGGTCGCCCGTCAGTACATAGGCTTCCTTGCCCGCTTTGGCTGCGGCGTTTGCCAGTGTGCCGATGATGTCGTCCGCTTCGTACCCCTCTTTTTCCACGATGGTAAAGCCCATCGCGCGCAGAACGTCCTTCGCAGGGGCGAACTGTTCGAGCAGCTCCTCGGGCGTTGCGCGTCTGCCCGCCTTGTACGCATCGTACATCTTGTGGCGGAAGGTCGGCGCCTTGAGGTCGAACGCGACTGCCGCATACTCGGGGTTCAGCGCGTGCAGATGCTTTTCGATAATATTGATCATGCCGTAGATCGCGTTGGTGTGCATGCCGTCCTTGGTGGTCAAGGGACGCACGCCATAAAACGCACGGTTGATGATGCTGTTTCCGTCAATGACGAGTAATTTTTCCATGTTACGCTTCTTTCTTTTCGGTTTGTACGGCAATCAGGGCAAGTCTTACTAGATGGTAGATGCCGAATGCAAAGAGCAGAATGTCATAGTAGAGATCGGTCATGACCACTGTGCGGGCGGCTGCGTAGTATACGAGATCGGGGATCGAGAGCGACAGCGACAGTGCGACGGCGGTCGGTGCGTAGGAAAGATAGCGGCGATAAGCCGATCTGCCCAACAGGAAGTTCGCTTCTGCGGCGATCGCCAGCATCATAAAGATCGCTGCCGCGTAGCCGAGCACGATCGTGTGATTGACATAGGAGATGGATTCGTTGAAGTACAGCCCGAACACCATGACGAGCAGTGTCAGCGCCGAGGAGAGGCAGAGCAGGGCGCGAAAGTCGGCTTTTTTGCCGCCGGTGAAGTAGTAGAGCATAGCGGCTGCGGCGAATGCAGCCATGATCAGGTCGAGAATGCCGGGCGTTTCAAACATGGGCAGAACGACCTTGGCAAATATATAGAGCAAAAAGCCGCCGAGCACGCAGCCCATCAGCATGGATACGGCTTTCAAAACCTTGCCTTCGGGCAGGGGTGCCGCACTTTTTTCTTCCTTTATATATATATGCCCTACGGCGAAGGCGATCGCGGCGAGAATGATGAATGCACATTTTAAAACCATGTGCAAAGTGTCGCTCGTATAAAAGCCGTCTTCGGCACGATACGCGTTTTGCAGCAGCCATGTGCGCAGAGCGGTGCAGCCGACGGTAACGATCAAAGCCAGCACGCCGAGCACGCGGGCGGAAATCCTTGTTGCTTTATTCATACAGATGTCCTTCTTTCTTGATACTGCTATTATTCTATCATAAATATGGGAAAAATAACAGGGGTAAGGAAAAAAACTTTCAAAAATACCGTTGTGCAGGATGCACAAAAAATGTTTCGAAAATTCTCACAACTTTTTCTTGGAAATATGAAAAAAAACTTGCAATTGCAGTGTAAATACGTTATAATGATAAGGCTTGATATGCGATGAAGCGAGAGGTTGCCATAGAAATATGGGGAATTTTCGTGGAGTATGTCCGATAACCGGGCGACAACAAGACTACACTTTACACCGTGCGGTGCATCAAAAAGTGTTTCCGGCCGGTATTTGCTAAACTGACAAGCGCCGTTTGCCAGTGTAGCAAGTGCCGGGTTCATAAAGGGAATGCTTGAAACGCACGGCACAGTGTTGAGCGTATCGCCCCAACTAAATATTTAGAAGGAGGCACAACAAAATGGCAGTCAATGAGAAAATCAGAATCAGACTGAAGAGCTACGACCACACTTTGATCGACACGGCGGCAGAAAAGATCGTGGAAGTTGCTAAGAGAAACGGTGCTACCGTTTCGGGTCCTGTACCGCTGCCCACCGAGAAGGAAATCGTAACCATTCTCCGTGCGGTTCATAAGTACAAGGATAGCCGTGAGCAGTTCGAAATGCGCACGCACAAGAGACTGATCGACATCCTCAAGCCCTCTAAGGCAGTTGTTGAAGCAATCGCTGCAACCGAACTTCCTGCGGGCGTAGAGATCGAGATCCTCTAATCTCCAAGACCCTCATCGGTCAAGTTGGCGTGAACGGGAAACCGAAATTCAAACATGCCAACCAATAACCTTTATGGAGGAAAGGAACCATGAAAAAAGGAATCATTGGTAAGAAGCTTGGTATGACGCAGATCTTCCTGGAAGATGGCAGCGTCGTTCCGGTAACCGTCATTGAAGCAGGCCCTTGCACGGTCGCTCAGAAGAAGACGGTTGACACCGACGGCTACGATGCAGTACAGCTCGCATTCGGCGATGTCAAAGAAAAGCACATGACGAAAGCTGAAATCGGTCATTTCAAGAAGGCCGGAGTGGAAGTCAAGAAGCACCTGAAGGAGTTCAGACTGGACAACGCAAATGAGATGAACGTTGGTGACGTTGTATCTGCCGATACCTTCGCCGCAGGCGACAAGGTCGACATCACCGGTATAACCAAAGGCCACGGTTACTCGGGCGCTGTTAAGAGATGGGGACATCACATCCTGCGCATGACGCACGGTACCGGTCCTATCCATCGTCAGGTTGGTTCTATGGGCGCAAACTCGACGCCTTCGAGAGTCTTCAAGAACAAGAAGATGGCAGGCCAGTATGGTAACGAGCAGGTAACTGTTCTGAACCTTGCTGTTGTTAAAATAGACGCGGAAAAGAACATCATCGCTGTTAAGGGCGCCGTTCCCGGTGCTAAGGGCGGTATCGTGTTCATCCGTGACTCGGTAAAAGCATAACGGAAGGAGGAAGACACAATGCCTAATATTAAAGTTGTTGATATGGCAGGTAAGGAAGTGAGCGAGCTCACTCTCAGCGAAAAAGTGTTCGGCGCCGAGGTTAAGGGCGCAGTCCTCCACACCGCTGTAAAGGCTTACCTTGCAAACCAGAGACAGGGCACACAGTCCACGCTTACCCGTACAGAGGTCAGCGGCGGCGGTAAGAAGCCCTGGAAGCAGAAGGGTACCGGTCGTGCACGTCAGGGTTCCACCCGCGCTCCGCAGTGGACACACGGCGGTGTAGCACTCGGCCCGAAGCCCCGCTGCTACCACATCACCCTGAACAAGAAAACCAAGAGAGCAGCACTGTTCGGTGCGCTGTCCGCTAAGGTCGCTGAGGGCAAGATGATCGTTGTAAACGAGATCAAGACCGCAGAGTACAAGACCAAGACGATGACTGCTATGCTCGATGCTATCGGCGCTGACAAGAAGACGCTCGTCGTTCTTCCCGAGGTTGACACGATGGTCGTTAAGAGCTGCGGCAACATCGAGGGCGTAAACACCACCGTTTACAACTCCATCAATGTCTACGACATTATGAACTGCGACACGCTTGTTGTTGCGGAAGCTGCCGTAAAGAAGATTGAGGAGGTATATGCATAATGAAACTTTCCCAGGACATTATCATTAAGCCTATCATCACTGAGAAGAGCATGGACATGCTTGCAGACAAGCGCTACGTATTCAAGGTAGCTGCTGACGCAACGAAGCCCGAGATCGCAGCAGCGGTTGAGGAGATGTTCGATGTTGAGGTTGCAAGCGTCAACACTATCAGCATGAAGAAGAAGCCCAAGAGACTCGGTGTTCACGCCGGCTACACGGGCGAATGGAAAAAGGCTATCGTTTCTTTGAAGCCTTCGTCGAAGACCATCGCGTTCTTTGACAGCATGAACTAAGATAGGAGGATAAGAGAGAATGCCTACTATTAAGTACAAGCCGATTACCAACGGCCGCAGAGGTATGACGGTTCCCTCCTTCGAGGAGATCACCAAGTTCACCCCTGAGAAGAGCCTGGTAGTCATCAAGAAGAAAAACTCCGGCCGTAACAGCTACGGCAGAATCACGGTTCGTCACAAGGGCGGCGGAAACAAGCAGAAGTACAGAATTGTTGACTTCAAGCGTGCAACTGAGGGCGCAGCAAAGGTTATCGGTGTCGAGTACGACCCGAACCGCACCGCTTACATCGCACTGCTCGAGTATGAAGACGGCACGAAGAGCTATGTAATCGCTCCTGTTGGTCTGACCGACGGCGACGTTGTTTACTCTTCCGCCGATGCCGACATCAAGCCCGGTAACACTCTGCCGATCGCTAACATTCCTGTCGGTACTTTCATTTACAACATTGAGCTTTACCCCGGCAAGGGCGGTCAGCTCGTTCGCAGTGCAGGTTGCGCAGCACAGCTGATGGCTAAGGAAGACGGCGTTGCACAGGTCAGACTTCCTTCCGGCGAAGTTCGTATCATCCGTCTCGACTGCAAGGCTACCATCGGTCAGGTCGGCAACATTGAGCACGACACTGTTAAGGTTGGTAAGGCTGGTAAGACCCGTCACAAGGGTATCCGTCCTACTGTACGCGGTTCGGTCATGAACCCCTGCGACCACCCGCATGGTGGTGGTGAGGGCCGCGCACCGATCGGTCGTCCCGGCCCGGTAACTCCTTGGGGCAAGCCTGCTCTGGGTCTTAAGACCAGAAGCAAGAAGGCAAGAACCAACAGGTTCATCGTTAAGCGCAGAAACAGCAAGTAATAGTCGAGTATAGAGAAAGAGAGGCACAGTAATGAGTAGAAGTCTTAAAAAGGCACCCTACGTTGAAGAGAAGCTCTACAACAGAGTTGTCGCTATGAACGAGTCGGGTGATAAGAAGGTTCTCAAGACCTGGTCGCGTGCATCTACGATTTTCCCTGAGTTTGTCGGCCATACGATTGCTGTTCACGACGGCAGAAAGCATATCCCGGTATATGTTACCGAGGATATGGTAGGACGCAAGCTCGGTGAGTTCGCACCCACCAGAACGTTTAAAGGTCACGCAGGTTCTAAAACCTCGAACAACGGTAAATAATCAAAAAATTACGAAAGTCGCATAAAAGCGAAGGGAGGCAAAGCCTTAAATGGAAGCAAAAGCGCATCTTAAATATGCGAGAATTTCTCCCAGAAAGGTGAAGATCGTGCTTGACCTCATCAGAGGCAAGGATGTTGCAACGGCAATGGCTATTCTGAAGAATACCCCCAAGAGCGCATCCGAGTATCTCACCAAACTGCTGAGAAGTGCAGTCGCAAATGCAGAGCATAACTTCAACATGGACGCATCCAAGCTTTACGTATCCGAATGCTTTGTATGCCCCGGTCCCACTCTCAAGAGAATCATGCCGAGAGCACAGGGCAGAGCATACAGAATTCTGAAGAGAACGAGCCATGTTACAATCGCAGTAAGCGAGAAAAACTAATAGAAGGAGGTTAAACAGATGGGTCAGAAAGTAAATCCGCACGGTCTTCGTGTTGGTGTTATCAAGAACTGGGACTCGAGATGGTTCGCAAAGGACGAAGTTTTCGGCGATACCCTCGTGTCTGACTATAAGCTCAGAAAGTATCTGAAGGCGAAGCTGCAGGATGCAGGCGTTCCGAAGATCGAGATCGAGCGTGACGCAAACCGCGTTAAAGTATTTATCCACTGCGCAAAGCCCGGTATCGTAATCGGCCGCGGCGGTGCAGAGATCGACAAGCTGAAGCTGGACATCGCAGGCGTAGTCGGCTGCGACGCTGCTAACGTTGTTGTCAATGTTGTAGAAGTTAAGAACCCTGATCTCAATGCGCAGCTCGTTGCTGAGAGCATCGCTTCGCAGCTTGAGAAGAGAACTTCCTTCCGCCGTGCAATGAAGCAGGCGATCGGCAGAACCATGCGTCTCGGCGCAAAGGGTATCAAGGTAACTTGCAGCGGCCGTCTCGGCGGTGCTGAAATCGCAAGAGTGGAGCATTACCATGAGGGTACTATCCCGCTGCAGACGCTCCGCGCTGATATCGAGTACGGCTTCTGGGAAGCAAATACCACGTATGGTAAGATCGGTATCAAGGTATGGATCTATCGCGGAGAGGTTCTCTCCGAGGTTAACCGTCAGGGTCAGGAGCGCGAGGACAGAAGACCTCGCCGCCGCGACAACCGTGAGGGTGGCGCAAGACGCGAAGGCGGTGCAAGAAGAAACAATAACAAGACGGAAGGGGGCAACCGATAATGTTAATGCCTAAGAGAGTTAAGTATCGTCGCGTACACCGCGGCAGACTTACCGGTAAGGCTATGCGCGGTAACACCATCACGAATGGTTCTTACGGTCTCGTTGCCACCGAACCCGCTTGGATCACTTCCAACCAGATCGAGGCAGCCCGTATCGCGATGACGCGTTACATCCGCCGTGGCGGTCAGGTTTGGATCAAGATTTTCCCCGACAAGCCGATCACTGAGAAGCCTGCTGAAACTCGAATGGGTTCCGGTAAGGGTTCGCCCGAGTATTGGGTAGCGGTCGTTAAGCCGGGCAGAGTCCTTTTTGAGATGGACGGCGTTTCTGAGGAGATTGCAAGAGAAGCTATGCGTCTTGCAAGCCACAAGCTCCCGATCAAGTGCAAGTTCATGAAGAAGGAAACTACAGAAGTTGGGGAGGAATAAGCCATGAAGGTTACAGAACTCAGAGACATGACTGCCGACCAGCTCGAGGCAAAGCTTAAAGAGCTTAAAAGCGAGCTTTTTAATCTCCGTTTCCAGCACGCGATCAACCAGCTTGAAAATCCGCACAAGATCACGGATGTGAAGAGAGACATTGCGCGTGTAATGACCGTTCTTCAAGAGAAGAATGCATAAGGGGTGAAGACGATGGAAAGAAATCTTAGAAAAACAAGAACCGGTAAGGTTGTCAGCGATAAGATGGATAAGACGATCGTAGTTGCGATCGAGGATAACATCAAGCATCCCAAGTACGGCAAGATCATCAAGCACACGACGAAGATCCATGTGCATGACGAAAAGAACGAGTGCGGCGTAGGCGACACCGTTTCCGTTATGGAGACCAGACCCCTGTCCGCTACCAAGAGATGGAGACTCGTATCCATCATCGAAAAGGCGAAATAAGTAGATAGGTCAAAGCACTTATCGAAATAAGGAGGAAACGCTAAGTGATTCAGCAGCAAACATTAATGAAGGTTGCCGACAATACCGGCGCCAAAGAGCTGATGTGCATTCGCGTTCTCGGTGGTACCGGCCGCAGATATGCAAACATCGGTGATATCGTTGTTTGCGCCGTCAAGAAGGCAGCACCCGGCGGTGTTGTTAAGAAGGGCGACGTTGTAAAAGCCGTTGTCGTCAGAAGTGTTAAGGGTCTCCGCCGTGCGGACGGTTCTTACATCAAGTTCGACGAGAACGCAGCAGTCATTATTAAGGATGACAAGACCCCTAAGGGCACCCGTATTTTTGGCCCTGTAGCAAGAGAGCTCCGTGAGAAGGACTTCTTGAAGATCCTCTCCCTCGCTCCCGAAGTACTTTAATCGAGGAGGTAACAAGAAATGGCAGATAAGCTTCACGTTAAGAAGGACGATACCGTTGTTGTTATTTCCGGCGACGATAAGGGCAAGAAGGGTAAAGTTCTCACTGTCTCTCCCAAGGAGAGAAAGGTCATCGTTGACGGTGTCAACATCGTGACCAAGCATGCAAAGCCCCGCAGACAGGGCGAAGCAGGCGGCATTATGAAGGTCGAAGGCGCAATCTACGCAGACAAGGTTCAGCTTTACTGCGCAAAGTGCGACAAGGCTACAAGAGCAGCTCACAAGACCGTAGACGGCAAGAAAGTCCGTGTATGCGTTAAGTGCGGCGCTGAACTTTAAGGAGGTGCAGTAAGTTATGTCCAGATATGCAGAAATGTATAAGTCCGATGTCGCTCCTGCGCTCATGAAGAAGTTCAACTACAAGAGCCCCATGCAGATCCCGAAGTTTGACAAGATCGTTGTCAACGTCGGTGCAGGCGACGCAAAAGAAAATTCCAAGGTTATCGACAGCATCATCGAGGAAATCACCATGATCACGGGTCAGAAGGCTGTTCCGACTTACGCAAAGAAGTCGGTTGCAAACTTCAAGCTCCGTGAGGGCGTAAAGATCGGCGTAAAGGTTACCCTTCGCGGCGAGAACATGTACGAGTTCATGGATAAGCTCTTCAACCTGGCGCTGCCCCGCGTTCGTGACTTCAAGGGTATCAAACCCAACGGTTTCGACGGCAGAGGTAACTACGCTCTCGGTTTGAAAGAGCAGCTGATCTTCCCGGAGATCGAGTACGATAAGGTAGAGAAGGTCCGCGGTATGGACATCGTGTTCGTTACCACCGCTAAGACCGACGAAGAGGCACGCGAGCTGCTCACCCTTATGGGCGCTCCGTTCTCGAAATAAGGAGGGGACAGAAAATGGCAAAGAAGTCTATGATTCTCAAGCAGCAGAGAACGCAGAAGTTCTCCACCAGAGAGTACAACCGTTGCAAGATCTGCGGCCGTCCCCATGCTTATCTTAGAAAGTACGGCATCTGCCGTATCTGCTTCCGTGAGCTCGCATACAAGGGCGAGATCCCGGGCGTAAAGAAAGCAAGCTGGTAAACTCCCATCTATCGGAAGGAAAACGGATAACCGTTTTTACCACCGATAAGCCGTCGGGTCACCACCCGGCAGCAAGAATTTTTAACTTGCATTAGGAGGAAAATAAAATGCAAATTTCAGACGTAATTGCAGATATGCTCACCCGCATCAGAAATGCAAATGATGCAAAGCATGAGACGGTTGACATCCCTGCATCCAACATGAAGAAGGCAATCGCTGAGATCCTGGTAAATGAGGGCTACATCAAGGGCTATCAGGTTATCGAGGATGGCAAGCAGGGTGTAATTCGCGTTACGCTCAAGTATGTCGGCAAGCAGAAGGTTATTCACGGTCTCCGCCGCGTTTCCAAGCCCGGTCTCCGTATCTACTCCAACTGCGAGGACATGCCCAAGGTTATGAACGGTCTCGGCATCGCGATCGTTTCCACCTCGAAGGGCATCATGACCGACAAGCAGGCTCGCAAAGAGAATGTTGGCGGCGAAGTGCTCGCCTTCGTATGGTAATTTAAGGAGGGTAACAGATATGTCTAGAATTGGTAGAATGCCTATTGCTGTTCCCGCCGGTGTTACCGTTACGATCGGTGAGGGCAACGCAGTAACAGTTAAGGGCCCCAAGGGCGAACTTACCCAGAGCTTCGCTACCTGCCTGGAGATCAAGCAGGAAGGCGCAGAGGTTGTTGTAACCCGCAGCTCCGATGAAAAGGAAGTAAGAGCTCTTCATGGTCTGACCCGTGCGATCATCAACAACATGGTTGTTGGTGTAACGAACGGTTTCTCCAAGAAGCTCGAGATCGTCGGCGTCGGCTACAAAGTAGAAAAGGCCGGCAAGAAGATGACTCTCAGCCTTGGTCACTCGCATCCCATCTACGTTGAGGAATCCGCTGGCATTACCTTCGACGTTCCGGATGCAAACACCATTATCGTAAATGGTATCGACAAGCAGGTCGTTGGTCAGGTTGCTGCACAGATCCGCAGCTACAGAAAGCCTGAGCCCTACCATGGTAAGGGTGTTAAGTACTCCGACGAGAGAATTCGCCGTAAGGCCGGTAAGACCGGTAAATAATGAAAGGAGTGGACACAGATGGTTTCTAGAAAAGACAGTAACGCTGCACGTCTTAAGAGACATGCAAGAGTCAGAGGTAAGATCTCCGGCACCGCTGAGACTCCTCGCCTTTGCGTTTATCGCTCCAATGCGAACATTTCCGCCCAGATCATCGACGATGTCAAGGGTGTAACTCTGGTATCCGCTTCCAGCCTTGAGAAGGATTTCAAGGGTAACGGCGGTAACAAGGAATCTGCAAAAGAAGTCGGCAAGATGATTGCTGAAAGAGCAATTGCAAAGGGTATCACCGCAGTTGTATTTGACCGCGGCGGTTACCTCTATCACGGACGTGTATCGGAACTGGCTGAGGGTGCTCGCGAGGGCGGCCTGAAGTTCTGATTCCGGTTTGTACACAGTTTGAAATTTTATTTCATTCATATTATTAAGGAGTAAAAACATGGCATACAGAAATGATGCGGCTAAGAAGGACACTGAATTCAGTGAAAGCCTTGTAGCCCTCAACCGTGTTTCCAAAACCGTAAAAGGCGGACGCATTGCAAGATTTACCGCGATCATGGTCGTCGGTGACAAGAACGGACGCGTAGGCTACGGTCTCGGAAAAGCAGCCGAAGTTCCGGACGCAATCCGCAAGGGAATTGAGGACGCAAAGAAGAATATGATCACCGTATCCCGCAAGGGTTCGACGATCCCGCACGAAGTTGTTGGTGAGTTCGGCGCAGGTAAGGTCCTGCTCAAGCCCGCAGCTCCCGGTACCGGTATCATCGCAGGCGGCGCAGTACGTATCGTACTCGAGCTCGCAGGTATCCACAACATCCGTGCAAAGAGCCTTCGTTCCAACAACCCCACCAATGTCGTTAAGGCAACCTTTGAAGGTCTGAAGGCGCTCAGAACCGCAGAGCAGGTAGCTGCTATCCGCGATAAGAGCGTTGATGACATCAAGGCATAAGGAGGACGCTGTAATGGAAAAGGTAAAAGTTGTTCTTACAAAAAGCCTGATCGGCGCAAAGCCGAACCAGAAGGCAACCGCAAAATCGCTTGGACTCAATAAAATCGGTGACAGCATCGTGCATGACAACGATGCAGTACTCGGCGGCAAGGTGAAAGTTCTTTCCCACCTTGTTAAGATTGAGACCGTTTAAGTTTTATAGCAATATAAAACGAAAACAACATCAAACAAAGGAGGATCATCATGAAGCTTCATGAACTTTCACCGGCACCCGGCTCTGTTACTCCCGCATGGCGTAAGGGCAGAGGTACCGGCTCCGGAAACGGTAAAACCGCCGGCAAGGGTCACAAAGGTCAGAACGCCCGCTCGGGCGGTGGCGTAAGACCCGGCTTTGAAGGAGGTCAGCTTCCTCTTTACAGAAAGCTGCCGAAGAGAGGTTTCTACAACAGATTTGCAAAGGAGTATTCCGTTGTAAATGTTGAGGCTCTCAACAAATTCGAGGACGGCGCAGTCGTTGATCTTGCAGCTCTTGCAGCAGCAGGCGTAGTAAGCCAGCCCAAGAGCGCGCTCAAGATTCTGGGCAAAGGCGAACTTGCTAAAAAATTAACTGTGAAAGCAGCAGTCTTTTCGGCGAGTGCCAAGGAAAAGATAGAAGCAGCAGGTGGAAAGATCGAGGTGGTATAAATGTTTCAAACATTTAAGAACGCATTCAAGATCCCTGAACTGAGAACGAAACTTCTTTTCACCCTGTTCATCATTCTTTTGTACCGCATCGGTGTTGCGATCCCCGTACCGTATGTTAACGCAAACGTACTCGGTGCGACGATGGCTTCCGGCACGATCTTCGATTACCTGAACATCATGTCCGGTGGCGCACTTTCGCAGGCAACTCTCTTTGCGCTCGGCGTTCAACCTTATATCAACGCATCGATCATTATCCAGCTGCTTACCATTGCTATCCCTTATCTGGAGAACCTCTCCAAGCAGGGTGAGGATGGCAAGAAAAAGCTCAACAACATCACCCGCTACACGACCGTTGCACTCGCAGTGCTCACCAGCTTTGGCTACTACATGCTGCTGAAGAATCAGTACCAGATCCTGACGGATGACGGTATCTTCGCTGCATTCGTAATCATCGCTTGCTACTGCGCAGGCGCATCCCTGGTTATGTGGCTGGCTGAGAAAATCAACGAAAACGGTATCGGCAACGGTATCTCCATGATCCTGTTTGCAAACATCATCGCTCGTCTTCCTTCGATGGTTTCGTCCACTTGGAACACGGCATATGGTTGGATGCAGAACGGCGGTCTCGGCATTCTCGGCGGCATCCTGTTCATCGTTCTTGTGATCGCGATCCTGGTCGCACTTGTCGGCTTGGTCGTATTCGTAACCGAGAGCGAGCGCAAGATCCCCGTTCAGTATGCTAAGAGAGTTGTCGGCAGAAAGATGTACGGCGGTCAAAGCTCCGTACTGCCCATCAAGCTGAACATGACCGGTGTTATGCCGATCATCTTCGCAAGCTCGATCTGCACGCTGCCCGCAACGATTATGATGTTCATTTCCGAGCCTACCAACGCAGGCGCCGGCAAGAGCATCTACAATTTCTTTGCAAACATTTTCAGCACGACATCGCCCGTTTACATGATTATTTACTTCGCACTGATCATCGCGTTCGCATATTTCTACATTGCGATCTCGTTCAATCCCGTCGAAGTTGCCAATAATCTGAAGAAGAACGGCGGTTTCATCCCGGGTATTCGTCCCGGCAAACCCACTTCTGATTATATTTCCAAGATTCTGTCTAAAATTACGCTGATCGGCGCAATTTTCCTCGGCTTCATTGCAATTTTCCCGATGGTACTGAACGCAATTTCGTCTGATACCTTCGCCGGCATTGCATTCGGCGGTTCTTCGCTGCTGATCGTTGTCGGTGTTGCTCTGGAGACTGCAAGAGAGATCGAGGCACAGATGACCATGCGTCATTACAAGGGCTTTTTGCAGTAAGCAAGACCCTAAGAGGTAACTGAATGAAAATTATCTTTTTAGGCGCCCCCGGCGCAGGCAAAGGCACGCAGGCTGAAAAAGTCGCTGCCAAACTGAACATCCCTACGATTTCCACCGGTGCGATCATTCGCAGCGCGCTGAAGGAAGGCACAGAAATGGGCCTCGCAGCAAAGGCGTATATCGAAGCCGGCAAGCTCGTTCCCGATGATGTCGTGATCGGCATCATTAAGGAGCGACTGGCGGAAAGCGATTGCCGGAACGGCTTTATTCTTGACGGCTTCCCGCGCACGATCGCGCAGGCAGAAGCGCTGGACGCAATGGGCGTTTCGATCGACCTTGTTGTCAACATCAGCGTGGACGATGCAACGATCGTGGAGAGAATGAGCGGCAGACGTGTCTGCGCCGCATGCGGTGCGACCTTCCACACGCTCTTCAATCCCTCGGCGTCGGGCGATAAATGCGACAAGTGCGGCGCAGAGCTCTCCATCCGCAAGGACGACCAGCCCGAGGTGGTCAAAGATCGCCTCACGGTCTACCACAAGGAGACAGAGCCCCTTGAGCGGTATTATGAAAACAAGGGCATCCTGAAGACCGTTATCGGTCAGGAGAAACTTGAGGATACCACGGCGCTGACCTTCCGGGCAATCGGAGTATAAAATGATTCAGCTGAAAAATACAGCACAGATCGATTTGATGCGCGTTGCAGGCAGGATCACCGGCGAGGCACTCGCCGTAGCTGAGGAAATGGTTCGCCCCGGTATCTCCACGTGGGATATTGACAAGGCGATCCGCACGCATATCGAGAAGAGCGGCGCAAAGCCGTCCTTCCTCGGTTACGGCGGATTCCCCGGCAGTGCCTGCATCAGCATTAACGATGAGGTCATACACGGTATTCCCTCGAAAAAACGCATATTGCAGGAAGGCGACATTGTAAAGATCGACGTCGGAGCGTTTATTAACGGCTTCCACGGAGACGCAGCAAGAACCTTTGCGGTCGGCAAGATCGCAGAGAATGCTGCACGCCTGATCGAAGCAACGAAAGAGAGCTTCTATCGCGGCGTTGCACATGCCACTGTCGGTGCACGGATCGGTGACATCGGCGCGGCTGTTGAGGCTTGTGCAAAGGAAAACGGTTACAGTGTTGTCAGACGGTATGTCGGTCACGGTGTGGGACATGAACTCCATGAATCCCCCGAGGTTCCGAACTTCGGTACACCGGGACGCGGATCGCGCATTTACGCGGGCATGGTCATTGCGATTGAGCCCATGGTAAATGAGGGCGTCTGCGATGTGCATGAGATGCCCGACGGCTGGACGGTAAAGACCGCCGACCGCAAGCTCTCCGCGCACTACGAAAACACCGTTGCAATTACCGATGAGGGGCCGATCCTGCTTACCGAGATCAAATGACAAATAACTGTGTTGGCATGCTCGCGTATTCAAAATGCGGCAGGGATCGAAAGCGGTTGTTCTGTGTAGTGGCGGTTCTCGATACAGATTTCGTTCTGATCGCGGACGGCAAGCTGCATACGACAGACAAACCGAAAAAGAAAAGGCTGAGACATTTATCCTTCACCGATGCGCAGCTTACGCTGCCGCTTGGTGACAAGGAACTGTACAAATGCATAACCGAATATGAGTTTCGGCGAACAGGAGGGATAGTTTTGCCAAAGGATGATGTAATGGAATTTGAAGGTGTGGTTATTGAGGCTCTGCCGAATGCCAACTTCAAAGTGCAGCTTCCCAACGGGCACATCGTAAATGCCCACATTTCGGGAAAGCTCCGCATGAACTATATCAGAATTCTGCCCGGTGATAAAGTTACGGTTGAGGTTTCGGTTTACGACCTCACCAAGGGCCGCATTACCTGGCGCGTAAAATAAAAACCGTACGGGTTTATTCCCGTTAACTTAACCATTATGAAAGGAAGATAAACAATGAAAGTTAAGCCTTCCGTAAAGAAGATTTGCGAAAAGTGCAAAATCATCAAGAGAAAAGGTAAAGTAATGGTTATTTGCGAGAACCCTAAGCACAAGCAGAAGCAGGGTTAAGCGAAAACCACTAAAACCGACAGCGTCAGTTTTGACTGACACAAACCAAAGAAAGGGTGGATTACACAAATGGCTCGTATAGCTGGTGTTGATATTCCAAATCAGAAGCGTGTTGAGATCGCGCTGACCTACATCTACGGTATCGGACAGACCAGTGCCAAGGCAATCCTTGCTAAGACGGGTATCAACCCCGACACTCGCGCAAAGGATCTTACCGAGGCTGAGGTTGCAAAGCTCCGTGATGAGATCGAAGCGAACTACACTGTAGAGGGTGACCTCCGCCGTGATGTAGCGCTCAACATCAAAAACATGGTAGAGATCAACTGCTACCGCGGCATTCGTCACAGAAAGGGCCTGCCCGTAAGAGGCCAGCGCACCAAGACCAATGCCAGAACTCGCAAGGGTCCCGCAAAGACCATCGCGAATAAGAAGAAGTAAAGGAGTGACCACGAAAGATGGCTAAAGCTGTAAAAAAGGTTATCAAGAAGCGCCGCGAACGTAAGAACGTTGAAAAGGGCGCAGCGCATATCCAGGCAACCTTTAACAACACGATCATCACGATCACCGATACCGAAGGCAATGCAGTATCCTGGGCATCTGCCGGCGAGATGGGCTTTAAAGGCTCCAGAAAGTCTACTCCTTATGCAGCACAGACTGCAGCTGAGGCAGCAGGCAAGATCGCTGTTGATCACGGCATGAAGACTGTTGAAGTTTATGTTAAGGGCCCCGGTTCGGGACGTGAGTCTGCGATCCGTGCTCTGCAGACGGTTGGCCTTGACATCACGATGATCAAGGACGTTACCCCGATCCCGCACAACGGTTGCCGTCCGCCTAAGCGCAGACGCGTGTGATTTTTTTAGGAGGTATAACAAAATGGCAAGATATACAGGTCCTGTTTGCAGAATCTGCCGCAGAGAAGGTACCAAGCTGTATCTGAAGGGCGAGCGCTGCACTTCCGGTAAGTGCGCATTTGACCGCAGAAGCCAGGTTCCCGGTCAGCACTATGATTCTCGCAAGAAGGTCGGCGAATACGGCATGCACCTTCGCGAAAAGCAGAAGGTCAGAAGATATTACGGTCTGCTCGAGAAGCAGTTCAGAAACTACTTCGAGATGGCAGATAAGAAGCCGGGTATGACCGGTGAAAACCTGCTCGTCATCCTCGAGTCCCGTCTGGACAACGTTGTTTACAGAATGGGTATGGCAAGCAGCCGCAAGGAAGCTCGTCAGCTGGTTCTGCACAACCACTTCAGAGTAAACGGCAAGAAGGCGAACATCCCCTCCATCCTCGTTAAGGCAGGCGATGTAGTCACCATCAATGAGAGCAGCACCGACAGCGCAAAGATCAAGGAGCTTCTCGAGGAATGTGCTTCCAAGCATGCTCCCAAGTGGCTGGATGTCAACACTGAGAACGGCACGGCTAAGGTCGTAACCCTTCCCGCAAGAGAAGACATCGACTTCGAGATCAACGAGCAGCTGATCGTCGAGTTCTATTCCAAATAATCCGCCTCCGATATGTATACAGAGTATCGGAGCGGTGCTTCGGAATTTTGTATACACAATAGTGCATCATCACTCCCCCATAGGGACACTGTGACTATCGTTTGCATGAACAGAATTTTTAGGAGGGTACGAAATGATTGAAATAGAAAAGCCCAATATTAACATGGTTGACGTCAGTGAGGATGGCAGCGAGGGTACCTTCGTTGTTGAACCTCTGGAGCGTGGCTACGGCACGACGCTCGGCAACTCGCTGCGCAGAGTTCTGCTCAGCTCGCTGCCCGGTGTTGCAGTCTGCAGCATCAAGATCGACGGCGTACTGCATGAGATCTCAACCGTGTCCGGTGTTAAGGAAGATGTCACCGAGATCGTGCTCAATGTAAAGGGCATCGTCGCGAAGTTGTATTCGCAGACTCCCAAGACCGTCGTGATCGACGTTACGGGTGCTTGCGAGGTTACTGCCGGTGATATTGCGACCGACGCTGATATCGAAATTCTCAACCCCGATCATCATATCGCTACCGTTGTGGAGAACGCACGCTTCTACATGGAGTTGACCTTCGACCGCGGCAGAGGATATGTTTCGCAGGAAAAGAATAAGCAGGCGTACAATGCGGCTGCTCAGACCAGCGCACCGATCGGACTTATTTTCACCGATTCCATCTACACTCCTGTGTACAAAGTACAGTACACCGTGGAGAATACCCGTGTCGGAAACATCACGGACTATGACAAGCTTACGCTGAATGTCAAGACCAACGGCACTGTTTCCGCAAAAGAAGCGATTTCGCTTGGCGCCAAGATACTCAACGAGCATCTCAACTTGTTCGTCAACATGTCGGATGAGGCGAAGAAGGCGGAGATCATGGTTGAACGCAAGGAAACCATCAGAGACAGAGTCCTTGAGATGACCATTGAAGATCTTGACTTGTCGGTCCGCAGCTTCAACTGCTTGAAGCGTGCAGGTATCAATACCGTTGAGGACCTCACAAATCGTACCGAGAGCGAAATGATCAAGGTCAAGAACCTCGGTAAGAAGTCGCTGGAAGAAGTTATCAACAAACTTCAGGGACTCGGACTTGAGCTGAAGCGCGAGGACGAGTAAACAATACTACAAGGAGGGAAATTACAATGCCCGGAACAAGAAAACTTGGCAGAACTTCTGATCATAGAAAAGCTATGCTCAGAGGTATGGTAACATATTTGCTTGAAAACGGCTCCGTGGAGACTACGCTCACCAGAGCTAAGGAAGTACAGCCTCTCGCTGAGAAGATGATCACTCTCGGCAAGAAGAACACGCTTGCTTCCCGCCGTCAGGCAATGGCATTCATCACGAAGGAGAGCGTTGTTAAGAAGCTGTTCGACACCATCGCTCCCGAGTATGCAGAGCGTAACGGCGGTTACACCCAGATCTTCAAGATCGGTCCCCGTCGCGGCGATGCAGCTGAGATGGCTATCATTCGCCTGGTAGCAAACACTCCCGCAACCGAGGAGAAGGCTGCTAAGTAAGCCGATCCCGCGGGATACCGAAAAACAAAAAAGAGAAGCCGAACGGCTTCTCTTTTTTTTGCGTTTGATTTGAAAAATTTTTGAATAACTGTAGAATTTTTCAGAAATATGGTGTATACTGTTACTAAGCACTTCCATGCTACTAATTTTTAAAAGGAGAATACAAATGGCAGATCTGAACAACATCACCAACACCGCTGATACCACTGCAGAGTTCGATCAGAACGACATTCAGCAGAACAAGCTTATGGCGGTTCTCGCTTATCTTGGTATTTTGGTGCTGGTTCCGATCCTTGCAGCTAAGGAGTCCAAGTACGCTCGCTATCATGCAAATCAGGGATTGGTCCTGTTTATCGCGAACATTGTTGTAAGCGTTGTAATGGGTATCGTCGGCTTCATTGTTGGCTTTATTGCAGGTTTCACCGGTCTTACGTTCCTTGCTACGCTTGTAACGATCATTTCTTGGTTGCTTTCCGCAGTCATCTTCGTTTTGGCGATCCTCGGTATCGTAAATGCAGCAACCGGTAAGGCAAAAGAGCTTCCCGTTATCGGTAAGTTTAAGTTGCTCAAATAAGCTACATAATTTGCAAAAAAAGAACTGCCATTCGGCAGTTCTTTTTTATGGCGTATATGAAAGTTTAAGTACGGAGCAAAGATATGGCATGCAGCGCTTTTGTAGGGCGCGACGTCCCGACGCGCCGTTTTACCGGTGTATATTCTATTCACTTTCCGGCACAGTAATATATTCTGTCAATTCAAACGGGATATAAAAACCGCTGTAATCTTCAAGATAAATGATTTGAGCATTATCTCCGCTTTGATAGATGGGATTCCCTCCGTATTTTCCATCCAAATTTGTAGCCATAAAGTCTTCAGTTGGGTTTGCTGTACTCCAAAAGGAGATTCCACGCAGATAACCGATTTCTGCGCTACCGGCGGGAAGTTCGGTAATATTGCCGTACTTTTGCGTATATACTGCGCCGTTTATCGCGATTTTCTCTTGATATACAAAATGTTCGACTGCGAATAAAGCGCAGCACATGATTGCTATAGCCGCGATTAACGTGGAGCAGACAAGAACAATCTTTTTTCTTTTCCATGCACGCTTGAACTTTTTCAGAGGCTTTGCACTATTCTCAATCGGAATAGATACATGTACCTTCATTTTTTCATATATTTTGCGGCAATTCTCGCAATGCTCTATATGTTCCGATACCATATTACGGGTATCTTCGCTCACAACATCATCCACATACAGTGGAAGAATGTCTTTGATTATGTTACAGCTTGTTTTATCCATTACTCAAAAGCCTCCATGTATTCTTTAATTTGTGTTTTTGCCCGGTAGAAAACGACACGCGCCCAACTTGGACTTTTTCCAAACAATGCGGCGATTTTCTCAAAAGATAATTCGCCAAACACCCGCAAAGAGAACACTTCTTTATACGGCTCATGCATGGTATGCAAAAATTGATGGATAAGAAACGAACTCTCTTCATCCAGTATACGTTCGGTGAATATAGACTGCGGATCAGATATATCCTCGGGCGGTTCTTCTCCGGCAAAGATTTTTTGTCGTCGGCAATATGTGCAATATGCATTTTTGGCGATCGTGAAAAGCCAAGCTCGTATATCTTTCGTGCCATCAAAAGTGTCGATTGCTTTTAGGGCTTTGGTGAATGTTTCCTGCGCAATTTCTTCGGCAATATCCGTGTTTGCCGATAAACTGCGCAAGTACAGAAAAACATCTTTGAAATAGAATTTATAAATAGAATCAAAGTCCATACATAAAAACCTCCTTTCACCCTAATAACAATTGAGAATGACGAATGTTACAAAGAACGCAGATTTTTTTATACATTGTCAGGCAGATATGAATTTGGGCTGCAAAAAATAAGAGGTACTCAGCCATTGGGCTGAGTACCACCTATTTTCATGTTATGCTGTCTTACTTCTTTATTTTAATAACTTCTTTTGCCTTGGCAACGATGTTCTCAGCGGTGATGCCGTATTCTTTCAGCAGGTCGGGTACCTGACCGCTCTTGCCGAATTTATCGCCAACGCCGATGCGGCGCATGGGAACGGGGCACTTTTCGCTGAGCACCTCGGCAACTGCGCTGCCGAGACCGCCGATGATGCTGTGCTCCTCTGCGGTAACGATCGCGCCGGTCTCCTTAGCCGCCTTGATCAGGATGTCTGCGTCGATCGGCTTGATGGTGTGGATGTTGATGACGCGCGCGCTGATGCCGTCTGCTTTCAGCAGCTCTGCTGCTTCCAGTGCCATGTGTACGGTCAGACCGCTTGCCACGATTGAAACGTCCTTTCCGTCGCACAGCTCTACGCCGCGTCCGAGTTCAAAGGTGTAGTCCTCGCTGTTGATGGTCGGAACGGCAAATCTGCCAAAACGCAGGTATACGGGACCCTTGAATTCGATCGCCGCTTTGACAGCCGCTTTAGCTTCGACGGCGTCTGCGGGATTGATGATGGTCATGCCGGGGATGGTGCGCATGAGGGCAATGTCCTCGTTGCACTGGTGGGTTGCACCGTCCTCACCGACGGTGAGACCTGCGTGCGTTGCACCGATCTTAACATTGAGGTGCGGGTAGCCGATCATGTTGCGTACCTGCTCAAAGGCTCTGCCGGCTGCGAACATAGCGAAGCTCGAGGCAAAGGGGATGTAGCCGGATGCGGCAAGACCTGCCGCAACGCCCATCATGTTGCCCTCTGCGATACCGCAGTCAAAGAAACGATCGGGGTGAGCTGCCTTGAACTTGCAGGTCTTGGTTGCTTCTGCGAGATCGGCATCCAGGACCACAAGGTTTTCATATTCATTACCAAACTCTACGAGCGCGTTGCCGTAGGCTTCTCTGGTTGCAATTTTTTCTGCCATTGTGTCGTACCCCCTTATCAGTCGAGCTCTGCCATAGCGGTTGCATACTGCTCGTCATTCGGTGCCTTGCCGTGCCAGCCGACCTGGTTTTCCATGAAGGAAACGCCCTTACCCTTGGTGGTCTTGGCGATGATCGCAGTGGGCTTGCCCTTGCATGCCTTGGCTGCGTTGACGGCGTCTTCGATCTCGGCAAAGTTGTGACCGTCAATGGTGATCACATTCCAGCCGAACGCTGCGAATTTTTCATCGTGGGGGGTGGGGTTGATAACATCGGTGATCTTACCGTCGATCTGCAGACCGTTGAGGTCGAGGAAAACGGTGAGATTGTCGAGCTTGTAGTGTGCAGCGAACATAGCTGCTTCCCAAACCTGACCCTCTTCGCTCTCACCATCGCCGACGGCGCAGTATACACGGTAGGAATTACCCGAGAGCTTGCCTGCGAGCGCCATGCCGCATGCACCCGAAATACCGAGACCGAGCGAACCCGTGGACATGTCTACGCCGGGGGTACCCTTCATATCCGGATGTCCTTGCAGATAGCTGCCGGTCTTGCGCAGTGTTTTCAGATCCTCGAGTGGGAAGAAGCCGCGGTTTGCCAGCACAGAATAGAGTGCGGGAGCGGCGTGTCCCTTGGAGAGGACAAAACGGTCGCGATTTTCCATCTTGGGATTCTTTTCGTCAATGTTCATCTCGGCAAAATAGAGATAGGTGACGATGTCGGCGATCGAAAGAGATCCGCCCGGATGTCCGCAGCCGGCAGCATGCGTGCTTTCGATGATGCCTTTACGGACGAGCTTTGCTTTTTCGGTCAGCATAGCAAGTTTCTCGTTATTCATGATTACCTCAAAATAGAAGAAAATAAAAATACAAGTCTATTATACTTTACGCGGCGCAGAAATGCAACCGCCAATTTGACAAAATCAATGCGAAAATCAGCGGGTTTTACAGCAATTTTTATAGGGAAACGACGTCTCCGAGACAAAGCGAGTAGATCAAACGCCTTTTCGGCGCCCTTTCGCAGATCTCTTCGATCGCACGGGCGTAGTAACCGAGCTGGCGCGCATGCGCGGCGCGTAATTTTTCTTCGGCGGCTGCGCGGTTTTTCGGCAGACGGTCGGTCTTGTAGTCCACGAGCACGATGTTGCCTTCTGCATCGTAGAAGAAACAGTCGATAACGCCCTGCACAAGGACAGTTTCGCCCGCAAGCTCTTCTTTTAGTCGCGCATCCGCGGCAAAATCGGCGGCGGGCAGCTCTAAATTAAAGCGTTGCTCGCGGTAGAGCCGCTTTGCCGCCCGCATTTCCGCAAAGAGTGGGGAGGCAAGGAAGGTTTCCACCTCGGTCATGTTGACGAGCGCGGCATCCTCCGCCGTTAAAAAGTGCTTTTCGGTGAGTCGGGTAAGCTCGGCGGCAGCACCATGCCGGACGGCGTGGTCAAAGTCGAAAAACTGCAAAAACAGGTGCGTTGCCGTGCCGCGTTTTGCCGCGTCGTTTTCGGTGCTTTCGATAAAGCGGGGGGCGCTCACGAGCGGCGGCAGTTTCTTTTCGCCGATGGATTCTTCGAGAATGGTGTCATCCAGAATATCGGGGTAGAGCCGCGAGATCGAGAGCTTGGCGGGGATCTTGGTGCGCGCCGCATGGGGATAGCGGTAGTTGAATCGCTCGGAAAGGATGCGCACGCTCTCGGCATCGGCGGTCGGTGCCGCGGTTACGGCAGTTTCGGTCTCGACGGGTGCTTCGTCTGCGGCTGCAAGGAAGTACGGCACGGTGCGAATGGTCAAAAACGGTTGCTCGGTGCCGCCTGCCGCCAGCAGGGCGAGCGAAAGATGGCTCTTTTGTTCGAGCGCCGAGAAAGCCGAAAGATAGTTGTGCGCAAAGCGCGCCGCTTCGGTCCGCTTTTCGGGTTCATCCACCATGGCGGTTATGTAGAGTTGTTCACGCGCACGCGTCAGCGCAACGTACAAAAGGCGCAGTTCCTCTTCCTTGGCGGAGCGACGCAGGGCAAGCGCTACCGATTTACGCAGCAGCGTGTCGTATACGCAAAAACCGCTCGCATCGCGCAGCCGCATGCCGAATCCCGCAGCGTTTGTGTACAGCGGAGACATGTCGGCGTCGCGCAGGTTGTAGCTCTTTGCCGTGTCGGCAAGGAATACTACAGGATATTCCAAACCTTTGGATTGGTGAATGCTCATGATCTGCACCGCGTCGTGTGTGTCGGCGCTGACTTTGGCAGCGGTGAGTTGCGCTGTGGCACTGGTCTCCACGCTGCGCAGATAGTGCAGAAATTCCGAAAGACTGCGCGGCGTGCCCCCTGCAAAGCTGTGCGCGAGCTGGCGGAACTTTTCGAGATTGGCGCGGCGCAGTGCGCTGTCGGCGCATAGGCGCGCGTACACGGCATAATGCGCGTAAAGCTCGTCTGTAAGCTCGCCCGCGCTCATAAAGCGCGCCATGCGGCGGAATTCGGTCAGCTGCTTGATAAAGTGCGCAAGTTTTTGCTTCTCCGGGCAGTCTTCCGCGTCGTCTGTGAGGTAGTTTCGCAGGGTGGTGAACAGGCGCTCGTCGCGCTTGTCTTTGCGCAGTGCGGCAAGAAAGTCACAGTCCAGGCCGCACAAGGGAGAGAGCAGAGCGCCCGTCAGCGGAATGTCGCGGCGCGGGTTGTCGATCGTCTCCAGCATGCAGCGCAGGATCTCGACCTCGCTTTGCAGCAGGAGATTTTCGTTGGTTTCGGCATAGACGGGCACGCCGTGGGTGCGCAGTGCACCCGCGTATTCGTCCATTTTCGCCTTCGGAGAGCGCATCAGAATGGCAATATCGCCGTAGGTGATGGGCGTGCCGTCGTCCTTGCGTTCTTCCTTGACCAGGCGGCAGATCTCCCGCGCGATAAAGTCCGCTTCGGTGTTCTCGCCCGCTTGCGGCGAGTCCTTCGGCGGCTTTTCGGTCAGTACCATCTGCACGGGACGCACGGTATCCGATGCGTTTTTACGGAATACCAGCGAGTCGGACGCGGTGTAGTGCATGTCGGGCGAGATCAGCGGCATGAGCTTGTCAAAGACCATGTTGGTAAAGTCGATGATCTCTCTGCCGCAGCGGAAATTCTCGCTCATAAAGATGGTTGCATAGTGACTGTCCGCCGCGTCGTCGATGGCGGGATAGGCGTAGCGCAGGTTGGCGAAGATCGAGGGCTCCGCGCCGCGAAAGGCGTAGATGCTTTGTTTGATGTCGCCGACCATGAAGCGGTTGGTCTCGGTGGAGATCGCCGAGAAGATGCGGTCCTGCACGGCGTTGACGTCCTGATATTCGTCGATGTAGACCGCGTCGTACAGTTTCTTTTGCGCGATGGCAAAGGGAGTGTCTTTGCCGTCCGCATCCACGAGCAGGCGCAGAGTGTAGCGGCTGAGGTCGGCAAAGTCGCAGACGTTCTGTCGCTTTTTCTCCGCCTCGGCGCGCTTTTCATATTCGCAGAGCAGTTCGGCAAGCGCGTGGCAGACCTCGGCGGTCTCGGCAACGCAGCGCTGCAGCGTGGCGTTGTCGGCGGCGAGGTAGCCGCTCTGCAGCTTTGCCACCTGCTTTTTGTATTCCGCTCGCAGTTCCTTGATCTGTTCGAGCTCGCTCGTTTTCTCGCCGCGATAGGAGCCGAGGCGCGGGAACGTGAGTCCGCTTACGACCTCTCTGCCGACGGCGTACCCCTCGGCAAGCGCCGCTTCGGCGCGCAGAATGCCGTCGTAGTCCGCACTGAACGCGGGGAGGTACGCTTTGGCTGCCGCGGCGTTGGCTTCAAGCACTTCCATGGCATATCGGTAGGCATGGCGGTAGTGGGCAAACAGGTCGCGCAAGTGTGCTTCGATGCGTTTGCCCGGCGGGGATGCGAAAAAGTCGGCTTTCGCATACTCGCGTAAAGTCATTTCGCAGTCGTAGAGCGCGGCGGCGCCGCGCGGATAGGCGGAGAGCGTTTCGTAGAGCGAGAGCAAGAGGTCGGCGAGACGCTTGTCATCGCTGCTGCCGAGCAACAGGTCGACGAGGTCGGCAAAGCCGCGCGCACCGCCCGCAATTTTGCTCTCGGGATTATCATAGCATTCGTCGATCAGCCGTTCCATCGTCTCGTGCGCGAGCAGGGTGGATTCGCCCGTGTCGGCAATGCGAAAGGCGGGGGAGAGACCGAGCGCGGCGTAGTTTGTACGCACAAGGTCGAGACAAAAGCTGTCGATCGTAGAGATCTTTGCGCTGGGGAGCAGGGAGATCTGCTTTGCCAGCACTTCGTTTTCGCCGTCG
The DNA here is from genome assembly GCA_017398595.1 of Clostridia bacterium. Classification (GTDB taxonomy): domain Bacteria; phylum Bacillota; class Clostridia; order Oscillospirales; family CAG-272; genus UMGS902. The sequence continues at coordinate 45,366 of JAFQFR010000034.1, forward strand.
GCGGCGATCGCGTCGGACAGTGCCGCCGAGATGCGCAGGCGCAGCTCGCTTGCCGCCGCCTTGGTAAAGGTTACGACCAGCAGGCGGTCGAGCATGACGGGATCCTCTTTGCGCACGACCGAGCGCAGGATGCGTTCGATCAGCGTGGTGGTCTTACCGCTGCCCGCCGCCGCCGAGACGAGAAGCGTTTTGGACGTTTCGTCCACGGCGCGCTGCTGCGCGGGGGTGAGTTTAGCCATCTTCCTCGTCTCCTTTCGTTTTTTCTTTGCGGCAGACATGCAGGTAAGCGCAGTATCGGCAAGGGGAGTGTATGCCCGTGGCGGTATCCGCGGTGTCGATCCTGCCTGCACGCATGCTGTTTGCCACGCCTGCGATGCTGGTTTTGACGGTGTCGAACAGCTCGGCTGCCGCTTCGTCGTCCTTTTCGGTCAGTTTCTTCGAGAACTGCTTGTCTGCCGAGCGGTCGATCGCACCCGCAAGCTGCTCTGCGCTGAAGACAAAGCCCTTGCGCTCGAGCGCCTGTTCCGCGGCATCGGTCATGTCTTCCTCGGGGGGATTATCCAGACCGATGTTCGGCGCCTTGACCACAAAATAGGTCGCGCCTGCGGGGCGAATGTCCTCGGTCGAGCGCACGCCCACAAGGTCAAAAAACTGCTTGTCCGCGACCTCGCAGAGTGAGAACAGGTAGATGAGCAGCTGCAGATTCTTGCCCTTGGCAAGATCGCTTTCGGCAAACGGCTTTTTGCCGGTTTTGTAGTCGGCGACGCGCAGGTATACCCTGCCGTCCTGCTTGTAAATATCCACGCGGTCGGCGATGCCGTTCAGGGAAACACTGCCGCCGCCGTCCAGCTCCACGGTGAGCGGTCGGTGTCCGTGCGCGCCGATGCGGTATTCGGTCAGAAAGGGTTCAAAGGCGCTGTTTTTGAACTCGGCAACGAGGTTTTTGAGAATCAGCGTGAGGTTGCGGCGCATGCGCTCGAAGAAGCAGAGCATGCGCGCACTGCCGCCGTTTGCCGCGCGCAGAATCTTTTCGGTTTCGGCGGCGCAGAGAGAGGCGGCAAGCCGCTCGATCTCCTCGTCCGTGTAGTCGGCGATGCGCCGACCCGCGTCGCGCGCGTTATTTAAGAAATTTTCGAGTACGCTGTGTACAAAGGTACCTGTGTTGGCGGGATTGAACTCGAAAGGCGCGGTATCCTCCAGCGTGAGGATGTACTGCATGAAGTGGCGCAGGTGGCAGTCGCTGTAGCAGTCGATCTTGCTCTGCGACAGGCGCATGTCCTTGCCGTAGATGGCTTCGGCAATCTCGGGCGTGAGCGCAGCGTATGCGTTGCCGAGCGACCTCGGATCGTCGATCGGCGGGGTGTACATGCCGCGCGGCGTGAGCACGGTGCGAAGGACTGCTTCGGTGGCGGCGTCGTACCGTCCGATCGCATCGGCGGCGGTGGCGCTGTAGCAGAGCTTGTCCATGGGAGCAAGCGCCGCGAAGGTATAGTGCATGAGGGCGGGGAAGAGCTTCCTCAGCCTTGCTACGGCGAAAGAGGGCTCGCATTTTCGTCCGTCTGCATCCGAGGTATAGTAGGAGAGGGTGACGCGCTCGGTCGCAAAGTCAATGGCGCGCACAAAGTGGTAGAGCTCGCGCGCGGAACGCAGGCGCAGATCCTGCGACAGCGCGATGCCGATACGTTCGAGCTGCTGTCGCTCGCTCTCGCAGAGCGTGGGACTCTCGGAGACGGGGGCGGGGAACACGCCCTCGACGGCGCCGAGGAGAATGACGATCTTGCGCTCGTCAATGCGGATGGTGTCGGCGTTGCCGATGATGACCTGATCCATCGAGGTGGGGATCTCGGCAATGTCGATCGCCGAGAACAAGAGGCGCACAAGACCTGCAAAGTCGGCGGCGGTGGTCACTTCCTCGCCCGCCGCATCCACCAGCGTGTCGAGTGCTTCCATGGTCACGTTCCACAGGCGCACCGCGTCGGCGGTCTTGTCCGTGCCGAAATATTTGGTACATGTGGGATCAATCGACCGCTCGCAGATCTGCATTTCGGTGAGGTAGGCAAACACCGCGGCGGCAAATTCGCGCACGGTCACAGCACCGTCCAGCGAGTCGCAAAGGCGCGCAAGCGGGGCGGTGACGCGTTCTTTGATGTCGTTGATGGCGGCGAGCGTTTCGCTGTCGGTGACCTCGGCGGTGTAGCCCTTGCCCGACATGGTAAAGTCCTCGCCGTCGAGATAACGCTGCCTGCCGCAGATGTTCCAGCGGTCGATGTATTCTTCAAACAGGTCGCACTCGTCGTCCGAAAGTCCGCAGAGCCCTGTTTTGATATACGCGGCAACGTCGCTCTCCTTGAAGTTGTACACATACAACGAGAGCGCCGAAAGGATCAGCTTGGTCAGCGGCAAAAGCTCGGCGCTTGTCTTTTTCGAGAAGAAAAAGGGAATGCCGCAGCGCTCCAGTGCGCGGTCGAGCGTGCCGGTATAGCTCTCGGCACTGCGCGCGATGATCGCAATGTCCGCGTAGGCATGTCCGCTCTGCACGGCGTTAAAAATTTCGCGCAGGCAGAGCTGCGCTTCCTCGTTTTTATCGGCGCATTCCGCGACTTCCAGCACGCCGCGCGTGTCCCCGTCAAAACGGTCGGATGCGGCAAAGTCCCAGAGATTTTCTTTCGCAAATTCGAGCGCGGCGGGTGCGTCCTCGGCTATGTACTGCTCACCCAGCTGCACGGAGAGCTTTGCGCACAGCGAAAGCAGCTTTTTGCGCGTGTCGGCGCATTCTGCTATGTGCGCACCCACGCGGCGGAAAGGCAGGGCGATCGTGACATGCACGCCGCGCGACAGCATGTGCGAAAGCGCGGTCATCTCCTGCTTCGTAAAGCTGATAAACGAGTCGATGTAGACGTGCGCGTCGCCGAAAAAGTCGTGCTCGCGCAGCAGATCGCAGAGCGTGTCGAGGTCGTCTGCCTGCTCGGCGAAGTTTTCATGCAGCAGGCTTTCGTATTCGGTATAGAGCAGCGAGAGGTCGCGCATCTTGTCGGCGAGCGGAGTGTCGCCGAGGTTTTCTGCTGCTGCGGTCAGCTCGTCCGCCTGCACGGCACAGGCGCGGAATTCACTCATCAGCGAGCAGAGCGCTTGCAGCGTGCCGTTTTGCAGTTCGCCGCCGAACACGCGCAGGTAGGGGCGCAGCTTTTTGACGGCGCGGTACATGGTCACGACCTTTGCGCCCTCGGTGGCGTAGCGGTAGGTCAGCGAGCCATAGCGGCGGCACACGAGGTTGGCAAGGCGCGAAAAACCGACCGCGTCCACGAGGAGTGCGGCGCTTTTCGGCAGCGCGCGCATGAGCGCGCTCTCGGCGAGCAGTGCCTTTTGATCGGGGACGATCAGGTAGGCGCGCCGCCCTTCGGCGGCGTCTGCGGCGATTCGGCTATAGATTTCGGCACGCGCACCGCGCGTGCCGTAGAGAAGTGTCAGCATGAATAGCTCCTTTCATAGGAGATTTTGGAGATACATTGGCTTCCCCCTTGGGGGAAGCTGTCGCGCAGCGACTGATGAGGGGTAGGACACGGAGTGTCCGTCAAAATTTTCAGGGAACGCTGCATCCGATGTCTGCGGTACTGCCTTTTCCGCAAGGGGACTACATCTTTTCTTTTCCGTTGACGTGTACTTCACGGATGTTGAAGTGTACTTCTTTTTTCAGACGTTTACGGAAATAGAAAAAGAAATAATTGCGCAGGATATAGATGTTGTTTTCTTCTTTGCGGTAGCAGACGAACCACTCCTCGCTGCTGCCCACACCGATTTTTTTGAAAAAGAAAGGTGTGACGATCAGCACGGTGGAGTCGGGGTACGCCCTCGCTTCCTCGCACAGAAAGTCGCGGTCAAATCCCTCTTTGCCGTTTGGAATGAGGAACACCACATCGCGGCGGGATTCCTTTAAGAGTTTTTTGGCATTCTGACTGCGGAGCAGCAGTGTCAGGATCAGCGTGAGCGCCGTAAACGCCAGCATGATCGGGATGATCAAGATGAACGCCGCCGTGTACAGGATCACAAACGCACCTGCCTGCAGGTATTGGTAGAGCAGTACGCCCCAGCGGAAAATGCGCGTCACCCACAAAGAGTTTCGAAAATAGCGTGCGAATTTTTCCGCCATGGCAAAAAAGTCTTTTTTGCGTGCCTTGGCAAGAAGATAGGCAAAATAGTTGCCCGCGCGGTAGCAGTCGCTGTTGTCCTCGGTGTGCGGCTGTTCGGCATGCGTTTCTTTTTCCAGTTTGTACAGCTTCTTTTTCAGCTCGCGGTTCTCTTTCTTCAGTCGGCGTATTTCCTCGCGGTCCTGCACGAAAATCTTCTCCTTCCGCACGCGTATTTATATATTTATAGTATAACAAAATTTACGCGTATACACAATGGATAATGATAAAAAACTACATCTTGAATAACGATTGACAAAAATCGGTACATCTTGTATAATATAAGAATAATGAAAAGACGAAATGCGAGGAATATCCATGGCGGCAAGCGACAAGAACAACGCACAGTATAATAACCAAAGTATTTCGATGCTCAAAGGCGCGGACCGCGTGCGCAAGCGTCCGGCGGTCATCTTCGGCTCGGACGGACTCGAGGGCTGCACGCATTCCTTTTTTGAGATCCTGTCAAACTCGGTGGACGAGGCGAAAGAGGGACACGGCAGCGAGATCGTGATCACCGTTTGGCGTGACCACACCATCGAGGTCGAGGACTTTGGCCGCGGTGTGCCGCTCGGGTACAACGAAAAGGAAAAGCGCTACAACTGGGAGCTCGTGTTCTGTGAGCTGTACGCCGGCGGCAAGTATTCTAACAACGATGAGAATGCCGCATACGAATATTCGCTCGGACTCAACGGACTCGGCGCGTGCGCAACGCAGTACTCCTCCGAGTTTATGGAGGTCGCGTCCTACGACGGCAGGGAAGTACACACCATCTCCTTCAAAAAAGGTGAACCTGTAAGCGAGCTGCAAAGTGCGCCGATCGAGAAGCGCGGCAAAAAGCACGGCACCATCATCCGCTGGCGCCCCGACCTTGAAGTATTCACCGATATTGCCATCCCGTATGACGCTTTCCGCGGCGTGCTGCAGCAGCAGTCGGTCGCTAATGCGGGACTCAAATTCATCCTCAAGACCGAAAATGAGGACGGCAGCTTTCTGAGTGAGGAATTTGTCTATGCAAACGGCATCTCCGACTACGTCCGTGAGATCGCAAACGGCACGGCACTCACCGAGCCCGTGCTCTGGAACCTCGAGTGCAGCGGCCGCGACCGCGAGGACAAGCCCGACTATAAGCTGAAAGCCGAGATCACCTTCTGCATCTCGCCTACGGTCAACCGCATCGAGTATTACCACAACTCCAGCTTCCTCGAGCACGGCGGCTCACCCGATAAGGCGGTGCGCACCGCGTTTGTCTATGCGCTGGATAAGTATCTCAAATCCGTGGGCGCCTACAAGAAGAACGAGAGCAAGATCGGCTTTTCGGATATTGAGGACTGTCTGATCCTCATTATCAACAGCCGCTCCACGCAGGTCTCGTATGAAAACCAGACCAAAAAGGCGATCACCAACGTCTTTATCAAGGACGCGCTGACCGACTTTATCAAACATAATTTAGAGGTCTACTTTGCCGAGCACCCCACCGAGGCGGAGGTGTTCGCCAACCAGGTCATGACCAATAAGCGTTCCCGCGAGACCGCCGAGAAAACGCGCAGCGACATTAAGAAGAAGCTGCAGACCACCATGGATATTTCCAACCGCGTGGAAAAGTTTGTCGGCTGCCGCTCCAAAGACCCGTCCGTGCGCGAGCTCTACATCGTAGAGGGCGACAGTGCAATGTCCTCGTGTAAGACCGCGCGCAACGCCGAGTTCCAGGCGATCATCCCCGTGCGCGGCAAGACGCTCAACTGTCTGAAAGCATCGACCAAGCGCATCTTTGAGAGCGAGATCATCACCGATCTGCTCCGCGTGATCGGTTGCGGCGTGGAGTTCAAGGGCAAGGAGCGCGGCGACCTCGCCATGTTCGATTATAACGCACTGCGCTGGAACCGCATCATCATCTGTACCGATGCCGATGAGGACGGATTCCAGATTCGCACACTGCTGCTCACGCTGTTTTATCAGCTTCTGCCCACGCTGATCGAAAAGGGCAAGGTCTTTATCGCCGAATCGCCTCTTTTTGAGATCACGACGAAGAACGATACCTACTTTGCCTACAACGAGTTTGAAAAAGCGGACATCATCAAAAAACTCGAGGAGAGCAAGACCAAGTATAACCTGCAGCGCTCCAAAGGTCTCGGCGAAAACGAGCCCGAAATGATGTCGAAGACCACCATGAACCCCGCCACCCGCCGTCTCATCGCAGTCACGCCGACCGATGCCGCCGCGACCGAGGATATGTTTGAGCTGATGCTCGGCGACAATGTTGCCCGCCGCCGTCAGTATATCGCCGACAACGGCGCAAAATATATCTCCATGGCGGATGTATAAGGGTCGGATTTTAAGAATATAGGAAAGATATAATTTAAAAAGACTATGCATTTCGCATAGTCTTTTTTCTGTGAAAATGGTGGATTTCTTTTTTGCGGTATGTTACAATAGCATCACGATTGTGTAAGGAGAAAGTACATGCTGTTTTGGTTGATGTTGGGGACACTTGAGACAGACGAGCGGGAGTTCGTTTTGTCTTTGTATGTGCAATATAAAAAATATATGTTCGGCAAAGCCATGTCGATTCTGCACAGTAAAGCGGATGCAGAAGATGCGGTGCAGACAGTAATGGTCAATATTATCAAAAATATTGAAAAGTTTTTCGGAAAAAGTGAAAATGAAATTGAACGTCAGATTGTTATATATCTTAGAAACGCCGCGATCAATCTGTATAATCACAACAAGCGCAAGCGAATGCATGAGGATGGAGAAATGTCGGAAACCACCGCAGAGGAGCAGGCAGATCTCGAAAAACTTGTGATCGATAACGAGACGATCAAACTTGTGCGACAGGCCATCGCACTACTGCCCGAGGAGATGCGCGATACGGTCAAGCTGGTCTATGTATACGGATATTCCAACATAGAGGCAGCGCAGATCTTAGGCATCACGGCGAATGCTGTTGGTATGCGTTTGTACAAAGCGCGTAAAAAGATATTGGAGATTGCAGGAGAGGAGTTGCTTGATCGGTATGCAAAAGGATAAACTGGATGCTTTGATTTTGCTGGCAGCATCTGAGCTTGCCGCGGAAGAAACCGAAGACATGCAGAATGTCGTGTATAATATCCCCGTTCCCGCGGCGCTGGACAGAAAGGTATCAAGACTTGTACGCAATTGGCAGCGGGAGAAAAAGCAAAAAACAGTATTCGTGTTTTTGAAACGCAGTTGTGCCGCCGTTTTAATCGTTTGCACGGTATTGTTTACGCTTGCTATGCGTGTTGATGCGGTGCGTGCAGAATTTTGGCGTATTATAACCGAATGGTTTGATGCGTATGTCGAGATTGATTATCAAACCGAATTGCCGCTGCCCACTGCAATTGAGGTAAAAAAAGAACCGAGTTGGCTGCCACAAAAGTATAAGAGGGAAGTTTTGGCGGATGGTATCGGTTCGTATGTAGTTCTGTATAAGTTGAATACGGGAACTGAGATTACATATAAGCAGTTCTTGTTAAGTTGCGATTATTCGATTGATGGCGAAGGAGCCGAGAGCTCTGTTGTATATGTTGGCGATGGCAAGGGAATATATTTGTCGTTTGCAGATAAAGGATATAGCATTCTGGATTGGAGCGATGGTCAATATCATTATTCAATCATCAGCAGTGGCGCTATTATGGATTCTAATACATTGATTCGTATCGCAAAATCTGTAAAATGAGAAAAAAGTATCGTTGTTCGATTTTAACAACGATACTTTTTTAGCAATAAAAATTTTTGAAATTTTCGGAAATGAAATGAATGCCTCAATTGTTAATAGTATATGGAGGCATAAAATTTGAGGATTTAGGAGGTAACATGAAAAAACAAATTCTTTTATTCGCATTCATCATAGGGATATTTCTGAATGTATGTGCTTTTGCAGCTTCAACAACTTTGCCGGAACCAATAGAACCTTGCTGGGACAATATCTTGGATATTCAAAACGGCATTACTTTTGTTGATAATACAGGTTATTACACGGTAACTATTATGGGACAAAGCGGAACATCAAATATTACCGCTATTGCAAAACTGTATTATAAAAACGATAGTGGACAATGGAGCGAAATTCCGCAGAGCTGGACTTTTTCGGAAAATTCAAACTGCTTGGCATTTGAGAAAACCTTTTCTGCAACAAGCGGTATAGAGTACAAAGTTGATTTAAGCATATCTGTTGTTCGAAACGGTACATTTGAACCTGCAACGAAAACCGTAACTGCAACTTGCCCGTAAGCGTTTGACTTATGCCTCTGGCTTTTGAGTGCAATTGTATTATGATAGTCAAAAATCAAGATTTTATAGGAGATTGTTATGAAAAAAATAATTTGTTTGGTATTATCTTTTGCTATGTTGTTTACAATGAGTACATCTGCATTTGCTGCAGATGCTGAGAAAACGGATATGGATGCCGCTCTTCTTGAACGTGGATATCCGCAGGTCTATTTGGACAATATTTCTGAGAGCGCAAAAGAATCGCTGTATAATAAACCCGATGCAGTCTTTGCAGGTGCTATGATATGCGCATATAATGAAGAAAGCGGGGAATCGTTTCAGTATGCGATTTCTGCTGATGGTATTTCTACTTGTGGGCAAATTGACGAAGAAGATCTTACACTCACGTGGGGACTTTCGCGTTATACCACCAGTGGCAATGTACTTGTAACGTATAGTTATGAATGGAATAATCTTCCTGTCAATCGGTATCAGGATCCTATTGGAGTTTCATGGGATGATGAGTGCTTTGAAATGATAGATAATTCTTTTTATAAAGTGGATAAGTTCACAGGATACTCGAACTATGGTGGTTTCATTGGCTCCACACTGGAAACTGTGATACATGATGAGGCGAATGCATACGCCAGCGCTTCTTCTTCGGGTGTAACATGGTATGCTGATTTAGTTGGACATAACACTATATATTATACGGTATCAATTTATGGACATGGTGAATTTTTGCTTAAACCCAAATCCACCAGTTTTACAACTACATTGTATGGACATTATGTGCATGCTTTGACAGGTCTGTCCCTCTCGTTGGGGATACCTGATTATGGGGTCGGATTTGAGATAAGTGGCGGAGCTTCTTATGATGAATTGGGTAATCAAATAACATATACATATTAAAGGAGAGTGTTAATATGTGGAAAGCACTGTCGGCGCTTTTTTGTACGTTATGCGTTGGAATTCTTCTTGCATTGGTGTTAGATTGGTCGCAGATACCGTCTGTTGCTGCAATCGCAGTGGTGGGAGCATTTATTGTGCACTCACTGGAAGAAAAACGCAAATAACAGTAATACATAACTTTATATAAGAAAATCCCGACCGTGAGGTCGGGATTTTCTTATATCATTTTTCGGATCAGTTTCCATATGCTCCACACGAGGGTAATGCCGCCGAGGACGGCGAGGAAGGCAACGATCTCGCGCGGGATCTCACCTTTGACATTGACCGAGAGCAGGGGATTTTCGGGATCTTTTTTGCGTCTCAGCGAAAACGTAATGTTAAAATGGCGGTTCAGCGCGTTTTTTGCCTTCTTGCAAAAGCGCTTTGCCTTCACTTTTGCGAGCGTGATCTTTTCGTTCATGTTTTCGCCTCCTAAACCTTGGTACTTATAGTATACCCCATTCTGTTTAAATTTGCAACCATCTTCACGAAAAAGACAAAAAGGTCTTTTATTTTTTTCGGCATTCATGTATAATAAAAATAATATACATTGTACAGTTCTGCTTGGAGGAAATACGAAAAGTGACGCTGTACACCGCCTTTTTTCTACTCGGCTTTTTGCCGATCTCGGCTCTCGTATATTATGCCGTACCGCACCGGACGCGGTATATCGCGCTGTGCGTGATCGATCTTGCGTTTTACGCGCTTGCCGCGGGCAAACTCTTTTGGATGTTGCCGCTGCTTTCGCTCGTTACATACGCGCTCTCGTTTGCAAAGCCGCGCGTCGGCTTTCTTACGATGCTTTTGCTGCTGCCGCTCCTGCGCCTTTGCGGCGTTTCGGCTGTGGGCGTGTCCTTCTTTATTCTGCGCGCCGCGGCGTATCTGCATGACGGGCACCGCGAGAAAAATTTTGTTCGCCTGTGCGCGTTTCTTTGGCTGTTTCCGACCGTCACGGCGGGACCGCTCACGCGCTATGGGCAGGCGCGGGACAGCTTTGACAAGCCTGTAAACTATCCGCTGATCGAGCGCGGCATATTGCTTTCGCTTGCGGGGCTTTTAAAGAAGTTGTTTTTTGCCGATGCGCTCTATGCCGCGTTTGTGCAGTTTCACGCGGGCGGCACCACGCTTTCGGCGGTGGCGGCACTCGTTTGCTACGCGCTGTATATTTACTTTGATTTTGCGGGGTACAGCGATATTGCGATCGGCATTGCGGCGATCTTCGGCTTTGCCCCGCCGAAAAACTTTGATCATCCCTATCTGTCGCGCTCGGTGGGCGAGTTTTTCCGCCGCTGGCACATCTCGCTCGGAATATGGCTGCGCGACTATGTGTATATCCCCCTCGGCGGCAGCCGACGGGGCAAAGGGCGCATGCTCCTTGCGCTCGGTGCTGTGTGGCTGACTTCGGCGCTGTGGCACGGCAGCACGCTTTCCTATCTTCTCTGGGGCGGTTGGTTCTTTTTGTTGATCGCCGCCGAAAAACTGCTCTTGCCGAAAGGCGTGTACCTCGGGCATGTGTCAACGCTCGTGCCGGTGCTTCTCGGCTGGGTGTTCTTCTTTTCCGAAACGCCCGCGGCGGCATTTGCCTTTTTGGGACGGCTGTTTTGTCTTGGCGGTACGCTGCTCTACTCTCGTGCCGACCTTTACAACTGCATGCGGCATCTGCCGTTTGTTCTGCTGGCGGCGTTTTGCGCCACGCCGATTCTGCACAATGCGCTTTGTACGCTCTATCGGCACAAAAAGGTACTCCTGTATCCGCTTGCGGCAGCGGCGTTTGCACTGGTGCTGTCCTGCCTTGCGGTCGGTGCGCATCAGCCGTTTCTGTATGCGTCCTTTTGAGGTGGCGGCATGCGAGAAAAGATGTTTTGCCGCCTGAGCCTTGCGGTTTGCCTGCTGCTGTTGCTGTTTATCGTGCGTGCGCCGCACGGCGAGCGGCTCGAGAGTGAGAACCGCGCGTACACGGCGTTTTCGCTCGCCTCGCCCGACAGATATTTTACCGATCGGCTGCCCCTGCGCGAGCACTTGCTGCGGCTGAGCCGCAATATTGCGCTTGCGCTTGGCAAAAACGAGTTTGCGGATGCGTTTCTCGGCAGGAACGGCTATATATTTTCGGAGGAAAGCGTAAGTACCGAGACGCTGACAAAGAACCTCGATGCCGTGCAGGTTTTCGCTGATGCACTGGGCATTCCCGTGTATACGGCGGTCGTCGGGGCGAAGACCGATGTGCTGTTTGGTAGCTTGCCGCGGCTGTACGCGGACGAGCGCGAGAGCCTTTGGCAAGCGTTGCGGGAAAGCGAACTGCAAACGATTGATCTGTTGCCCACTTTGCGCCGCCGCGGCGGAGAGGGGAAGTATATCTACTACCGCGGCGATCACCACTTGACAACGCTCGGCAGCTACTATGTGTACCGCGAGATCGCCGAAGCGCTCGGTATCACGCCGTATGACGCAAAGGATTTTTCGGTCGGCGTGGTCAAGGCGGATTTTTCGGGCAGTGACGCGCGGAAAATGCTGTGCGCGACGCAGGACAAGATCGCGCTGTTCCGCTACGCCGAGGACGGCGAGTTTCTTGTCGAAAACCGCGACAGCGGCGAGGGCATGCGCGGGCTGTACAATACCGAAAAACTGCATTCGTCCGATCCCTATGGCGTGTTTCCGATCGCGGACTGCGGCTATGCGCGCATCACACTGCCAAATGCCGAGCGGCAAAGGCTGCTTCTGGTATGCGATAGCTACGGCGACGCACTTGCGCCGCTTTTGGCGCGGCACTATGACCTCGATATCCTCGATCCGCGCTATTACGGCGGCTCGGTCAAGGCGCTTGCGGCAGAAAATGACTACGCCGCCGTGCTCGTCTATTTCGGCATGGACACCATAGCCGGAAAAGAGATATTGTATAAGTTGAGATTTTAGCAGAAACAAGATCCTGCGCATTCAGTAAACATGCCTCCCTCTGATGAGGGAGGTGGCGCCGAAGGCGACGGAAGGAGAGACTATCCCTCAGTCGCCGTACGGCGACAGCTCCCCTGACAAGGGGCACCAAAATCAATTGCGATAAACTCTCATTTACAAAAAAGAAGGTGACAAAATGGCAAATACAGATCTCCCCATAGCGACGCTGAAGGGCATCGGTAAGGTGAAAGAGGCGGCGTTTGAAAAGCTGGGCATCCGCACGCTCGGCGATCTGCTCTACCATTTTCCCACCCGATATGAAAACCGCGGCGTGGTCACGACGCTTGCCGAGGGGCAGATCGGCACGCCGCAGTCCTATATTTTGACCATCGCCACCGAGCCGAAGTTCGCGCGCCTGCGCGGCAGCCTGAACGTGGTCAAGTTCCGCGCGTTCGACGACAGCGGCAGCGTGGAGATCGCCTACTTCAACCAGCCGTACATGCGTGAAAAGTTCCATGTCGGCGAGGTCTACCGCTTTTACGGCAAGCTGACCGAAAAACTCGGTCGTTTTTCGCTCGGCAGTCCGATCGCCGAGAAGTACGACGAGGGCGCACCGCTCCCCGAGCTCTACGCGGTCTACCGTCTCGCGTCTCCGCTCAATAAAAACATCCTGCGCGAATGCACGAAGCAGGCGCTCGCCCTCTGTAAGAGCGAGCTTTGCGACGCGCTCCCCGGCGCAGTGCGCGAAAGATACAGCCTGGCTACGCTGACCTACGCGCTCGAAAATATCCACAACCCCGAAGATCTGACCGCGCTCGATCGCGCGGCGCGCCGCCTTGCGTTTGACGAACTGTTTGAAACGGCACTCGCCGTGCGCCTGATGCGGCAGAAGCAGACACGCGCATACGCCGCACGCATGGCGGACACCGATCTTTCGGCATTTCTCTCCACCGTGCCGTTTGCGCTCACGGGCGCGCAGAGTCGCGCCGTCGGCGACATCGTGCGCGATATGAGCGCGGGAGAGGGCGATGACGCACCGCGCATGTCCCGCATTCTCGTCGGCGACGTCGGCTGCGGCAAGACGGTCTGCGCCGCCGCGGCGATCTATCTCACCTTGCACAATGGCATGCAGGCGCTCCTCATGGCGCCGACCGAAATTTTGGCATCCCAGCACTATGCCGACCTCGCGCCGCAGTTTGCGTCGCTCGGCTACAATGTGGCAAAGCTCACCGGCAGTACCACCGCCGCCGAAAAGCGGCGGATCAAGGCGGGGCTTGCGGATGGCAGTCTGCATCTTGTGATCGGCACGCACGCGCTGATCGAGGAAGACATCGTGTTTGCCGATCTTGGACTTGCCGTCTGCGACGAGCAGCACCGTTTCGGCATTGCGCAGCGTGCGGCATTGCTCGAAAAGAGCCCGCGCGCGCACATGCTGGTGATGACCGCGACGCCCATTCCGCGCACGCTCTCGCTCGTGCTCTACGGCGATCTGCAGATCTCCCGTATCGATGAGATGCCGCCCGGCAGACAGAAGGTGGGAACCTTCTTTGTCAACGAAAACTACCGCGCGCGGCTCAACGGCTTTATCCAAAAGCAGATCGACGAGGGCGGGCAGGTGTATGTGGTCTGCCCTGCGGTCGAACCCGTAGAAGACGATGCCGACGAGGGGGCGCCCACGGTCAGCGCCTTCGGCGAGACTCTTAGCAATCAGCCGCCGCTCAAAAGCGCGGTGGCGTTTTCCGAGGAGCTTGCCGCACACTTCCCGGATGCGAATGTTGCCTACATCCACGGCAAACTGCGTCCCGCGGAGAAAAACGATATTATGTCCCGCTTTGTGGCGGGTGCAATTAAAATACTGGTTTCCACCACGGTCATTGAGGTCGGCATCAACGTGCCGAATGCTTCGCTGATGATTGTGGAGAACGCCGAGCGCTTCGGGCTCTCGCAGCTGCATCAGCTGCGCGGACGCGTGGGGCGCGGCACAAGGCAGTCTTACTGCATCCTCGTTTCGGACACCGAGGGCGAGACCGCAAAACAGCGGCTCAAGCTGATGACCAAGACGAATGACGGCTTTGTCATCGCCGAAGAGGACCTGCGCATGCGCGGTCCGGGCGACTTCCTCGGCACCGAGGGGGCAAGACAGAGCGGCGAGGGCGCAAACTTCCGCATGGCGGCGCTCTGCAGCGATCCCACACTGCCCGAGGCGGCGGGAGAGGCGGCAGAAGAGCTGCTCACGGAGGATCCCACGCTGTCCGCGCCTGCGTTTGCGGCTTTACGCGCAAGGCTTGCGCGCGTGATGGATACCAGTGAAACAACGATGAATTGACGATACAAGAAAGGACACGGATATGCAAAATCAACCGCTTGCGGACAGGCTCCGCCCCCAAAGTCTCGACGACATGGTGGGGCAGGCACATCTGTTCGGCAAAAACGGCGTTGTCCGCAAAATGATCGAGGGCGGCAGAGTCACCAACATGATCTTCTTCGGCCCGCCCGGTACGGGCAAGACCACGGCGGCGAACATCGTGGCAAAGCAGTCGGGCATGACGCTCTACAAGCTCAATGCCACGACCGCGTCTTTGTCGGATGTCAAGGATGTGATCGCTCAGTCGCAGAATATGTTCGGCGCAAAGGGCACGCTGCTCTATCTCGACGAGATCCAGTATTTTAATCGCAAGCAGCAGCAGTCGCTGCTCGAGTTTATCGAGGACGGGCGCGTCACGCTGATCGCGTCCACCACGGACAACCCGTATTTCTGCATCTACAACGCGATCCTGTCGCGGTGTGCGGTCTTTGAGTTTAAACCCGTGGCGGCAAAGGAGATCCAAAAGGCGCTGCTGCGCGGACTGGACGCGCTCAACGCCGAGAGCGGCAAGGCCATCACCATCGAGGACGGTGCACTCGACTTTATCGCGGGTGTGGGCGGCGGCGACGTGCGCTCGGCGCTCGGTGTGCTCGAGAATGTCTACTCGATCGCAAAAAAGACGATCACCGAGGAGGATGTGCATGCATTCACGCCCGCGTGCGTCGGCAACTTCGACCGGCAGGGCGATGTACACTACGATCTGCTTTCCTGCCTGCAAAAATCCATTCGCGGCTCTGACCCGGATGCGGCGGTCTTTTACCTTGCGCGCATCTTAGAGGGCGGAGACCTGCTTTCTGCGTGCCGCAGACTGCTCGTGATCGCGTCCGAGGATGTGGGACTTGCCTACCCGCAGGCGGCGATCCTTGCCAAGGCATGCACCGATGCGGCAAAGGAGCTGGGGCTGCCCGAGGCGGCGTTGCCGCTCTCCAATCTCACGGTGGCGCTTGCCACCGCGCCGAAGTCCAACAGTGCGCACGATGCGTATGCCGCCGCAAAGGCGGATTTCCTCGCGGGGCTCGGACAGGAGATCCCTGTGCATCTGCAGTCGCCGCTGTTCAAGGGCTACAAGTACCCGCATGATTACCCCGACCACTATGTAAAACAGCAGTACCTGCCAAACGACCTCGTCGGCAAGAAGTACTACGAGTACGGTGAGAACAAGACCGAGCAAGCCGCCAAGGCATATTGGGAGAAGGTGAAACAGAAATGAAAAAAGAATGCAAACTCTATAATCTTTTATTCCCGATGTGGTTGCTTTGGGTGTTTCCGCCGTTTATTATCGTTTGCGGAGTTGGAAATCTGATTATCGATGCGGCGGTAATTTTGATTGCTGCCAAGTGTTTGAAGATCGACTGCTTTTTCAAGAAAAATAAGACCAGCATTTTGAAAGCATGGGGACTTGGATTTGCAGCTGATTTTATCGGTGCGGGATTTTTGTTTGCAGTCAGTCAAGCACTTTATTTTCTCGGAACGAGCTTTGAAAGTTTGGCGTATTTAAACGACTATGTTCGCTGGAATGTGGACTATAATCCGTTCGCCAATATGTATGCTCTGTTGCTTACCATTTTGGCGATAGCGATTTCAGGCATTTGCATCTACTTGTTTAACAAGAAGATTAGTTTTAAAAAGGTTGATATGACCGAACACCAAAAGAAAGTCATATCACTTGTCATGGCTATTGCGACATCACCGTATCTATTTTTGATACCCGGTGAATTGTTCTTTTAAGATTATTACCAAGCCTTCCCCTAAGGGAAGCCAAAGGAGGAAAATGTATAAGAATTTACCGAATAATAAAAATTTACGTGTAAACGCACAGGCTTTACGAAAAGAAGCAACAAAAAGGGAAAGGCGTTTATGGTATGATTTTCTGAAATCCTATCCCATTCAGTTTAACCGCCAAAAAAATATCGGCAACTACATAGTCGATTTTTATTGTAAGCAGGTAAAACTGGTAGTTGAACTTGACGGAGAATATCACCGCGATGAAGATGTTTTTATAAGCGATAAGAAAAGGGCAGAATATCTGGAGCAACTTGAAATGACTGTTATACGCTTTAAAAACGAAGAAATCGATAAGGATTTTTCAAAAGTTTGTAATAAGATTGATGCAATGGTAAATGCTCTGAAAAAGAGGATGTGACTTTTTGCCTTCCCCAACGAAGAAAGTAACGGCTACGAATATAGAAACTCGGGGGAAGGTGGCGGCGTAGCCGACGGATGAGGGATAATCCGTTTGTTCGCCGAAGTCCCTCATCACCCGCTGCGGCGGGAGCTTCCCCCGAGGGAAGCCAAGGGATCGATTCATTGATTTTTGCACATACTACCACTGCTTGCCGCGTGTGGATCATGAAAAAATTATTTTTTACCGGCTTTGCCGTTGGACTTTGTGTATGTGTGGTATTGGTATTGATTTTTGCTGTTTGCGTTGGTAAAATGTTTTTGTTTATATAGAGGACAACTTTTATGAGAATCGACAAATTTCTTTCCGAATGCAAGGTTGCTACCCGCTCGGAGACGGGCAAGGCGGTGCGGCGCGGACAGGTACTCCTCGACGGCGTACCCGTCAAGCGTGCCGACACCCCTGTCGACCCCGGGAAAAACGTAGTGACCTATTGCGGCGAGGTCGTGCACTACCGCCGCAATACATATATCCTGCTCAATAAGCCGGACGGCTATGTGAGCGCGACCGAGGACAAAAAAGAGAAGACCGTGCTCGAGCTGCTGCCCGAAGAGGTGCGCAAGTTTGACATCTTCCCGTGCGGCAGACTGGATAAAAACACGCTCGGACTCATGCTGCTGACCGACAACGGTCCGCTTGCGCACTGTCTGCTCGCGCCGAAGCGCCATGTCGAAAAGGTCTATCGCTTTGAATGTGCGCATGCACCGAGCGAAAGCGACCTTGCCGCACTGGAGAGTGGTGTGGACATCGGCGGCTACGTGACCAAGCCCTGCACGGTCCGTATGCTCGGCGAAACGACGGGCGAGATCACGCTCGCCGAGGGCAAGTATCACCAGATCAAGCTGATGTTTGACGCGGTGGATAACCGCATTTTGTACCTCGAGCGCATCCGCTTTGCGCACCTGACGCTCGACGGTCTTGCGCGCGGCGAGTGGCGGTATCTGACAGACGAAGAAATCAAACTTTTAGAGGAATATGGAAACTGATTATGGATATTATCAAAAAACTCACCGAGGAGCTCGGTATTAAGGAGTGGCAGACCGAAAAGGCGGTCGCGCTGATCGACGAGGGAAACACCATCCCGTTCATCGCCCGCTACCGCAAGGAAGTCACGGGCAGCCTTGACGATGTGCAGCTTCGTACGCTCTATGAACGTCTCGATTATCTTCGCCGCTTTGAGGAGCGCAAAGAGGAGATCCGCGCGGCGATCGAGGGGCAGGGAAAACTGACCGACGAGATCGTGAAAGCACTGGACGCGGCGCAGACGCTGAACGAACTGGAGGACATTTATCTCCCGTATAAGCAAAAGCGCAAAACGCGCGCGTCCGTTGCGCGTGAGCGCGGACTCGAACCGCTCGCACTGCTCATCTTCGCCTGCGAAAAGCAGTATGACCCCTCGATCGTAAAGGCGGCAGAGGACTTTGTCGATGCCGAAAAGGAAGTGGCCGACGTCGAAAGCGCGCTGGCGGGTGCGTGTGACATTATCGCCGAGGAGATCGCGCAGAACGCGACCTACCGCAAGACCATCCGCGAGGGCAGCGTGCGGCTCGGCGAGCTGACCGCGACCGCGGCAAAGGACGAGGATTCGGTCTATGCGATGTATTATAACTATGCGGAGCCTGTCGCCAAGGTGCGCCCGCACCGCTATCTTGCGATCGCGCGCGGCGAACGCGAAGAGTTCCTCAAAGTATCGCTGAAAGTGCCCGAGGAGACGGTCTATGCGTACCTCGAGCGCGAGATCATCACCGACAAGGAGAGTGAAGCCGCTCCCTACCTGCGCGAGACGATCAAGGACGCGTACAAGCGCCTGATCGCGCCTGCAATTGAGCGCGAGATCCGCGCCGACCTGCTGGAAACTGCGTCGGACGGCGCGATCAATGTTTTCTCCGGCAATCTGCGCGGACTGCTTATGCAGCCGCCGGTGCGCGGCAAGGTCGTCATGGGCTACGACCCCGGCTACCGCACTGGCTGCAAGCTCGCGGTGGTGGACGCTACCGGCAAGGTGCTCGAAACCGCGGTCATTTACCCGACAAAGCCGTATGAAAAGATCGCGGAGAGCCGCAAAAAGGTCTGCGAGCTGATCCGCCGCCACAATGTAGACGTGATCTCCATCGGCAACGGCACGGCTTCGCGCGAGAGCGAGCAGTTTATCGCCGAGACCATCAAGACCATCCCGCAGGACGTCAAATATGTCGTGGTCAGCGAGGCGGGCGCGTCGGTCTACTCCGCGTCCAAGCTTGCGCAGGACGAATTTCCCGATTTTGACGTCACCGAGCGCAGCGCGGTCTCGATCGCGCGCCGACTCATCGACCCGCTCGCCGAGCTCGTGAAGATCGAGCCGAAGGCGATCGGCGTCGGACAGTACCAGCATGATATGCCGCCGAAAAAGCTGGACTTTGCCCTCGGCGGCGTGGTCGAGGACTGTGTCAACAGCGTCGGCGTGGAGCTGAACACCGCGTCGCACGCACTGCTCTCCTATGTGGCGGGTATCAGCGCGGCGTGCGCAAAGAACATTGTCAAGTACCGCGAGGAGAAGGGCGCGTTTCGGACGCGCGAGGAGCTGAAAAAGGTCTCCCGCCTCGGCGACAAGGTCTACGAGCAGTGCGCAGGCTTTTTGCGTGTGAGCGGGGGTGAGGAGATCCTCGACTGCACGGGCGTTCACCCCGAGTCCTACAGCGCGGCGCGCGGTCTGCTGCAAATGTTTGACTACACCGAGGACGACGTGCGCGCGATGCGGCTGGGCGGTCTTTCGGGCAAGGTCGCGCGCGAGGGCGCGGCAAAGGTTGCTGAAAAGCTCGGCATCGGCGAGCCGACGCTCCTTGACATCTGCACGGAGCTGGAGAAACCGGGACGCGACATCCGCGACGGTCTGCCCGCACCCGTACTGCGCGCCGACGTCATGTCTTTTGAAGATCTCCGCGAAGGCATGGAGCTGCGCGGCACGGTGCGCAATGTCGTGGACTTCGGTGCGTTCATCGACATCGGCGTACACCAGGACGGTCTGCTGCATATTTCCGAGATCGCCGACAAATATGTCAAGCATCCGAGCGACGTGCTGACGGTCGGCGATGTGGTGAGCGTGCGCATCAAAAGCATAGACGCCGTCAAGCATCGCATCGGTTTGACCATGCGGACCAAGTCTGAATGATTTCTAATAAATTAGAAATTTATGTGACGAAAATTTGACGTATCGACAGCAGAGTGGATATTCATTGTGCAGGATCCACAAAGCAAATTCCGAAAGTTTGGGGATTTCCCCACTATATTTTTTGGTTCAATTCTGCTATAATTAACTATGCTAAAAACTGCCCTGGATGGCAGGTACATAAAACGGAGGATGCTATTATGGCAAGCTTGTCCCTGAGACATATTTATAAGAAGTATCCCGGCGGTGTTACCGCAGTATCCGATTTTAACCTTGAGATCAAGGACAAGGAGTTCCTGATTTTCGTAGGTCCTTCCGGATGCGGTAAGTCTACCACCCTGCGTATGATCGCAGGTCTGGAGGAGATCACCGAGGGTGAACTGTTCATCGATGACAGACTCGTTAACGATGTCGCTCCTAAAGACAGAGATATCGCGATGGTATTCCAGAACTACGCTCTGTACCCCCACATGTCCGTGTTTGAGAACATGGCATTCGGTCTGAAGCTCCGCAAGACTCCTAAGGAAGAGATCAAGCGCAGAGTTGAGGAAGCTGCCCGCATCCTCGATATTGCTCACCTCCTCGACAGAAAGCCGAAGGCTCTGTCCGGTGGTCAGAAGCAGCGTGTTGCACTCGGTCGTGCAATCGTTCGTTATCCTAAAGTATTCCTTCTCGACGAGCCTCTTTCCAACCTGGATGCTAAGCTCCGTGCACAGATGAGAACGGAGCTGACCAAGATCCACAAGAGAGTCGGCACCACGTTTATCTACGTTACGCATGACCAGGTCGAGGCTATGACCATGGCAACCCGTATCGTCGTTATGAAGGACGGTATCATCCAACAGGTTGATACGCCTCAAAACCTCTACGATACGCCTTGCAATGTATTCGTTGCAGGCTTCATCGGCACTCCTCAAATGAACTTTATCAACGGTACGCTTGAGAAGAAGGGCGAGGATGTATTCTTCTGCTTCGAGAACAACAAGATCAAGCTTCCCGCAGAGAAGGCAACCAATCCCGCAATCGACGAGTACATCGGCAAGGAAGTTATCGCAGGTCTCCGTCCCGAGTGTCTGCATGACGAGCCCATGTATCTCTCCAGCCTTGCTGACAGCGTAATCGAGACTGACGTTGAGGTTACCGAGCTTATGGGTGCAGAGATCTATCTCTACCTCACGGTTGGCGAGCAGAAGCTGATCGCACGTGTTTCCTCTCGCAGCCAGGCAAGAGCAGGCGACAAGATCAAGATCGCTATGGACGTTGCAAGAATCCACCTGTTCGACAAGGATACCGAGCGCGCAATCCTTCACTAAGTCAATTTTCAGCCGTCCGTTTGGACGGCTGATTTTTTCTTACGAGATGAAAAAATAATGGCGACGAACAAATATCGTAGGGGAGGGGTCGCCCCTCCCGTCGCTACAAAGGCTGAAAACGGGAGGCGAAACGCCTCCCCTACGGTGTTGCCGAAATCTTGTAAACTATTTTTCTCTTTCTACTTCGCTTTTGAGGTAATACCATGAACAAAAGAAAATCCGGAAACATTGCATCGCTTATGCTGCTTGTTTGGCTGGCGTTTTACATAGCCGCGCTGTTGATCCCCAAATGGGCGGGTTTTATCGGCATTTTTGGCTGCACCGTGCCGATGATCGTGTTCGATCAGAAGGTCCGCGGAAAAACATTCGGCACGCGGGACTGCAATACCGTGATCTATAAAAAGCAGGAATACGCCGCGTTTTTCGCCTTTTGTATCAGCGGATGCGCTCTGCTCTCGGCGATTACCTTTTTCTTTACGAATCTCGGCGGTGCGCCGACGGCGGCGGAAACCGTGGGACGCAGTGACTTTTTCTATCTGTTGGTGTTTTCCTGTATGATCCCCGCATTTTTCGAGGAATGGCTCATGCGCGGCGGCGTGCTCGGGAAACTTGCCAAACACGGCGGTGCAGGCGTATGGATGTGCGCGATTCTGTTTATGCTGATGCATGTCTCCCCGACGAAGTGGCTCTATGCGCTGTTTGCGGGCGTGCTCATTACCGCGCTCGTGTATCTGACCGAGTGTGTCTATCTCGGCATGCTGCTGCATTTCTGCAATAATTTTGCGTCGCTGCTGCTGTCCTATTTGCCGCGCGGTACGGCGGAAGCGATCGCATTGATCGTGATCGCGGCTGTCTTTGTTTCGAGTTTTCTGCTGTTCGCACGCGGCAAGCTCTTTGCCGACACGGTAAAGCTGTTGCGCGAAGTCGACGGCGAGAAAATGCGTGAACTGCTGACACCGCTGTTTTGGATGTTTGCCGCGGGAGTGGTGGCGATTGTATTTGTGGTGGGGTAGCGACTATGGATGTAAAAGTATATGACAGCGACTATTTTGAAACCGAAACGGATATTCTTTTTATATGCTATGATGTAGGATATGTTGCACTTATACTGCTTCTACCTTTTATTGTAGCTGCAGATGTTTGCAAGGTGCCTGTGTGGAGTTGTATAGCACTTTGGTTGCTGCTAACTGCATTTATGATGTTTGTTACATATTGGAAGCAGCATGTTTCTTTGGTGTTTAAGGGAGATAAGTTGTGTATTATCAATCATTACGGTAAAGAAATGGTTGTATATTCAGATATAGGGCAAGACGCTTTTGGTTTTACACAAAGCAAAAGAGAGTATAAAAGAGGTTTGGGTTCAGTATTTATTTTCGGAACGGATTATGTTTTTTCCGGGATCCGCAATTTTGACGCTATGCGGCAATATATTGCTACACATTTTCCTGAGAGAGGCAATACCTGATATGAACGACGATTTGTATTGCATGGGCGAGGCACTGCATGAGGCGTGCCTGGCTGCGGAAATAGACGAGGTACCTGTGGGCGCGGTGATCGTGCGGGATGGCAACATCATTGCCCGTGCGCACAATCTGCGCGAGACCGAGAAAAATGCGCTCTGCCATGCGGAAACGCTTTGCGTGGATCGCGCGTGCCGCGCGCTCGGCGGTTGGCGGCTGCCGGGGTGCACGCTGTATGTCACGCTCGAACCCTGCCCGATGTGCGCGGGCGCGATCGTGAATTCGCGCATTGAGCGCGTGGTGTTCGGAGCATACGATCGCCGCGCGGGCGCGTTCGGCAGTGTGCTCGACCTCAATGCGTATCCCTTGAACCATAAGCCCGAGATCGTGGGCGGCATCATGGAAGAAGAATGCCGCGCACTGCTACAGAGCTTTTTTAAGAGAAAACGATAGAGAGGAGTCCATTATGCAGCTTACGATTGCAGAAATGTTTGAAGTTGGTTTGCATTGTGCGCCTGTTCATCCGGAAAGCCCGCTTTTTTATTTTTTCTGGATAGCATTGCTTTGGGGTGTCGGCGTTCAGCTTCTTTTACATAAAAAAACGAAACGTCCGTTTATCCGTTGGTCGTTTATTCTGTTCCATGCGATTTGTGTGCTTGCATGTGACATTGCGTGCCAAGCAATCACCGGCTGGGATCGGCTATCGTTTTTGATTTTCTATTGGATCTTTTTAACCATTCTGATCGGTGCGGTACTTTGTACCCTTGTTTTCTTCTTTATGAAAAGGAAACAAGAAAAACAATAATTTTTGAAATTTTTTGAAGGGGTGCGGGGAAACTTTTTATAAAAAGTTTCCCCGCAGATCCAAAAGGCAGGTGAGTGTATGGACAGAACAATACTGCATTCGGACTTGAATGCGTTTTTTGCGTCGGTGGAGACGGTTTTGAATCCCGCGCTCGCCGAGGTGCCGATGGCGGTGTGCGGCGACCCCGATAAGCGGCACGGCATTATCCTTGCCAAGAACGAAAAGGCGAAAAAATTCGGCGTGGCTACCGCGGAAACCATCTGGGCGGCAAAGCAGAAATGCCCGGGCCTTGTGCTCGTGCCGCCGCATCACGACCTGTATGAGCGGTATTCCCGCGAGGTTAATGCCATCTACCGCGAGTATACCGACCTTGTTGAGCCGTTCGGCATCGACGAGTCCTGGCTGGATGTCAGCGGCTCGGAAAAACTGTTCGGCGACGGAAAAACGATCGCCGAAACGCTCCGCGCGCGCATCAAGCGCGAGACAGGACTCACGGTTTCGGTCGGTGTGTCCTTCAATAAAACCTTTGCAAAACTCGGCAGCGACCTAAAAAAGCCGGATGCGGTCAGCGTGATCGACCGTGCGCATTTTCGTGAGATCGTGTGGAAACTGCCTGCGCGAGATCTTTTGTACGTCGGACGCAGCGCGGGCAAAACGCTCGAAGATATGCGCATCAAAACCATCGGTGACCTTGCGCATGCCAGCCCGGATTTTCTCGAATACAAGCTCGGCAAGCTCGGCAGGACGCTGCACGCCTGTGCCAACGGCGAGGACGATGAACCCGTGCGCAGCGTGTATGATAAGCGGCAGGTCAAAAGCGTCGGCAACGGCATGACCTTTTCGCGCGACCTCTACGGCATGGACGAGCTGCTCTGCGGACTGGACGCCGTCTGCGACCTCGCCGCCGCGCGTATGCGCGCAAAGCACGTCAAATGCACCACCGTGCAGCTTTCCATCAAGGATGCAAACTTCGTCACCACGCAGCGGCAGGCGCCCCTTGCCGCACCCACACAGCTTGCACGCGAGCTGCGCGAAGCGGCGGCAGCGCTGCTGCGTACCCAGTGGAACCCGCGGTTGGGCATCCGTGCGCTCACGGTCACGGGGATCGGACTCGTTCCCGAGGACACGGCGGCGCAGATCGGATTCTTTGATGACACTGCCGCCGATGAAAAGATCGAAAAGCGCGAGCGTGCCATGGACGATATTCGCAAGAAGTTCGGTCACGGTTCGATCAAAAGCGCCGGTACATTGGCAAACAGTATCGGCATCGATACAGACGAATAAAAAGAAGCATCTCACGCAGTGAGATGCTTCTTTGGCTATATTTAGAAGTTTTCGAGCAGGGATTTGTAGAACTCGGAATAGTCATCGCGCTTTTTGCCGGTGAAGTCGATCGCTTCGCGAGGGTGACGGTTGAGAAGACCGGTGAACATGTACTGGAGATCATAGCCCCAGACAACGCCCTGCGCCTTGAGCGGGATCATGTACTTTTCGATGAATTTAAGCAGCTCGTAGAGGTTGTACTTCGGGTTTTTGAGGAAGCCGAGCAGCAGCTCCATTGCGCAGTTGCCCGCACCTCTGCCCATACCCTGTACGGTCGCATCCAGGAAGGATACACCGTAGGACAGCGTTTCGATCGTGTTGGCGAACGCAAGGTTCTGGTTGTTGTGCGCGTGGAAACCGATCTTTTTGTCGGTGTTTTCCACGGCTGCAAGGTATACCTTGGCAAGCGCCGATGCGTTTTCGGGGTACAGCGAGCCGTAGCTGTCTACTAAGTAGATAACGTCTACGTTCGTAGCGGCGAGCATGCTCAGCGCCTGATTGACCTGCTCGGTATTTGCCTGCGAGATCGCCATGATGTTGCAGGTGGTCTCATAGCCGAGCGCATGGAACCACTCGATCATCTCGATCGCAGCGGGGATCTGGTGGATATAGCATGCAACGCGCACCATGTCGATCACGCTCTCGTTCTTGGGGAGAAAGTCGGTCTTGTAATCGCATCTGCCGACGTCTGCCATAACGGCGATCTTCATGCTTGTAGGATTGTCACCGACGATCGCGCGGATGTCTTCCTCATTGCAGAACTTCCACTTGCCGAATTCGCTCTCCTTGAACATGTTCTTGCTGGCTTTATAGCCGAATTCCATATAGTCAACGCCGCTTGCGACATTGGTCTTATAGAGTTCTTTTACAAACTCGTCTGTAAATTCAAAGTTGTTGCAGAGTCCGCCGTCTCGAATCGTTGCGTCGAGCACCTTAATATCGTTGCGGACATCCATTAAGTTTCCTTTTCTGGGAGTCATATTTTCACCTCATACATTTGTACATCACCATAGCATAGCACTTTAGCGACCTAAATTAAGAATGATTATAGCATAAATGAATGCGTTTGTCAAACAAATTGCAAAATAAATCGAGAAATATGCAAAAAAAGCAGAAAACATGGCTTTTTTGACTTTTTGCGATGCAATTCTTGCGTGCTTACCGGTGCGGATTGCGTAAACAATACAAAAAAGCAGGGAGTGGGATTCGATACCCCCAAGGTATCGCTACGCGATCCCTGATCCCTCGCTGATGCGATGGAACGTGGGTTCTCGGCTCCACCCCGCAACACGAAAAAGAAAAAGCCGCGGATGCGGCTTTTTCTTTTTGGCGCAGGGAGTGGGATTCGAACCCACGCGGGTTGCCCCAAACGGTTTTCAAGACCGCCGCGTTATGACCACTTCGCTATCCCTGCATATATACAACATTGTTATCATACCACAAAGACAAAATCGTGTCAAGGGCACGAAAAAATCTTTTTGCGCTTTGCGAAAAGATTGACAGACCTGCGTTTCGGATGGTAGAATACAGACAAGAGAATACTTTTCATTTCTTATAAAGTGAGGTAACAGGCATGGGACTTATCAAAGCAGCAATGGGATCGATCGGCGGCGCACTGGGCGACCAGTGGCTGGACGCGTTTGAAGCATATGAAATGAGCGACACTACGGTGTTTACCAAAGGTGTGCTGGTGCACAGTGGCGATCGTTCGTCGAATAAAAAGGGAACCGAGGATGTCGTCAGCGACGGCTCGGTGATCCATGTATATCCGAACCAGTTTATGATGCTGGTGGACGGCGGCAGGATCGTGGACTACACCGCCGAGGAGGGTTACTACAAGGTAGACAATCAGGGCGCGCCTTCGCTCTTTAACGGACAGTTCGGCGATGCACTGAAAGACGTGTGGGAGCGCTTCAAGTTCGGCGGCACGCCTTCCTATTCGCAGAAGGTGTATTTTGTCAACCTGCAGGAGATCAAGGGCATCAAGTTCGGTACGCCGACCGCCCTCAACTATTTTGATAACTTCTACAACTCCGAGTTGTTCCTGCGCGCGCACGGTACATACTCGATCAAGGTGACCAACCCGATCCTGTTCTACAAGGAAGCCATCCCGAAAAACGACGACCGCGTGGATATTAACGACATCAACGCGCAATATCTTTCGGAATTCTTAAGCGCGTTCCAGTCGGCGATCAACAAGATGTCGGTGGATAACATTCGCATCTCGCATGTTGCGTCCAAGTCGATGGAGCTGTCGAAGTACATGGCAAACGAGCTGGACGCAGACTGGAACAAGCTGCGCGGTTTTGAGGTGCTGTCGGTCGGTATTGCGAGCATTTCCTATGACGAGGACTCCAAGAAGCTCATCGAAATGCGCAATCAGGGCGCTATGCTGTCCGATCCCACCGTGCGCGAAGGCTACGTACAGGGCTCGATCGCACGCGGCTTTGAAGCTGCGGGTAAGAACGAGAACGGCAGTGCGCAGACCTTTATGGGCATGGGTATGGGCATGAGCTCCGCGGGTAATTTTATGGGCACGATGAGCGAGACCAACCGCGCACAGATGCAGCAGCAGGCGGCTGCCGCACCTGCAACCGCAGCGGGGGCAAACGCATGGAAATGCGCTTGCGGCGCGGAGAGCACGGGCAATTTCTGCCCTGCCTGCGGCGCGAAGAAGCCTGTGGCGAACACATGGAAGTGTGCATGCGGCTCGGAGAATAACGGCAACTTCTGCCCCATGTGCGGCGCGAAGAAGCCGACCGGTTGGAAGTGTCCCGACTGCGGACAGGAAAATAAAGGAAAGTTCTGCTCGAACTGCGGTCACAAGCACGAGGACTAACCGATGGCAGTCGTAGCATATAAATGCCCGGGCTGCGGCGCGGGCATCGCCTTCGACTCGGAAAAGCAGCTTTTCCGCTGTGAATACTGCCTATCGGAGTTCACCGAGGCGGAGATCGCCGCGCAAAGCGCCGATGCGGAGACGAAAGGAGAGGGCGCTGCCGCCGACGCGGATGACACGTTCGGCGAAGAAGTGCTCTTCTACAGCTGCACAAACTGCGACGCGGAAGTGTTCGCCGATAAGGACACGGTAGCGGACTTCTGTTACTATTGCCACAACCCCGTGGTTGCGAGCGGCAGACTGACAGGACAACTTCGCCCGCACAAGATCATCCCGTTTGCCTACGACAAGGCAGCGGCGGAGAAAAAGTTTCTCGAATTTGCGGGAAAGAAGTGGTTCGTGCCGAAGGATTTCTTTGCCGAAAAGCAGGTCGAAAAGATCCGCGGCGTGTATTACCCGTTTTGGCTGACCGATGCGGACATCACCGCGGGCAGCAGTGCCAATGCGGAAAAGGTGCGTACCTGGCGTGCGGGCAAAAACATGTACACCGAGACCTCGCACTATCGCCTCTACCGCAAGGGCAACATTCATTTCGAGGATCTCACTACGGGCGCGTATGACAAAGAGGATAAAAGCATGCTCGAGGGCATTCTGCCGTATCCGTCCGATGCGCTCAAAGATTTTTCCATGACGTATCTCTCGGGATTCCTCGCCAAAAAGCGCAATGTGGAAAAGGAAGAAGTGTTTGACGAGGTGAAGAACCGCATCAGCAATTATTCTACCACGTTGCTGAACGATACCATGCGTGGTTACACCGCGGTACATCCGCAGGGAACGCATGTGGAGATGCAAAAGGTGAACTGGGACTATGCGCTGCTGCCGATCTGGATCCTCACCTACAACAAGGGCGGCAAGATCTACACTTACGCCATGAACGGGCACACCGGCAAGGTGTACGGCGAGCTGCCGATCAGCGGCAAAAAGCTGGCATTGCTGTTTGCGGCGGTGACGCTCGGCGTGACGCTGCTCGGTACGATCGGAGGGCTGCTGTTATGAAAAAGAGTCTTTGGATCTTACTTTGCGCATGCCTTTTGACCGTCAGCGCATTCGCCGTGGATCACGGCTATGTGTATGACGGCGCGGATCTGTATACCGAGGACGAAGAAGCAAAAATTATCGCGGCGGCGGAGACGGTCTATACCGAAAGCGGGCTGCTCTGCGTGATCGTCACCGATTACGGCATCGGCGGCATGCTGAACATGCTGCCCACCTATGCGGGCAGTGCTGTGGATATGGCGCTGCTCACCATCGACATGTCGGCGCGGCAGTTTGACCTGTATCAATATAACGCGGTCGAGGGGGAAAGTGCGTTCCGTATTTCGTCGTCCGAGACCGATACGATCCTCGACGGTATTCTGTCCGATATGGCGGACGGTAACTATGCCGACGCGGCGCTTTCGTTTTTGGAGCTTGCCGAGGAGAGCTTTACCAACGCGGAAGCGTTTGACCCCGCGAATCCCGGCAACGATTACGAGTATAAAGGGTACTATACGCCCGAATATCAGGCGCCGCATTATGATCGCCCGTATGTGACCGAGTATCAGCCGCATTTTTCAATCAGCACCGTGCTTGTGCCGCTGTTTGTCGGCTTGCTGGCAGGCGGCATCACGGTACTGTGCGTGCGGGGCTCGTACAAGAAGAAAGTACACGGCGCGACCTATCCGCTCGGACAGTACACGAAACTGGATCTGATCGATGCCAAGGATACGTTTATCACCAAAAACGTAGTGGTCACGCGCATCCCCGATGATCCGCCCGCGCATCACGGCGGTTCCCGCGGCGGCGGATTTCACGGTGGCGGTGGTTCCCGTGGAGGCGGCGGTGCGCATATGGGCGGACGGTCGTTCTAAAATCCAAATAAAAAAGAGCCGAAAGGCTCTTTTTTGCTGTGGTGTAGTGGGGAAAGAAAAGTTTAACGCCACTATTGGTAGCGACTCCTCATCCGTCAACCGCTCTGAGGAAAAAGTGCATCGCCGCAGGTGAGGCAGAAACGTGACACTCTACAGCTTCTGTTTACACTTTGTAAGAGTCGCGTTTGACACCTTCTCCTGCAGGAGAAGGCTCAGAAGTGCATACATTGGCTATATTCTCAGCCTTCCCCAAGTGGGGGAAGGGGGACCGCCGCAGCGGTGGATGAGGATGCCATATTGAAATTGCGCATAAAGCTTTCATTTCCTTTTGCATTATACTTTCCTCTTTTCCGCCATATATTTATATGACACCTGGCGGAAAGGAATGAGTATACATATATGCAAATTACAAAAATTCATGCGGCGGGGAGCGACTATTTACTTTGCAGGGAGACGGCTTATGCCGACGGCACGGCGGCGCAGCAGCTGCTCGATCGCCGCACGGGCATCGGCGCGGATGGGCTTTTGCTGCTTTCGAGGGGGCAGGGGGCGGACATTCATCTGCGGCAGCTTTTCCCCGATGGCAGCGAGGGGCATCCCGATGCAGCGGCGCTCATTGCCGCGGCAAAATACCTGTATGATGCCGATCATGCAAAATGCTGCGTTTCAATCGGCACCGGCGACCGCATCTATCCCGTGCGGATCTCGGTGCTCCGCGGGCGGGTGCTGTGCGCGTGGCTGACGATGCCGCCCATCGTGCCGAAACCGATGGAGCAGCTCAAGTACTACCACGGCATCCGCGGTGAGGTCTTGCGCGCCTGCCTGACGCACCCGCGTATCAGCATCTACGATCTCGTTGGGGCGCACGCCGTGTTCCTGCTCGAAAGCTGCGCCGCGCTGCGTGCGTTGCAATTGCAGAGCGTATGTCGGCGGCTGGAGGAAGTGCTGTTTTGGGGCGAGAGCATCGACCTGCATTTTGCGGCGATCGCGGGCGACAATGCGCTCGCCATGCGCTCCTGGCGCTGCCGCGTGGGCGAAATGGGCGCCAGCGGAGAGGGGGCAGTGCTCTCGGCTTACGCCGCTGCCGCCGCCGAGCTGTGCGACGCGCCGCGTACGATGGTCAAATGCCCAAGCGGCAGCTTTTGCGTAGAACTCTGCGGCAAGGAAGCGTCGCTGTGCGCCAAATGCGAGACGATCTTCGTCGGGGAAGCAGTTTGAGCAAGAGAAAGATCCGCACATTGTATAGATCCGGCATTGTAGGGCGCGGCGTCCTCGACGCGCCGTTTTGTATGACGTCATGCCAAAGCACGTTATTGACACGCAGTTCGCCTTTGAAAATGCTATATATAAGGCTTCCCCCTCGGGGGAAGCTGTCGCGTTAGCGACTGATGAGGGATAAGAACACAGAGGACGGTTCTGCGTATCCTTCGACACGCGGGAACAAAGCATGATTTTTGCGTCACACACAACGAATGAAAACCTGATACAATAAGGATGCGGGAAAGACCGAGGGACGGAATGCCGAGCAAATCGCGCCGGTAGAACATGGTCAACAGTTATTCTTGAGAACACAGAACTG
>JAFQFR010000035.1 GCA_017398595.1 Clostridia bacterium
CATCAAGCCAAACTTGGAAAGAAGAAAGCCATCATTGCAGTTTCCCGAAAAATTCTTTCTCTCGCGTATACTCTTATTGCAAATGACACTCTGTTTGATAATGACATTGCCATGAGGTGCTTGCGAGAATAGTGATTACGCGATTTTATTTTTCGCCATCGTCGTATGGCTTTTTTATCTGCGCCTTTTCGCTACTTTGAACATTAGGTTTTCACGCTAACCGTCCCCTCATATTTCCATTATATCCAAATATGCACGTCAAAGCTCTTGCCGCAGCGGGGGCATTTGACAGAATGCTTGCCTTTTTTGATCGGCAGGCGCAGTGCGGCATGGCAGTACTTGCACTTGCGGTAGCGGCAGACCTTGCGGTCACGGAAACGGTCACGCAGATAGGCAAAATAGTTTTTGATCTTCTGCCAGATGCCGAGAAACTTTCGGTTTTCCTCGCGGCGCTTGTAAATGTCGGTGGAAAAATAGCGATAGATCGCCCAAATGACCGCCGCATATGCCAAAAGTAAGAACAGCGGGCTGAAAAGGCTTGCGAAAACGGTGAAAACGACGTATAATAGGATCAGCGCATAAAACAAGGGGTCTGCGCCGTAGCGTCCGTACATGAATCGGTTGAAACGATCCATCAGCTTGCGAAACATAGTGACATTCCCTTCTGAAAACATTTCGATCTATCTTTATTCTACCACGAAAGTTTGGTGTATGGGTAGCATTTTCTTGAAATGTTTGTGAATTTTTTATAATATACGATGCACTTCGTGCAGAAAGGATAATCGTAACATGGCAAAACAGATCTGGAAGGGCGGGGCACTGCTGGCGCCGCTGCCTGCGGTGCTGATCACCTCGGGGGATATGGAAAACAGCAATATCGCAACCGTTGCGTGGACGGGCATTGTCAACACCATTCCGCCGAAAACCTATATTTCGCTGCGTAAGAGTCGCTACAGCTATGAGCTGATCGAAAAGAGCCGCGAGTTCGTCATCAATCTCACCACCGCCGAGATGGTGCGTAAGGTGGACTACTGCGGTATTTACACGGGGCGCAAAGTGGATAAGTTCCAAAAGTGCGGCTTTACCAAAGAAGCGGCAAGTGCCGTTGCCGCGCCGCTGATCGGGGAAAGCCCGCTTTCGCTCGAATGCCGCGTCACCGACATGACCGACCTCGGCACGCATGTGATGCTGCTTGCCGACATCCTTGCCACCGATGTGGACGAAACGCTGGTGGATGCGGACGGCAAGCTGAACCTTTCCCGCGCGCACCTTGCCGCATACGCCCACGGCGAGTACTTCGCCCTCGGCAAAAAGATCGGCAGCTTCGGCTTTTCGGCGAAGAAAAAGAAAAAGCCGGTGAAAAAGGGGAAATGAAAAGCAAAAAGGCTGTGAAAATCACAGCCTTTTGTTTTTGAATCGAATAATACAGAGAACGATCCTCTGTGTGGTTCAGTCAACAATATGTTCTTCCTGATGTAACAAACTATAATTTATCGTTCTGTTTTATTCCAAGTCTCTGTTCTTCGGCGTTCAAATATTTATAATACCACCGCATAGGGTTTTCATAAATATACTTTCTGCGCGTTTCGTAATCTTCTCTGTCGCGAATGATATGTTCTGCAGATGAGCGTTGAAATATTTTTTCAATTCCGTATCTTTGTTTGCAAATGCGCGATGTTAATGATTTAAATGCGCAAAGCACACCATCCAGGGTAGGGGAGGGGCTTGCTCCTCCCGCGTGTTCGTGCAAGAATAGAATCGCATGGATGTGATCGGGCATGATAATATAGTCTTCGATCGTTACACTTGGAAATCGGGTTTCAAGTGATCGCAATTGTTCTTGTACAACTTCTCCGCAAGGTTTTAATTTTACACCATATTCGGGAGGAGCAAGCCCCTCCCCTACCGCTGAATTTGTTACTTCGGTAGTAGCCGCATTCGGTATAACGATTTCGGAAAATATGTGTTTTCTGTCCCTTGTGCATATGGTCACAAAATATGCGCCGGGGGTACTGTAATCAAAATCTTTTAACCGCGTAGGTTTGCGCTTTGGTAATTCGTTTTCTTTATCCATTGTTATCACCCATACCAGTAGCGCGTATTTCGTGTCCTCTTTATCCTTTTAATCAATACTCTTATCGATCTTAAATCTTGTGATCTTTCTCGAGGTGTTCTTGGGGAACTCCTCATTACGGATCTTGACTTTGCCGACGGATTTATAGGAGACGTTCTTCTTGTTGATCTCCTTGATCGCGTCCTTGAAGTAGGTCTCGACATCCTCGATGCCGCGCATCTTCAGCGCGTCAAAGTCGGGGAAGATCTCCGCGACGATGACTTCTTTCGACGGGTCGCTCTTGCTCTCGCCCGCGTAGACAACGACCTCGTTTACGCCGTAAACGCCCTGAATGTCGGTTTCGATCTCCTCAGGGTAGACGTTTTTGCCGTTGGAGAAGATGATGAGGTTCTTGAGGCGGCCCGTGATGTAGATCCACTGGTCGTCGCCCTCCATCTCCACCTTGCCGTAGTCGCCGGTGCGGAAGTAGCCTTCTTCGTCAAATGCTTCCTTGGTGGCTTCTTCGTTCTTGTAGTAGCCGAGCATGACGTTCGGACCCTTGTACGCGATCTCGCCCTCGCCGTTCTCGTCGGGATCGAGGATCTTGACATGACCGCCGATGATGGGCAGACCGACCGAACCCTGCTTTCTGTACTCGTTGCGGTTGCAGGAAATGAGCGGTGCGCATTCGGTGATGCCGTAGCCGTTGAGGATCGTGACGCCGATGCCGTCAAAGAAGTCGATGATGTCCTGATGCAGTGCCGCGCCGCCGCAGATGATCATTTCGAGTTCGCCGCCGAAGTTGGAGAGCACGCTCTTGCCGAAAAATTCTTTGCGGCGGTCGATGCCGACCTTGCGCAGTGCGTTGGAAGTTTTGATTAAGAACTTGAGTCCGCCGAGTTTGCCCTGCTTTTCCGCGGTGGAAAGAATGCGCTTGTAGAAGGTCTCTACAAAGAGGGGCACCAGTACGAGGTGCGTGGGCTTGAACTCCTTGAGCTCGTTCATGATGTAGCGCAGTCCCGAGGATATGTAGATCTCACAGCCCTGCGCATAGTGACCGAGGAGATTGACCGTCGAGCCGAAGGTGTGGTGCGGGGGCAGGGCACACATGGTCTTGTAAGTGATCTGGAAGTTGTACATGCCCTGTTCCATGTCCGAGCAGATATTGCGCGAGGTGAGCATAACGCCCTTGCCCTTGCCGGTCGTGCCCGAGGTGAACACGATGGACGCGAGCTTGTCGGGGTCGATCTCGTAGTCGTAGTAGGAGTTGTCGCCGCGGGCATAGCGCGTGGATCCGTTTTCGCGGACGGTCTCGAGAGAGATCGAGCCGTCGGCAAGCGTGCTGCCGAATTCGACCATGGTCGCAAGGGTCGGCACCTTTGCCTGTACCGCCGCCATTTTCTCCTCAATGATCGAGGAGTAGACCGCAAAGGGGCACTCCGCGGTGTTCAGGATCGAGACGATGTCCTCTTCGGGCAGATCCTTGTCTACGGGCACGGTGACAGCGCCCATCGACATGAGTGCAAAGTACGCAAACGTCCATTCGGGCGACGCCTCGCCGATCAGAGCGACATTCTTGTCGCGCATGCCCATTGCGATAAACTCGGTTGCGAGCGCGCGGACATAGCGTCTGCCCTCTTCAAAGGTGTAGTGCAGAACTTCGGGCTCGGTCGGCTTTTTCTTGTAGGAGATCGCGTTGCGATCGGGGTACCTGTCGGCAACGTTTTCGACCATTTCACGGAAGTTTGAAAAATGCGTGGTTTCATACAGCGGGTAGTTCGCTTTTCTGTTTGGAAATGCCATAATACACTCCTTTTGCTATTATAGAATTTTTATAAAATTTCTTTCACGATTTGGGGCAGGGCGTCAAAGCGGCGGACGGACGGCGTGGGATCATGCGGCTTGCCGTAGCCGTAGGCGGCGTGGATGAAGGGCAGTCCTGCTTTGCAGGTAGCGTTGTAGTCGCCGTCGGTGTCGCCGACGTACACGGCAGCATCGAGGTGATTGCGCTCGCAGACGAGGCGGATGTTGTCGGCTTTGAGCAGTCCGGTTCTGCCGGGGCACTCGTAGTCCTCGAACACGTCCCACAGCTTGAAATAGTCGAGGAAAATCTCGATGTATCCCGCCTGACAGTTGCTGACGATGTAGAGGGAATAGTCTTTTTTCAGCTCGGTAAGCGTCCCTACGAGATTTTCGTACAGCGGCGCGCCGTGTGCACGCAGGTAGGCGTGCTCGTATTCGATGCAGAGGTCCACGATCTGCTGCACGCGCTCGTTTGACAAATGCTTCGGCAGCATCATGCGCCCGATGTCGAAGAGCAGATTGCCCATAAAGCGCATCATGTCACAGCGCGTGATCCGCACCTGAAACTCGTCCAGCGCGGCAAGCGCCGTGTTCCAGGAGCGCGCCACCGCGCCCGCGCTGTCCCACAGCGTACCGTCCAGATCGAAGAGAATGCCTTTTTTCATATCCTGCCCTCCGTTTTTGCCCTTTGCGTTTATTTTACCACAGTAAAAAAGACTTGACAAGCCAATTTTTGTATGATACCATAAGAAAAGCAATGATGGGAATAGTATGCGTACGATTTTTGGCAGAGAGAAGTCGGTCGGTGCGAGACTTCGGAAGAATGCGCAGAACCCGCCCCGGAGCACTGCGGCGATGAGCCGCACGGGAACGCCCGTTACAGCGGCAATGAGTGCAGCACCATGTGCTGAATTCGGGTGGTAACACGGAAAATTTTTCGTCCCGAGCCGTAAGGCTTCGGGACTTGTTTTTTATCGGAGGTTTTTTATGAAACTTGCAAATCTTGTTGGCGACCGCTTTAAGGAAAGACCGGCGGGCGCTGTGGTAGACAGCCACGCGCTGATGCTGCGCGGCGGCTACATGAAGTTCGTGGCGAGCGGTATTTTCTCGCAGTTCCCGCCACTGCTGCGCACCTCGAAGAAGATCGAGGCGATCATCCGTGAGGAGATGAACAAGATCGACGGTCAGGAAGTCCTGTTCCCCGTGACCATGCCTGCATCTCTGTGGGAAGAGTCGGGCAGATATTCCTCAATCGCGTCCGAGCTGCTCCGCTTCAAGGACCGCAACGATGTGCCCATGGTCCTCGGTATGACGCATGAGGAGGCAGCCGTTCAGCTCGTTCGCGAGTACGGCACCAGCTACACAAAGTATCCGTTTATGATCTATCAGATCCAGACCAAGTTCCGTGACGAGGCAAGACCGCGCGCAGGTATGATCCGCGTGCGCGAGTTCACCATGAAGGATGCATACTCCTTCCACACCTCGATGGAGGATCTCGAAGCCTATTACGCACGCTGCCACAGAGCGTATGAGCGCATCTTTGCACGCGCAGGCGTGCCCGAGGTCGTTTCGGTCAAGTCCGACTCCGGCATGATGGGCGGCAGCGTTTCGCATGAATTCATGTTGCTCACCCCCATCGGCGAGGACACGCTGGTGATCTGCCCCGAGTGCGGCTACAGCGCAAATATGGAAGCGGCAGACTGCATTCTCCCCGCCTACGCGGATGAGGAGCTGCAGCCGCTCACCCTCACGCATACACCCGGTGCGCACACCATCGAGGAAGTCGTCGACTTCTTAAAGACCGACGTTACCAAAACGGCAAAGGCGGTCGTATATCAGGAAAATCTGACCGATGACTATGTCATCGTATTTACCCGCGGCGATCTCGATGTCAACGAGACCAAGCTGCGCAACTTCCTCGGCAAGGAGATCCATCCCGCAGTGATCACTGCCGAGAGCGGCATCGTCGCAGGCTTCATCGGCGCGGTAGACTTTAGCGGTAAGGCAACGCTGCTCTTTGACCGCTCGCTCAAAGGTGCAAAGAACCTTGTTTGCGGCGCGAACAAAGAGGATTACCACTACACCGGCTTCAACATCGAGCGCGACTACGGCGAGGTTGAGTATCACGACTTCTCCAAGGCGTTTGCGGGCGGTATCTGCCCCGCTTGCGGCAAGCCGCATCTCACCGTCAGCAACGGCATTGAGGTGGGCAACATCTTCCAGCTCGGCACCAAGTATACAAAGACGATGGGCATGACCTATCTCGACGAAAACGGCGAGACGCAGAACCCGATCATGGGCTGCTACGGCATCGGTGTCGGCAGACTTGCCGCATCCGTCTGCGAGGCGAGCCACGACGACTACGGTCCGATCTGGCCGATCTCGATCGCACCCTGGCAGGTGCACCTCTGCTGTGTTCGTTCGGACGATGCGGAGTGCAAGGCGTTTGCAGACAAGCTGTATGCCGATCTGCAGAGAGACGGTGTAGAGGTCATTTACGATGACCGCGACGTCCGCGCAGGCGTTATGTTCTCGGATGCCGACCTGCTCGGCACACCTCTGCGCGTAGTTGTCAGCCCGCGCAACCTCGGAGAGGGCGTTGTGGAGATCACCTCGCGCGATAAGTCCATCAATATGAAGGTTCCCACTGCGGAAGCGTTCGACACGGTGAAAAAGACCATCGCCGACATGTTTGAAGCCATCAACGCAAAGGTTCCGGAATTGTTCTAAACAGTAAAAATCAAAAAAACGCACCCGTGAGGGTGCGTTTTTTGCGTTTGCAGATTTAATGCTTTTTCATCAATTTGCCGTTGTACAGCTTATGCAGTCCGCATTTCCAGCACAGCAGCATACCGACGACGGCACCGACCACTGCCTGCAAGATCTGGTACGGCAGTTTGAGAACGGCGTATTCCGGCGTGCTGTAAATGAAGGCTCTGCCGAGGGAATAGCCAACGATCATGATGATCGCACCAATCGTAACACCGATTCCCGAAGCCAGCACGGGATGCTTTTTCAACACGTAGTGCGAGAATACCGAGATCACCACCGCCTGCAGTCCGTGCGTTACCAACGATACGAACATCGGCACCGGATAAAAGAACAGGTCGCCGAGGAATGCGCCCACGCCGCCGACCATAAATGCCGCCAGCGGATCGAGCAGGATTGCCGCCGCACAGATGATAATATCATTCATGTACAGATGTCCGCCCGGCACGGGAACGCCGAACGAGCTCATCGCTATATTCAGCGCCATGAAGAGTGCCGTGGTACACAGCCATACGGTTGTTCTTGTTGTTGCATTGTTTTTGGTTTGCATTGTCTTTTCTCCTATTGACTGAATTGTGAGATTAGTATATACTAAATCTGATAATACAACAATAACCAAAACAGGAGAATTTTATATATCCAGATGAAATACAGCATTCAAAAAGAAGCGGACGTCCCCGCGTATTTACAACTTTATACGCAGGTGCGGGAGGATATTGTGCAGGGGATCTATCCGCGGGGCAGTAAGCTCCCGTCCAAGCGAACCATCGCGGACGAGACAGGCATCAGCACGATCACCGTGGAGCACGCCTACGCGCTTCTCTGCGACGAGGGGTACATCGAAGCCAGAGAGCGCAGCGGGTATTTTGTGATCTTCCGCACGGACGACGGCTTTGTATCGGCGGCAAACGGCAAAGCCGCTGCAATCATTCCCGTGAGCCGTCATACCGACACTGCGGCGCAATTCCCGTTTTCGGTCCTTGCCAAAACGATGCGCAGTGTGATCAGCAACTTCGGCGAGAATATTTTGGAGAGATCGCCGAACGTCGGCTGTGTGGAGCTGCGCGACGCCATCCGACAGTATCTCGCCAGAAGCCGCGGCATCACCACCCAAAATGCGCAGATCATCATCGGTTCGGGCTCGGAATATCTCTACAGCCTGATTGTGGAACTGCTCGGGCGGGATCGGATCTATGCCATTGAGTCGCCGTCGTATAAAAAGATCGAGCAGGTGTACCGCGCATCCGATGTTTCGTATGTAAAGCTGCCGCTGGGCAGTGACGGCATCGACAGCGCATCGTTGTGGGCAACCAGCGCGGACGTTCTGCACATCTCGCCGTACCGCAGTTTCCCGAGCGGCGTCACCGCCACCGCTTCCAAGCGGCATGAATATCTGCGCTGGGCAAACAACGCCGACCGCTATATTATCGAAGACGATTTTGAATCCGAATTTTCTATCTCCAAAAAGCCGGAGGAGACCTTGTTTTCGCATGCCGCATCGGATAATATTATCTACATGAACACCTTTTCCAAAACGGTCTCGCCGTCGCTTCGCGTGGGGTATATGGTCCTGCCCGAGCATTTGGCGGCTCTGTTCGAGGAAAAGCTCGGCTTTTACTCCTGCACCGTTCCCACCTACATACAGTTTGTTTTGGCAGAACTGATCGCAAACGGAGATTTCGAGCGGCATATCAACCGCGTCCGACGGCAAAAACGGAAAGAAATGTGATAGAAAACGCACCCGCGAGGGTGCGTTTTTGAGTTTAGCAATTATATTCGATATATTCGCTAACGCTGTAGTGTCTCTTTTTGGAAAGGATATAGGCGGCTGCCATGACCATATAGGCGGATATGCCGAAGTGCCCGCAGAGCTTGTATCCGGATGTACCTTTGTCAGGGGTGATGAATTCGATGATCTGTTCTTCCATCATCCGCAGCAAAAGCTCGTTCAACCGATGCAGTTCCACGCCGCATGTTTCGACCAAGGTTTGCTTGGGCGTCAGCTTAGTGGTATCCAGCGCGGTGACGATCGCAAGCCCGTCTTTGGAGCACAGCACTTGCAGAAGGTCGAGCGTACTGTCATCGATCGCGCCCATCTTTTCGCGCAGTGCCGACTGTACAACGCAGGTAACGCCGTCATCATCCCAAATTTTCAGACCGTATGGACTACAGATGCGCAGGTTTGCGTTTTTCTTGGCGATTTCCTGCTGCTCTTTGTTGCCGATTTCAATAAAATAAATGCCTTTCCACATTTCCCAGAGATCTCCCATGAGATCGCGGTGTGCGTTGGCTGCATCGCGCTTGGCTTTTGTCCAAATGAATTCGTCTGCGATCTGCTCGATTTTTGCAGCTACGGTGTCAATATTGTCCGGCGCTTCTGTCTCCAGCAAAATGTCGAGAGATATGCCGTACAGCTCGCCCAGGGCTTTGAGATTAAAGCAGTCGGGCAGGCAGTCGCCCGTTTCCCGCACTTAAAGATATTGGTTATGTATGAGTGCCTATGCCTACTTGCATAGGCACCCATATCGTTGTTTTTACTCAATTTTGCCGATGAAGCGGTAGTAGATGTCAATATCCTGCTCACGCATACCGTCCACGGTGGTTGCTTCGTGAATGACGATCTTCTCAATCAGCGTATTTAGAAGCTCCGCTGTCAGTTCGGTGGGATTGGCATACTGCTTGATAAGAGAAATCCAAGTTTCCGCATCGACAGTTGTTTGCTTTTCAGATTCAAGCTCAGCAGACAGCCTTTCGATCTTCTCGGTAAGCTCCTGCTGC
>JAFQFR010000036.1 GCA_017398595.1 Clostridia bacterium
GTTCTTCATCGGGTAAGGTTAGATTGGGAATGAGATAACCGTTTTCCTCACGATAAGTGCCACCCATTTGTTCAAATAATGATTTCATTGCAGTTTCCTCCAAATATAATTTTTAGATTTTTCTGCAATATACCGTACCGATTGTCTTTACCACTTGTTTTCAAAACCTTCGTTACGGAACCTCATCATTACGCGAACCTCTTTTTTTACTTTTATTTCAGTTTCAATTCATCGATTTCGAGGAATGCCTGTGCTTCGGCGAGGGATGCGGTGGATATATACTGCCTTGCACCGCAGTTTTTGCAGTAAACGCACACGCTGTCGTCGAACATCTCAATGTCGTAGTCACCCTCACTGCAGTTACAGCGGATGGCGTTTTCCGCTTCGAGCTCCTTGACGATAAAGCGCACGATGTCATACACCTGCGCCGCGGGAAGTTCCTCGGCAGGTTCGGATTGCTCCTTGAAGATGTCCAGATTTTCGGCACCCGCTTCTTGGAGCACCTTGGCAAGCTCCTCGTCCGCCTTGGTCAGCGCCTCGGAAACAGCCTCACCGCCGCCGATAAAGCAGAGTGAAAAGCCCGAAAGCGAGCAGTGCAGCTCAAAGAGCTCATTTTTGAAGAACAGATCCTTGCTGATGACATAATCGTGATCGCGGCGGCATACAAGGCAGGGGACGCTCAGACGGATCTTGTCGTCATTGGTCTTTTTGATGGTCATGGAACTGCCGCCGCAGGGGCATTTGAGCCGCAGCATGGGAGCGGACAGTCCGAAAATACCGACGATGCTTTTGACGCCGCTGCCGCATTCGGGACAGCGGTATGCAACGGTAGTTTCATTGGGTTGGATGATCAATTTGCAGCCTCTTTTCTGACGGAAGCAACATTGGCATTATGCCCTGCAAGGTTCTTTGCATACAGGTTGTAGCCGCTTACGTCCGCAACAAAATAGTAGTACTTGGTATTTGCGGGATAGAATGCACAGTAAAGCGCCTCATACCCGGGATTGCTGATGGCACCGGGCGGCATACCTTGTGCATAGCGCGTGTTGTAGGGATTATCATAGGCGAGCTCCTCGGCGCCGAGCGTTTCGGGGCGCTCACCCGTGTCCATCAGGATCGCATACACGGTGGTCGCATCACTTTCGAGCTTCGGGTAGTTTGCGGGGTCGTTCAGTCGGTTGTGGAAGACCGAGGAGACCTGATCGTAATCGATCGCATACTTGACCTCTTTTTCAATGATGGATGCGAGCGTAACGACCTCGTCCAGCGTCATGCCCAGCTCCTCGAGACGCTCCTTGCAGTAGTCGTCGCCGATATACGAGAGCTTTTTCTGAAAGTTGACCAGCATCTTGTAGATCACGGTCTCGGCGCTCGAATCGGTGTAGAACTGATAGGTGTCGGGGAAAAGATAGCCCTCGAGACGGTAATAGCGTCCGTTTGACATGTCGATCTCGTCGATGAAGTCCATGCCGTAGTCATATTCGTTGATCGCGCGCACAAGATCCGCACAGGTGGAAATGCCGTAATCCTCGGTGAGAATGGTGATAATATCCTCGACGGTCGAACCCTCGGGGAACGTGACCCAGACCACATCACGCGTGTACTGCTTCTGGAATGCCAAAAGCAGCTTCATGTAGTTATTCATCGGCGAAATGGTGTATGTGCCGGGGATAAAGATGCTGTTGCCCTCATCGTCCACGCCGGTCACATCCTGAAAGCCGGCATACAGCTTGAACAGGCTCGGATAGCTGATCACGCCCGCCTCACTGAGAATATCGGCAATATCTTCCACGGTCGCATTCTCGGGCACGACCACCTCAATTGCCTCATCCGACTTTACAAAGGCAAACACATCGTTTGCCACCATGATGATCCCGTAGGCAAGTACGATCGACACGACCAGTACCACGGTCATGTAGATGATCGCCTTGAACACACCGCCGAGCGTACCCGACGAGGTCTCCTCTTCTTCCACTTCCAGCGGCTGGCGCACGGGCGTTTTCAGATCCGCCTTGGTCTGCGCCGCCGTCAGACGGGTCTTTTCATTTTCGGACTCCTCCGCGATCGGCGCGGGCGTCGGTTTCGGCGTAGGCTTGGGTTGTGCCGCAGGTTTCGGCTGTGCGGTAGGTTTGGTCTGTGCCGCAGGTTTCGGCTGTGCCGTAGGTTTTGGCTGCGTTGCGGGCTTTGACTCTGCGGCAGGTTTCGCCTGTGCGGCAGGCTTTGGCTCTGCGGCAGGCTTTGGCTCTGCGGCAGGCTTTGGTGCCGCAACAGGCTTTGGCTCTGCGGCAGGCTTTGGCTCTGCGGCAGGCTTTGGTGCCGCAACAGGCTTTGGCTCTGCGGCAGGCTTTGGTGCCGCAACAGGCTTTGGCTCTGCGGCAGGCTTTGGCTCTGCGGCAGGCTTTGGTGCCGCAACAGGCTTTGGCTGCTGTGCAACCTTTTGCGGTTCGACAGCTTTGGGCGGTTCGACAGCTTTCGGCTGTTCAGCATCTTTGGGCTGTGAAGCAACTTTCGGCTGTTCGGCAGCTTTCGGCTGCGCCGCAGCATCGGTATTTTTCGATCCGATCTGCTCCACGCTGCGGCGCGGACGCGGGCGTTTATTCTTGTTTTCGTCCATCCCTTGTAGGTCCTTTCCGATTTGGTTTTACCGTGAAAAACCAAATCACTTATTCACTCTTCACTCACGCAATATCCTGCAGTGACAGTACCACGACGGCAATATAGATCAGTGCGCAGAGCAGAAACGGCATGGAAAAGCATACCGACACGCCGCCTTTCAGGCGCTGTGCACGGGTGAGTTTTTTCGGTGTGTAGCCGCTGTCGAGATTGCGCTCGGCGTAGATGCGGTACACGCGCTCTCCCTCGGACAGCGCGATCAGTACCAAAACCCACAGTACAAACAGCATCACGATAAAGAGCAGCGAAAAGCTCTCGAGATGCGCGGCAATGCCACTGAGGTATCCGCCAAGGTACAGCGACGCAATATTGTAAAAGGCGTGCACCGCCATTGCGGCAAACAGCGAGCGGCTGATGTAGGCGGTAAAGCAAAGTACCACCGAGGAGAAAAAGTAGAGCGGCAGATTTTCAAAGCGCATATGCGCAAAGGCAAAGAGCAGCGACGTGCCGATGATCGCGGGCGTCGTGCCGCATGGCTCAAACGCACTCATGATCACCCCGCGGAAGACGAGCTCCTCGCAAATAGCGGGCAGCACGGCAAATACCAGCAGCACCAGCACCGTCGGCGCACCCGAATCGGTGACCGAAGACTCGACAGGCTGCGTAATGCCGAGACGCTGTGAAAGCATGGTGATCGTGGCACTGCCGCCGAGCAGGATCACCGCAAGCAAAAGCTGCGAAGGCACGCTGGTCGCGGTCGGCAGCGAAAGGCGCATGCGCCGCGGCGATATGCCGCCGAACAGAAGCCCGTACAGGAGCAGCGGCAAAAGATAGGTGCCGAGCTGGATCGCGCCCGCAGTCAGCAGATACGCGTTCACATCCATATCGAGTGACGCGATCATCCGCTCGGCGCACAGCGTCAGCAGATAAACGAGCGCCGCCAAAAACGGCGCGGTGGTATACGGTTTCAGTTTCATGGGTCAGATCCTTATGAACTCTTTTTCGGTTACAAGGTAAGCGGCGGGGATGTCGGTGGCTTCGGCGGGGATATGTCCGAGCAATGTCGCCGCATAGGTCACGCCGAGCGTGATCGGGGGTACGGGCGCGCGGTGCAGATAGCGGTCATAATACCCCTTGCCGTAGCCGATGCGGTTGCCCGCGCCGTCAAACGCAAGCCCCGGCAACAGCATCAGCGTATCGCCGTCGGGCGTGATGCGGCGGTGCTCGGCGGCGGGAATGCGGATGCCGAAGCGATCGGCTTTGCACAGTTCCGAGAGCGACGACACGGCGTAAAACTCCATTTCGTCGCCGTGGCAGATAGGAAAGCCGACGGCTTTTCCCTGCTCCAGTGCGGCTTGCGCCACGGGGAGCACATCCACCTCACTGCCGAGCGGCGCATAGCAAAGCAGCGTGCGGCAGTCGGCAAACAGCGGCGACAGAAGGATCGTTTCGCAGATCCCTGCCGAAGCAGCGGCACGCGCCTCTTGGGGCATGGCACTGCGCAAAGTGCGCGCACGCGCACGCAGCTCCGCCTTTTCGATGCTCATTTATAGAGGATAGCGCTGCCGAGCTTGTC
The DNA here is from genome assembly GCA_017398595.1 of Clostridia bacterium. GTDB lineage: Bacteria > Bacillota > Clostridia > Oscillospirales > CAG-272 > UMGS902. Next base: position 4,190 of record JAFQFR010000036.1, read on the forward strand.
GGCAGTCTCCTTGCCGCAGAAGATCTCCACGATCGCAAGGCCGAAGTCGTGCGAAACGCCCATGCCCGCGCCGGTCAGAATCTTGCCGTCGAGCACAACGCGTTTTTCGGAAACGGTCGCGCCCTCGAGATACTGCTCAAAGCCGGGGAACGAGATCGCTTCTTTACCGCGGAGCAGACCGCGCTTGCCGAGCACCATGGGCGCGGCGCAGATCGCCGCGATGTACTTGTCATTTTGTACCGCCTCGGCGAGGGCGTTTTCGACCACGGGCGAAGCGTCAAGATGCTTCGTGCCGGGCATGCCGCCGGGCAGCACGATCATGTCAAACGCGCCGAGCGCGTCTTTTGCGGTCAGATCGGCAAGCACGGTGATGCCGTGCGAACCGGTAACTTCCTTGTTTTCGGTGATGCTGACGGTCTTTACCTCGAGACCCGCTCTGCGGCAGAGATCCACTGGGCACAGCGCCTCGATCTCCTCAAATCCGTCTGCTAAAAAGAAATATATCATTAGTATTGCCCCTTTCTATGTGATTTAGCGGCTTTGCCGCTAAACAATGCATTGCGATCCTGCGGATTGCATGATTTGAGCACTGCGTGCTCATGATTTAACTTCGCCATGATTTGCGCTGCGGCGCATAAGGGATCGCAATGCAAATCATGGAGCATCCGCGAGAAATCATGGCGGCGTTGCCGCCAAATCATGCGCCATCGGCGCAAATCATTCCGCTTCCAATATCAGATCAGCAAAGATAGTGCCTGTATCCATTTCGGTTTTTAAATGCATCTGCGCTTTTTTGGCGCAAAACGTATCCGGCAACATGCCGTAGATCGCGTACACGCCATCTTTTGCCTTAGCGATCACATGTTCGCCATCGGTATACAGCTTAGCACCGCACTCGCGAAGCGCAAACGCGAACAGCGTTTCGTTTAAGAACATTCCGCCGCAACGGACTGCATCCGCATAGGTACACGGCGTTTGATACGCGGAGGTGTCCATCTGCGCACCACGCATCGCACCCACCGGTACCGTGCCGCCGACAAAACGGTCAAAGCCGTATTTTGCATAGGTCGCGGCAAGTTTCGCATCCGCGGCACAGATCAGCGTGAAGTCGCTTGACAGCTTCTTTGCCACATCCAGCAGCTCTCGCGCAATGCCTTTGCCGCGATGGTCGGGATGCGCGCCGAGGGCGTACACATATTTGCCGCGGTATGTGCCAAAACTTACGTCGAGCAAAAACAGTCCACCGAGGTAATCCCCGTACGCGAGGTACTGCTGCCCCTCTGCCGCGCGGAGAAACGCATCAAACCATATGCGGTGGTCGCCGAAGCAGGCGTTGTGCAACGCGAACGCCTTGTCGGCATCGAGATCTCTGCCGATGGTTTTGACCTCGGTCACAGCGCACATACGATGCCGTAAATTTCGTCCGAGATGTCCTCGCGCGAGCGCAGTGCGCCGCCTGCACAGCAGTCCACCACGGTAAAGCCGAGCCGCTCGGCGGCATATCTGCCCGCCTCGTAGCAGCGGCGCATATACTCGCCGTCCTGCTCGTGAATGTCCTTTTTCTCGCCGCGCTTGTCTACAAGCCCCATCGAGACCTCGGGCGGCAGGAGCAGATAGAGCGTCGCACTGGGTTTCGGCAGTCCGAGCTTGTCAAACTCGTAGTCCCACAGCCAGCCGAGAAAGTCCTCCCACTGCTCGCGCGGCAGCTTGGAAAGCTGATGCACGGCGTTGGCGCTGACATAGCGGTTGAAAATGACATAGTCGCATGCGTCCACGTCCTTGCCCCAGGTCGTTCGGTAGCTGATGTAGCGGTCTACCGCGAAAAAGGTAGACGCGGCGTAGGCGTTGGTGTCGGACGGCTTGCCGCCAAGTCCCCCGCCGAGATATTTTTCCACGGCGAAGCAGGATTCATTTCCGTACATGGGAAAGCTGACGACCTGCACGCGCTTGCCCGCAGTGCGAAGGCGCTCGGCAAGCAGCTCGCTCTGCGTGCCCTTGCCGCTGCCGTCCAGCCCGTCAATCGAGATCAGAATAGCCATTAGTTTATCCTTTCGTCGTTGTTTACGACCATTTCTCTGAACTGCGTCTTGGTGATCAGCACCTCGCGGGGCTTCTGCCCGTCGGGTGCGCTGACAAAGCCGCGCGCTTCCATAATATCAATGATCTTTGCGGCTCTGCCGTAACCGATCGAGAGCTTGCGCTGCAAGAGCGAAGTCGAGATCTTGCCGAGATCGGTCGCGATCTCGAGCGCGTCACGCAGCTTGGCATCGCCCGCGCCGTCGTCCGCCATCGCGTCGCCGCCGCCCTTCTTGCCGCTCTGTCCGATCGCCTGTGCCTCGCGCTCGATGCTCTCGAGGATGTCGCTGTCGTACTCGGTCTCGTCCACATTCTGCTTGACGAATCCGGTAATCTTTTCGACCTCGTCCTCACTGACGAACGCCCCCTGCGCACGCATGGGTTTGGACAAGCCGACGGGATAATAGAGCATATCGCCGCGGCCGATCAGCTTTTCGGCGCCCGCAATATCAATGATGGTACGCGAGTCCACCTGCGAAGCGACCGTGAACGCGATACGCGAAGGGATGTTTGCCTTGATCAGACCGGTAATGACATCGACAGACGGACGCTGCGTACCGATGATGATGTGCATACCGGCGGCACGCGCCTTCTGCGCCAGACGGCAGATCGAATCCTCGACCGCGTCGGGCGCGGTCATCATGAGGTCTGCAAGCTCGTCGATGATGATAACCGTGTACGGCAGAACTTCCATGCCGCGTTCTCTTGCGATCTCGTTGTACGGCTCGATCTTACGCGCGCCGACTTCTTCGATCAGCTCATAGCGGCGCTCCATCTCGGTCACTGCCCAGTGCAGTGCGCCCGCCGCCTTTTTCGGCTCGCTGACCACAGGGATCTGCAGATGCGGGATGCCGTTGTAAATATTGAACTCGACCTTTTTCGGGTCGATCAGAATGAGCTTTACCTCATCGGGGGTGGCTTTATACAGAATACTGGTGATGATCGAGTTGATGCAGACCGACTTACCCATACCCGTAGCACCCGCGATCAGCAGATGGGGCATCTTGGCAATGTCAAAGACGATCGGCGCGCCGCCGACGTCCTTGCCGAGGCATACGGTCAGCTTGCTCTTCGCCTCGGTGAACGCCTTGTTCTCGATCAGCTCGCGCAGGGTAACGGTGGAGACTGTGCGGTTTGGCACCTCGATGCCGACTGCCGCCTTGCCGGGGATGGGCGCCTCGATACGGATACCCGAGGTGGCAAGCGAAAGCGAAATATCGTCCACGAGGTTTGCGATCGAGCGCACGCGCGTGCCCGCCTCGGGGATCAGCTCGTAGCGGGTGATCGTGGGACCGCGGGAAACGCTCGAGACCGAGACATTGACGTGGAAAGATTTGAGCGTCTCGACCAGCTTTTGCGCGTTCTGACGCAGCTCCGCGCCGACGTCCTCGTTTTTCTTTTTCTCGGGTTCTGCAAGCAGCGTGATCGGCGGGAAACGGTAGGCAGGCGCCGCGGGTTTTTGGGGTGCGGGGGGCGGCGTGATCGTCTCCACTTCCTCGGTGGTCACGGTCAGCGTGTCCGCCGCCGTACTCGAAAGCGCGTCGCCGATGTCTACGCCGCCGCGCTCGCCGTCGTCCTCGGGCTCGTCGTATTCGTCATACTCCATGGGCTCCGTTTCGGCAGCGGGCGTTTCGGTAAAGATCGCACCGAGGTCGATCTCGCCGTACTGATTGTATACCGATTTCTTTTCCTCGGGTTTTGCTTCGACTTGCGCAAGATCAATGCGCTCACCGCCGCGCTCGGGCTCCTCTTCGGGCTCTTCGATGATCTCAAAGGGCGCGGGATCGGGCGCAACAGGCGCAGGATCCGCAGGTGTAGGCGCCGCGGGACGCTCCACGGTGGCAAATTCGCCGTCCGAGAAGTTCATGTCAAAATCCGCCTTCGGCACCGCGGTCTCAAAGGGCTTGCGGCTGTCAAAGGGCTCCTGCAGCTCGGGCGGCACGGCTGTGCCGTCGCTCTCCTCGTAGCTCTCATACGCAAACTCGCGCTCGCTCTTCGCCTTTGCTTCGGCGGCGAGACGGCGCTCGTGATGCATCTTGACCGAATACTTAATGTTGATCCAAATATCGCGCGGCGTGATGCCGAAGAGGAAGAAACCGAAGATCAACACCACCGCGCCCGTCAGGATGATACCTGCCGCCGCGGCAAATGCTTTGTAGATCAGAATGCCGACTGCACCGCCGATGACGCCGCCGCCGACAAATTGCAATCCGTTGGCAAACAGTGTTTTAAATGCGAGAAAATCGGACGCATTGCTGCCCGCCGTCGCGATCAGAATGATCTGCACCAGCGCGCCGCCGAACACGATACAGATCGCGGCGAAAATACACTTTAAAACATGCTGATCGTCCGCCACCCATCTGCGCCAGAACGCGGCAAAGTAGCCGAGCAGGAACGGCAGCAGCACGCTGACAAGGCCGAACAGTCCGAAAAATACGTTGTAGATCCACTTGCCGACCGCGCCGTCATGGAAAATAAAGCATACGCCGAGCAAAACTGCGCATACTACAAACAGGTACGGGAGAAAACGATGCAAGATCGAGTTTTCATCCCGCTTGACGCGGATCGGCATCGCGGTCTGCACCGCCTGCGGCTGTTCTTTTTTCTGCGCCGCGCTCTTTTTGCCGGTTTTATTCGTTGTATTGGTCGCCTTTGCGGATGCTTTCGCCGTCGTTTTCGACGTTCCGCTGCGGCTGTTTTTCGTCTGTGTTTTCTTTTCCGCCATGTTTCGGCTCCTTCTTTTTATCGTCATGCCCCAAAGGGCAAAATATCCTAACTTATATAATACCAAAAATGCCTGTCGATTTCAAGTGTTTATAGATGAAATTAAATATAAGGATCGTAAACATTGTAGGGACAGGCGTCCTCGACTGTCCGCATGAACCGTAGTAAAACGGACA
>JAFQFR010000004.1 GCA_017398595.1 Clostridia bacterium
GACTATGATGCAATCATCATCGGGCACAGCCAGTTCGAGAAGATCCCGATCTCCCTTGAACGTCAGCAGCGTGTATTGCAGGCGGAGATCGACGAAATCGTCGAAGGCATTCAGGAAGCCAAGAACGACTATGCCGAACGGTTCACGATCAAACAATTGGAGAAAACAAAGCGCGGGCTGGAAGCGAAGCTCAAAAAGCTGAACGATCAAAGCCGCAAGGACGATGTGATCACGTTTGAAGAACTCGGCGTCGATCGGCTGTTTATCGATGAGGCGCACTACTACAAAAACGCCTTCTTGTACACCAAGATGCGGAACGTCGCCGGTATCGCACAGAACGAAGCGCAAAAGAGCGCCGACCTCTACATGAAGTGTCGATACCTTGACGAAGTAACCGGTGGAAAAGGCATTGTGTTTGCGACCGGAACCCCGATCAGCAACAGCATGACCGAGATGTACACGATGCAGCGTTACCTCCAGTACGGTACACTGCAGAAGAACGGATTGCAGCACTTCGACTCCTGGGCGAGTACATTCGGCGAAACCGTAACTACGATTGAGCTTGCGCCGGAAGGTACCGGGTATCGAGCCAAGACGCGGTTTGCCAAATTCTACAATCTTCCGGAACTGATCAATATGTTCCGTGAGATCGCGGATGTGCAGACCGGCGATATGCTCAAGCTCCCCGTACCGGAGGTGCAGTACCACAACGAGGTGATCAAGCCATCCGAGTTCCAAAAGGATATGGTCAAGTCCTTTGCCGACCGTGCCGAACGGGTACGGAACGGCATGGTCGATTCCTCTGTCGATAACATGCTCAAGATCACCAACGATGGCAGAAAGCTCGCGCTTGATCAGCGATTGCAGGATTCCATGCTGCCCGACGATCCGAGCAGTAAGGTCAACGCCTGTGTCGAGAATATCTACCGTATTTGGGACGAATCGAAGCAGCAGCGATCCACGCAGCTTGTGTTCTGTGATCTCTCTACGCCTCACGATGACGGCAAGTTCAATGTCTACGACGATGTGAAGCAAAAACTGATCGAGCGCGGCGTACCCGAAAGCGAGATCGCCTATATCCACGACGCCAACACCGAAACCCGAAAGGCGGAGCTGTTCGGGAATGTGCGTACCGGGAAAGTGCGAATCCTGCTTGGCAGCACCGCTAAAATGGGTGCCGGCACTAATGTACAAAAGCTCCTGATTGCGGAACATCACCTGGATATTCCCTGGAGGCCAAGTGACATCGAACAGCGCGAAGGTAGGATATTGCGGCAAGGCAACGAGAACCCGACCGTGCAGATCTATCGGTATGTTACGGAAAACACGTTCGACAGCTACATGTGGCAGACGATCGAGAACAAACAGAAGTTCATAGGGCAGGTCATGACTTCGAAAAGCCCTGTCCGATCCTGCGAAGATGTAGATGAAACCGCGCTGTCGTATGCCGAAGTCAAGGCGTTGGCGACGGGAAATCCATACATCAAGGAGAAGATGGATCTCGAAGTATCCGTCTCACGGCTGAAGCTTGTCAAAGCGAACTTCCTGTCACAGAAATACTCTTTGGAGGATCGCCTCCTGAAGCAATATCCGCGTGACGTAAAGATGCTCGAAGAACGAATCACCGGATACGATGCGGACATAGCTCGCTATGAGCAGAACAAGTCCGACGAATTCCCAGGCATGACCGTTCGGGGCATCCGATATGAAGAAAAGAAAGAAGCAGGCATGGCATTGCTCCAGGCGTGCAAGGCAAAGACCTCTCCCGAACCGACCCATGCGGGCAGCTATAAGGGATTCGACCTCATGCTGTCCTACAATCCGGTGGACAGATCGTTCAAGGTTTCGATGATGGGAACGCTCTCCCATGCGGTCGAACTCGGCGAAGATGTGTTCGGCAACATCCAGCGTATGGACAACGCCCTGAATTCTCTTCCACACAAGAAAGAGCGCGAAGAAGCCCAGCTTGCCGAACTGAAAAAACAGATGGACAACGCGAAAGAGGAAATCGACCGTCCGTTCCCGCAAGAGGAAGAACTGGCAGCGAAGTCAGCGCGGCTTGCAGAACTTGACGCCATGCTGAACATGGATAAGCGCGAGAACGAAACGGTTGACGGTGAGATTGACGAGGATCAGCCGGAGCAAACAAAGCGTCGGGAGGAACCGGAACGATGAGTCCAAAGTATGTCTCTCCCGATGAGTTGAAACAGGCGCGGCAGTGCGATCTTCTGACCTATCTTCAGGCAGCGCAGCCGCAGGAGCTTGTAGAACTGCGAAACGGTGTGTACTGCCTGCGTTCCCATGACAGTCTCAAGATCTCCAATGGAAAATGGTACTGGTGGAGCCGAGGCATCGGCGGCAGATCGGCGCTCGATTATCTGATCGAGGTCGAAGGCATTCCGCTGGTAGAAGCGGTGCAGAAGATCAATGCCATGGAGGGAATCGAAAAATCGGTTCCCTCTTTTTATGTGCCGTCACACAAACCGTTCGTGCTGCCGGAGCGCAACTCCAACAACGACCGTGTCCTGCAATACCTACAAATGCGCGGCATCGACCGCGAGGTAATTGAAATGTGTATTGCCTTTGACACGCTGTTCGAAGATGTCCATCACAACTGTTGCTTTGTCGGCTTTGATGAAACCCGCTCGCCCCGCTACGCCATGCTGCGCAGTTCCGATCCAAACCGTTCCTTTCTCCAAGAGGTGGCCGGAAGCGACAAGCGATATTCGTTTTCGCTTCCTCCTACCGAATCCACCAAACTGTACATCACAGAGAGCGCAATCGACGCACTTTCTTTGTATGTACTGCGGGACAATGCGCCGGACAATTACCTGTCGATCGCCGGCGCGAACACTCCGCGCGGGAATACGCTCCCGCTTGCGTTGGAGCATTATCTATCGATGCACCAACAGATCGAATCCGTCTGCCTGTGCCTTGACAATGACTGTGCAGGAATACAGGCAGCAAGTCAATCACAAGTACGCTGATAAGCGTACCGATCAGAACATACTTCTCACGAACCATGTGAAGATCGGGCTGGATGGGCGCAAGCACAGGCGTAACCTCAACGTGCTTGTGGTCGGCGGCAGCGGCGCGGGCAAAACCC
>JAFQFR010000037.1 GCA_017398595.1 Clostridia bacterium
AAGTGCTGCTCAATGGCTGATAGTCTCTTCAATTAGTCTGTATCACTGTCACGGAAAGGAGGATAGCGAAAATGAACGTGGTCAAAAAGACGCTTGGACGGCTGGCACTTTATTTTTTGCTGCTTGCGATCAATATCATTCCCTGTGCGAATATCATTCCCGACGCTTTTCCCACGCGCAACGTTTCCACGATTTATCTTCTTATCCTTTCCGCCTGTCTGATCCGGTACTATTTATACCGCGTGTCCGGCTCCGGCGGTTTGCCGTTCATGATGAAATCACTTTCGTGGATGGCGTTTCTCCTGCTGTTGCTTCGCGGAATTAAATACAGCGTTTTTGCAGGGGTCGACGTCCTCGCGCGTCTCTCGTGGTATCTCTATTACGCGCCGATGCTGCTGCTCCCGCTGTTTTTCTTCTATATATCGCTGCTGATCTCTCTGGGCGTCGATTCACGAATTCCGAAAAGATGGTACTGGGTCGGAGCGGTTACCGTCCTGATGATCCTTACCGTTTTGACAAACGATCTGCACGGGTTTGTTTTCCGTTTCAACCCCGGCTTTGAAAACTGGAACGTCGAGTACTCACACTCCCCGTTATTTTATGTCGTCACGGCGTGGCAGTACGGTCTTTATTTGGCGGCGATCCTCGTTCTGGTCGTAAAATGCCGCGTGGAAAACGCAAAAAAGTACGCCTGGCTGATAGTGATCCCTTTTTCCGTTGGCATCGCTATGAGCGTGCTTTTGATGACCAGAAAAATGCCGCAGATAAACGGCACGAATCTCGTCGAGTTTCCCGAAACGCTGTTTTTTATGGTGGCGGGGGTGCTTGAATGCTGCATACAGCTTGGTCTGATCCCGACCAATATGAGATACGGGAAGCTGTTTGAGACATTTTCCATTGCCGCGCAGATCACGGGTCGTAATGGTACTCCGGTATATTCGTCCCGTATGACCGTTCCTTTGACGGCGGAGCAGTTCGCGTCCCCGGACGGCGCGAGGATCGGCGAGCATACCGTTTTGCACAAAATGGAGTCGCCGGGAGGATTCGGCTTCTGGCAGGATGATCTGTCCGATCTTGATCGTTTGAACGAGGAACTGACAGAAGCAAAGGAAAAACTTGCGGAAGAAACAGAACTTATCCGTCTGCAAAACGAATTAAAAGAAAAACGGTCAAAGATCGAACAGCGAACCGCCGTTTACGATGAGATCGCAAAACTCACCCGCAGACAGTCACAGACGATTTCCGGTCTGGCAAAAGAGGCGCGCTTATCGAAAGAGATGGCGGTAAAAGAAGAATACCGCAAACGAATAACGCTTTTTGCTTCTTATATCAAGCGTTTTGCAAATCTGATGCTTCTGTCTTACGAGAATAAAACGATAGACACGGGTGAGCTCGCCCTTTCCTTTTCGGAAGTGCTACACTATCTGAATTTCACCGGCATACCCGGCGAGCTTTACAGCACGGCGTCAGGCAAGGTAAGCGCCGAAGCGGCTCTTGCCGTGTTCGAGGCGTTCGGGTCGCTTCTGACCGACAATATTACCTATATCAGCGGTATCTTTATCAATCTGTCTGACAATACCACCGTATGCAAACTGACGATGGAAAACCTTCGGACTTCGCTTTCCGAAGAGGAGCTCAAAGTGTTATCGAATGCCGGCGTCGAAACGGCGTGCGTCCGTGAAGACGACGTGACGTATATCAGCTTCACCTTGCCGGAAAGGGGGCGAAGCGTATGACGGCTCTCTTTCAGCTTTCCGAATTGACAAGATCTCTTTTCTCGCTGTGGACGCTTACTCTCTGCCTGATCGGTATTTTCAGCATCGTAAGGTCCGTTGCACTGAAGCGATTTCGCTTTGCCGCATTCGCTCTGCTTCCGTTTGGATGCAGTTATTTTCTTTGGCAGGTGCTGTTCGATATGCATCTTTTCGGCGATACCGACGCCGCTGCCGCCGTCAGCCGGAAGCTGGGCGCATTCCCATGGATCGGACTGCTTTTGGCTCTTTTAGTCATTACGCCGGCGGCTATCGTAAATCTGAGCGCCGTGATCCGGTACGGTAAACGGAGCGTTACGCCGGACGCGGTGAAGCTTTGTCTGGACTGGATACCCTGCGGCGTCTGCTGTTTCGACGATGACGGAAGAGTGTTGTTTTCCAACGTCTGTATGAACCGGCTTTGCATTGCCGCTACGGGCAGTCTTCTGCAAAATGGCAATCAGTTCTATGACGCTGTTGGAGACTCTATTCTGACGTTAGAGGGGCGCCGGTGGCGGTTTGTCCGCCGCGAACTCCTGCTTGACGGCGAGCGCCTGCATGAACTGACCGCTTCGGACGTTACCGCCGAATACGCCAAAACCGAGGCGCTTCAAAGGGATAAAGAAGCGTTATCCCGGCTCAAAGCGGAGCTGAATGAATACAACCTCGGCATTGACGATACCGTCCGCAAACAGGAGATCCTACGCGCGAAGGTCAATATTCACGACGAAATGAACCGACTCATGCTCTCTACCGTGGCGGCGGAAAAAGGCGACGCGGCGACGATGGATCGGATCTTCAGGCTCTGGGAGCAAAACGCTCTCCTTTTGTGTATGGAAGCGGATCGTTCAAACGAGCCGAAAGCGGTGAGCGGCGTCGAAAAACTCGCCGAAGCACTTAAGATCCGGCTCGTTTGGAAGAGCGATCTGCCCGAAACTCTTAACGCCGAACAGCGAGGTTTGTTTTTCTCTGCCGCCAAGGAAGCGCTCGCCAACGCCGCAAAGCACGCGGAGGCAAAACGGATGGAGATCTCCCTTACCGAGACAGATGAGGAGATCTGCTGCACCTTTACAAACGACGGAAAAGTACCGACGAACGAAATCAAATTCGCAGGCGGACTGTATGATCTTTCTGTTCTCGCCGCAAAGCAGGGCGCAACGCTGTCAAGCGATACTGGAGAAGAGTTCACGCTCATCCTCCGCTTTCCGAAGAACGTCTTGAAAATCAGCCATGTGGCTGATGACAA